>JBHJHB010000122.1:0-41201 GCA_050331215.1 Sandaracinaceae bacterium | reverse complement strand
TGGCGCTGGCCCGCCAAGGCCGGGGGGGCGCGGGCATCGGGGCGGGGGCGGCGGGCCACGACCGCGCCAAAGCGGAGACGGCGGCGCCGCCGCAGCCCCCGGCGCCCCCGGCCCGGGCGGGCGCGGGCTCGGCCGGCCCCCCCGGCTGCGCTCCGGCGGGGGCGTGCCCCCCCGCCCCCGCCCCTACGGCCGCGCCCCCCCGGCCGTGCCGGGCCAGCGCCAGCCCCCGGGCGAAGCCGACGCGGGTCGCGACCTCGATACCCTCGCCGAAGCCGGGGGTGGACCGGGCGAAGGCGCGGCTGCTGGCCGTCGGGTCCACGGCGCCCTCGCACGCCGGGGCCACCCACAGCAGCGCCCCCACCCCGCAGACCGGGACGCCCAACCGATCGGCCAACGAGGGCGTGCCCACGAGCAGCGGCCTCGGCTCCGCCGCGACCAGGCGCCGGACCCGCCCCGCCCGCCCCCCCGGCCCGACCAGGGGCACCGGAGTCAGGTCGTGCCTCGCGAACAGGAGCTCCCAGTACCAGCGCGACGAGGCCAGCCCGTACGGCAGGATCACGACGTCCGGCCGCGCCCCCTCCACGTGCTGCGCGTAGAGCAGCGGCGCGACCCAGTGGTCGGCTTCGACGACCAGCACCGCGCTCGCCGGCGCCTCCGCGAACGCACGCTCCACCAGCGCCCGCGCGATGGACGGGCGCGCTCGGGGTCGCGCCCAGGCCCAGGGCGGCAGGGCCAGCGGGAGCACCGCGAGGGCCACGCCGACCCAGGCGCCGGTCCGTAGCGGGCCAGCGGCCTGGAGGCCGCGCCCGAGGAGCGCGCCGAGGCCCGCCCCGGCCAGCAGGTAGGGGCCCGCGAGGTAGCCGGCGTAGTCCGGGACGTCCGGGTGGAACACCACGTTGAAGGCCACGAAGGCCCCGGTGCCGAGCAGCGCGATCGGGAGCACGGCCCGGAGACCGCCCGAGCCGCGCAGCCCGAACCCGGCCAGGCCGCCGAGCACCACCGGCAGGAACCCCCGCCGTGCCATCCAGGCGGTCAGGGCGAACCCGTGGTCGACCCAGCCCGACAGGCCGAGCGTCTGGTTGTGGGCGTAGTCCGCACCCCGCAGGTAGGCCCAGAGCGCCTCGGGATCGGTGGGCGCCCCCCACACGAGCACACCGGTCCGGTGGGCGACCAGCGGCACGTAGAGGTAGGGGAGGAGCCCGAGGGCGAGGCCCGCGGCCGCCCCACCCAGCACCCGCGCCGGCTCGCCGGACCGGCGCGCCCGCACCGCGGCCACGGGCACCAGCGCGAGCCCGAAGGCCGCCGCCACCACGGCGTTGGCGGTCCCCGCGAGACCGAGGGCCAGCCCGCTCCGGAAGGCGGCCGCCCGATCCCGCCCCGGCCCGAGCGCGAAGGCGAGGGCGCTGAGCGCCGCGAGGTTCGCGAGGCTGTACACCTCGACCCGCGTCGCCGGGTCCGCCACCAGGGGGTGGAGGGCCGTGAGCGAGAGCACGACCGCCGGCAGCCAGCGGGCAGGGCCCTCGGGGCGCGGCCCCTCCAGCCGCTCGAGGACCGCCGCGGCCGGGAGCACGCACAGCGCACCGGCCAGCGCGCTGAGGAGGCCCACCCCGATCCAGGGGTCCACCCCCGGCAGGCGCGCGAAGACCGCGCCGAGCAGCGTATGGAGCGGCTGCCCGATCGGGTGCCCCAGGCCGAGCTGGTGGGCGACCAGCGCGAGCTCCGGGCTGTCGTAGACCGTGAGGTCCCGCGCCATCGTTAGCCCGTAGACGACCGCCGGGACGGCGGCGGCGACCCACGCCCGGCGCGGGTCGCGCAGCCCGAGGCCCACGCTCACGGCGCGGGCCGCTCCGGCGCGGGGCGGCCCGCGGGCACCACGAGCTGGAGCAGGCCGCCGCGCCCCGCCACGGCCATCTGCGTGATCCAGACCAGGAGGCTCGCCGCGACCGCGTCGGGCCGCGCCATCCCGAGGAACGTCGCGCAGAGCACCTCGAAGGCCTTCTCCCGCCACCCGAGCCCGCCAATGCCGAGCGGGATGTAGGTCATCGCCATCGCGAGGGGCACGACCACCAGGGCGTCCGCGAGGGCGACCGTCGGCGCGAACACGCGCAGCATCAACCACCCCGTGACCGCGACCAGCGTATGCGTCAGGAGGGAGAGCGCGACGGCGAAGAGGAAGGGCCCCGGGCGCCGAAGCACGGGGAGGCGGCGCCCCAGCCCACCGAGCGCTCCAGGCAGGCGGTCCGCCAGCCGGGCCCCGAGGGCGACCGCGGCCACGGCCCCGAGGGCCAGCGCCAGGCCCAGCGCGCTCAGCACCCCCACGCTCGGGAGCGCGAGGGGCGCGACCCCCGGAGCGGTGGCGACCGGCAGCGGCCGGACCGCGCTGGTCCCCGCGACCAGCAGCAGGAGCCCCGCCAGCCCGAGGACCCGCTCGACCAGGACCACCGTCATGCTCGCGGTCACGCCGCCCTCGCCGAAGGACTCGCGCGTGACCACACCACGGACGACGTCGCCCCCGACCCCGCCAGGCAGGTAGTTGTTGTAGAAGAAGCCGACCACGTACACGTGGAACAGCCGCCCGAGCGGCGGCCGGTGGGGCGCGCCGTAGGCGGCCAGGAGCGCGCGCCAGCGCACCGCCCCGACCCCGAGGTTGAGGAGGGTGACGGCCATCGCGGCCACGAACGCCGCGGCCGACACCCGGCCCATCGCCGGCACCACCTCCCGCAGGTCCGTGGTCCAGCCGATCCACGCGAAGGCCGCGGCCGTGCCGCCGATCCGCAGCGCGGTTCCGAGCCACCGGCGACCGGTCGGCCGAGGCGTGTGCGGGGCGGAGCTCACGGGGGCAGCCTGGCGCGGGTCGGCTCGACCCGACGCCGCCCGGAGCACTCTACGGCAGCTCGATGCGGCGGCGAACGGTCTCGCCGGCGGGAACCGTGATGGTGAGGGTTCGGCTCCCCGCCTCGGGGTTGGCGCACACCACCGTGTGGGGACCGGGCGGGAGCTCGTGGTTGACCACCGGCGTGGTGCCGACGGCCCGCCCATCGATCCGGACCTCGCACCACGGCGTGGAGGCGAAGGTCAGCCGCCCCGGCGTCCGCGCGTCGGTCGCGCGAGGTCCGCCCTCCGCCGACGGCACCGCCCGCGCCAGGTCGATGGTCACCCGGTGGACCTCGCCGGTGCGGAGGGGGACGCGCCGCGTCGCGGTCCGGTACCCGTCCTGGGTCACGACGATGCCGACGGCCCGCGCCGGCAGGCGGACGCGGTAGGGCGAGCCTCCCTCGTGCCAGGTCCCCTCGATGTTGGCCCGGGCATCCGGAGGATCGGTGAGGACCTCGAGCATCGCCTCGCCCGGACCAAGGGGAGCCTCCACCAGGCCGACGGTCAGCTCGACCACCTCGCCGGGCTCCGCCTCGACCTCGCGGTGCGCCGTCGTGTAGCCAGCCAGCGGCAGCGTGACCCGGTGCGGGGCGTCGGGGTGCAGATCGGTGACGGTGGCGGGGGTGGTCTGCCCCGTGTCGTGACCGTCGACGATGACGTGGGCGCCCGCGGGGTCCGAGCTGACGGAGAGCAGGGCCATCGCCCGCGGCTCCGGGCGGGCCGGCGCGGCCGCCGCGGCCAGCGTCGCCGGGCGGGCGGCGGGCGGAGCGTCCGCGACCGAGCGCTGCGCCGGGGCGAGGCCCAGGACCAGCCCGAGGGCGCCGACGCCCAGCACCGCGACAGCGGCGGCGCCCCACAGGCCCCAGCGTGGACCGCTCCGCCGGGGCCGCACCCGCGACGCGTCGATGCCGGTCTCGGTGATGCTGTCGCGCGCCTCCGCGGCCTCGGTGGCTGCCTGCTCGGCGAGGACCTCCGCCATCTGGCGGCCCTCCTGCAGCATCCGCTTCTGCGCATCGAGGGTCTCGGCGAAGAGCTGCCGCATCCACGCGCCCAAGCGGAGGCTGCTCACCTTGAGCTGCTCGTCCCGGATGAAGTCCTCCAGGTCGGCCAGCATCTGGCGGGCGCTCTGATAGCGATGGTCCCGGTCCGCCGCCAGCGCCCGCAGGAGGATGCCCTCCAGGCGCAGGTGGAGGTTGCGGTTGAGCTGGCGCGGGCGCGGGTAGTCGCCCTCCGCGATGCGCCGCAGCGTCTCCACCTCCGTGGCCGCCCGGAAGAGCCGCCGTCCGGTGCAGAGCTCGAAGAGGATGATCCCCAGGCTGAAGACATCGCTCCGGTGGTCGAGCTCGAGGCCGGTAGCCTGCTCCGGGCTCATGTAGGGCACCTTGCCCTTGAGCTGCCCCTGCTCCTCGCCCGGGGCGTGGTGCCCCTGGGCCTTGGCGATGCCGAAGTCGACGAGCTTCACGTCGCCGTCGAAGGTCACCAGGACGTTGTGGGGGCTCACGTCGCGGTGGACGATGCCCATCGGCTCTCCGTCGAGGTCCCGCTTCTCGTGGGCGTAGGCGAGGCCCGCGCAGCAGCCCACGCCGATCGCGAGGGCGTGCTCGAGCGGGAAGGCACGCACCTGGTGCCTCTTCATCTGGCGGATGATCGCACGCAGGTCCTCGCCGTGGATGTGCTCCATCGCGATGTAGAACTCGCCCTCGACCTCCCCGACGTCGTAGATGTGGGCGACGTTCGGGTGGTTGAGAGTGGCCGCGATGCGCGCCTCGCTCAGCAGCATCTCGATGAAGGAGCGGTCCTGAGCGAGATGCGGCAGGACACGCTTGACGACGATGAGCTTCTCGAAGCCCGCGACGGACCGCTGGAGCGCGAGGTAGAGCTCCGCCATGCCCCCGACCGCGAAGCGCCGGAGCAGCGTGTACTTCCCGAACCGGCGGGGCATCCGCGGCTCGTGGATGCTGACCGGCCGCTGGATCGCCGGTGCCTCAGACACGGTGAAATCCTCGTAACGTTCCGGAGAGTATGGCACCGCGACGGGCGCCCGTGTCAACCCGGGTGACCCCGGGCCGGGACGACCGCGATCGGGGACGGGCCTAGGCCTCCTCGCCCGAGGTGGAGCCCGAGCGCTCCGTCCACCAGGCTTCGATGCGTGCCATCCCGTCGGCCGAGCGCAGGGTGGCCGCGTCCGTCGACCAGGAGGGCCCCTCCTCGCCCCGAAACCAGGTACGCTGGCGGCGCGAGTAGGTCCGGGTGGCGCGGTAGGCGAGGCGCTCGGTCTCGTCCAGCGGGACCCCGCGGCGCACGTGGTCGGCGACCTGCCGGTAGCCGACGCTCCCCATCGCGCGGACGGACGGGCCCCACCGCGCCAGGAGCCCGCGCACCTCCTCGACCCAGCCCGCCGCGAGCATCGCCGCGATGCGGGCTCGCAGCCCCGCGTAGAGCTCCGGCCGCGGCCGGTCGAGGACCACGAGGAGGTGGTCGTAGCGAGGCCCGCCCCGCGCGTGGCGTGCCCAGAGCTCGCCGAGGGGCTCGCCGGTCTGCTCGCGGACCTCGAGAGCCCGCACGATGCGGAGGCGGTCCCGGGGATGGATCCGGCGCGCGGCCTCCGGGTCTTCGCGCGCGAGCCGCGCGTGGAGGCGAGCGTCCCCGCCCCGGGCCGCCTCCCCCTCGAGGCGGGCCCGGATCGCGGGGTCTGGCGGCGGCAGGTCCACCAGCCCGCGCAGCAGGGCCCGGAGCCAGAGGCCGGTGCCGCCCACCACGATCGGTAGCCGGCCGCGGGCACGCACCTCCCGGATCGCCCGGTCGGCCAGGCGCGCATAGCGCGCGGCATCGATCGCCTCGTCCGGGTCGACGACGTCGATCAGGTGGTGGGGCGTCGGCCCGAGCTCGGCGGCGGTCGGCTTCGCGGAGCCGATGTCGAAGCCGCGCACGACCTGGACACTGTCGGCGCCGATCAGCTCGCCGCCGAGGCGCCGGGCGAGGGTGAGGCCGCTCGCGGTCTTCCCGGCCCCGGTCACGCCGCCGACCACGAGGAGGGGCGGGCGCCGGTCGGGGCCCACGCTCACCGGCCCAGGCGGCGCTCGAGCTGCTCGAAGCTCACGCTGTAGACCACCGGGCGGCCGTGTGGGCAGTGGCCGCCGAAGTCCTCCACCCGATCGAGGCTCGCGAGCAGCGCGCGGCACTCCTCGGGGCTCAGGTCGTCGCCCGCGCGGATCGCCCCGTGGCACGCCATCGTCGCGAGCGCCATGTCGAGCGCGTCCCCGAAGGCGCGCTCGCCGCGCCGCCCGAGCTCGCCGAGGACGTCGCGCAGCAGCCGCTCCGGGCTGGCCCGCCGCAGCAAGGCCGGCACCCCGCGGACCGCCGCGCTCCCCGGGCCGAGCATCTCGACCTCCATGCCGAGGCCCCGGAGCTCCTCGCCGCGCTCCTCGAGGAGGGCGACCGCGGCCTCGTCGAGCTCCACTCGGACCGGGGCCAGCAGCCGCTGCACGGGCACCTCCCGGTCCCGGTAGCGCCGGCGGAGCGCGTCGTAGCGGACCCGCTCGTCGGCCGCGTGCTGGTCGAGGACGTGGAGCCCGTCCGCACCTTCGCACACGATCAGCATCCGGCGGACCTGGCCGAGCACCCGCAGCGACGAGAAGAAGCCCCGGCCGGGCGGCGGCGCGGCGACGCCGGCGGGGCCCGACGTGGCGCCCGGCCCCGGGGTCGGGAGGGGCGGGTCGAGCGGCAGGACCGCGTTGACGGGTGCGCGGGGGGCAGGCTCGGGGGGGGCGCGCCCCCAGGGGTCCGGCCCCGAGGGCTCCGGCGGCGCCGGGCGGGGCGGCGGCGCCGACCGCGCTCCTCCCCACGCCGAGGTCCCGAGGCCCACGGCGAGGAGCCTGGTGACGGCGTCATACACCTCGCGGCCACGGGCGAAGCGGACCTCGGCCTTCTGGGGATGCACGTTCACGTCGACCTCGTCGGGGTCGAGCTCGACGAAGACGGCGCCGACAGGGTAGCGGCCCGGCGGGAGGACGCTGCCGAAGGCGAAGGCCACCGCCCGGGCGAGAGCGCGGTCCCGCACCGGGCGCTGGTTGACGAACAGGTGCAGCCCCCCGGCCCCGGCCCGCGCGCGCTCCGGCGGCCCGAGGATCGCGTCGATCCGCACGCCGCTCCGCTCCCCCTCCACGGCGCTGAACGGCTCGCGGGGGAAGACCTGGCGCGCCCGCTCCACGGACGTCGTCACCGGAAGGAGCTCGATCGCCTTGCGGCCGTCGCGGGTCAGCTCGACGCGTAGCCGGGGGTGGGCGAGGCCGGCCCGGCGCACGACGTCGCTCACGTGGGCGCTCTCCGTCGCGACGCTCTTCAAGAACTTCCGCCGGGCCGGCACGTTGTAGAAGAGGTCGGCCACCTCGACGACGGTTCCGGTCGCGCAGCCGACGTCCCGGACGACCGGCGGGGAGCCCCCCTCGACCGTGACCTCCGTCCCCGCCACCGCATCTTCGCGCCGGGTCTTGAGGCGCAAACGACTCACCGACGCGATCGAGGGGAGGGCCTCGCCACGGAAGCCGAGGGTCCGGATCGCGGACAGGTCCTCGGCCCGGGCGATCTTGCTCGTGGCGTGCCGCCGAAGCGACAACGGCGCATCCTCCGGGCCCATCCCGTGTCCGTCGTCCTGGACCCGAATGCGCGTGACGCCGCCCCCCTCGATCGCCAGCCGCACCGTCGACGCCCCCGCGTCCAGCGCGTTCTCGAGGAGCTCCTTGACGACGCTCGCGGGCCGCTCGACCACCTCCCCCGCCGCGATCTGGTCGGCGAGGGCGGCGTCCAGCACGCGGATCCTCGCGCTCACCGCCCCGGCCTATCATCGCGCCCCGGGAGCGTCGAGCCGGCTCGCGCGTTGTCACGCGGCGTCCCCGAATGGTACTCGGGGCCCGGTTGTCGGCGTCGTCCGCACGCCGTTACCCTTCGAGGAGTCGCGCTTCCCCCTCCGGGAGCGCGGTGACCATCGGTCATGAAGATCTGCCCGGTCTGCAAGTCAGAGTTCGATGGGGGCGAGATCTTCTGCCCCAATGATGGTGCCCGCCTGGAGAGCCACTCCACCCGCATGGAGGCTCGCGCGTCGGTGCCGTCCGATCCCTTGCTCGGGACGGTCCTGCAGGAGCGCTACGCGATCCTCCGGAAGATCGGCGAGGGGGGCATGGGGCTCGTCTACGAGGCCGAGCACGTCGCGATCGAGAAGCGCGTCGCGCTGAAGGTGCTCCGCGACGACTTCTCGAGCCGCCCCGAGGTCGTCGAGCGCTTCAAGCAGGAGGCGAAGAGCGCCAGCCGCATCGGCAACGAGCACATCGTCGACATCAGCGACTTCGGGACGACCCCGTCGGGCGCGAGCTACTTCGTCATGGAGCTGCTCCACGGCGAGGACCTCGCGAACGTCCTCGAGCGGGACATGACGCTGCCCCTGTCCCGGGCAGCGGACATCCTCCTGCAGTGCTGCCGAGCGCTCGGCGCCGCCCACAGCAAGGGCATCGTCCACCGGGACATGAAGCCCGAGAACATCTTCCTCACGGAGCGGGAGGGGCGCCGAGACTTCGTCAAGATCGTGGACTTCGGTATCGCCAAGATGAGCGATATCGAGACGCCCGGCGCTCCGGGCCGGAAGTTGACGAAGACCGGGATGATCTTCGGGACGCCGGAGTACATGTCCCCCGAGCAGGCCGCGGGTAAGAGCCTGGATCACCGCGTCGAC
The DNA here is from genome assembly GCA_050331215.1 of Sandaracinaceae bacterium. Lineage (GTDB taxonomy): Bacteria > Myxococcota_A > Polyangia > Polyangiales > Sandaracinaceae > JBHJHB01. The sequence goes on along the minus strand of JBHJHB010000122.1, from coordinate 32,602 downwards.
ATCTACGCTCTGTCCGTCATCCTCTACGAGATGTTGACGGGTCGGGTGCCGTTCGTCGGCGACACCTTCATGGGGATCCTGACCCAGCACATGTTCGAGGAGCCGCCGGCGCTGCACGAGGTGAACCCGCGGATCGCCGTGCCGGATGCGGTCGAGCACTTCATCTACCGGGGCCTCGCGAAGGAGCCGGCCGACCGCTTCCCCAACTGCGAGGAGATGGCCCGGGCCCTCCAGGACGCCCTCGGCGGCAAGGTGCTCGGGACCGGGACCTTCAGCGGCTACGGCGAGCCGGTGCGCTCGTCGGCGCCGAGCGCCGCCCGGATCATGATCCCGGAGGAGGCGAGCGCGGAGCTCCCGGTCGCGCCGGAGCCGCCGAAGAACCGCCTCGGCGTGGGGCTGGCCGTCGCCGCCGTCGCGGTCCTCGCCATCGGTGGGGCCGCGGCCTTCATCGGTGGCTTCGCGTCCGGCAACCGGCCCTCGGGGACCGACGACCCGCCGGAGCTCGCCGCGGACGCAGAGGAGGGCGCCGACGAGGCGGCCGACAGCCCCGAGGAGGCGCCGGAGCCGCCCGTGGTGGCGGCCGCCGGCCCGGCGGTCGACCCGACGCCGGCGGCGCCCGACCTCGGGCCCGCGCGCGTGACCATCTCCGTGACCACTCGCCCCGCCGGCGCCCGGGTCGAGGTCGAAGGCCGCGGCCGGGTCTGCGAGCGGACGCCGTGCGACTTCGAGAGCGAGGTGGGTCAGCCGATCGCCATCAGCGCGAGGCTCGGCCGCCGGGAGGGCACGATGGAGCTGACGCCGGAGGCGAACACCGCCGTGCAGCTCCCGATGCGCCTCCGCCCCCGCGCGCCGCCCACCCGCCCGCCGGAGCGCGAGCAGGTGGAGGAGCCGCCCCGCCGGCCGCCCCCGGAGCCGGTGGGCGACCTCAAGATCCCGGAGATGTTCCGCAACGACTGAGGGGGTGGCCCGAGCCCCCGCGACCCCTCACCACAGCCAGGCGAGGACGACGCACATCACGAGGTAGACGGGGGCCAGCGTCAGCGCCGCCCGGACCATGAAGGTGAAGAAGCTCGGCATGCGGTAGCTGTTCTCCTCCGCGATGGCCTTCACCATGAAGTTGGGTCCGTTTCCGATGTAGGTGTTCGCGCCCATGAACACTGCGCCCGTGCTGATCGCCGTGAGGAACACCTCGGGTACGCGCCCGTCGTGCAGATCGATCCACGTGATGGTCCCCGGGTCCTCGATGTGCAGCCCGATCGCCGTCGCGAGGAACGTCAGGTAGGTCGGCGCGTTGTCGAGCATCGAGCTGAGGCTGCCGGTCACCAGGAAGAACTGCCACGGCTCGCGGAGGCCCAGCTCGTCGCCGCGGGCCTCGAGGAGCGCGAGGGCCGGGACCATCGTGATGAAGACCCCGACGAACAGGATCGCGACCTCCAGGATGGGCCCGTAGGTGAAGCCGTTGTCCTCGCGCGCCTGGCGCGGGCCCAGCAGCACGCTGGCGACCGCGATCGCGCCCATGGCGAGCTCCCGGTAGGGCGTCTCCAGAAAGATCGCGCTGATCACGCCGGCCAGGAGCGGGACGTGGATCCAGCCCGTCAGCCGGAGGGGGCTGTGCTCCGTCTGGTCCCGGTCGATGTCCGTCCGCTCCTCCTGGCGGTAGGCGCGCGCGTCGATCACGTAGAAGACGGCCAGCAGGTAGCCGCACGCGAGCAGCCAGTACGGCCAGAGGCCGAGGGTCCAGACGAAGGGCACGCCGCGCAGGTAGCCGAGGAAGAGCGGCGGGTCGCCCATCGGCGTCAGGAGCCCGCCGCAGTTCGACACGATCAGGATGAAGAAGAAGGGCAGATGCTCGGTCCGGCGGCGCTGCTTGTTCGTGCTGAGCAGCGTCCGGATCAGCAGCATGCTCGCCCCGGTCGTCCCGATCAGGTTCGCGAGCACCGCCCCGAGCGCCAGGATGCCCGTGTTGGTGGTCGGCGTGGCGCGCAGGTCCCCGCTCAGGTGGATCCCGCCCGCGACGATGTAGAGCGCGCCGAGGAGCGCGATGAAGGACAGGTACTCCTCGCCGCTGTGGAGCAGCCCCTCCGGGAAGACGACCAGGAGGTAGGCCACCATCGGCGCGGAGACCGCGGCGACGAAGATCGCCCGATTGCGGTTGCTCTCCCACCAGTGGGTCGCCACCAGCGGGAGGATCGCGATCCCGAGGAGCATCGCCGCGAAGGGGAGGACGGCCCAGAGGGGAACGCTACGCCCGAACTCGTGCATCGGCCGCCCGCGAGCTATCACCGGGCCCCGGGCGACGCAAGGACGGGCGCCCGGCCCCGCCGCGATGCCGCGGCGGCCCGCCCGTGCCACAGTCCCGGCGTGGGCGGCGGCGCGATCGGCTACATCTGGGCGATGGTCGGCTGCGGCTCGATCGTCGCGCTGGTCGCGGTGTGCACGGGGATCCTGTACGCCGTGGCCCGCGCCCAGCGGGACCGGGAGCCGAAGGGTCAGGCCCGCGCGATCGGCTCGTCGTCGCGCGGTGAGCCCGACGCCCCGCCCGATTGAGCTGGCCCCGCCACGCGATGCCCTGCTAAGGACGGGACCGATCGACGACACCGTGGATACGCCGGCGGATCGGACGGAGGAATGGCCAGCCGGGAGCCTGTCGAAGGCCCTGGCCGATCTGGAGTGGCCGCGCCTCGTGGAGGCGGTGGCGGCGCGCTGCCGAGGCCCCCTCGGGGAGCGCCGCGACGACCTGCCCCTCGCCGAGAGCCCCGCGGAGGCCCGCGCCAACCTCCGCGAGACCGGGGAGGCGCACCGCCTCGCCGCCGACGGGGATCCCCTCCCGATCGACGGCGCGCGGGAGATCCGGGGGAGCCTCGACCGGCTCCGGCGTCGAGGCGCCCTGACCGGACCCGACCTCCGCGACATCGCCCAGACGCTCGGCGCGGCGCGCGTGCTGCGGCGCTACCTGTCCCGCCACCGCGACGACGCCCCCGCGCTCCACACGGCATGCGCGATCGACCCGACCCTCGACGACGTCCAGGACGAGCTGGTCCGGGCGGTCGAGCCGGACGGCCGCCTCGCCGACACCGCGAGCCCGGAGCTCGGTCGCCTCCGCACCGAGGTCGCGAACCTGCGCGCCCGGATCGTGGCGAAGCTCGAGCAGATGCTCCTCAAGCACGAGGACATCATCCAGGACCGGTTCCACACCGTGCGCGAGGGCCGCTACGTCCTGCCGGTCCGGACCGACGCCCACGAGAAGATCCCGGGCCTCGTGCACGGCACGAGCAGCAGCGGGGCGACCGTGTTCGTGGAGCCCCGCGCGATCATCACCCAGGGCAACCGCCTCAAGATGGCCCAGGGGGAGCTCGAGCGGGAGGAGGCCCGCCTCCTCGGCATCCTGAGCGCCCGGGTCGCGGAGCGCCTGGCGGAGATCGAAGCGGCGGTCCGGGCGGTGGACCGCGCCGACCTGCGCCAGGCCTGGGCGCGCCTCGGCCAGGACCTCGGCGGGACCGTGATCGAGCTGGACGACGAGCCGGCGCTGCACCTCGTCGACGCTCGCCACCCGGTGCTCGCGCTCGACGGGGTCGAGGTCGTGCCGAACGACCTGAGCCTGGCCGCTGGCCAGGGCATGGTGATCAGCGGCCCGAACGCGGGCGGCAAGACGGTCGCCCTCAAGCTCCTCGGCCTGAGCGCGCTGATGCTCCGGGCGGGGCTGCCCCTGCCTGCCGCGGAGGGGAGCCGGGCCGGCTTCTTCGGCCCGGTCCTCACCGACGTCGGGGACGAGCAGTCCCTCGAGAAGAACCTCTCCACGTTCAGCGCGCACGTCACGAACCTCGTGCGGGTCCTCCGGGAGGCGGGGCCGCGGGCCCTGATCCTGATCGACGAGATCGCGACGGGGACCGACCCGGGCGAGGGCGGCGCGCTCGCCTGCGCGCTCCTCGAGGCGTTCACCGACGCGGGCGCCGCCGTCGCGGTCACCACCCACTACGAGGCGCTGAAGGCCCTGGCCACGCAGCACCCCGCGCTGCGCAACGCCGCGGTGGGCTTCGACGTCGCGCGGATGGCCCCGACGTTTCGCGTCCGCCTCGACGTCCCCGGGACGTCGAGCGCTCTCGCCGTGGCCGCGCGCTTCGGGATGCCGGAGGCGGTGCTGGCCCGGGCCCGGGAGGTCCTGCCGGAGCAGAGCCGCACGTTCGAGGCGCTGGTCGCGCGCCTCGAGGCGCGCTTCGCCTCCGTCGACGACGAGCAGCGGGCGGCCGCCGAGGTCCGCCGCGAAGCCGAGCGGCTGCGCGCCGAGGCTCGGGCGGAGCTCGCCGAGCTCGCGGCCCGGGACAAGAAGCAGCTCTCGGAGGAGGCGAACCGCCTGATGACGCGCCTGCGCGAGGCGCGCGCCGAGCTCCGGGACGCGCGCAAGGCTCTCCGCAAGAAGGCGAAGCACGACGAGGCGGCGCTCCAGGCCATCCGCGAGAAGCTCGACCGGGCGGCGGGGACCCTCGGCGACCCGGAGGTGAAGGCCGTGGCCACGGCGCCGCCCGCGCCGAGGGACGCGCGGGGGACCCCGCCCCGGCCCGAGGCGCTGCGGGCAGGGCAGAAGGTGTGGCTCCCCCGCCTCCGCACCGTGGTGGACATCCTCGAGGGACCCGAGCGCGGGCGCCTCCGTGTCGGCGCCGGCCCGGTCAAGCTCTGGGTCAGCGTGGACGAGGTGCGCCTCGTCGAGGACCCGTCGGCGCCAGCGCCCAGACCTCGAGCCGAGGTCCCGACCACCGAGCCCGAGCCGCCTCCGGGCGAGCGCAACACCCTCGACATCCGCGGCATGCGGGTCGACGACGCGCTGCCCCTGACCGAGGGCTTCCTCGACCGGCTCTACAGCGACAGCGAGCCCCTCGCCTACATCGTCCACGGGATCGGGACGGGCGCCCTGCGGGACGCGGTGCGGAGGCACCTGGGGACCGTCCGGCAGTACGTGAGGCGCGTCCGCGCCGGCACCCTCGAGGAGGGCGGTGAGCGGATCACCGTCGCCTACCTCAAGTGAGCCCAGCCGAAGCGGGCGCCCGGCGCGGCGCCTACCACGGGAGCCCGTCCGGCGGGTCCTTCGGGCTGTAGTGACGCCGGAGCCAGCTGCTCAGGCCGTCGAGGCCCGGGAACAGGACCCGCTCGGTGAGGTTCGACTGGTCCAGCTTGTCCCGGATCTCCCACTTCCGGTCGGCGGGGATCACGATCTTGCGCCAGCTCACCGACGGCTGCTCGACGAGCCACCGGTTGAGGCGCGCCGTCGGGTCGCTCATCACGGTGAAGAGCGCGTGCTGGTGAACGATGCGGTCGTCGAGGGACGGTGGCTCCACGAAGAGGGCGATCGGCTGCTCCGCGAGGCCGGCGAGCTCCGCGAGGGACCGGACCGTCTCCGAGAGCATCTCCACGGTGAAGACGTTGGCGCCCTCGAGGTCGAGGACCGAGCGCAGCTTCGGCGGCAGGAGCGCGTGGACGTCGATGTAGTTGACGGCCCAGATCGCGCCGTCGACGTCGTAGCGCTCGATGTTCGCGGTGGCGAAGTGGGCGGCCACCAGCGGTGAGTACGTCCAGTCGAGGAGCCGGGTCGGGAGGCCGTGATGCTGGGCGAGGCTGAGCCAGTGCCACACCGAGTCGCCCTCCGTGACGCGTCGGTGGGCGTACTTCTTGAAGTTCCGCAGGAGATGGCGCTCGAGCACGGTGAAGGGGCCGCCGAGGCGGATCAGCGTCGTCTCGAGGCCGTAGCGGGCATCGCTCAGCCCCCGGAAGGCCATGCGGGACCGGTAGCGTTCGATGTCGGGCATCCAGGCGTCCTGGAAGAGGACGGACTGCAGGTCGCACCAGTCCTGGATCACGATGGTGGGCACGCCGTCCGCGTCGGCGGGGGGGGGAGGGGGCGGTTCGGGGTGGGCCATGACCGCACTATGCTCCCCCGCGCCCCGCGCCGGGGCGTCGCGACGGGCGGAGCGGGTCGGACCGGAAGGAGCTCGATCGGTGATGGAGATGGAGACGGGACGACGGCTCTTCGCCAGCGACAACGCGGCGGGGGTCCTGCCGGAGGTGATGGAGGCCCTCGCCCGGGCCAACCGCGGGCACGCGATCGGGTACGGCGACGACCCGATCACGGCTCGGGCCACGCGGGCGGTGGCAGCGGCCTTCGGGGAGCCCGAGGTCCTGTTCTGCTGGGGGGGGACCGGGGCGAACGTGATCGGGCTGCGGACGATCTGCGATTCGTACCAGGCGGTGCTGTGCGCGGAGGCCGCGCACATCTACGTGGACGAGTGCGGGGCGCCGGAGCGCTTCCTCGGCGCCAAGCTGATCCCGGTCCCCGCGGCGCACGGCAAGATCCGCCCGCAGGCGGTGGAAGCGCGGATCCGGGGGCGCGGCGTCGTTCACCACGTGCAGCCCCGGGTCCTCTCGATCAGCCAGCCGACGGAGGTCGGGACCGTCTACACGCCCGGCGAGCTGCGGGCCCTCGCCGAGCTCTGCCGTCGGCACGATCTCCTGTTCCACATGGACGGCGCTCGCCTCTACCACGCCGCGGCCTGCCTCGACGTGGAGCTCCGCGCGACCACGACCGACGTCGGGGTCGACGTGCTGAGCCTCGGGGGGACTAAGGCGGGGCTCCTCGGCGCGGAGGCGGTGCTGTTCCTCCGGCCGGAGCTCGCCGAGCGGTCCGGGTACTTCCGCAAGCAGGCGATGCAGCTCGCCTCGAAGATGCGGTTCGTCGCGGTCCAGATGGAGGTGCTCGTCGGCGACGGCCTCTGGCGCCGCGTGGCCCGCCACGCCAACCGGCTCGCGTCGCTCCTGGCGGGGGCCCTAGGCCCCCTGCCCGGGGTGGAGGTCGTGCACCCGGTCCAGACCAACGCCGTCTTCGCGCGGCTTCCCCGGCGGGTCCTCCCCGGGCTCCAGGAGAAGTGGGGCTTCTACGAGTGGGAGGCGGATCCGTCCACGCCCGTGGTGCGCTGGATGACCAGCTTCGACACGACGGCGGAGGACGTGGACACGTTCGTGGCGGACCTGCGCGCGGCCCTCGAGCCCGGCCGAGGCGAGCCCGGCTAGGGCCGCCCCAGGTAGGGGCGCCCCAGCTAGGGCCGCAGGAGCTCGATCGGCGCCGGCATCAGGTTCCACGTGAGGCGTGACGCAGGCAGCTCCCGGGCGTGGATCACCGTCCGCTGGGGCCGCCCGCCCGCGCGGAAGACGTAGCGCCGCAGCTCCCCCTGCTCGTCGGAGGCCACGTAGAGCTCGTCCGTCCCGTCCTCGTCGAGGTCCGCGGCCAGCGCGGCGTGCTCGAACCCGGTCGAGTCCCGGTCGATGCTGTCGACCGCCCACTCCCCGCGCGGGTCCCGCCCGGGCCGAAGCATCCACAGGCCGCTCCGGAAGGCGGCGGCGACGAGCTCCTTGTTGCCGTCCCCGTCGAGGTCGCCTGCGGTCAGGAACCGGCACAGGCGGTCCCGGAGCCTGGCGATGACCACCCCCGCGTCCGGGGCGGTGTCCGCGTCGTAGCGGCGGATCTCGACCGGCTCTTCGATCGTGAGGTCGGCACCCTGGCCCTGGGTCAGCGCCTCCACCGCCACGTAGAGCTCGTCGCGGCCGTCGCCGTCGACGTCCTCCACGAGGATCTCCTTGGCGTGGCGGCGGCCGAGGTCCGCCACGACGGTCCTCCCCTGGCCCTGCCGGGGCACGTAGCGCACCACCGTGCCGTGCTGCTCCCCCCCGTCGAACGCGTTCGGCTCGCTGGGGGTCGCGTAGACCTCGGGGGTACCGTCGCCGTCGAGGTCGCCGATCTCGATCTCGTGGATGAAGGTGTCGGCCTGCCGGTCGAGCTCCGTCACCTGGGGGCTCCCGTCACCCGCCACCCGCACCGTTGCGACGACGCCCTGGTCGTGGGTCGCCACGGCCAGGGCTGGCCGCCCGGTGCCGTAGAGGTCGGCGATCTCCGCGTCGCGCATCCGGTTGCGCTCCCCGCCGAAGGCGGCGGTCCAGAGCGTGGTCGCGCGCCAGCGCTCCCCGTCGCGGCGCCAGAGCTTGATGGCGGCCTCGGTGCCGCCGAGCGTCAGGATCCCGGGCTCGCCCCCCGCCGGGCGGAAGACCATCGCCTTGTGGAACACGTTGCTGTCGGGGTCCTCGATCGCCTCGACGCGCCACGCCCCGTCGACGCGGGTGATCAGCTCCAGCCGGGCGGCCCCCGGGTTGGCGGTCACCCGGCCGTCCTCCACCTCGAACTGCGAGTAGGCCACGAGGAGGCCATGCGGCAGGCGCTCGGGGAGCTCGGTGGGGGCCGGCGTGGGCGTCGGGTCGGGGGTGGGGTCGTCGCCCTCCTGCGAGGCCTCGGTCGGGCCTTCGGCCGCGGCCCGGGCGCCTTCGGCCTGGGCGCCCTCCGTCTGCCCGGTCGTCTGGCTCGCGCTCTCGCCGCCTCCGCAGGCCGCGAGCGCCGAGGCGGCCAGCAGGGCGGCCGGCCAGCCGGTCGGGGGCCGGGGCGACGGGGCCCCTCGACCAAGGGAGCGTGCGCCCTCCGAGCGGCCGGCGACCGGGCGCTCCGCGCGCGAGCGCGGGGGTGAGGCAGGGTGGTTCGCCATGTGGACCTCCTTGGCGCGACCTGGACCGCGATCGGGGGGCTGCGTACCAGCCGGTCTCCGGGTGCGCAACGCCGGGCCTCCTCCCGCAGCCCGGGCCGCCCACCGGCCCGGGACCGGTCTCCTCGCCGGACGACCCGAGCGTGCCCCGCCGTCCCCGTCGCTAGCGCGCCCGGACCTTGCGGTTGCGCGCCGCCTCCTCCCGGATGCGCTTCTTCGTGGCCGCCCATCCGCAGATCGGGCAGCGCTCGAGGTCGTGGTAGAGCGCCGGGCAGTGCTCCCGGCCGAAGGTGATGATCTGGAGGTGCACGTCGATCCAGCGGTCCTCGGCGAACACCTTCGTCAGGTCGCGCTCGGTCCTGGTCACGTTCGAGCCGTCGCTGAGGCCCCACCGGGCGGCGCACCGGTGGATGTGCGTGTCCACGGGGAAGGCGGGGATCCGGAAGGCCTGGGCCATCACCACCGACGCCGTCTTGTGCCCGACGCCGGGCAGCGCCTCGAGCTCCTCGAAGGTCTGGGGGACCTCCCCGCCGTGGACCTCGACGAGCCGGCGCGCGAGGCCGGAGAGGGCCTTGGCCTTCTGCGGCGCGAGGCCGACCTGACGGATCATCTGGCGGATCCGTTCGACCTGCAGGGCGGCGAGGCCGGCCGGGGTCGGCGCCGCGTCGAACAGCGCCGGCGTGATCTCGTTGACCTTCTTGTCCGTGGTCTGGGCGCTCAGGACGACCGCGACCAGGAGGGTGAAGGGGTCCCGGTGGTCGAGGGGGATCGGGACCTCGGGGTAGAGGTCATCGAGAATGCGCTGGATCCGCGCCGCTTTGTCGGCCCGCTTCATGGCGCGAGCATAGGGCGACGGGCGGACGACGACGCTCGACCGACCTGCTACCCCTCTCGCCGTGCGCGCAGCTCTTCGAACCTCGTGGCTCGCCCTCGCCCTCGTCGCGCTGCCGGTCTCGCCGCCGGGCGCGGCTGCGCAGACGGAGCCGCCGGCGGTCCGGGTGGTGCCACCCCCGCCCCTCAGCCGCTTCGACGCCGGGCTCGTGCGGAGCCTCCGGCGCATCCGAAGCCGCAGCGGGCGCCGGGCCGACGACGTGTTCATGAAGGTCGGGGACTCCAGCACGGTCAGCCGCGGGTTCCTCACGTGCCTCGCGCGGGACGAGGACCTCGTGCTCCACGGGCGGGACCGACTGCGACCGACGCTCGCGCACTTCCGGCACGGCCGCGCCGGCCGACGGGACCCGTTCCGACGGCAGAGCCTCGCGGCGGCGGAGGGGTGGAGCGCCCGACACGTCCTGACGGGGCACCCGTCGCCCCTGATCCAGGAGGTGCGCGCCATCCGGCCGCGCTTCGCGTTCGTGATGAACGGCGGCAACGACGTCGAGGGGCGCGACGATCGCCGCTACGCGAGGCGGATGCTCCGGATCGTCCGGACCCTGATGGACAACGGGGTCGTGCCGATCTTGAACAGCCTCCCGCCGCGGCCGCGCGACCCCGAGACCTACCGCTGGGTCCGGCGCTACAACGGCGTGAGCTGGGCGATCGCCCGCGCCCTGCGCGTGCCGTACCTCGACTACCACCAGGTGATGGCGGCCCTGCCGCGCATGGGACTGGCCCGCGACGGGGTGCACCCGAACGTCCTGATCGACGGCTCCCACGGCAACGCCTGCGACTTCTCCCCCGAGGGGCTGACCTACGGCCACAACGCCCGGAACCTCCTGGCCCTCGAGGCGCTCGACCGGCTCCGGCGCACCGTCGTCGAGGGCGAGGGCGCGACCGAGCGGGGGCTGGTCCGGGCCCGCGGCGAAGGCACCTGGGCCTCCCCGCGGCAGATCCACGCCCTGCCCTTCGCCGAGATCGCCGACACCCGGGACGCCCCGGACGCGCGGATCGCGACCTACCCGCCGTGCGCCGACGCCGACGAGGGCGGCGCCGAGGTGGTCTACCGCCTCCGGGTCCGGTCCCCACTTCGGGTCCGGGCGCGGGCCTACCCCCTCGACGACGCGGACATCGACCTCCATCTGCTGCGCGGGCGTCCGGAGGGCTCGGCGTGCGTGGCCCGGGGGGACCGGGAGCTCGAGGCCACCATCGGGCCGGGCACCTGGTGGCTGACCGCGGACAGCTTCGCGGGCTCCGGAGCGCCCCGGGAGGGGGAGTACCTCCTCCTGGTGGAGGCCGTGGCGAGCCCGGCGTCCGATTGAAGGGCTCGTGGAGCGCGAGTACGGTCTGCCGTCCCGCACGGGACGAAGGAGCCGATCATGCTTAGACGAACCGATCTCGGCCGTTGGCGTCGCCGGGCCCTGGGGGCCGCCGTCGTCGGCGTGCCGGGCCTCGCCATGCTTTGTGTCCTCGCCTGCGGGAGCGGAACCGGGGTGCCCGACGAGGGGCTGCCCGACGGGGGGCGCGAGCCGGACCTCGGCGGGGAGTCCCCCGACCTCGGCGTGGACGCCGGGGCCGACCAGGGGGTCCGGGATCGCTGCGGCCTGACGTGCGAGGCGGGCTGCGCCTTCGTCGAGGTGGTCGCGGGCAACGACCACACCTGCGCCCGCCGGGACAACGGCCAGGTGCTCTGCTGGGGTCGCAACCGGGAAGGTCAGCTCGGCGACGGCCGTCGCCGCCACCCCGACGAGTGCCCCCCCGCGGGCGACGACCGAGCGGTCGACTGCAGCGCCTGCGCGGTGGTCGTGAGCGACCTCGACGACGCCACGCAGCTCAGCATCGGCGGCGGCTTCACGGACTTCGCCCAGACGTCGTGCGCGCTCCGGTCGAACGGGGAGGTCTGGTGCTGGGGCTACGAGACGATCGCGGAGGGGGGAGGCTCGACGGAGCGTCGGGACGAGCCGCGTCGGGACAACGTCCTCGAGGACGTGCGCCAGGTCTCCGTCAGCACCGCGCACCTGTGCATGGTGGCCGGCGATGATCGCGCCGCGTTCTGCTACGGGGACAACAGCCGCGGCCAGCTCGGCGTCGCGATGCCCAACGACCGCCTCATGCCGACCCCCGTCGACCTCGATCCGTCGCCGGACGTCGTCGAGCCGATGACCGGCGTCGACGAGCTACGGGCCGTCCGCTCCGGTCAGTACACCTGCGCGCGGCGGGGAACCGACCTCCGGTGCTGGGGTCGAAACAACGCCGGCCAGCTCGGCGTGACCCTGACGGCCGACGACGGGTTTCAGTGCATCGAGGGCGTCAACGAGATCGACTGCACCAACGTGCCGACGGTGATCACCGAGGCCATGCCGCTCGCCCTCGAGGACCTCGGGCTCGGGTTCCAGCACGTCTGCGGCGTGGACGCGGACGGCGACGTGGTCTGCTGGGGCGACAACCGGGCAGGCCAGGCCGGCGACGGCCCGAACACCAAGCTGCCGCCCGCCCCGGTCGCCGGGCTCTCCGGCCCGGTGGCGGACGTCGAGGCGGGAAGCCGCCACACCTGCGCCCTCCTGGTCGACGGGTCCGTGCAGTGCTGGGGTTGGAACCGCGACGGGCAGCTCGGGGACGGCGTGGAGAGCCACGGAGAGCGGTGCGAGATCGATGGCGAACGCGGCGACTGCTCGGAGGCGCCCGTGGCGGTCCGCGACGCGAGCGGCCCGATCACGGACGCGACCCACCTCACGGTCGGCGCCAACCACAGCTGCGTGCTGCGAGGTGAGGAAGGGGACATCTGGTGCTGGGGCCTGAACCGCTACCGCCAGCTCGGCGACCTCACGAGCTCCTCGTCCCTCGCGGCGGTGGAGGCCGTGGGCACGCAGCTCCCGTGAGGGGCGCGGCGGCGGGGGCGCGCCGGGCCGCTCGCACGCTCGCGCTGCTCGTCGCCGTGGGCGGCGTCGGCTGCGGCGAGCGCACCGAGGCGCCTCCCGCGCCGCCGTCGGAGCCGCCGCCCGCGGATGCCTTCGAGGCTCGGGCCCGGGCCGTGGGGCGCGAGCGGGCGCCCTACATGGACCGCCTCGCGGACCCGACCCGGGGCGAGCTCACCGAGGGCGAGGCCCACGACACGAGCGCCGTTCTTCGGCCAGGGTGGTGCTACAAGATCGTCGCCGTCGGGGGCGAGGGGATCGACGACATCGGCCTCCGCGCGTACCGGCCCGACGGCAGCCTGGTCGAGCGGGACATCACGGAGGAGCCGGTCACGGTGCTGGGGGTCGAGCGTCCGATCTGTCCGGTCCAGGTAGGGCAGTACCGGATCGAGGTGCGGGCGGAGCGTGGCGCCGGTCCCTACCTCGTGCAGCTCTACCGCTCGATCTAGCACTAGCCCGGGGGCTCGCTTCCCCGGCGCTCGTGCCCGGCAGGCGAAGGCGGCGGAGGCGCCAGATCGCGAAGGCCACCCAGGCTAGACCGAGCAGCGCGAAGGCGAGGTCGATCGCGTCGTAGCCAGCAGCGAACGGGTTCCCTCCGCTGAGCAGCAGGGCCGCGCCGACGGCGAGGTCGCGCAGCGCGGCGGGGCGGGCGAGCTCCTCCGCGTGGCTCTCGTCGTCGGTCACGGCGGCCATCAGCGGATCGCGCCGACGTTGTCCTCCCAGTGCTGCCCGTCGAAGGGCGTGACCGCCACGCGGTCGAGGTCAAGGCCGTCGAGGCAGCGCGCGTTGACGTCGATCGCGTCCGGGTGGGAGCGGGGGATGTAGTAGCTGTGGATGCCGCAGGTGCGGCAGAAGAGGTGCTCCGCCTTCCGGGTGCCGAAGCGGTACTCCACGAGGGCGTCGCGACCCGTCCGAAAGCGCACGTCCTGTCGAGCGAGGATCAGGTGGAGGAAGCCCTTCTTGCGGCAGATCGAGCAGTTGCACTCGATCACGCGGGGCTCCTTCGGTACCCGAGCCCGGAACCGGACCGCCCCGCAGTGGCAGCCCCCGTCCTTCCATTCGGCGTCCTCGGTCTCGGTCACCGTCGATCCTCGCTGGCGCGGGGCGAGCATGGCAGGTCGGTCGCGGCCGTGCAGGTGGGCTCCCTCGGACGGCCGGGCGTCCAGGTCGCGACCGGACGCGCGGCGGCTCGCCTGTCAGGGCCGCGGGGACCCACCGTCGTCCTCCCGCGCTGAGTCGCTGGGCTCCACCGAGGAGGTGGGCCCGCCGGCCTCGGTTCATCCGGCGGCGCGCTCCCGCGCGGTCGGGGTCCGTCCCTTCGGGAACGACCCGGCCGGGTTCGGGCCGCGTGTCCCGCAGGGCCAGCTCAGCCGCCTTGGGAAGGGGGTTCGACTCCCCCCTTGCCTCGCCGCTCGTCGGCGCGGCGAGCGTGGATGGCACCACGCCTGGGCCGCTCACCCAGCCCCAAACCGGACCATGACTCCGGAAAAACAACGAGCCGGTCGGGGGGACGGAGTCCCCCGTGCCCGCCTCGCCGAGGCGGGCCCTCGGGGCGCTCCCCGGGGGCGGACAGGCCGACGGGCTGCGGGGCGGCCAGCCGATGGAGGCGTCCTGCGCCCCCGGAGGCCCGCCGCCCACGCCCCCGCCGGCCCCTCCTCTCCCGTGGTCGCTCCGTGGGGCACGAGGGGCGGTCGAGGGCCGCGCGCTGCCGCCAGGCGGGGCGCCCCCTCGGCCCACCCGAGGCCCGGGACCACCGGCCTCCCGACCACCCTCTCTCCCTCGCCCCGGCGGGGGACGGCACCCCACCCTGGAGGCTCCGATGTTCAAGATCGTCCGAATCGACCTGCATGAGCGAGCGGCCGTTCTGGTGCGCGGTCGCCCGCGCTTCGGCCTCGGCCCCGGTACGCACGTGCTCCTCGGTCTCGCGGTCGAGGTGCGTCGCTACGACACGTTCGGGCTCCTCGCGAACCTCCCGCCGGAGGTGCGCGCAGTGCTCCCCGAGGGATGGACCGCCGAGGCGGTGATCGGCGTGGACGAGCGGGGGGTGCTGTTCCGGGATGGCCATCCCATGCGCTTCCTGCGCCCCGGCCATCAGCGCTACTGGACGGTGGACCCGGGCGTCGAGCTGCGGGTCTACGCCCTCGACGAGCCGGCTCCGGAGCTCACCGACGCGCTCCGGGCGCTCATCCCCCGGGAGGAGCTCGTGGAGACGACGGTGACGGAGGCCCAGCGGGGACTCCTGTACCGGAAGGGCCGCTTCGAGGGCATCCTCGACCCGGGCCGGTACGCCTTCTGGAGCCGGACCTCGGCCCCGGTATGGGTCCACGTCGTGGACCTGCGGCGCCGGGCCCTGACCGTCGCCGGCCAGGAGCTCATGACCCGGGACAAGGTCTCGCTCCGGCTCTCGCTCCACGTCGACTGGGCGCCGGCCGATCCCGTGGTGGTGTCCCACGTGGCGAAGGACCCCGAGGCGGCGCTCTACGCGCTCGTCCAGCTCGCGGTCCGGGAGCACGTGGCCGCCGTCACCCTCGATGAGCTGCTTCAGGGCCGCGAGGCTCTGCAGCGCTTCCTCGAGGAGCGGCTGCGGGCGCAGGCGGAGGCCCTCGGCGTTCGCGTCGTGGCGCTCGGCGTGCGGGACATCATCCTGCCCGGCGAGATGCGGGAGCTCCTCAACCAGGTGATCGCGGCCGAGATGGAGGCCGCAGCCAACGTGATCCGTCGCCGGGACGAGGCGGCCGCGACGCGTGGCCTCGCCAACGCGGCGAAGGTCATGGCCGAGGAGCCGACGCTCCTGCGGCTGAAGGAGCTCGAGGCGCTCCAGGCGTTCGCGGACAGCGTCCGCGACGTGAAGGTCGTCCTCGGGACGGACGGGCTCGAGCGGCTCCTGCCGGCCCTCGGTAGGGGCGACGCGAGCGAGCCATGACCCCGGGGGCCCGCGGGCGCGGATGGGACACCGTCCGCCCCGCGGGCCCCGTCTGCTCGCCGTGAGCAGGTCGCGCCGGCGGCCCGAGCGCTCCATGCCCCGAGACGCCCACCGGCCTGCGGTGCATAGTGTGGGGAAGTGCCGGAGCCCCGCGCCGTCGTCGCCCTTGGCGGGCACGCCTTCGTCCCACCCCACGGCCCGCTGACGATGGCCGCGCAGTTCGCCTTCGCGGAGGCCGCGGTGGAGGCGCTGGTGCCGGTGCTGGAGCGCTTCGAGGTCGTGCTCACCCACGGCAACGGGCCGCAGGTCGGGCACATGCTCACCCGCGTGGAGCGCGCCCTCGGGCAGGCCTACGCGCTGCCCCTCGAGGTGTGCGTCGCCGAGACCGAGGGCGAGCTCGGCTACGTGCTCGCCCAGACCCTCCACAACGTGCTCGCCGACCGCGGGGTTCGGCGGCCGGTGGCTTCTCTGCTGACCCAGGTGGTCGTCGACGGGGATGACCCCGCCTTCGCGCGGCCGACCAAGCCCGTGGGCCCGGTCTACGGCCCGGCCGAGGCCGCCCGGATGGAGGCGGCGGGCTTCGCCATGGCCGAGGACCGCGGCCGGGGCCTCCGCCGGGTGGTGCCGTCGCCCGAGCCGCGCGCGATCCTCGACGTGGAGATCGTGGATGCGCTCCTCGACCGAGGAGCCCTGGTCGTCGCGGCCGGAGGAGGCGGCGTCCCCGTGGTGGAGCAGCCGGGAGGCCGGCTCCGGGGCGTGGACGCGGTCATCGACAAGGACCGGGTGTCCTGCCTCCTCGCGGAGCGCATCGGCGCGCGCCTCCTGCTCATCCTCACCGGTGTGCCGAACGCCTATCGCGACTTCGGCACGCCGGACGCGAGCCCGATCGGCGCGGTGTCGATCGGCGCGCTCCGAGGCCTCCTCGAGGCCGGGCACTTCGCCCCGGGGACGATGGGCCCCAAGGTCGAGGCCGCGCTCCGCTTCGCGTCGTCCGGACCGGACCGGCGCGCCGTGATCACGGATCCCCCGAGCCTCGCCGCGGCGCTCGAGGGACGGGCTGGCACGCGGCTTCGAGGTGAGGCGCGATGAGCGGACCCCCCTTCCGGTGCATCGTCATGGGCGCTGCCGGGCGCGACTTCCACGACTTCCTGTCGTTCCTCCGGGCCCGCGCCCAGACCTTCCGGGTGGTGGCCTTCACCGCGGAGCAGATCCCGTTCATCAGCGAGCGGAGCTTCCCCCGCGAGCTCGCTGGCCCCGCCTACGCCGAGGACATCCCAATCCACGACGAGGAGGAGCTCGTCCGGTTGATCCGGGAGCACCGGATCGACTTCGTGTTCCTCTCCTACAGCGACCTCGCCCACGAGGACGTCATGCACCGCGCGAGCGTGGTGCAGGCGGCCGGGGCGTCCTTCGCCCTCCTCGGGCCCGAGCACACGCAGCTCCGCTCCACCCTCCCGGTCCTCGCGGTGACCGCGGTCCGCACCGGCGCCGGCAAGAGCCCGCTGTCGCAGGCCATCGCGGCGCGCCTCACGGGGGCGGGACGGCGCGTCGGCGTGCTCCGCCACCCGATGCCCTACGGCGACCTGCGCCGGCAGGGCGTGCAGCGCTTCGCTACCACCGACGACCTCGACCGGCACGAGTGCACCGTGGAGGAGCGGGAGGAGTACGAGCCCTACGTCGAGCGGGGCCTCGTGCTCTACGCCGGCGTCGACTACCGCGCGATCCTCGAGCGCGCGGAGGCCGAGAGCGACGTGATCCTCTGGGATGGGGGCAACAACGACGTCGCCTTCGTTCGGCCGGACCTGCACCTCGTGATCGTCGACGCCCTGCGCCCGGGGCACGAGGTCGCCTACTACCCGGGCGAGACCAACCTCCGGCGCGCCGACGTCGTCGTGATCAACAAGGTGGACGGCGCCACCGCGGACGCCCTGAGGACCGTGCGGCGGAACGTGGCCCGCGCGGCGCCGGGGGCCGACGTCGTCGAGGCGGCCCTGGTCGTGACGTCCGAGGACGACGACGCGATCCGGGGTCGACGGGTGCTCGTGGTCGAGGACGGCCCCACCACGACCCACGGCGGCATGCCGTCCGGTGCCGGGCTCCTCGCCGCCGAGCGGGCGGGAGCGACCGTCCTCGATCCGCGTCCCTTCGCCGTCGGCACGGTCGCCGACGCCTACCGGGACTACCCGCACCTCGGCCCGGTGCTGCCGGCCCTCGGCTACTCGGAGACGCAGCGCAGCGAGCTGGCGGCGACCATCCGCCGCGCCGAGCCGGAGGTCGTCGTGGACGGCAGCCCCGCCCGCCTCGACCGGCTCCTCCGCCTGGAGGTCCCCGTCGTCCGGGTCCGCTACCGCTTCGCGCAGCGGGCCGGACCCGACCTGTTCGCGACGGTCGACGCCTGGCTCGCCGCGGGCGGCTGACCGGTCCCGCGCCGCCCGGGACGGCGCGGGCATCGAGGCTCCGCGCGCGGGTCGGACTGGGTCCAAGCCCCATACGGGATCACCTCGAAGCGCTGGGCAGCCGTGTCGATCACGTACGTGAGCCGACCGAAGCCGTACGAGCGCGGCTCCGGAGGCGCGCGGTTCCGGAGGCCGCTCCGGTCGTGGTGCAGCTCCGCTCGGGCTCTGCGCTTGCTCCCTCCGCCGTGGAGGGTACCGCGCTAGCGCATTCTTCCGTGTCGCCTGTCTATGCTAAGGCGCTACCGTTCGAACCGTTCGTGTCGGCGGCAGCTTCGTGTCGGCGGCAGCAGGGTGCGGCACGAGCTCGCGGAGGTGGGAGACGCATGCTGATCCACGGACACGAGGTGGCCAGCGGGCACACACTGGAGGCCGACGTCGCGATCGTGGGCGCCGGGCCGGCCGGCCTCACCATCGCCCGGGAGCTCGAGGCCGCGGAGTACGACGTGATCATGCTGGAGGCCGGCGGCACCGAACCGGAGCCGATCGCCGAGACCGGCCTGATCAAGGCGCCGACGGGCACCTACTGGCTCGGGCGCTCCCACTTCCGCGGGTTCGGCGGCTCGTCCCAGCACTGGCTCCCCGGAGGGTGGCGGGCCCGCCCGATGGACCCGATCGACTTCGTCGAGCGGCCTGGGGTGCCCGACGGCGCGTGGCCTTTCACCTTCGACGAGCTGGTTCCGCACTTCGAGCGGGCCCAGGACGTCTGCGCCCTCGGCCCGTACGACTACGACTACGACTCCTGGATCGCCCGGGAGGCTCGCCCCGACCTGATCCGCCTCGAAGCGCCCGGCTTCCGGCAGGTGGTGTTCCAGCTCGGTCCGCCGGATCGCTTCAAGGGGATGCTCGACGAGGTCCGACGCTCCGCCCGCATTCGGCTCTGCCTCCGGAGCACGGTCGCCCGGATCGAGCGGACGGAGGCGGGGGCCGTGGCGTCCCTGACCGTCGTCGGCAAGGCGAAGAACCGCTTCTCGGTGAGGGCCCGCGACTACGTCCTGGCGACGGGGGGAATCGACAACCCGAAGCTCCTGCTCGCGTCGGGCGGTATCGGCAACGAGCACGACCAGGTCGGCCGGTACTTCCAGGAGCACATTCACGTCGACGCTGGGATCTTCCGCTCCGCGAAGGCCCAGGACCTGACGGACCGCCTCTTCTACCCGCCGCACCTCTCGACGGACGGCACCAAGGTGCAGGGCGCGATCGGCCTCGAGGACGACATCATCCGGGCCGAAGGGCTGCAGAACACGACCGTATGGCTGTACTCCGCCTACGACGAGGCGCGGACGGAGGGCTGGCGTTCTCTTCTGGAGCTCCGGCACTCACTCCTCGACCGTCGGTTCCCGCCGCCGCACGTCCTCGGCCACCTGCAGAACGTGCTGAGGGACCGCTGGGTCATCCCGTCGGCCGTTCGGCGCAAGCTGAGCCGGAGCAAGCCGCCGCGGACCCACGCGATCGTCGTCGTGGAATCGGAGCAGCGCCCCAACCCCGAATCGCGCGTCCTTCTGACCGCCGAGCGCGACGAGCACGGCGTCCCGGTGCCGACGCTCCAGTGGCGGATCGTGGACGAGGATCTCCACACGATCCGAAGAACCCAGGAGCTGATCAACGAGCGGCTCCAGGCCGCGGGGCACGGCAGCATCGAGCGTCTGTTCGGCGACGAGCACCCGCCGGCGCACTACGGCGGCGGCGCCCACCACATGGGCACGACCCGGATGCACACGGACCCGCGTCGCGGTGTGGTGGACCCCGACTGCCGGGTCTTCGGCTGCCCGAACCTCTACGTCGCCGGGAGCTCCGTCTTCACGAGCTCCGGCTCCGCGAACCCGACCCTGACCATCCTCGCCCTCGCCGTGAGGCTGGCCGAGCACGTGAAGGCGGTCGGCTGCCGCCCTGCGGCCGAGGTCGTGGCCGAGCGCAGGACGGGCACGTAGCGGGGCCGCGTCCTCCTTCTCGGGCCGGGGCGAGGGCCAGGGCCGCCCGAGACCAGGGATCGTCTCGCCCGAGCCGCAGGCGCCGGGTCATCGCGGACACGCGGGGGACGCACGCTGCTCGCGTGCACGGCCTGTCCCCTGCCTGGCACGCGTGGTGCTGCAGCTCCTCCTGCGCGGATCGCTCGTGAAGGAGGGGACCGATGAGTCGAGCATCGAGGAAGGGGACCCGCGGGCCCCGCTGGTGGACCGGCGCGTACGCCGTTCTCGCAGCCGTGTGCAGCCTGGCGGGATGCGGCGGAACGAGCATCGCTCCCCCGGGCACGGCCGAGGTCCCGAGCCAGGTGGCCAGGAGCCGGTTCGTGCGGGTGGCGGACGACGCGCCGCCGATCCGGACCCCGAGCTCGCCGACCGACGACGCGCTCCGTGGCACCGTCGAGGCTGACGGGGACGGCGCGCTCGGCTCGCGCCTGCAGATCCGTGCGCTGCGGATGCCTCACCCGCCGCGCGGGGCGAGCTCGCGCTTCAACTTCGGGCGGGGGCGCCGCGGGTGGATCACTGCCATGCCCAGCGCCGAGCTCCTGACGAGCCCGGCGTTCCACGCGGGGCGCGTATTCCTCGGCGGCGGCTTCGCGAGCCACCGGTTCTACGCGTTCAACGCCTACACCGGCGAGCTCGACTGGTCCGTCGCGGCGCCCGACGGCGGGCCCACGGCGGCGATCATCGAGGACGGCAGGGTGATTTTCAATACCGAGAGCTGCACGATCTTCGTCGCGGACGCCGAGACCGGTGAGATCCGCTGGAGCCGCTGGCTCGGCGACCCGCTGATGAGCCAGCCCGCCGCCGCCGACGGCCTCGTCTTCAGCGCGTACCCGAAGGACGGCGGGCACGAGCTCGGCGCGTTTCGCCTGGCGGACGGTGAGCCGGTGTGGGCGACCCGCATCCCCGCCGACGTGATCCAGGCTCCCCAGGTGGTCGACGGCTGGGTCTACGCCGCGACGATGGACGGGACCGCCCACCGGATCGACGCGAGCACCGGCAGGGTGGCCTGGCAGCGCGACCTCGGGGCGTCGAGCGCGATGTGGGTCGACCGCACCCACGTGCTCGTCGCCCGGCGCTCCGGCTCCGGCCGGGAGCCCACGGAGCAGATGGTCACGCTGCGGACCTCGAACGGTCGCGTCACGCACGAGAGCGCACGTTTTCCTGCGCCGTACCTCGCGGGCCAGAGCCGCGACCGGCAGCTCGCCACCTCGACGGCGGGCGCCTGGGGCGACGTGCCCCACGGCGAGCACCTCGGCCTGCGTAACGTGGCGTCCGGCTGGGCCTTCCAGGGGAGCTCGCCCGCGGTGGCGGACGGCCGCGCCTACTTCGCGATCAGCGGCAACCTGGTCGCGCGCGACATGGCGACCGCCGAGACCGTCTGGGCGCGACGCTACGCCGAGGCCGAGGGCGCGCAGGCGCTCAGCCCGCCCGCGGTGGTCGGCTCCCTGCTCGTCTTCGGCACGGTCGATGGCCAGCTCCTGGCGACGGACATCGACACCGGCATGACGGTGTGGGCCTACGACCTCGGCGAGCCCGTGGTCTTTCCGCCGATCGTGGCGAAGGGGTGGGTCTACGTCGCGACGGGCGCGGGCAACGTGATCGGCCTGGAGCTCGGCGACGCCATGCTCGACGGCTGGCACATGTGGGGCGGCAACGCTCGCCACGCGGGCCTCGTCGAGACCGCTGGCGCGATCGACCCCCGGCGGCTGGCGAGCCTCGAGCGGCCGGGCAGAGGCACGATGCGCGCCGTCGCCCGCTCCGCGCCCGAGACCGAACGCGACGAGGCCGTCGAGGGCACGCCCGCCGAGGCCGATGCCTTCGAGGAGCGGGAGCTCCCCCTTCGCGGCACGGACGTGGAGGCCCGGGTCTCCGGTCGGGTGGCCGAGGTGTTCGTCACCCAGCATTTCGAGAACGACGGCGAGACGCCGATCGAGGCGGTGTACCTGTTCCCGCTCCCGGACGACAGCGCGGTGGACCGGATGGAGATGCGCATCGGCGAGCGGGTGATCGAGGGCGGGATCCGAGGCCGGCACGACGCACGGCAGACCTACCGGGCCGCGCGCTCGGAGGGCCGCCGCGCCGCGCTGCTCGAGCAGCAGCGACCGAACCTCTTCGCCCAGCGCGTCGCCAACATCGCGCCGGGCGAGCGGATCGACGTGCGGTTGCGCTACGTGCAGACGCTCCCGTTCGTCGACGGCGCCTATGCGCTGACGTTCCCGATGGTCGCGCCGCGTCGCTACGACCCCGGGCGCGGCGCCCGGGACGCCGACGCGCTCGACGACGGGTCCACCACGGAGGCGGTGAGCGGCCGGGTCGATGACCTGCCCCCCGTCACCCTCCGCGTCGAGGTCGACGCGGGGCTCCCGATCGCCCGGATCGCCTCGCCGACCCACGAGCGCGCGAGGATCGAGCACGACGCGGAGCGCCGCGCCACCGTGCACCTCGAGGCCGAGGGTGAGGACCGCGGGCGCGACTTCGTGCTGCGCTACGCGATCGGGAGCGACGCGCCGGACGCGGCCCTGCTCGCGCACCGTGCCGACGGCGACGGCTGGTTCTCCCTCCTGATCCAGCCGCCGACCGCGCCCGACGACGCGGCGATCGCCCCGCGCGACGTGACCTTCGTCGTCGACACATCGAGCTCGATGCGCGGACGCCCGCTCGCGCAGGCGCGGGCGACGCTCCGCGCCGTGATCGAGGGGCTGCGGCCCGCGGATCGCGTCAACGTGATCGGCTTCTCGGACCAGGTGCGCGCGATGGCGGGGGCGCCCGTGGCCCGGGCGGACGGCGCGCTCGAGCGCGCCCGCGCCTTTCTCGACGAGCTGCGCGCGACGGGCGCGACCGAGATGGTCCCCGCGATCGAGCGCGGCCTCGCCGACGCCCCGGCCGAGGAGGGACGACTCCCGATCGTCGTCCTCGTGACCGACGGCTACATCGGCAACGAGCGCGACGTGCTCCGCTCCGTGGCCACCCACCTCGGGGATCGCCGCGTCTATGCCCTCGGCGTGGGCGGCTCCGTCAACCGCTTCCTCGTTGACCGGGTCGCCGACCTCGGTCGCGGACGCGCCATGGTGCCGGCGCTCAGCGCAGAGCCGAGGGAGGTGGCGACGCGGTTCGCGGGGCTGATCGACCGACCCGTGTTCACCGACGTCGCGATCGACTGGGGCGGCCTCGAGGTCACCGACGTCTACCCGCGACGGCTACCCGACCTGTTCGCGGCGCAGCCGGTCGTGGTCCACGGACGCTTCCGTGGTGGCGGCGAGCGCACGGTGCGGGTGCGGGGATCGGTCAACGGCGTGCGCTACGAGCGCCAGATCGACGTGACCCTGCCCGAGGCCGCCACCGAGGACGGGCCGCACGCGTCGCAGGCCACGCTGTGGGCTCGCGCGGCGGTGCGCGACCGGATGAACCGCCTGGCGCTGCGCGACGACGAGGCGCTGATCGACGAGGTCCGGCAGCTCGGGCTCGCCCATCACCTCGTGACCGCGTGGACGTCCTTCGTCGCCGTCGAGCGTGTCGACGAGCCGGCGGAGCCAGCGGGCGACGATGGCGAGGTCGTGGCCCGCCCGACGGTGCGCCCCGCCCGGGCTCTGCCAGGGGCCCCCGAGATCCGCGTGCCCGCGCCCGAGGATGCGCGGCAGGTCACCCTCATCCTTCCCTTCGGCGAGACCCTGTCGGCGACCTGGGAGGCGGAGCTGTCGCTCTGGTCGGCGCGCTTCCTCATCCCTCGCGATGCCGTGGAGGGCACCTACCCGATCGAGGTCCTGATCACCCACGCGGACGGCCGCTTGGAGCACCGGCGGCTCTGGTACACCGTCGACCAGAGCGCGGCGCGGGTGTCGCTCCGCGTCGAGGGCGACGTCCGGCCTGGCGCCACGGTCACCCTCCGGGCCGAGCAGGTGATCACCGCCGCGGACCTCGCGATGGTCGGTCGCTCGCCGGGGGAGCTCTCCGAGGAGCGCGCGACGTTGCTCAGCGACGCGAGGCGGATCGAGGCGACCACGCCCGAGGGCGACGTCCTCCTGTTCGAGCGCGCGAGCCCCAATGCCTGGACGAGCGAGTACACCGTGCCCTCCGACGCCGCCGGCGAGCTGCGCCTCGACGTGACGGTGGTCGACCTCGCCGCGAACGTCACGCATCAGCCGCTCACGCTGGAGGTCGAGTGAGTCGCGCGGGAGCCCTCGCTCTCGTTCTTCTGCTCGGTGCGGTATCGACGGTCCGTGCGCAGCCGCGGGTCCGGCGGGTCGTCACCCCGACGGCCGACGTGCGGGACGTGGTGACGGTAGGCGACCGGACGTTCCTCGCGACCGACGGCGGCCTGCTCGTGATGCGGGATGGTGCGGTGCTCCAGAGGCTGGGTCCGGGCGACGGCCTCCCCGGCGCGCGCCTTCGCTCCCTGAGCCACGTGGACGGTGCCCTCTACGTCGGCGGCGTCGAGGGCGTGAGCCGCCTGAGGCTCGACGAGCCGGTCGCGGTAGAGCGAGCCTGGCCGCTCACCCGGGTTCGACGGGTGGCGCGCCTCGGCGGCTCGATCCTGTTTGCGTCCTACGGCGGCGGGCTCCATCGCCTTCGCGATCGCGGCCCCGGGGCGAGCCCGGACCTCGAGCGCATCGACCTCGGTCGGTCGGGCGCCTACCGGCGGCTCACCGATCTCCTCGTGCGCGGTGACGAGCTCTGGGTGGCGACCCACGGCGCGAGCGTCGTGAGGCTCGACGTCGAGGGACGGATCGTCGGTCGCGTCGGGCCGCGCGACGGGCTGCGCAACCCCTACGTGTGGCGCCTCGCCGAGCGGGCGGGCGCGGTGGCGATCCTCACGGTCGGCGGCGTCGAGGTGTTCGTCGACGCGCGCGGCGCGGTGCAGCGCAGCCACCCATGGGCGGCGGCGTCGCGCCGGCTCCCGGTGCGGGACGTCCGCGCGGTCGCCTGGCAAGGCGAAGCGCTCTACCTCGGGACCTTCGGGCGCGGCCTCCATCGCGTCGGCGCAGGAGGCGCGCGGCCGCGACGGGTCGGCGGCTTCGACGCGGTCCACGCGCTGGACGTCCGGCCCGACCGAGTCCTCGTGGCGCATCCGGAGGGCTTCGCCGAAGTTCGCGGCGGGCGCGCCACCGAGCTCCTGCGGGGCGGCCTGCCGAGCGGCGACGTGACGTCGCTGGCGCGGGCCTTCGGCGCGCTCTGGGTCGGCACCTTCCAGAACGGGCTCGGCCGGCTCCGTGGCGGCCGCGCCGAGCCCGTGGCGACGGATCGGTGGTCGGTCGACCGGCGGATCAATGACCTCGCCGTGACCGGCCGGGCTGGGGAGCAGCGGCTCTGGATCGCGACCGACCGCGGGCTCTTCTGGCATGACGGGCGACGGTTCAGCCGCGAGGAGGACCCGGACGGGCCGAGCTGGGTGCACACCACGTCGCTCCACGTCGACCGGGAGGGCGCGCTCTGGGTGACCAACAGCCGGCAGCTGTGCCGTCTCGCGGCACGATGGCGGTGCTGGACCGGCGCCGAGACCTTCCCCGTGACCCAGCTCCATGCCGTGGCCACCGACCGCGCGGGCCGCGTCTGGGTCGGCGGCCTGCACGGCCTCTATCGGTTCGAGGCCACTCGCGGCCGGTTCACGCGGCACACCGTCTCGAGCGGCGCGCTCCCGGTCGACTGGGTGACCGCGCTCGCCCCCTACGGCCGCGGGATCATCGCGGGCACCTACCACGGCGGGCTCTCGATCGGCGACGGAGCCTGCTTCTCCATCGTGCGGGAGGGCGACGGAGGCCTCCCGAGCGGCTGGATCAACCCGCACGCGATCGAGGTGGTCGACGGGGTCTACTACCTCGGTACGCTCGAGCGCGGCCTCGTCGTCGGGCGCCCCGGCGACTGGCAGCGCGTCACCACCGATGACGGTCTGCCCAGCAACGACGTGACGGCCGTGCTCGCGGGTCCGGGCGGCTCGTGGGTCGGGACGCGTGGTGGGCTCGCGTGGGTCGAGTGACCCGCCGACGGTCCAGGGCGCTCAGCCCGCGCGGAGCTTGAACACCGCCTCGATCTCGACCGCGGTGTGGAAGGGCAGGGACGTGACGCCGACCGCGCTCCTCGCTCCGATGCCCCGGTCGGGCCCGAACACCGCCGCCATCCGTTGGCTGAAGCCATCGATCACGGCCGGATGGTCGACGAAGCTGGGCGCTGCGTTGACCATGCCGAAGGCTTTCACGAGGCGGTCCACCCGGTCCAGGCTCCCCAGCTCCTCGCGGAGCGTGTGGAGCATCGTCAGCGCGGTCAGGTCCGCGGCCTCGACCCCGGCCTCGAGGTCCAGGTCCTCCCCGAGGCGGCCGACGACCGGCGTCCCGTCCAGGCGGACCGGCCCGTGGCCAGACGTGTACGCCATCCCATCCACGACCACGAGCGGCCGGTACGCGCCGACCGGCGGCGGCATCCGAGGCAGGGTGAGGTTGGTGGCCTCGAGGTAGGACTCGGGTGAGGGCATGACGCGATCAGCCTACCCGACTTTCTCGTGGCGCTCGGACCGCCGCTGCCGGCCGGCGCTCGCGTGGAGTACGGGCGACGCGCCCCCGCTCACGCCGCGGAGCTGGCTGCCTCGAGCGGAGGCATGGTGAGCCCGACCGCCGCCTCGGAGAGCGCCCAGAGCCGCTTCGCCACGGCGGCGTCGGTGCTCGCCTCCGCCGGTGGGTTGCGGGTCGGGTAGCCCCGGATCGTCCCGATGCCATCGGGGCCGTAGTAGGCCCCGGGCTCCACCTCGTCGGCGACGGCGGCGTACAGCGTGGGGAGCGCGCCCTGCCAAGGCTGCATGCCCAGGAAGGGGTTGAGGAACCGGATGAGCGGGCTCGTCCGCTGGAGGTTGGTCGCCGTCCAGCCCGGGTGGCAGGCCGTCGTGATCGTCGGCGCCCCGGCCTCGGCCAAGCGTCGCTGGAGCTCCAGCGTGAACAGCATGTTGGCCACCTTGCTGGCGCCGTAGGACGACGTCTGCCGGTAGGCGCGTGAGGTCCAGTGAAGATCGTCGAGGTCGAGGCCGCCCCACCGCTGGGCGGAGCTCGACACGTTCACCACGCGGGAGCCCGGCGTCCGGACCACCAGCTCGAGGAGCCGCAGCGTCAGCGCGAAGTGGCCCAGGTGGTTCACGCCCATCTGGAGCTCGAAGCCGTCGGCCGTCTCCTGGCGCGTGGGCGGCATCATCACCCCCGCGTTGTTGATCAGCAGATCGAGGCGGTCGTGCGTGGACGTGAAGCCCTCCGCAAACCGCTCGATCGACGCGAGGCTCGCGAGGTCGAGGAGCATCAGCTCCACCTTCGCGTCGGGCACCTCCCCGGCGAGCCGCGCTACGGCCTCGCGGCCCCGCTCCTCGCTGCGGCAGGCCGCGATCACCGTCGCGCCCTTGGCCGCGAGGGCCTTGGCCGTCTCGTAGCCGATGCCGCTGTTCGCCCCGGTAACGATGGCCACCCGGCCGCTCTGATCGCCGATGTCCTCGCTCGTCCAACGTCGCTTGCTCATGCCCGACCTCCGGGCCCGACATAGGTGACCGACGGTCGCTTGTCAACGGACGCCGTCTCGTTCCGCATCGGTGTGGGGGCGTTGCCTGTGCCATCTCGCGCGGATAGCCTAGCCGACCGAGAGTCACCCATTGGTCTGGCAACGAGCGCGGAGCGAGGATCAGAAGGAGGTTCGGCGGCGGGCTCTCCTCGAGGCCGCGGCGCGGCTCCACGCGTCGCATCCGCTCGAGGAGATCAGCCTCAGCCGCATCGCGCGCGCTGCGAACGTGTCGAAGGCGAACGTCTATCGGTACTTCGGGAGCCGGGAGGAGCTGTTCCTCGAGCTGATGCGGGAGGCCCTCGAAGCGTGGCGCGACGTGCTCGTCCGGCGCCTCGAGGCACTGGCGGGGGGCGAGGACCCGGACGCGCTGGCCCGTGCCTTCGCGGTGACCGTGGTCGAGCACCCGCGCTTCGCGCGCCTCGCCGCCGTGCTCACGACCGTGCTCGAGCGGAACGTCGGCGTGGACGCCGTCGCCGCGTTCAAGCGGTCCTTCGTCGACGCAGGGCGGCCGCTCCGGGAGGCCATCAGGGGCGCCTTCCCGAGCTGGTCGGAGGAGCAGGCGCAGCACCTCCTGGAGCTTGCCTACCACCTGCTCGTGGCGCTCTGGCCAGCAGCCCATCCGGCGCCGGCGGTGGCGCAAGCGCTCGAGCGCCCGGAGCTCGCGGGGATGCGGATGGACTTCGAGGAGGCGTACGCCGCAGCGCTGGTGACGGTGGCCCGGGGGGTGGGCTCGGGCTGATGGCGCGCAGCCTCGGCTAGCGACGCAGCAGCCAGAGGACCCGGTCGTAGGACATCCCGTAGTGGAGGACGACGACGGCGCCGAGGGCGAGCGCGGACCGACGAGCGTCGAGGTCGACCAGCGCGACGACCGCGGCCCCGAAGAGGCTGAGCTCCAGCAGGAGGCGCACCCACCCGGGCGTCGTCACGACCGTCTCCCCCGACCGGCTCGGGTCGCCCGGCACGGCGAAGACCACCCACAGGATCGCTGCGCCGAGCGGCAAAGCGACCACGAGCACCCAGCGTCAGACCGGGTGCTCCACGCGAACGCCCCACCATGCGAGAACCACCAGGGCGGCGAGCTCGAGGCCGAAGCGGACGGCCAGGTTGGCGGCGCGAGAGCCCACCCGGGGTGTCGTAGCTCCCGCGCCCCTCGAGCGCATCGTCCAACGCCACCGTCGCGGGGACAGCTGCCGTGGAGGGACCGATGTCTGGCACGCGGATCGCTTACCCGCCGAGCATGAAGCTAGCGAACGCCTTCTCCTCCGTGGCCCGGGCTCTCCTGGGCTCGGCCTCCCCCCACGCCGTGAGCGGCACCGAGGCCCGTCGCCTCGTGACCGAGGACCACGCGATTCTCCTCGATGTTCGGACGCCCCAGGAGTTCCGGGCTGGACACCTCGATGGGGCGCTCAACATCCCCGTCCAGGCCCTCGGGGGGCGCCTCGAGGAGCTCGACCGCGGACGCCCGATCGTCGCCTACTGCCGATCCGGCGGGCGCAGCGCGTCGGCGACTCAGATGCTCCGGCGCGAGGGGTTCACGGCCCATGACCTGGGCCCGATGGGGGCCTGGGGCTGAAACCGAGCGCAACCGTCGACGGTGCAGCAGGTGACGGTTGCGCTGCGTCGACGGCCGCGCCACCCCGGGTCGCCGACGCACGGGCCGGTCGACGCGTAAGGCGCGCGTGCGCTACCGCTCCGTTCCATGCGTACCGCCGACCTTTACGACGCCAACGAAGGGCGTGTGCAGGTCGTCGAGGGCACCTTCCTCGCCCTCGGCCGCCGCCGCTCCTTCGCCGGACCCATCGCCACCCTCAAGGTCTTCGAGGACAACCCGCTCGTGAGGGCCGAGGTCGAGCAGCCCGGCGACGGCCGGGTGCTGGTCATCGACGGTGGCGGGTCGCTGCGGTGCGCCCTCGTCGGCGACAAGCTCGCGGGGTTTGCCGCCGACCACGGCTGGGCCGGGCTCGTCGTCTACGGTTGTGTCCGCGACCGCGCGGTGATCGACACGCTGGACATCGGCGTGCGGTGCCTGGGCACCACGCCGCGCCGGAGCAGCAAGCACGGCTTCGGCGAGCGGGGCGTCCCCGTGCGCTTCGCCGGCGTCCTGTTCGAGCCGGGGGCCTGGCTCTATGCCGACGAGGACGGGATCCTCACGGCGCCCCTTGCGCTCGCGGCGCCGGCGGAGCGATGAGCGCTTCGCTCGCGTCAAGAGGGGGCTGGGTCGCCGCCCGAGGCTCACGTCGCGCCGTGATGGCCACCGGCCTCGCCGTCGCGGCCGCCGTGTTGACGACGGCCTGCGGCGCCGCCACCGCCCAGCGCCTCCCGGACGTGCGGATCGACTACAACGAGGCGGTCGCGCGCTCGTCGAGCGAGCAGCTCCTCCTGAACCTCGTACGCCTCCGCTACCTGCACGCCCCGCAGTTCTTCGAGGTCGCGTCGGTCACGACCCAGTCGAGCGTCAGCACCGATGGGAGCCTTGGGGTCGACGTCAACGCGGGCCTGCCTCCCGACCGCAGCTTCGCGCCGGTCGCGGTGCCGTCCGTCGGCGTCGGAGTGCGCGTCACGGAGACCCCGACCGTGTCCTACACCCCGCTCCGCGGCCCCGACTTCGCCGCTCGCCTCGTCCGACCGATCCGGGCCTCGACCGTCGCGGTGCTGATCCAGGTCGGCTGGCGCATCGACCGGCTCCTGGCGTGCTGCGTTTCGCGGATCAACGACCTACCCGCGCCCGTGATCGCATCGCGGGACCGGCGGTTCGGGGGCCAGCGCTTCCAGCACCTCGCCGCGCTGCTCTACGACCTCCAGATCCATCAGTCCCTCGAGATCGACGTGGTCCGGCCAGCGGACGAGGACGCCCCGCCGGAGGTGTACCTGACGTTGGCGCCCTTGCCCGGCAACGCGCGCCTCGCCGCTCTGGCCCAGGAGGTCCGGGAGCTGCTCGGCCTGGCCGCGGGGGGTCGGAGCTTCCGGGTCCTCAGCGCCGACGAACCGCTGCCGGACGACCCGCGGCTCGCTCCTCCGCCGGGCCCCGACCCGGGCTCCGGCAGGCGCGGCAGCCAGGCTGCTCCGCCGACGAGCGCCTTGGACGAGGACGAGAGCGAGGGTGCCGCGACGGCGGGGGACGGGGACGCGCCCGAAGGGCCCGAGCCCCAACGGCCGCCAACGGAGGGGCCACCGGAGGACGCGCTGGTGGACCCGGGACCGGCGGACACCCCGGCGATGCCGGCAGGCGTCCCGACGCCTGACCAGGCACCACGCCACCGCATCATCGTCCGGGGCCGGTCCCTCCTCGGGGCCCTCGTGTACCTCTCGCATGGCGTGGTCGTCCCTGAGGGGGACCGTGCGGCCCGCTCCCTCGACTACCCGGGGCCCGACGGCGAGGTCCGGGTCCCTAACCCGGTACCGGAGCCCCTGCTCCGCGTCGCGCTCCACCGGCAGGAGCCGTCCGGTGCCTACATCAGCACGTCGTACCGGGGCCTCTGGTTCACGGTGGAGGACTCCGACCTCGAGTCAAAGCAGGTCTTCCTCCTCCTCAACATCCTCTTCAGCGTGCTCTCGGGGGAGGCCCAGGGAGCGCCGGTGCTCACCCTTCCCGCCGGGGGGTGAGCGGCGCCGGCCGGCGCGCAGGGCTCTATGGCCGTCCTGGCGGGGTAACCGTACCGCGAACCGTACGGCGCGAACCGTACTACGGCGCGAACCGTACGAACCGTACTACGGCGCGAACCGTACCGGCGCGAACCGTACGGCGTAGCAGGCTAACCGTAGGTACCGTACTTGCGCGAACCGTACGGCGTAGCTGCTTGAGATGGCGCTGCAGTCCCCCTCCGGTCCCGAGGGCCAGAGCGATCTCGACCCTGCCCGCCAATCCGGCCCCGAGTCAGGCCCCGAAGATGCACCGATCCGTCCCTGCCGCTGTGCGACAGGCCGTGCGCGCCCTCCGCGGCGCTCTCGCTCACCGGGGTGGGTCGCCGGACCTTCGTCCTCGACGCCAGTCGCGGAGCACCACGACGCGGCTGACCGGGTCTCGTGCGTCGGTCCTGACCCGGCCCTTGGCGAACCGGTGTTTCGTTACGGGTGTTGAGCCACTCCGCGGCTCCGGTGCCGACGCTGCCGGCTCAGGCCGACGAGCTTCGACGAGGTCGAGCGCCGCGTCCTCGGCTAGCTCCTCGGTCTCGTCGGTGAGGGCCTCCCGAACCTCACTCGCGAGCTTCCGCGAAGCGTCGCGGAGCTCCTCATCGACCGCCCCGCGGGGCAGGGCTGCGAGCTCGGCCTTGACCTCGTCGAGGGTCGGGCCCGGCCGCGTCACGAACGCCTCGGCGTGCATCTCGGCCACCGGGCAGCCGTGGGTGACGCGGTGAGCGTACGCCCCGTACGGAAAGCGCCGCTCTCGGTCGCCGTCGCGCCAGGCGAGACGGGCTTCGCGGTGCTCCGCGCGGAAGCCGCGCACCTCGACGGCAGCCCAGCGCCTCGCCTTGGCGCCGAGGATGCCCCTCGCGCCGATGCGGAAGGTGGGCACCGCGCGGCCGCCGGACTCCCGCATCGTGCGCGGCTCGCTCCACGGATGGGTCCGCCGCAGCGCCTTGGCCCCGACCACCGGGCGCCTGCGCGCTCGGCGAAAGGCCCGGATGCCGTCCTCGGCGAGCCGCTCCATGTGGTGCACCAGCCGCGCGGTGTCCCCGCCGAAGGCGCGGTAGAGCAGCGGCATGGGCGCGATGTGGAGCTGCAGCGCGCTGGGCCTGTCCTGGCTGAAGAACCCCGATGGCTTGGGTGCGTCGGCCAGCCCCGCCTTCCAACGGCCGAAGTCGAGCTTGGCGCCGGGCATGTGCTCCGGCCGCTCGACCAGACCTGCGGCGACATTGTTCAGGTGGACGTAGAGGCCGTGGCTGGCCTGGGCCGGCGCGTCCATCAGGCGCAGGTAGTGCGGCTCGCGGCTGTCCCAGAGCTCGCGCGGCGCGTCGTAGCGGTGCTCGGCGAGCAGGACATGGAGCGCGCAGCTCACGTCACGATGGAGCCGCCGGGTGAACTCGGGGAGGTTCGCTTCGGTGCCGGTGACGATGGTGTGGTGGTGGTTGGGCACGAGAGTGCTGAGGTGGACCGCGACGCCGGTGTGCCGCTGGGCGTCGGCGAGGGCGTAGAGCCAGATCGCCGCGACCGTCGGATCCCAGGGTCCGAGGAAGGCCTTCCGGAGCGTGGTGCGCCGCGTGATGACGGTGGTGGCGCCTCGGACGACGATGTTGGGGTGACCCACCCTTCGGCGCGGGGCACGGGCCATGCCGGACGCCGAGGCTGTGCTTCAGGTGTGGTTCAGGGGCCCGGAATCGGCGAGGTGGCGGCGGACGGCGGCGGGACCGCCGCCGACGAGAGGCCGCCGAGG
>JBHJHB010000121.1:0-39403 GCA_050331215.1 Sandaracinaceae bacterium | reverse complement strand
CCTCGGCGGCGGGCCGGCGCGCAGGGGCGGCCGGCTGGGCGGGCGCGGGCGGGCGGGCGGGCTTGCGCCGCGCGGGCGGCTCGGCGGCCTCCGGCGCCTGCTCCTCGGCCTGGACCTTGTCCTGCGCCGGCATCTTCTTCCGGACGCTCCGCCGGCGGATGACGGTCTTGCGGATCCGCTCCTCGACGGTGTTGTCCGACTTGTCCTTCTCGAGGGCCCGCTTCACGCGGTCCACCTCGGCCGGCTCCAGTGCGCTCATGTGGTTGCGCACCTGGATGCCGAGGGAGTGGATCCGGTGCAGCAGCTCCCGGTTCTACAACCCGAGCTCACGGGCGACCTCGTACACGCGCACCTAGCTCATGTAGCCTCCAACAACGCCTTTGCGCGCGCGGCCGTCGCCGCGACCTCTCTCGCGATCCCCGCGTCGAGGACCGCCAACACACCCAGCTCCGCCCGGCCGAAGACCGCGCCGAGGCCCGCCTTCGTGCCGAAGACGACGACGCGGTGGTCCAGGCGCTCCGCGGCCGCTTCGATCTCCTCCCGACGGCCCGCCGCATCCGAGGCGACCAGGACCAGCTGCGCGACGCGCTGGCGGATCGCGTCGCGCACCGCGCCGGTGCCGAGGGCGAGGACCTTGTGGCGGGATGCCGCGAGGAGCAACCCCCTGACGCGCTCCGCGTAGCGCGAGGCGGCGAGGGCGCACAGCGCCTCGGGCGAGACCCCCACCGGGGCGCGCAGCGCGCGAGCGAGCCCACCCTTCCGGACCGCCGCCTCCACGCACCGGCGGGTCGGGTGCACGGACCCGCCCCGGCCGGGGAGGCGCCTCTGGGGATCCGGGACGAGCCGCGGCTCGTCGGCCCGGATCGCGAAGCGCAGCAGGGCGTCCCGCGCATCCCGGCTTCGGCAGCCGGCGCACGTCCTCAGCGCCTCGCTTCGGTCCTGGTCGATCGTCGCGGTCACAGGGCTCCGTCGCTCTCCTTCCGCTCCGGGCCACGGGCGGCGGCGTCCGGCGCCTCCGCCAGGGCCACGGCCGCCCCGTCGGACGGTGCGGTCGCCGGGGCCTGACCTGCGGTCGCCCCGGCATCATCGGTGGCCTCATCGGAGGCCGGCGGCGCGGCGTCGGCCGTCACGGCCTCCGCGGGCGTGCCCGCCCCGGGCTCGCCCTCCGTGGGCGCGTCGGCGGCAGCCTCCGCTTCGGCCGCGGCCTCGGCCGCCGCCTGCGCCTCGGCCGCCTCGGCCTCGGCCTGAGCGCGAGCCCGGGCCTTCTCCTGCGCCTCGACGACGCCCTGCATCTCCGTCTGGACGTAGTGCGCTACGCCCGCCTGGACCTCGCGGGCCTTCTGGTGGCCCAGCCCGGTCTTGATCGCGAGGCGGTCGATGTCGCGCTCCTCGAGGATCGACGTCGGCGTCTTGTAGCCGGACTTCTCGAGGGCCTCGAGGACCCGCTCCGTGACGGACGGCGCGAGCAGCAGGTGGTCCCGGTCCGCGAAGGGCTCGGCGCTGTCCTAGGCCGCCTCCACGCGCTCGAGGCGGTGCGTCTCCAGGGCCTGGAGCGCATCGCCACGGATCTCGGCGGCGCGCTCCGGTGTCTCGATGCTCTCGACAGTCACCAGCTCCGCATCGGGCGCCTCGGCCACCTCGTCCAGGCTCCGGAAACCCATGCGGTAGAAGCTCTTGGCGGTCTCCTCGTCCACCGTGCTCATCCGCGACAGGTCGTCGAGCGCCTGCTCCTCGATCTGGCGGAATCGCGTGTCGCTGATGATATCCAGCCGCCAGCCCGAGAGCTGGGACGCGAGGCGGACGTTCTGGCCCCGGCGCCCGATCGCCAGCGAGAGCTTGGCGTCGGGGACCACGAGCTCCATCGCCACGTTCGTCTCGTCGATGATCACGCGGCTCACCTCGGCCGGGGCGATCGCGTTGCAGACGAACCGCGCCGGGTCCCGGTCGAAGGGCACGATGTCGATCTTCTCGCCCCGCAGCTCCTGCACGACCGCCTGGACGCGCGAGCCCTTCATGCCGACGCAGGCACCCACGGGATCGACGTCGCTGTCGCGGCTCGTCACCGCGATCTTCGAGCGCGCCCCGGGCTCGCGCGCGGCGGCGACGATGCGGACGATGCCCTCGTAGATCTCGGGCACCTCCATCTCGAAGAGCTTGACGAGGAGGTTGACGTCGGTGCGGCTGAGGATGATCTGGGGGCCGCGCGCCTCGCGGTCGATCATCTTCAGGTACGCCACGATCCGGTCGCCCGGCCGGTAGCTCTCGCGCGGCGTCTGCTCGCGCGTCGGCAAGAGGGCCTCGGTCCCGCCGAGGTCGACGATGATGTTCGAACCGCGCTCGAAGCGGCGCACGATGCCCGTGATCAGCTCGCCCTGGCGGTCCTTGTACTCGTTGTAGATCAGCTCCCGCTCGGCATCGCGAACGCGCTGGATGATCACCTGCTTGGCGGTCTGGGCGGCGATGCGGCCGAAGCCCTGCCGCGCCTGGCGCAGCTGGAGGAGGTCGCCGTACTTGCGGTCCTCGTCCCGCGCCTTCTCCGTGTCCTCGGCGAGGTAGAAGATCTGGAAGCCGAGGTCCTCGCCCTCCTCCGCGTCGAAGCCGTAGCGCCGGGCATCGACGGAGGAGATCTCGCGCTCGGGGTTCTCGACCTCGTCGACGACCGTCATCCACTGGAAGAGGTCGACGTTGCCGGTGTCCTCGTTGTAGCGGGCTTCGAGCTCCCGGCTGACGCCGAACTGACGCTTGGCGGCGGTCACGATCGCCTGCTCCATCGTCTCGATCAGCACCTGGGGGTCGAGCCCCTTCTCCTTGCTGACCTGCTCGATGATGTGCTGCAGCGACATTCCTTGCTGCATCGTTAACCTCTCTCCGGTCCTCGCGGTCTTCAGATCCGGTCTCGCGACGGGGGGCCCGTCAGTCGAACCGGGGAACGATGTTGGCCTTCGCGATCAGCCCGAGCTCGAGCTCGAGCTCCGCGCCGTCGACGGTCAGGAGCACCCGGCCGTCCCGGGTCCCGCGAAGGAGGCCCCGGAAGCGCCGGCGCTGGCCGCCCCTGCCGTCGGGCTGGGGCTGGGCGGTGCTCAGCTTCACCTCGTGGCCGGCGAAGCGGTCGAAGTCCTCGAGCCGGACCAGCGCCCGGTCCAGCCCCGGTGAGCTGACCTCGAGCCGGTAGGCTCCGGGCACCGCCTCCTCCACCTCCAGCGCGGGGCCGAGGTCGCGGCTCACGGCCTGGCAGTCGGCGAGGGAGACCCCGTGCCCCGGCCCCCGCTCGCTCCCCACCCGGTCGATCGTCACCCGCAGCACCAGCGTGCCGCGCTGGGGCACCTGCTGGACCTGGACGAGCTCGAGGCCGTGGGCGCGGACCACCGGCGCCACGATCTCTTCGAGTCGCGAGAGGGAGGCGGACATGAGGGTCGTCGGGAGGAGGAAGAGGATGGTCGTACCTGAGGGTGGGCCCGTCGCCGGACCACGAGCCTCCGGGGTCGCCTCCCCCCTCCCCTGCCGCCTCGCCGGGAGGCGCGCGCCGGGCTGCGAGGGGGCCTCGGACGAAAAAGGGCGGACCCGAAAGGCCCACCCAGGCTTCGCCCAGAGTGCTCGCGTTCGAAACGCTACCACGCGCCTTGGGGGGCAGCAACCCAGGACGAGCCGTGGCCGGTACGTCCCTTGCCGGGCCGCCCGTGGGCGGGCGGGTCGCCGCCCCGCGCCTCACCCGCTCAGGGTGCGGAGCTCCTGGTAGTGACGGTCGGCGTAGTAGGACAGCACGTCGAGGGCGTCGTCGAACTCCGAGCGGTCCAGCTCGCCGGCCGGGTACTCGACCGACAGCACGATGTCGAAGTCGTCGTCGATGCTGAACTTCGCCATCAGGAGCTGCTGGTTCAGCTCGAGCAGGCGGCCGTAGAGGGTCTCGGCCCGCGCCTGGTCCTCCGGGGTGCGGAGGAACGGCACGATCGCGAAGCACAGGAACCCGGCCGGGTCGAGCCGCACGAAGAAGGGGAAGTTGGCGTGGCGGCCGCGGAAGTGGCTCCGCCACGTATCCGGGGCGATCTGGGCGCAGGACCAGCCGCCCTCTTCGAGCACCATCCGCACCGTCCCGGCGTCGAGCTGGAGCTTGCTCACCTCCCCGTGCTCCGGGTCCGGGTGCTCCTGCTCGTTGTGCTCCCGCGGCCGGTCCGCCGGACCGTGGCGCCGGTGCGGCGGCCGCCGACGGTCTGGCTCGGCGCGCCCGCGCCCCCGACCCCGGGGCGCGGGGTCGCCACGGCCTTCGTCGCGCCCCGTGGCGACCGCATCCGGCGCACCCCTGCCGGCGCCGGGCGCGCCGGGCGGGCGGGGCGGGGTCGGACGCGGCGCCCCGTCCGCCGGAAGTAGGCGCAGAGCGCGGGGGCGGCGACGCAGGGGGCGACCAGCACGGGTGCGGGCCCCGGCCCGGGCGGGGCGGCCACCGGCCGGCGGGGCTGCACGCGGCGGGGACGAACGACCGCCCAGCCCCCCCGGAGGGCGCCGCGGTAGGTGAAGACGCCGTCGTCCTCCCGGTACTCGCCCTCGGGCGCGAACGGGTGGCGGTGCTCGCCCCGCACGTCGCAGATCAGCCCGAGCCCGCCGATCGGGTGGCTGTTCCGGTACGTCCACACCGGCCCCGACCAGCCGTAGGACACCGGGTCGCCGAGGAACACGCGGGCTCCGCCCACGGTCCCGAAGCCATCGCCGCCCACCGGAAGCTCCCCGTGGTCATGCGGCTCCGCGCCGGAGTGCCACGTGCCCGCGAGGTCGACCGGGTGGGGCCCGAGGTAGGTGAAGACGTCGGCCGACGCGGGGCTGGCCAACCACGCCGCCACCAGCGCGGCGCCCGCGACGAGACCTGCGTGCCGGCGGCTCACCCCGTCACCGTAAGGCGCGGGGCACCCCCCCCGCAACCTCGCGCCGGGCGGCGCCAGCAGGGCCCGGGGGCGGGCGGGGAGGGCCCGCGGCCGCCGTTGACACCGAAGAAACGCCTCTGCTAAGGGCCTGTTACGCGAGGGCGGCTCGAGCAGCGGGGGTTGCACCCGCGAGCTCGCCCTCCAGGAGGTGAGCTCACATGATCCGCGTCGTCCCCGGCGGGACCCCCGCCCTCATCCTGGCCGCCGCGATGGCTGGCGCGCTGGGCTGCACGTCGAGCTACGAGTCGGCCTGGGACCAGCAGCCGTCGGGGCAGTCCGGCGGCGAGAGCGCCGACGCCTCGCGCCACGACGCGCTCGTGGCCCAGGGCGACGCCGCCTGGGGGGGGCGGGACGACGGCGACCGGGGGCGGGCCGCGAGCGCCGCCTGGGAGCAGGCCGGCGAGGCCGACGCGGGCGACTACGAGACCCTCGCCAAGCTGTCCCGGGGTTACTACTTCCTCGCCGACGGCCACCTTCGCTTCGACGATCCGGACGCCCTGGCCGAGACCCATCAGATCGGCATTCAACGGGCGGAGCAGGCCCTCGCGGTGATCAACCCGGAGTTCGCCCAGCGCATGGCGGCCGGCGAGCTCTTCGAGAACGTGGTCGGCATGCTCGACGAGAGGGCGGTCCCCGCGCTGTACTGGCGCGCGTCCAACCTCGGCCGGTGGGCCCGGAACGAGGGCTTCGCCACGCTCCTGTCCTACAAGGACGAGGTGCGCGCCGTGATGGCCCGCTGCCTGGAGCTCGAGCGCTACTACTACTTCGCCGGACCCGACCGGTACTTCGGCGCCTTCTTCTCGATCGCGCCGTCCTACGCCGGCGGCGACCTCGAGCGGTCGCGGGAACACTTCGAGGAGTCGATCCGGCGCCAGCCCGACTACTTCGGGACGCGGGTGCTGATGGCGGAGACCTATGCGGTCCAGGCCCAGGACCGCGACGTGTATCAGACCCAGCTCCAGTACGTGATCGACGGGGACCCGGAGGCGCTCGCCCCGGTGGCCCCGGAGAACCGCGTGGAGCAGCGGAAGGCCCGCGAGATGCTCGCGGAGATCGACGACCTGTTCGAGTGAGGGTCCCGCCGATGCGACGCCGCCTCCTGCTCACCACGACCGGCCTCTCGGTCCTCCTGTCGGGCCTGGCCCTCCTGCTCGCGCCCCAGGCCCCCACGCCGGCCGGGGCGCAGGACCAGATCCGGATGCGGATCGCGACCGTCGCCCCGCAGGGCACCCCCTGGGAGAAGCAGCTCCGGGAGCTGAAGTCCCACATCGAGGAGGAGACCAACGGCCGGGTCCGGGTCCAGATGTTCATGGGCGGCTCCCTCGGGGGGGAGAAGGCCCTCGTCCGCCGCACCGCCCAGGGCACCCTCGAGTGCTTCGGCGGATCCACGGCGGCCCTCGGGACGGTCGTCCGCGAGCTGAACGTCATCGAGGCCCCCTACCTGTTCGACAGCGCGGCGGAGGCCGACCGCGCACTCGACGGACCGGCCAAGGAGATCGTCAGCGACGTGGTCGCGCGACGCGGGTTCGTGTTCGCGATCTGGGCCGAGAACGGCTTCCGCTCGTGGTTCACGAAGGACCGGCCGATCCGCACCCCCCAGGACCTCTCGGGCCTGCGCATGCGCTCCCAGGAGTCCGAGGTCCACCTCTCGACCTACCGCGCGTTCGGGGCGAGCCCGGTCCCGATCGACGTCACCAACGTGCTGACCAGCCTGCAGACCGGCGTGGTGGACGGCTTCGACAACACCCCGCTCTTCAGCTTCGCGACGTCGTGGTACCGGGCCGCCCAGCACCTCAACCTGAGCGAGCACAGCTACCAGCCCGGCATCGTGGTCTACTCGAAGCGCTGGTTCGACGACCTGCCGAGCGAGATCCAGGAGGTCTTGACGAGCCTCCCGGCAAGCCTCGAGTCCTCGGGGCGCAGCCAGGTGCGCCGGATGGACCCGATCCTGATCCGCAACCTCGAGCGCTACGGCATCAGCGTGCACCGCCCGAGCGCGAGCGAGCGGGCCGCCTTCGCCAAGGTGGGCCGGCCGGTGCAGCGTCAGGTGGCGCAGAAGGCCGGCGCCGCCGGCCGGCGGCTGCTCGACGCCCTGCGCTAGCCGCCCGGGAGAGGGGGCCATGGAGGACGAGGAGCTTGCTCGGCTGACGGAGCGGGTGCGGGGGCTCAACGAGGCGCCCGCGGACCTCCTGGAGGCCGTGGAGCGCACGACCCACCGCCGAACGCAGGACTTGCTGCGTGAACGTCTCCCGGACGTCGCCCGAGGGGCGGTCGAGACCGAGCCGGCCCAGGAGGCGACGCGGGCGCGCCTCGACGTGCGCGAGCGGATCATCCGCGACGCCAACTTCCTTCCGGTGTCGTTCCTCGAGCGCGGGGTCGCGGTGTCCCGGGCGGTGGCGAGGGTGGCGCTGCGGCGCACCCACGCCGGGCTCCCCGCGGGGAACGGCTGGGGGACGGGCTCCCTGGTCTCGGAGAGCCTGTTCCTGACCAATCACCACGTCATCCGGAGCGCGTCGGAGGCCACGCGGCTGTTCCGGGCCGAGTTCAACTACCAGCTGGACCTCGAGGGGCTGCCGGTCCCGCCCGACGCCTTCCTCTTCGACCCCGAGGACGTGTTCATCACGCACCCCGCCCTCGACTTCACGCTGCTGCGGGTCCGCCCCAAGCAGCGCTCCGCGCCCTCGTCGGACCGGTCCCCAGGCACCCTCGGCCGGCCCATGGCGCCGGGTGAGCTCTACGGGTTCCTTCGCCTCGGGGCCGACCTCGACCCCGACACGGGGACCCGCGTGCCGTTGCGGGACGAGCGGGTCAACGTGGTCCAGCACCCGCGGGGCCGCTTCAAGGAGGTCACGCTCCAGAGCAACCAGGTCACGGACGTGTTCTCCAACGTCGTCCAGTACACCTCGGACACCGAGCCCGGCT
The DNA here is from genome assembly GCA_050331215.1 of Sandaracinaceae bacterium. Classification (GTDB taxonomy): domain Bacteria; phylum Myxococcota_A; class Polyangia; order Polyangiales; family Sandaracinaceae; genus JBHJHB01. The sequence continues at coordinate 31,568 of JBHJHB010000121.1, read as the reverse complement.
CCTCGGGGAGCCCGGTGTTCGACAACGACTGGGAGCTGATCGCCCTCCACCACGCCGCCGGCACCGCCGACGCGGAGCAGCCCGGGCGCTGGCTCGACAACCAGGGCATCCGGGTCGACGCGATCGTGAAGCATCTCCGCCAGCATGCGTCCGAGGAGGTGCTGACCGAGCTCGGCCTCGCCTGAGGCGGGTCCAACCCTCGATCGTCGAGCAGCCGCGCGGTGCTTCGACGCGCGCCCCCCCTCAGTCCGTGCCCGGCGTCCGGCCGTGGATGTAGAGCCAGGTGCCGGGGTTTTCCTCGGTCGGGTAGGCGCCGTGCCAGCCCTCGGGGACCTGGGGGTCGCTCCAGTCGAAGATCCAGCGCGCGTCGAGCGGCGGGAGGTTGACGCAGCCGTGGCTCACCGGGCGCCCGAACATGTTGTGCCAGAACGCGCTGTGGAGGGCGTAGGCGAGCTGGAAGTACATCACGTAGGGGACGTCGTCGATCGAGTAGGGACCGTCGGAGGCGCTGTCGCCGTCCATGGTCGCGGCCAGGTGCTTCGCGCGGATGCGGAACAGGCCGGTCGGGGTCAGGTAGTCCGCCTCCTCGGGGGTGCGGGGCGCCCGACCGCTCGAGATGAGCGTGGCGTAGACCGGCGTGTCGCCCTCGTAGGCGATCAGGTACTGGTCGGTCAGGTTGATCTCGATCCACTTGTCGTCGGGTCCGACGCGGTTCGGGCGCGGCCGGGGCGCGATCGCCGTGATGTCCCGCTGGCGGAACAGCGTGTCGTTGTCCGCCACCCAGTAGGGGGTCTCCCCGTCCACCTCCTCGACGATCCGGAAGCGCGTCCGCCAGTCCACGGTGCCGCCCCGTGGCCGCACCCGCCCGGTGTCGAAGCGCCGGTAGCGCTGCGTCTCGCGGCGCCGCATCGTGTAGCCGATCGGCAGCGGAAGCTGGTCCTCCCCCTCGCCGACCTCGAACCCCCGGAACGGCGGGGGACGGACGCGCATCACGGACCGGACCGGCACGAAGCCGTTGTTGATCGTTCGCCAGTAGCGCCGGCCCCCGGCTCGGAAGTGCCGGTCGAGGCTGACGATGAACCCGTCCATCATCCGGCGCCGCACGACGGAGTCGGGGTCGCCGGCGAGCTGGTCGAGCGTGATCGGCTCCTCCTCCTCCTCCTCCTCCTCCACCGGTCCTTCGTCCCCGTCCCCGTCCCCGTCCTCGCCGCCGTCCTCGTCCTCTGTCGACGCGCTGCCCCCCGAGGCGCCCTGGCGATCCGGACCCTCCGCGCCCGCCGGGGCCGCAGAGGCGGTCCCGTCGCCGCCGGACGGCTCGCCCTCCCGGGCACCTCGCTCCGGCGGCGCTCCCGCGGACGGCGCGGCGCTCGCCTCGCCGCCCGCGGCCCCCGCTCCCGCTGCGGCCCCGGGCCCCTCGGCGTCCGACGTCTCGCCGCCCGCGCCGTCCTCCTCCGCTGCCTCGGGCGTGGTGGCCGCGGCGCCCACCCCGGCGCCGGCCCCGGTGGCCGGGCTGCCGGTCGCGCGGTGGCTCCCGGCCCCGGCCACGGCGGTCGAGGGGGCCTGGGCGCCGGCCTCGGCCGCGGCCTCGGCCCGCCTTCGCGCCGCCCGGTCCGTCTCGTGCTCGAGCGCCTCCTCGTACGTGGGGAGCCGCTGGTACATCGGCGCGTTCTCGACGTGGTTGCGGCCGTACATGTACGGCAGCACCTCGGTCCGGTCCGGCTGGGAGCCCCGGAGCTCAGGCAGGCGGTCTCCCCAGAACGCGATGACGTCGTGGCCGTTGCAGACGAAGCCGCCCGTCGTAAGCTCGTACCAGCCGCCACGGCAACGCGGGTCGTCGAATCGCACCGGGTGGCCGGTGGTCGCCTGAAGCACCGCTCCGGCACGCAGATATCCGATGCGGAACGAGTCTCGGTCGGGCTGCTCCCGGACCTTCGCCACGAAGCGCCTCGCGAAGATCTTCGCGGGCGGCCGGGGCGGCCCGTGGTCGTGACCGGCGTCCCGCGGTCCCTCGTCCGGGTGCTCGGGCGTCGTCGGCGCCGACTCCGCCAGGGGCGGCTCGGGGGGCTCCTCCTCGCCCCGACCGCTGCACCCCGCGCCGAGGAGAAGGAGGGCGAGGCTCGGGAGCAGGGCGCGTCGCGCCACGGTGGTGGGGGGGTGGGCCATCGGGGTCGTTCCGTGTGCCGGCCCGTCCGGGCCCGGCACGGCCCTGCCCTTTCCACCTCCGACCGACGCCGTCAACCGCGCGGCGACGCACCGGCGGGACGGGCCGCCGGATGAGCCTCCGCGCGTGGGGCGGCCCACCCAAGCGGAGCCAGGTCGCAGCCCTCGCGTGGGGTATCTCCGTCGTCGCCCACGTGGGCGCCTACGGCGTCGTGCTCTACCGCACCACGCTCCCCGACCTCGGCTTCGAGCTCCAGCTGCCGGAGACGGTGGAGTTCGGGCTGAGCGAGGCCGTCGAGATGGGGAGCGGCGGCCGCCCCGAGCCGGCATCGCCCGAGGAATCCGAGGCCGCCGGCCAGGGGCAGCGCGCCGCCCCGGACGCCGGGGTGCCCTTCGACGCCGGGATGGCCCAGGACGCGGGCCCTCCCGACGCAGGACGCCGCCGCCGGCGGCGGCGGGACGCCGGGCCCCCCCCCGTCGCCGCGCGGGACGAGGCCGAGCGCCCGGGCGGCGACGCCGAGGCGGAGGAGGGCGCCGTCGCGTTCCTCCCTCCCGGCTCCCAGATCGCGCTCCGTATCGACGTCTCCCGGATCCGCGCGTCCCCCTACGCCGACGAGGTGCGGGCGCTGCTCGCGGTGCTCCCGGACTGGACCGCCATCCTCGCGGGCTCCGGGATCGATCCCCTCCGGGACCTCGACCGGATCCTGGTCGCCTCGCCCAACCTCCGCCGCAGCCGGCTGATCGTGGCCGGGCGCGCCGTGCTCGGAGCCGACGGGATCCGGGCCGCCGCGACGCGCCTCGCGACCGGCCGGGGCGAGCGCCTCGCGTGGAGCGAGATGGACGGGGTGCCGGTGGCCCCGTGGCGCAACGCCGACCGGACGGAGCGGGTGCTCGCCCTGGTCGGACCTCGCCACTTCGTGATCTGCCGTCCGGAGGACCTCCCGCGCGTCCTGGCGGTCGCCCAGGCCCGGGCGGACGACCTCGCGAGCGACGCCCACCCCGCGGACGCGCTGCTGGCCATGGGGGATGGGGAGGGCTTCCGGCTCGAGGTCGAGGGGGCGCGGGCGTTCTACCGCGGTCCGCCAGAGCGGCTGGCCCGCTTCCCGGTGTCCTTGTGGCTGGCCCTGGCGGAGGGGCCGCGGGGCGGGGTCGCCGGCCGTTCGGCGTGGACGTACGAGGACGAGGAGCAGGCGGAGGCCGCGCAGCGGTTCTGGGACGACGCCCGCGCTCGCTTCGCGGCCAACCCGCTGGCGCGGGTCTTCGGGACCGCGCCGATCCTGCAGGCGGCGCGGCTGACCGCCACGGGCAAGGAGGTCCGGAGCGAGGTGCTGATCGCGCCCGACGACTTCACGACGCTGCTCGCGCGCACGCGGATGCTGTTCGCCGGCGAGCGGGTCGACGAGGCCCCCACGGCGAGGGACCCCGGCTCGGGCGCCGGGGCGGGCGAGCCGGCGCCTCTCGAGGCCGAGGCCGGGGCGAACGAGCCGGCCGCGCCCGAGGCCGAGGCGAGCGAGCTGGGCCCATCCGAGGCCGAGGCGAGGGAGCCGGACCCGCCCGAGCCCGCGGTGAGCGAGGCGACCAGCGGAACGGGCGCCCCAGGGGCGTCACCCGAGGCGTCGACGGCCCCGGACACCGCTCCACCGTGAGCCTGGAGGGTTTGGCGCTAGCGCGTGCGCGTGTGGAGAGCGCTCAGAGGACCATGTCCTTGAGCTTCTTGAGCGGCGTCGTCTTGAGCTTCTTGGACGCCGGAACGTCCTTGATGATCGTCTCGTTCGTGGCGGGGTTGCGGAACTTCTTCCCCTTCTGAGCGGGGGTCTTGCGGACCTTGAGCTTCAGCATGTCCGGGAGGACGAACTCCCCCGGGCCACGCCGGCCGAGCTCCCGCTTGATCATGGCCTGGAGGCCTTCGAACACGGAGGTGACCTGCTTCTTGGTCAGATCCGTCCGCTCCGACAGCTCGCTGATGATCTGCGCCTTGGTCATGCGCTTACCGGTGGCCACGTTGCCCTCCATGATGGTTCCTGCCTGAGCCTGGTCAAACCCCGAACCGATTCCAGGGTTCGCGCGTCTCGGCGGCCATCTATGACCCCTTCCCCACGGCCAGGCAAGGCTCGGACGCGCCTGAAGGGCCGAAAACCCCCAAAAAACGACCCGACAGGGCCCTCGGAGGGCGGATCGACCCTGTTCCGCATGGGTCTGAGGCGATCGCGAGGGGCGATCGGCGGCCCGGTCGCGGCCTCAGGACCAGGGGCGAGGCGCCACCGCCACCCGGCAGAGCTCCTCCGTGCGAGCGGTCATCGCCCGCTCCTCGGCCGCCGTGCGGTGGTCGTCCCCGGCGAGGTGGAGGAGGCCGTGGGCGAGGAGGAAGGTCACCTCCCGCACCACGGCGTGGCCTTCCCGCTCGGCCTGCGTCCGCGCCGTCTCGAGGCTGATCGCGACGTCGCCGAGAAGGTCGGGGTGGAGCTCGGCGCCCTCCCCTTCTCGCATCGGAAAGGCGAGCACATCCGTCGGCAGATCCACCCCGCGGAAGTCGCGGTTCAATGCGCGGATCGCGTCGTCGTCGCACAGAAGGACGGTCACCTCGGAGCCGCCCTGGCCGAGCGCGGCGAGCATCCGCTCGGCCCGCCGCTTCACCTCGGCGGGCGCGACGGAGCGGCGGCTCAGGCCGCGGGTCCGGACCTCGACGGGCACCGCGCGAGGGTAGCCCCCCGCGCGCCGGCGTCGACCGCTCCGCCCGTGCTATGAGCCTCGCTGTGATCGAGCGCATCTTGATCGCCAACCGCGGCGAGGTCGCGGTCCGCATCGCCCGGAGCTGCCGACGCCTCGGGGTGGAGCCCGTCGGCGTGCACGTCGATGCGGACGCCAGCTGCCCCCACATCGACGCCTGCGACCGCACGGTGCGCATCGGCGCCGAGCACACCGCCTACCGAGACCCCGTCGCCCTGGTCGCCGCGGCCCGGGAGGCCGAGGTCCACGCCGTCCACCCCGGCTACGGGCTCCTCGCCGCGGAGGCGGCCTTCGCCCAGGCCGTCGAGGAGCAGGGGCTGATCTTCGTCGGGCCCGCCTCGGAGCGCTTCGAGGTCTGTCGGGACCGGCTCGCCGTGCAGGAGGTCGCCCGGGAGGCCGGCGTGCGCCTCCTGGTCGGGAGCCTGCGCCCGATCCTCGAGCCCGGCGATGCCCTCGCGGACGTCGATCGGGTCGGCTACCCCGTCAGCCCGCAGGGCGTCCTCGGTCTCGGCGAGCCAACGCTGCTCCATCGGGCCGACGACGTCGCTGACCTGAGCGACGCCCTCGACGCGCTCGGCGAGCTCGAGGCCGTCGGCGGGGGCCTCCTGACGCGCTACGTCGAGCGCGCGCGCCACGTCGAAGTGCAGGTCGCCTACGACGGGCGGCACGCCCACGTGCTCGGCGACCGGGAGTGCAGCCTCCGCAAGGATGGCCGGAAGCTGCTGTGCGAGGCGCCGGCGCCGGCGATCGACCAGCTCTACACCGCGGAGGCCGTGCGGGGGGCGCTGTGGGACGCCTCGGTGGAGGTGACCCAGCGGATCGGCGTCCGCGGGTTGGCCGCCTGCCACTTCGTGATCGACCCCGACGGCGTCTTCTTCTTCACCGGGTTCACCCCCGGCCTCCAGGTCGAGCACGCCACGACGGAGATGACGACGGCCCTCGACCTGGTCGAGCTCCAGCTCACCCTGGCCGCGGGCGAAGCGCTGAGCGACGAGGTGCTGCGGACGGAGCCCAGCGGCGCCGCGCTGCAGGCGCGGATCGACGCCGCCCTCGATCCCCGCTCGAGCGGCCCCCTCCCGGGGCGGGTCGAGGCCGCGCGCTGGCCTCCCGCCCCCCAGGGCCGGGTCCGGATCGAGGCCGGGGTGCGGGTCGGGTCGGTCGTCGATCCGAGCCACGAGGCGCTGGTCGCCACGGTCACCACCTTCGCGGCCGGGCGCCACGACGCCCTCCTGACCCTCGACCGCATCCTGGCCGAGACCCACCTGAGCCCGCTCGTCACCAACCTCCGGCTCCTGCGCAAGGCCCTCAACCACGAGTCCTTCCGGGCCGGCCAGTACGACGCGGACTTCGTCCAGCGAATCTGACCGGCCTGCTGGGGGGACCCCCACAGACGGGGACCCCACCGGCCGCTATATCCCGGCATGGACCGGGACAGCCCCGAGATCCGGCATCTGCGGGAGACGTTGGAGGCCGCGCTCCATCCGGCGACCGCGTCCCGGGTCCTCTTCGAGGCGCTCCAGACCTTCGGCGGCCTGCCGAGGGACCCGGCGCAGACCCTCTCGCTGATCGAGGGGCCCCTGCACCGGGCGGTGGCCCAGCGGCTGGGCCCAGGCGCCGCAGCCCGCGTCCTGTCCGGCCCGGCCACGATGCTCCGGGAGCACCTCGAGCGGGAGCGCTTCGCCGGCCCGCGACGGCGGCGGCGGGAAGAGGACCAGACCCAGCGCGTGGTGGTGAGCGATCACGCGCTCCCGGTGCTGGTCGCGACGTCCTCGGACCGCCTCGACGGGCAGCTTCTGGCGAGCCTCGGACCCCGCGTGATCATGCCCTACGCCGCCGGCGATCCCGAGACGCTCTCCGCTCGCCTGGCCCGCCGGACCCCTGCCTTCGTGCTGATCGACGGCGCGGAGTTCCCCCTCGTCGAGCCTCGCGACCTCGCCGTGTGCCTCTCCCGTCTGCCCCGGAGCACGGTGTCCGCCCTGTGGGGAGCGGAGCTGCCCTACGGGCAGGGGGTGCTGGCCGCGGCCCAGGCGCTGGGCATCGCGCTCACCTCCTTCGACCGCCGGGAGGGGCTGGGCCCGCTCCTCGAGCTGCTGCGCTCCCGCTGGGACGGCTGACGGGTCGACCAGGGCGACGAGCCCTCGCCCGTCAGACCGCGAACGAGTCGGTGCGGGCGAAGCGGGCCCCGGCGCCCAGGGCCTCCTCGATCCGGAGGAGCTGGTTGTACTTGGCGATCCGGTCGGAGCGGGACGCGGAGCCGGTCTTGATCTGGCCGACCCCGGTCGCGACCGCGAGGTCGGCGATGAAGGTGTCCTCGGTCTCGCCGCTCCGGTGGCTGATCACGGACGAGTAGCCATGCTCGCCGCCCACCCGGATCGCGTCCAGGGTCTCGGTGACCGTCCCGATCTGGTTGACCTTGATCAGGATCGCGTTGGCGATGCCCTGCCCGATGCCCTGCTGGAGCCGGTCGACGTTCGTCACGAAGAGGTCGTCGCCGACGAGCTGGACCCGGTCCCCGAGAGCCTCGGTGAGGGCGGACCAGGCGGTCCAGTCGTCCTCCGCCATGCCGTCCTCGAGGCTGATGATCGGGTAGGCGGCGACGTAGCGCTGGTAGATCTCGATCAGCCCGCGCCCGTCGACCGCCCGGCCGTCGATGGTGTAGCGGCCACCGTCCTCGAACTCGCTCGCGGCGGCGTCGAGGGCGAGCGCGATCTGCTCCCCTGGCACGTAGCCGGCCCGCTGGATCGCCTCGACGATCAGCTGGAGCGCCTCCTCGTTGCTCTGCAGGTTCGGGGCGAAGCCCCCCTCGTCGCCGACCGCGGTGTTCAGGCCCCGGGCCTTCAGGATCGCCTTGAGGGAGTGGAAGGTCTCGACCCCCGCCCGCAGCGCGTCGCGGAACGTGTCGAAGTTGTGGGGGACGACCATGAACTCCTGGATGTCCAGGTTGTTGTCGGCGTGCTGGCCCCCGTTGAGGATGTTCATCATCGGGGTCGGCAGCACCGCGGCCTGCGCGCCGCCGAGGTAGCGCCAGAGCGGCAGCCCGACCGCCTCCGCAGCCGCCCGCGCGACCGCCATCGACACCCCGAGGATCGCGTTGGCGCCGAGCTTCGACTTGGTGGGCGTGCCGTCGAGGGCGATCATCGCCCGGTCCACGGCCTGCTGGTCGGCGGCCTCCATGCCCACGACCTCCGGCGCGATCGCCTTGACGACGTTCTCGACGGCCTTCCGTACGCCCTTGCCCTGGTAGCGGCCCTCGTCGCCGTCGCGGAGCTCGTGGGCCTCGTGCTCACCGGTGGACGCGCCCGACGGGACGGCGGCACGACCGACGAACAGCTCGTCGACCTCGACCTCCACCTCGACGGTCGGGTTGCCCCTCGAGTCGAGGATCTCGCGCGACAGCACCCCAGTGATCTTCATCGCCTCGCCCCTTCGTCGGTGCCGGCTCGCCTGGGCCCGGCCCAGCCGGAGTATCCGCGGGGGTCAGGGCTGTCAACTCCGCGTCCGGCGGGCGACGGGGGTCGTTGGCGACGGGCCGCGGAGAGCGCCTCGGGTCGACGTCCGGCCTGACGATGCCGACGCTCGACGGCGGCCAGGCCGGAGGCGAGGCTCCGGCCATGCGCAACGAATCGACGCCAGCTCCCGTGGCGTGGGCCGCGATGCTCGCGCTCCTCGCCCTCGCGCCGGGATGCGGTCCCCGGGAGGGGGCGCCGCCCGGCCCGACGACCCCCGCTTCGGCGCCCCCCGCGCGCGAGTCCAGCGCCTCGTCCCCGCTCGACGCGCTCGACGACCCTCCCCCCTTCACGCCGGAGGAGCTGCAGGTCGAGATCGAGCGGTTCCGGAGCGACCTCGAGGGGACGGCGCTCCTGGCCCGCCCTGCCCGTGAGCCGGAGGGGGCGCTGCGCTCGACGGGCGGACGCGCCCTGATCGACGAGGACCCGGTCGGCCGCCTCGTTTCGACGCGGGAGCTCGAGGCTCGCCTGTACGTGAACGAGCCGGACGCCGACGCCGGGGCCGGCGCTCGAGCCACGGTCAATCGGAGGCTGTTCCAGGTCGAGCCCATGGCCACGATCGCGGCGGACGGCACCCTGACGGTGCGCTTCCGGACCGCCCGGCCGTGCCCCGGCGCCAGCGTGACCTACGGGGTCGCCCTCCCGCAGGACCCCTTCGCCCGGGCCCGGCTTCGGCGCGAGGCCGGGCCGATGACGAGCGAGGGCGACGAGCACCGGATCGCCTTCGACGTCCGGGCGCTGCTCCGCGAGCGCTACGACGTCGCCGGGGCGCGCGCGGCGGGCCGGGGCGAGGTGCGCTGGCGCCTTCAGGCGCTCGACCCGGAGCGGGGCACGTCGCGGGTCTTCGATGGCCGGACGGCGTTCCGGTGCGAGGGCGACGGCTGCACGGAGTCGTCCACCCTCGTCCAGCTCCCGACCGTGCGCCTGGGCCCGTTCGTCGACCGGGTCTCGGCGACGGGCGCCATCGTCTCCTTCGACACCGACGCGCAGACCGTCGCCCGGGTGCTCGTGCGGGGCGAAGGCGGGGCGAGGACGCGCCACGACAGCCTGGACCCGGGCGACCGCCACGAGGTCCGGGTCGATGGCCTCGCGCCCGCCGCCCGGCAGCGGTACGCGGTGCTCGTCGCAGACCGACGGGGCGAGGTCGCCGTCGGCCGGAGCGCGCCCTTCGCCACCCCGCCGCTGCCCGGCGAGGACCGCGCGGTGCGCTTCGCGGTGCTCAGCGACAGCCGGAGCGGCCACGGCTCGCCCGACGAGCAGTACGCGGGGACCAACCGCGCGGTCCTCGAGGACCTCCTCCTCCTGTCGGTGGCCGAGGGCAGCCGCTTCGCGGTCTTTGTCGGCGACCTCGTGGACGGCTACCTCACGCACGGTGGGAGCTTCCGCTACGAGCTCGAGGCCTGGCAGCGCTCCGTCGAGCCCGTCGGGGCGCTGATGCCGATCGTCGAGGTCTTCGGCAACCACGAGGCCCTCATGGACTACTGGGACGTGGGCTGGGCGGTGGATCGGGCCGGCGCGGGCAGCGCCGAGGCGGCCTTCGCGGAGCGCTTCGTCAACCCCGTCAACGGTCCGGAGCCCGAGGACGGCGCTCCCCCGTATGCGGAGAACGTGTTCTCCTTCGACGCGGGGCCCGCCCACCTCGCCGCGATCAACAGCAACTACCACTGGCGGTCCCACGCGCACCGGACGGATCACCCGGCGTACCCGCGCGGCTACCGGGAGGGGTGGGTCGACGACCGGCAGATCGCTTGGCTCGATGCGGACCTCGCCGCGGCCCGCGCGCGCGGTCAGCGTCACCTCTTCGTGTTCACCCACGAGCCCGGCTTCCCGAACGGCGGACACGTGCAGGACGGCATGTGGTGGAACGGCGCCTTCGAGGACGTGATCGAGCAGCGGCGGCGGCTCTTCACGGTGCTGGCGCGGCATGGGGTGGCCGCGATCATCCACGGCGACGAGCACAACTACAGCCGCACGCGGATCCACGACGGCCTGGTGGAGGGCCTCGAGCGGCCGCTCTGGCAGATCATCAGCGGCGGGGCCGGCGCGCCCTACTACGCTCGGGACGAGGATGTGCCCTGGGCGGACGACGTGCGCGTGTTCGACGCTCGGCAGCACCTCGTGATCGTGTCGGTCCAGGGCGAGCGGGCCACGGCCCGCGTGCTCGCGCGGAGCGGCGAGACGATCGACCGCTTCGACCTCACGCGCGTGGAGTGAGACCCCTCGCGTCGACCCGGGCGGCCGCGGTCGGCGCGGGGGCGAGGCCAGGCGCCGACGAGCTCCGGCCCGCCCGCGGCTGCGCACGCGAGCCCCCCTCCGGGGTGCTGGCACGGCCGACTTCGCACCTCGACGAGGTCGGGCGGGCCGCGCGGGGGGGACCTCGGCGCCCCCTCGCCCGCGTCACCGCCCGTCGCCGCCGTCGTCGGCGCCCACCTCCACGTCGCTGTCGAACTGAGGCCGCACTCCATCGTTTGGCTCGGTGACGTCGTCGGTCGGCTCGGTGACGTCGTCGGTCGGCTGAATGACGACCGGCGCGCGCGGCCGAGGGGGCCGCCCGTAGGTGCGGTGGAACAGCGCGAGGGCTCGGCCTCGGCCCTCGTCGATCGCCTCCTGGATCGCGTCGGCGGTCCCGTCCGGCTTCGGAACCGGCCCCGCCTCGGCGGCGCCTTCGCGCTCGACCTGCTCCAGCAGCAACCGCTGGGTCGGGAAGGCCAGCTCGATCCCGAGCTCCCGGGCCAGCGTGAGGGCGTCGATCAGGAAGCGGTGGCGCTCCCGCAGCTCCGTCGCCCAGTCCGGGACCAGAAAGTAGACGTAGACCAGCACATCGGCCGACGAGGGCGTCAGCTCGTTCAGGTAGATGTGGAAGACGTCCTTGCGCATGTAGGGATGAAGGCGGACGAGCTCCCGGAGCCCCTCGCAGAAGCTGTCGATCCGGTCGGGAGGCGTGTCGTAGCGCAGGCGCAGGTAGGTCTTGAGGCGTCGGTAGCGGCGCTCGCCGTAGTTGTCGACGAGGTTGGTCAGGAAGTGGGAGTTCGGAATGACGAGGAGCGAGTCGTAGAAGGTCCGGATCCGGACCGAGATCGGCCCGAGGCGCTCGACCGTGGCGTCCATCCCGTTGAGGTGGACCCAGTCGCCCACGCGGAAGGGCTGGTCGTAGATGATCGAGATCGCGGCCACGATGTTGGCCAGCGTGCCCTGGGCAGCGAAGCCCACCGCGGCGCCGAAGATGCCCAGGCCGCCGAGGACCGCAGTGTCCGTGAAGCCGAGGAGGCTCAGGAAGAACGCGATGAAGATGGCGGCGATCGCGAAGCGGAAGAAGCTCTCCAGCAGCGGAAGGGCCAGACCAGCGCTGGCCTTCTCCCGGGGGATCGTCCCGGTCCGATGGAAGTACTGCGCGATCGTCACGACGCGAAGCCCGACGAGCGCCGCCGTCGCCCCGACGAGCGTCAAGGACAGCGGGTGGATGAAGCCGAGGAGGTCGAGCGGCAGAAGCAGGTAGTTGCCGTGGATCACGGCGAAGACGACCGTGAACATCGCGAGAAGCCCGACGGACTGGAACAGCCGCTTGCGCCGGTAGGGGGTCGTCTCGAACCGACCGAAGCGGGACATCAGGACGAAGGACAGGCGCGCGAGGGCGTGGCTCAGCGCGTAGGCGAGGAGCGCGGCGAGCAGCAGCAGCACCAGGCCCAGCACCTTCCAGGCGCGGAGCCCGAGGACGCGGTGCTGCAGGGACGCCGGGACGCTGCGCCCGATCTGCAGCCCGGCGCTCAGGCGCTCGCGGTAGCCTGCCTCGATCGTCTCGAGCGGAAGGGGCTGATGGCCGAAGGCCTGGTAGAGCTCGACGAGGGAGTCGACGGTGGGCTGGGAGAAGCGCCACTCGCCGCGCCAGATGCCGCGGTCGGCGTCCGTCTCCGTGGCCCGCTCGAGCACGATCCGCCCTCGCCGATGGACGAACCACGTGAAGTGGTCGTCCTGGATCCGCTCCGGAACGGTCGTCAGCACCAGCGGCCGAACCCGGAGCAGCACCGCGTAGAGCGCGTAGGCGAAGTCGTCGCGGACGACGGGCCAAGCGGTCCCGGCGCCCCGCACCGGCAGCAGGCAGTCGGCGGCGAGCTCGGCGTCGGGCACCTCGCGGTTGAGGGCGCTCAGGAACGTGCTCATCGTCGCCCGCGGCGACGCGAAGGCGGCGCGGACGGACTCCCCGGGCGTGCCGCCGTCGGCCGTGGCCGTCAGGGACAGCGCGCGCAGCGTCGTGAGGTCGCGGAGCGTCTCCTCGCTGAAGCGCCAGCGATCCTCCTCCCGCGTCAGGCTGATCGCGTGCCCCTCGCGCTCACCCGGCAGGGGCTCGAACTCCTGGATGACGACCTGCCGTCGCCGGGACGCCGCCTCGATCGCGGCGGGGTCGATCGTCAGGGCGTTCAGCACGTCGAAGAGCAGCGCGGCGAGGCGGCGGCTCCGCTGGAGGGCGTCGGGCTCCTCGCGGAGGTAGTCCACGTCGAGGCACTGGATGGCGCGGTCGATCGACTCCGGTCGCTCCGCGGTCGCGGCCTGCATCGTCAAGAGGAAGCTCCGGACCGTCGCCTGCGGCCCGCTCAGATCGATCGGCAGCGGCGCGAGCTCCGCCGCGTCCCCGCCGCCGGGCGGCGCGTCAGGAGCCTGCGCGTGGGCCGTCACGCCGAGGCCGATCACGGCCCCCGCAGCCGCGAGGGGGAGGCAGAGCCGCCGAAGCATGGCTCGCGAAGCTCAGCACACTCCGGCGCGGACGGCAGGCGGTCGGGCCGGCCTGACGGCTCCGGGCCGCTCTGCTATCCCCTCGGCTCCCAGCTCCCGTAGCTCAGCTGGATAGAGCAACGGCTTCCTAAGCCGGAGGTCGCAGGTTCGAATCCTGCCGGGAGTGCTCGGAATCGTTGACCTCGGCGAAGCCTCGGGGGACACGGAAGACGAGGGTACGGGCGGCTGCCGGTCACAGGTCGATGACCGCCTTCGACCCCTCGACGAACTCGAACTCGAACGCGCCGGGGTGGGCCTGGGCGACCTCTTCGACGGTCCGACGGGCGAGCTGCAGGGTTTCGCGCTGCTTGGACGTGACGTCGTTGTCGGGGTGGTAGTTGAACCAGAGCTTGAAGGAGCGGCCCTGCGCTCGAGGGTTCGGCGTACGTTCGTCGTCCTCGCCGAGCCGCGCCGTGAGGTACGCGCGGATGGCGGCCGGATGGGGGTTCTTGTGTGCCCCGTTCGAGCTGAACACGTAGTGGTCGGCGGTCACGCGGCGAGCGAGCTCGGGGCTGGTGTTGTTCTTCGAGCCGTGGTGCGGGACCTTGAGCACGTCCACGTGGAGGCCGCGGCCGTCGGCGAGCAGGCCCGCATGCTCGAGCCCCTCGATCACGCCGTTCTGCTCGAGCCCGTCGTTGTCGATGCCGTTCCCCTCGGCGGCCCCGTCCCCGGTCATCAGCACGGTCCTGCCGTCCTCTTCGACGAGGAACATGATCGAGACGAGGTTCGGCGGCTGGACGTCGTGGAAGGCCCCCAGCTCGGCCTCTCTCGCCGCGAAGGCGAGGAAGTCCAGCCCATTGCTGCTCCCCGTGTCGCGTCGGAACTTGGCCTTGAGCTCGTCGAGCCTCTGCTGGCTGGAGCTCACCCAATCCTCCCACCACGTACGGAGGCGCGCGAAGTCCTGCTCGAAGGGCCCGAGGAGCCGGAAGCTCAGCCCGTTGACGTCGATGACGTCGTCGGGCCTGCCCACGCAGACGAGGTCGCCGTCGCCGGGGCCGTTGAACTCGATGTTCATCGGGCTCTGGGCGAAGGTGAGCTGGAGCTCGACGGCCGACATCACGCCCTGCGCCACCCGGCCGAACCGGTGGGCATACTCCGTCTCGCTGAGCGCGCTTCGGGCATCGAGCAGCTGGCGATGGAAGGCGAGCTGCTGGCGCGTCGTCGAGGCGACGGACGCGTCCTTGAAGGACTCGTCGAGCCCGTTGTGCCATAGCCGAAGGATGCGGGGCGGTTCCCCGAACGGAGGCCGCTCGCTCACGAGCCCCTCTTCCTCGTTCGCGCGGTGCGATGCCCAGGCGACGCGACGCTCGTAGAGCCGGAGGACGCCGAGGATATGGTCGTCGTCGATGTGCGACACGCACACCAGGTCGAGGTCCCCCCCCTCCTGCGTCAGCTGCTCGAGCGTCGGCGCGATGTCGCTGTCGAAGTTCCCCTTCTTGTCCTTGCCGCCGTCCACGAGGACGTTCGCGCGGGCGCCCCGGATGAGCATGGAGTCGCCCTCGTGAGCCTTGAACACGGTGACGTTCACGCCATCCCCTCCATGGCCCTCTGGAGCTCGAGGACCTCCCGGAGGCAGCGCTCGGGCTGGATCTCGCCGTAGCCGGAGTCGTCGCGCCAGGCGTAGTCGCTCCCCGGCAGCGGACGGGCCGTTCGCACGAGGATGCCGCGGATCTGGGCGGAGGTGAGGCGGGGCTCGACCGCCAGCATGAGCCCGGCGACGCCAGCGACGTAGGGCGACGCCATGCTGGTTCCCGTCATCGCGCACCAGGGCTCCCGGGGGTGGAAGCCGCACGCGGCGACGATGCCCGTTCCGGGTGCCACCACCTCGGGCTTGGGCTGGCCATCCCGCGTGGGGCCCTGGCTGCTCGAGACCGCGATCCTCTCGCCGAGCGCGTCCAGGTTGCCGACGGCGACCGCGGTGCGGGTGCAGGCGAGGGAGCTGATGCTGTGGCGGTCCACGTTGGACTGGCCGACGAAGAACGACGGGTAGTGCCACGCGACCTGTGGCCCGAGCCCGTGAACGGGCACCGGGTCGTCGCGCTCGATCCACCCGTTGAACCGACCGCTGCGGATCGCGCGGCCGTGCAGCCGGATCGTCCAGATGCCCGGTGCGACTCGACCGAGCCGCCCGTCGTGCGGGAGGGGCTTGAGGAAGATGCTGATCCGGTTGCTGCCGTTCTCGCTGCGGTAGACCTCGCTGAAGACGTCGATGCCCGTGCGGAGCGACGCGCCCAGGCGGTCGACGGCCACGCTCCGCAGGGTGCCGCCCGGCTCCACGATCTCGGTCCACCTCCCGTCCGGCGGGCGGACGGACAGCGCGATCCGATCCTGCGGGTCGTACCACAGCTCGATCTCGTTCTCGGAGACGTCCTCGATCGGGAAGCCGGCGACCTGGAACGACACGTCGTGGGTGAGCCCGCCGGCCTTCAGCCTCCCGCTCGTGTGGATGCGGCCCATGATGAAGCCGAGGTCGTCCACGGAGGTGGAGGCCTCCTGACCCGCGTTGCCCGCCGCGATGCACACGGACCGGCCGGCCCGGGTGAGCTGGCTGTCGATCCACCGGCTGGCCGCGCTCGTGCCGTCGTGAGCGTGGCCGTTGGTGCCCAGGCTGATGTTGATGGATATCGCCGCGTAGCCCTCCGACGCCTGGAGCTCGAGGAGGTAGCGGATGGCGTCGACCAGCCGCGTGGAGTCCGAGAACGTCGCCCGGCGGTCGAGCTGGTCCGTCGGCAGGTGGATCAGGACGGCCGCGATGTCCGCGCGGGGGCACACCCCACGGTTGCCGGCGGCGATGCTCGCGACGTGGGTGCCGTGGGACCCGGGCACCGTGCTCGACTGAGGCGCAAGCCGATAGGGCGCGATGCCAGTCGCCTCGCTCATCTGGATCGCCTTGTCGAGGCGCTCTCGTCGCAGCTCCGTACCGTAGGCGGTTCTTCCATGGATCGTTGGAGGAGAGCCTGCCGTGCCCGCCTGGTCCCAGATCCGGAAGAAGCGCGTGTTGCGGTTGGCGTCGAGGAAGTCGGGGTGCGAGAAATCGAAGCCGTCGACATCGATGACCCCGATCAGGACGCCCTCCCCTCCGTGGTGGGGCGCGACGTCGGCGACGGCGCGGGCCACCGGCTCCGTCGCCTCATCGGCCGTCGTCCTCAGGGCGAGCGGACGTCGCATGGGCTCGGGGAGGTCCACCCCCAACACGCTCTCCTGGTCGAGGAGCGGCTCGAGCTGCTCTTCATTCAGACGGGCCGTGCCGATCGCGGCGTCGGCGATGACATCGATCGTGCCGGCCTGGCCGAGGTCGATCGGCCCGACGATCCTGCCCTCCGGACCGATGTCGAGCTGGACGTACACATTGAGCTGAGCGTTCGGCCGGCCTCGGTCGGACGAGGGAGCCTGGAGCGGCAGGCGGACCGCGGCCTGCAGCTCGGCGCCGGCGGCCTCGTTCGACTTCGTCTGCTCGACGGCGCGCTGGAGCGCAGGCGTGACCTTCCACGATGCCATCGTCGCCTCCCCCGAGGACCGGGCGCGTCGCGAGGCGGCGACCGGAATGCCCGCGCGCCCGGGTGCCTTGCGTCGCAGTATTCCCGAAGGACGGCTCCCGCCGCCAGTCCCCGAGCGCGGTCCCTCGGCGAGGTGCTCGGGGAGGCGGCGGCGCTTGACACGCCGCCCGGGCCCATGGTCCCGTCCTTGGACGTCGAGGGGCACGGCGCGCATCTGCGCCGTCTGTTCTGACGCGTTGTCCTCCCTACCGGGCCGGTGGGCTGGAAAGGAGCCTAGCGATGTCCGATCCGACGTCCGACCTCCCCGACGACGTATTGACCGTCGAGGACCTCGGAAGCGGGGAGGCACCTGGCGCGTCCGCCCCCCCGACCGACGCGGGGGCGCTCGTCGAGGCCCGTGCCCAGGAGGCCCTCGGGCCGCCCCCGGTCGAAGGCGCGCCGCCCGAGCCGCCCCGACCCGCGGCGTCCCTGCGGCCCGTGAGCGGGCGCTATCGAGGAAGCCGCGGGCGCTTCGAGGTCGAGCTGCGGGTCGACGTGGACCGCAGTCGGCCCACGCAGCGTGTGAGCGGCGACTTCATCCTCGTGAACGGCCGGACCAAGACGTACGTGGGCTCCTTCATCGTCGACTCGCCGAGCACTCGGACCCTGCGCACGGCGCTGGTCATCCGGGGCGAGGGCTCCTACTCGTTCCATGCGCGCTACCCGATCGTCCAGGTCGTGATTCCACGGCGCACGCCATCGCAAACGCCGGCCGCCGCGTCCCTCCAGTTCTTCAGCCGCTCGGACCAGGGCGGAGCGTCCTACGCGTGCGAGCTCCAGTCCCGATGCTTCCGCACGCTCCGGCTGGAGACGGACTGGGTGGACGACATCACGGGGCCGGTCTTCCAGAGCTACGCGACGGGGGCCCTTCCGTCGGGCGGCCCGGCCCGAGACCTCAGCGTGGTCGGAGCGTACGCCGAGGCCGGCATCGAGATGGTGCCGACGATCGCCGAGCGCCCCATCCAGGCCGGCGGCGCCGGCCCGACCTGGAGCGACGCCGAGCTTCACGGCGCCATGGAGGACCACTTCAGCCTCTGGGAAGACCTCGAGGCCTGGGCGGTCTGGCTGCTCGCCGCGGAGGTCCACGACCTCGGCGCCGGCCTGTACGGGATCATGTTCGACCAGCGGGGGCGGCAGCGGCAGGGCTGCGCCGTCTTCCACCGCGGCATCGGCGGGACGAACGCCGAGCGCCTCCGCCTCCAGCTCTACACCTACGTCCACGAGCTGGGGCATTGCTTCAACCTGCTCCACTCGTGGCAGAAGGCCTTCGCCGACCCGCCTGGCACGAACCGGCCGCGGTCGCTGTCGTGGATGAATTACCCCTGGAACTACCCCGATGGGGGCCCCGCCGCCTTCTGGAGCCGCTTCCCGTTCCGCTTCGACGTCGACGAGCTGGTGCATCTCCGGCACGCGTTCCGGAGTCACATCGTGATGGGCGGGAGCCCCTTCGCGACGGGCGCGGGGCTCGACGCACACGTGATGGCCGACCCCGTCGAGGACCGGTCCGGACTGCGGCTCCGCCTGTCGACGCACAAGCCGCAGGACAGCTTCGCCTTCGGCGAGCCCGTGGTCATCGGGCTCCGGCTCTCCGCCTCGGCGCCCCGGCGGGTCCAGGGATCGCTCCACCCGAGCGCCGGTCTCGTCCACCTCGCCGTCCTGCGCCCCAGCGGCGAGGTCGTGGCCTTCGATCCCGTGATCGACCACCTCATGGGCGACCACCCGGTCACCGTGGACGCCGAGCGACCGCTCACCGAGAGCGCGTACATCGGCTACGGCCGGGACGGCTTCGTGTTCGATGCGCCCGGTGCCTACGCCCTCCGGGCCGCCTACGCGGCGCCGGACGGTTCGGAGGTACGCTCCAACGTGCTGCGGGTACGGGTGCGCTACCCGGTCAGCCAGGAGCAGGAGTCCGTGGCCGAGCTGTTCCTCGGCGAGGAGCAGGGCATGCTGCTCGCGCTCCGGGGGTCGGACCACCCGTCGCTCCAGCGAGGCAACGAGGCCTTCGACCGCGTGCTCACGGAGCACGGCGAGCACCCGCTGGCCGCCTACGCCCGGCTCGTCCAGGGGCGCAACGCCGCGCGGGCGTTCAAGCGCCTCGAGGCGGGGCGCGTCGCCGTGCGCGAGGCGCAGCTCGAGCGAAGCGCCATGCTCCTGACCACCGCGGCCCGCTCCGGCGTGATCGACGAGCGCTCCGTCACCTCGAGCCTCGAGTCCCTCGCCACCGCCCAGGCGGAGGCCGGCGACCCGGCCGGGGCGGAGGCGACCCGGGAGACGATGCGCGCCGTACCCTCGGACGGCTCCTAGACCTCCGAGGGGCGGCGCGTCCTGCGTTCGGGCCTCGGGGACCGGGCCGTTGGCTTGACAAGCCCGGACAAGGGCTGCGATCTCACAGGACCTGCTTCCAGGAGAACCCGGATGCCCACCCTTCGACTCGTTCGCTTGCTCCTTTCCGTAGCCCTGACCCTCCCGCTCCTCGCCGCCTGCGGAAGCGGCTCGGGCGGGATGGACGGCTCCGTCGACGGGGCCGTCGAAGGGGACGCCGCCGCCGAGCCCGACATGGGGAGCGCGGGTCAAGAGTGCGGACCCACGGTCGGGGAGTGCGAGTTCGGCGTCCGCGGCTCCTGTGGGGCCGGGATGGCCTGCGTCCTGGTGGGCAGCTCGATGGACGGCTGGGAGACGGCGTGCACCAACGAGGGCGCCGGTGGCCTGGGGGCGCCGTGCGCCAGCGGGGGCGCTAACCAGTGCCAGGACACCCTGAGCTGCGATCGCGGCGCGTGCCGCGCCTACTGCTGCGTCGACTCGCCCGAGGACTGTCAGCCGGGGGAGTTCTGCCTCGGCATCGGCAACGCCGACGGGGCCGGGCAGTGCCGCACGGCCTCCGACTGCGACCCGATCGACCAGTCCGGAGGCTGCCTCAACGATGATCCGACGGCCGGGTGCTACGTGCTCGGCGCGGGCACGGACTGCCTGGAGCCCGGGGACGCGATCGAGGGCGAGGCCTGCGAGTTCTCGAACAGCTGCGCGCCCGGGCTCATCTGCGTGGGCGGCGCGGGCGCCGGCACCTGCCGGACGCTGTGCCGCACCCAGGACCCGGAGCCGCGCTGCGCCGGCGACTTCACCTGCGCCGGCATCGAGGGCCAGACCGAGTACGGGTTCTGCAACCCGAACTGATCGGCGGTCGAGAGCGCACCCCGGGCAACGTCCCCTGGGGGGCAGGGGGCCTCCCCACGTGAGCCGCCGGGCCCGTCCTCGTGCAGGACGCGGGCCGACCCACGCCGTCGCCACTCCACGTGGCTGGGCCTCCGTGGCTAGTCACCTGGAACAGCAGTGAGTGGTACATCCCGGCGAGCCATCGGCGCCCGAATCAAGGAACGACGACGAGGAATACTTCGCGTATTTCGTGTATATGTGACGCCGTGTCGGGCGCCGGCGGGATGTTGCCACGAATCGCTGAGACAGGTGACTCGGTGACCGCTTGCGCGGGTGCGCTTGGCGCTTGCCACCTCCCATCCGGACCGAGCGGCCGGCGGGTCGGCAGGGGACGGACGCCCGTCGGCCGCGTAGGATGCGGACAGGGGGGTCACTCATGCGACTGAACGGACTGATCGTCGCCGCCGCGCTCACGGCGGCTGCCTGCACGCCGGAGCTCGAGTTCACCGAGGTCCAGACCGAGCTCTCCGGAGCGATCGGGTTCCTGGACGTGAGCGTCCTGCCGTCCCTGGCCGACGACGGTGACATGCTCTTCGCCGGCGAGCATCCCATGACGGGAGAGCAGGCACTCTTCTACTACGATGGCGCGACGGTCACCCGGATCGACATCGCCCCCGCCGGCTACAGCGAAGTGACGAGCGTGGCGGTGATCAGCGATGGGCGCGCGGCCTTCATCGGCCGCAGGGACGCCGGCATGACCGACTTCATCGGGGTGTACAGCACCACGCTCCCGGCCGCGGCGAGCTCCACCACCCTGCTCGAGGCGGACGTGACGGCGCTGCCGCCCAGCCTGGCCCTCATCCCTCAGGACAACGTCGCCCTGGCCGAGAACGGCACCGTGGCCTTCCACAACGTCCGGGACGGGATGGGCGCGATCTGGCGGGGGCCCGTGGAGGGCCCGGTCGCGGTGCTCCGGCAGGCGACCGGGACCTACTTCAACGCCCAGCGCCTCGACGTGAACGATGGCGGGACCGTCGCCGTCCAGATGGAGTACGGGGACCCGACGATGGGACTGTCGCGCGGGATTCTGCTCTTCGAGAGCCCGGGGGACACCCTCGCCACGATCGACACCGCGATCGAGAAGCTCTCCGTCGGCAGCCAGCCCCTGCCCAGCATCAACGCGGATGGAAACGTGGCGTTCGCCCTCCCCTTCGGGGCCATCATCGACTTCTTCGATCCGCCCGACGACGCGAACGGCACCGTGGTGGAGACCCTCGACCTGGACGCCGGGGTCTACGTCGCGACCCCCACCCCGTTCGGTGACCCGAGCGACGTGACCGTGATCGCCGACGACACCGGCGGTGAGTACACCGCCTTCACCCGGACGGTCCGGCACAACGACGACGGCCGGGTGGTGTTCCAGGCGACGACGGTCGAGGGCGACGGGGGCGTGTTCTTCGGCCCGAGCCGGATCGCGAACCGGATCCTGGCCCAGGGCGACATGCTGGACGGGCGGCTCTTCAGCTTCGTGACGCTGGCGGACATCAACAACCAGGACCGGGTCGCGCTGGTCGCGGGCGACTTCATCAGCACGGACCGGACCGTGTGGTCGGTGGATCTGAGCCCGTAGCGCCGAGCCCGTCGCCCCCCCTCAGAAGTAGAGGCCGGACGTGAGGTAGATGCCCGCCTCGAAGATCGTCGCGGGGACGACGTTGGGCTGAGCGTCGAGCCCGTCCTCGCTGCGTTCGATCTGGAGGGTCGAGAAGTCGCCTCCCCCGTAGGCCACGCGGAGGGACAGGCCGGTCCGGAAGGAGATGCTGGCGGGCTCCTCGCCGGACAGCTGGTGGCTGTTGTCGAAGTCGACGCCGACGGTGCCGCCGTAGAGGTGGACGCGGGGCGACAGGGTCAGGTCGTCCGCGTCCGGCCGGGGCAGCGCGTGGCGGTCCGTGAAGAAGCCGAGCCCGAGGTGGACGTTGGGGGCGACGAGGATCTTGGCGCCAGCGCGGACGTTGAAGGTGGTGCTGCGCCGAATCCCGAGCTGCTCGTTGCCGAAGCCCGGCTGGACGTCACCGTCGACGCCGACCCAGCCCCAGTCCCCCTGGTAGGCGACCGAGGCCCGGAAGCGCCACTGCGTCAGCTGGGTGAAGCCCCAGGTGGTCTGGTTGACGTTGAAGGGCAGGTACGTCGTGCGGCCCGGGTCGTCGCCCGAGGCCGCCTGCCGCTCGAGCAGGACGCCCGTCTGCTGCTCGGCCCGGTAGATGTTGAGCGTGGGCGTCCAGACGGCCGCCCCGAGCACCCAGTCCGGCGTGGGCTCCCACTGGACCCCGCCGCGCAGCTCCGCTCCCGCCGCCTGCGAGCCGAAGGAGTCCGACACGCCGGCCAGGTTCGCGTCGAGGTCGGCGCCCGGGAGGTCCCCGGCGCTCACGATCAGGGTCCCGTACTCCTCCCGGTAGCGACCCATGACGGAGATCCCGAGGCGGAGGTTCGGCAGCGCCGCCCAGCCGATGCCGACGCCGCCGATCGAGTCGATCAACCGGTCCTCGTAGGCGAGGGACACGGCCGCGGGGCGCGGGACGTTGGACTGCAGGAGGCTCCTCAGCGTGTAGGCGAACTGGTTCTGGACGAAGATGCCGAAGCCCCAGCTCACGGTGTCGCTGAGCACCCCGCCATACGTGAGCCCCGCCGGCAGCAGCGGGAGGACCGTCGTCCCCCCATCGATGGCGGGCCCCCCTTCGAAGGACAGGATGTCCTGGATCCTGATGTCCTGGAGCTGGATCGCCTGGGCGCTGACGTTGACCTGGTGCCGGTCGATGTGGGCCAGGCCGGCCGGGTTGTAGTAGGTCGAGGCGCCGTCCTCGGTGGTCGCGGTGACGGATCCGCCCGTCAGCGCGGCGTCCGACCCGAGGAGGATCGCGTCGCTGTTGCCGGCGCGCGCGGGAGCTGGCGCCGTGAGCCATACGGCCGCGGTGACGGCGAGCAGCGCTGCCGCGCGCCGCCGGGGGGTCCCATGGGTGATCATGGCGTAGACGGTCTCTCGCACCGTCGAGGACGGCAAGGTGATCCTTCGCCGCTCCGACGCCCCGCGATTCCTGAAGGATCCTCGGCTCTTGGGCGGCCGAGCGGCGAAACCACGGGGCCTCACACGCTCTCTTACACGGGGGCTGTCGAGATTGGGCAGCGTCGGCGGCGCACGCCGGCGCACCCAACCGGAGAGACCCCATGGAACCGCAGACCGCCAACGACCGCCCCTCCAAGCCCACCCGCCAGCCGCGCAACGGCGTCGACGTGCCGACGCTCTTCGCCACGATCGACGCCGTCCGGGCCCAGCCCGAGCTGGCGGCGTTCCAGTGGCGGGCCAGCAACCGCTGGATCAAGGGCACCCACAGCCGCACCACGATCGAGGGCTTCACCGGCGCGGGGGGGGACCACCAGCACGCCACCGAGTTCTCCTACGACGTGGATCACCCGCCTGTCCTCGTCGGCGACGACCAGGGCCCCACCCCCGTGGAGCTGCTGCTCGCCGCGCTCGCCAGCTGCCTGACGGCGGGCATCGCCAACGTCGCGTCGGCGCGCGGCATCAACCTCACCGAGGTCGAGTCGCGGGTGGAGGGGGACATCGACCTCCAGGGCATCCTCGGCCTCAGCGACGAGGTCCGGAACGGCTATCAGGCGCTCCGGGTCAGCTTCAGGATCCGCGGCGACGCCGAGGCCGACAAGCTCCGGCAGGTCGTCGAGCAGAGCCGGGCGCGCTCCGCGGTGTTCGACGTCCTGTCCAACGGCACCTCGATCGCCATCGACGTGGACGCGGCCTGAGGGCCGGCGCCCGAGCATCGGAGAAGCGGTCGTGAAGCGCACGGACGTCGTCGTCATCGGGGCCGGTCAGGCCGGCCTGGCCGCGAGCTGTTGCCTCTCCCACCGGGGCATCGACCACGTCGTGCTCGACCGCGGCCGCGTCGGCGAGCGGTGGCGGAGCGAGCGGTGCGACTCGCGCCGCCGGCTCACCCCCAACTGGATGACGCGGCTGCCCGGCTACCGCTACGACGGGCCGGATCCCGACGGGTTCATGACCCGGCGCGAGGTCGTCGCGTTCCTGGACGGCTACGCCGACCAGCTCGAGGCGCCGGTCGAGGAGCACACCACGGTCTGGAGCGTGCGAAGGCTTGGCGACGACGCCTTTCGGGTGGTCACCGACCGCGGGGAGCTCCGCGCACGCGCCGTGATTGTGGCCACGGGCCACTCGGCCGAGCCGTCCCTGCCGGCCTTCGTCGACCGCGTCTCCCCCGCCATCGCGTCCCTGGTCCCGAGCTGCTACCGGCGGCCTTCGGACGTGCCCGACGGCGGCGTCCTGGTCGTCGGCGCCTCGGCCACCGGCGTCCAGCTCGCGGACGAGCTCCAGGCGGCGGGCCGGCCGGTCACGCTGGCCGTAGGGCGACATACCCGCCTCCCGCGCACCTACCGGGGCCGGGACATCCATCGATGGCTCGATGCGATGGGCGTGCTCAGCGAGGGGGTCGACGACCTCCCGAGCAGCGAGCGCCGGCCCACGTCGCTCCAGCTCGTGGGACACCGGGAGCGGGGCGCCCTCGACCTGCCGACCCTGGCCGCGGCCGGCGTTCGCCTCGTGGGCCGGGTCACGGGCGCCGAGGGCCATCGGGTGGCCCGCGCGTCCGACCTCGCCGCGTCGACCGCGCGCGCGGACGCCAAGATGGCTCGCACCCTGGCCAGCATCGACGCCTACGTCGACGCCACCGGGATCGAGGCGCCGCCGGCCGAGGCGCCGCCCTCGACGGTGGACCGCGCCTCTCCCCCCGCCCTCGACCTGCGCTCCGAGAGCATCCGCTCGGTCATCTGGGCCACCGGCTACCGCCGGCGCTACTGGTGGCTCCACGTCCCGGTCCTGGACGAGCGTGGGGAGATCCGCCAGCGGGGCGGCGTAACCGAGGCGCCCGGTCTCTACACGCTCGGGATCGAGATGATGCGCACCCGCGGCTCCCACTCCCTCGACGGCGTCGGCGCCGACGCCAGCGCCATCGTCGCACACCTCAGCGCCCAGCTCCGCTGCGGCCATCGCCGGGCCGCGTGAGGGAGGGCGGACGATGACGGTCCACTACGACGCGATCGTGATCGGCGCTCGATGCGCGGGCGCTGCGACGGCGATGCTGCTGGCCCGGCGTGGCCTGAGGGTCCTCGCCGTCGACCGGGCGGCCTACGGCGCCGACACCCTGTCGACCCACGCGCTGATGCGCGGCGGGGTCGTGCAGCTCTCCCGCTGGGGGCTGCTCGACCGGGTCCGGGCAAGCGGCGCCCCCGCCATTCGCACCACGACGTTCCGCTACGGCCCCGACGAGGCCACGCTCGACATCGAGCCGAGGCCCCACGCCGAGGCGCTCTACGCGCCCCGGCGCACGGTGCTCGATCCGATCCTGGCCGACGAGGCCCGAGACGCCGGCGCCCACGTCTGGTTCGGGACCCGCCTGACCGCGCTGGAGCTCGACCGCTCGGGCCGGGTCCGGGGGGCGCGCCTGCTGCGCGAAGGCGTCGAGCGGCGGGTCCGGGCCGACCTCGTCATCGGGGCCGACGGGATCAAGTCGACCGTCGCGCGGCTCGCCGGAGCGCCGACCCTCGTGGCGGGTCGGCACCGCACGGCGACGGTCTTCGGCTACGTCGAGGGCCTCGACCTGCCCGGCTACTACTGGCTCTACGGGCCCCGCGCCTCCTCGGGCTTCATCCCGACGAACGGCGGCCACTGCGTCTTCGTCGCCATGCCGCCCGAGCGGCAGCGCGAGGGCGACGCGGAGCACCTGTTCGCCAGCCTGCTCCGGGAGACCGCCCCCGCCGCCGTCGCGGAGCGGGCGCTCGCCGCGCCTCGGGCCGGCGTCCTGCGCCGCTTCGCCGGCCGCCTCGGCCACCTCCGGCGGCCGTACGGGCCCGGCTGGGCCCTCGTCGGCGACGCGGGCTACTTCCGCGACCCGATCACGGCCCACGGCATCACCGATGCCCTCCGTGACGCGGAGCTCCTCGCGCGCGCCGTCGCGTCGAGCCGGACCGGCGCCCTCGCCTCGTACCATGAGGAGCGAGACGCGCTCGGGCGGGAGCTGTTCGCCATCACCGAGCGCATCGCGTCCTTCGACTGGTCGCTGGATGAGCTGGCGGCGCTCCACCTCGACCTCAGCGGGGCGATGCGCCCGGAGAACCGGCGCCTGCTCCAGCTCGACTCCGCGCGGCACCGCGCCGCCTGATGCACCACGTGTCCGCTCCAAGAGCACGAATCCAAGGAGACACCCGAGATGCTGCTCGCCGAGTCCAACAGCCCCTTCGTCGATTTCTGGAACACGACCCTCACGCCGAAGTGGATCCGCTTCCGCCCCCTGCTCAGCGGGAACGGCGCGATCCACAGCGACCGGGCGTGGCCGCGGATCGGCATCCGGCGCGGCCAGCGTGTGCTCGACGTCGGCTGCGGGTTCGGCGAGACCTGCCTCGAGCTGGCCGACATGGTGGGTCCCGAGGGCGAGGTCCTCGGCCTCGATTGCACGAGGGCCTTCCTGGCGATCGCCGAGACGGAGCGCGAGGAGGCCGGCGCCGCCCACGTGCGCTACGAGCTGGGCGACATCGAGGAGGCGGACCTCCCCCGAGACCACTTCGACGTCGCGTTCTCCCGCTTCGGCACGATGTTCTGTGCCAGCCCGGTGCGTGCGCTGCGCACGATGGAGCGCGCCCTCGCCCCCGGGGGACGGGTCCACATGCTCGCGTGGCGCACGATCCGCGACAACCCGTGCTGGGGGGAGGCCGAGGCGATCGCCCTGTCCCATCTGCCCGCGCCGTCGGATGACGCCGACACGTGCGGACCCGGCCCCTTCTCGATGGCCGACCCAGAGACCGTGACCCGGATGCTCGAGGCGGCCTCCTTGGAGGGGGCGACCTTCCACCGCATCGACGCCGAGCTCTGCATCGGACGGACGCTCGACGAGGCCGTCGAGTACATGATGCTCGTGGGACCCGCCGGCTTCGTGATCCGGGAGGCGAAGGAGGCGGCCGACGCCGTCCTCGACACGATCGTCGAGGAGATGAGGGCCCGGTTCCGGAGGGCCCGGCGCGCCGATGGGAGCGTGTGGATGCCCTCCAGCACCTGGCTGATCAGCGCCTCGAAGGCGAGTTGAGGCCACCGAGTCGGGCTACAGTCCAAAGGGACGGGGTGAACGTGGCGCGGAAGGAGACCCTCTCGATCCGCTTGTTCGGCGACATGTCGGTCGTCCGGGGGGGCGTCGAAGTGCGCCTTCCTCAATCGAAGAAGACCCGCGCGCTGCTGGCCTACCTGATCCTGACCGGTCGCCCCCAGCGGCGGGCGCGCCTGTGCTCGCTGCTGTGGGACGTCGCGGACGACCCGCGGGGTGCCCTCCGGTGGAGCCTCAGCAAGCTGCGCCCTCTGGTCAATCAGCCGGGGCACACCCGCATCCAGTCGGAGGGAGACCACGTGCGCTTCGCCGCCGAGGGGGTCGACGTCGACATCCTCCGGGTCCGGGAGGTGCTGCGGCGGGACATGGCCACCCTCGACACGGCCACGCTCCGTGAGGTGGCCGACCTCCATCGCGGCGAGCTCCTCCAGGGCCTCGACATGGGGGACTTCGACGAGTTCCAGTCCTGGTCCGTCGCGGAGCGCGAGGACGCTCGGATCGCGCAGGCCGCGCTGCTCCGCACGCTGACCGCCCGCCTGCGCGATACGCCGGAGCAGGCGCTCCCCTACGCACGGGCCCTCGTCCGGATCGAGCCGGTCGACGAGGCGGTGCGGGTCGACCTGGTCACGCTGCTCGCCTCGGCCGGCCGCCCCGACGAGGCGCGCCAGCAAGCCGAGGCCGGGCTGCGACAGCTCCGGGAGCTGGGCGTCGGCACGCCCCTCTCTCTCCTCGACGCCCGGCGCGGTCTGAGCGCCGCGCCGCCGCCCCCCCTGTCGCGGGAGTCGCTCCCGCCGCCGACGACGGGCGTCGCGATCGACTCGCCCCTCGTGGGGCGCCGAGCGGAGCGAGCCCGCCTCTTTGCCCTCCTCGACGAGGTCGCGCAGGAGCGCGGCGAGCGCATCGTGCTCCTGAGCGGCGAGCCCGGCGTGGGCAAGTCCCGCCTGCTGGCCGAGCTCCTGGAGGAGGGTCGGAGGCGGGGCGGCGTGGTGGCCTCCGGCCGGGCCTTCGAAGCGGAGCGAGGCCGGCCCTTCGGGCCGTGGATCGACGGGCTGCGGGCCTGGCGACCCGATCGCGAGGACGAGCCCCGGCTGGAGGGGCGCGACCTCGCCAGCCTCCTCGGCAGCAACGGCGGGGCGCCGTCGAGCCGGGAGCAGATGTTCGCCACGATGGTCGACCTGCTGCGGCACGACACCAAGCGCGAGGCCCCCACCGTGGTGGGCCTGGACGACGTCCAGTGGATCGACGAAGACTCCGCCGAGCTGCTCCACTACGTGGCCCGCCAGCTCTCGAGACGGCCCATCCTGTTCGCGCTGACGGCCCGGGCCGGCGAGATCGTGGACAACGAGCCGCTCACCCGCGTGCTCCGCGGCTTGCGCCGAGAGCGGCTGCTCCGGGAGCTGGAGCTCGGGCCGCTCAACCAGGCGGACACCGAGGCCCTGGTCGCGGCGGTGGCCCCGGGGGCCGACCGGGCCGAAGTGTACGCGCGCAGCGGCGGCAACCCCCTGTTCGCGCTCGAGCTGGCGAGGAGCGGGGACGCGCCCGACGCCGCGGAGGCCGGCGAGGGCGCTCCGCTCCCGTCGACGGTGAGCGAGGTCGTCCAGGCGCGGGTGGAGCGCCTGCCCGCGCCGTGCGGGGACGTGCTCCGCTGGGCGGCCACGGTGGGCCCGAGGGCCCGCCTCTCGTGCCTCGCGGTCCTGACCGAGCTGCCGGAGGACGAGCTCCTCGTCAGCCTGGAGCACCTGGAACGGCACGCTCTGCTCCGGAGCTCCGAGGACGGCGTGACCTTCGCCCACAACGTGGTCCGCCACGCGGTCTACCTCGACCTGTCCGAGCCGCGGCGCCGTCTGATGCACGCGAAGATCGCGCGCGCCCTCGGCGAGACCTGCGCCGCCGACGAGGCGAGCGCGGCCGAGGTCGCCCATCACGCCCACCTCGCCGGGCGCGCCGACCTCGCGGCGAGCGCCTGCGTCAGCGCCGCGCGCCGCTCCCTCGGCCTCTTCGCCAAGGCAGACGCGGTCGCGCTGATCCGCCGCGGCTTCCGCTACGTGACGGCCCTGCCCGAGCCCACCCGGACGACGATGGCGATCGAGCTCCACGGCCTCGCGCTGATCGCCGACCAGCCGGACGACCCGGAGGCCGTCGCGAAGGAGCTCGAGGAGCTGTCCGAGCGGGCGCTCGACGCGGGCGAGGTGGACCACGCCCGGAGCGGCTTCCGGTCCCTGGCCTACCTGCGCTGGGAGCGGGGCCACGCGGTCGATGCGGCGCGCCACATGCTGTACGCGGAGCGCTTGACGCGGGGCGGCGACGCCCGGCACCGGGCCGCAGCCCTCGCCGACGCCGCGCGATGCCTGGTTCGGCTCGACCGGGACATCGCTCACGCCGAGGCGCTAAGCCTGGAGGCCCGGGCGGTGGCGAGCAAGCTCGAGGTAGTCCCCTTCGCCGTGCCCGAGGCGGAGGGGATGCTCCGCGCGCACGCCGGCGAGCGCGGCGAGGCGGCGCGCCGCCTGCGGTCGTCCTACGACCTCGCGCGCCGCGCCCAGGACCACTTCGCGGAGTTCGAGGCCCTCGAGCAGCTCGTCATGCTGGAGCTGACCTACGGCTGCCCGGAGGACGCGCGCGAGCCGGTCGCGCGCCTCGCTCGCCTGGGCGCCAAGATGCGGGAGGGGAGCGAGGGTCCGGTCGCCCGGACCCTCGAGGCGGTGACGAGCTACGCCGAGGGCGACGACGACGCGCGGGACCGGATCCTCGAGGGAGCGGAAGATCTCCGCGTCGTGGACGCGAAGCAGCGCCTGGCCTTCACGTTGCTGGCGACCGCCCAGGCCGACCTCGCGCGGGGCCGGGCCGAGGAGGCCCGCGCCCTGCGCGCCGAGGCGATCGACCTGGCCGCGGCGCTGCGGCACGGGAGCTATCGCGTCTGGGGCCGGGCGCTCGTGGCCCAGGCCGCGGTGGCGCTCGGCGACCACAGCGCCTTCGAGGAGCAGCGGCGGGTCCTGGCCGACGAGGACCTCGACGGGCTGGCCGCCCACGCCCGGGAGGCGGCCCAGGCCGTCCTGGCGGCAGCCGACGGGCCTCGTGATCGTCCAGCTCACGTTTGAGGCGCCCCCAGCGTTCGACGACGTCCAGGCCCAGGAGAACGCGGGGGCCTAGTACACGTCCACAGGGGCTCTGATCGATCCGACCGGAGCCTCAGTCGAGGTCGGGCAACTGCTCGGCCGGCACCAAGACCTCGATGGTCCGTGCCCGACGCGGCTGGCGGCGGATGAGGCCGTTCCGCTCGAGGGTCTTGACCATGCTGTGGACCGTCGGAGGCGTGACGCGGAAGTAGTCCTGCATGTCCCGCTCGGACGGGGGCTGCCGGTGCAGCTTCGTGTAGAGATGGATGAAGGCCAGGTACTGGCCCTGCTTGGCGGTGAGTTCGGGCATCGACGTCGACAGGATCGCGCATCTCTGATCGGCTCGCCTACCAGGAGGTGAGAGATGCGGCCCAGGCATCGAGTGGAGCTGACTGAGTCGGAGCGAGCGGTCCTGACCGCGATGGTGTCCGGGGGTGCACCCGGCTCACGAAAGGGTGAAGCGAGCGCAGATCCTCCTGGCTGCGGACCGGGGGCTGACCTAGCACCTCGAGGCGAACGACGTCGCCTCCGTCCGCTCCCCGTTCTCGCGAGACCGGGCGGCGCGCCCCTGCCGGGTCGGGACGCGCGCTAGCCACGTCGCTGTCCCCGTACGAACCGTGATGCACCTCACGCCCGCACCTCGGACACGTAGGCGATTTTCTTTGAGTCATCTGTGTGAACCGTGAACGCTTCGGTGCGCACGAGCATCTGTTTGCGCCGAGACCCGTGGGGAGGGGCGTCTATACGAGGAGAAGACGAGAACGATGACGATGCACAGATCTATCCAGCCGATGGGCCTGCTCGCCCTGACGGCTCTTCTCGCGGGTGCCTGCACCTCGGACATCGGGACTACGGCCGACAGAATCACCGCCCTCTACGGGGACGACGTGCGGGTCGGCGACTGCGCGATGACCCGAGAGACCGCACGTGACGCAGCGCAAGAGCTATTCCCACTCTCCACCGTGGTCGAGGTCGAGGAGGCGGACCTGGACGGCATTCCCGCCTGGGAGATCGAGCTGGAGACGGAGAACGGCGGCGACGCCGAGGTCGAGCTCTTCGTGGCCACCTGCGGCCTCTACGAGGTCGAGAGCAACGACGCCGACGTCTCCTTCGTCCCCGGGGAGCTCGTGGCGACCAGCCTCGCCGACGCGATCGCGGTCGCCAGCGCAGAGCGCGACGGGCCCGTCGTCGAGTGGGAGCTCGAGCGCGACGAAGACCACGGCGGCGTCTGGGTCTTCGAGCTGCGTTTCGAAGATGACGTGGACGTCACGGTCTCGGCCGTGACGGGCCAGGTGCTGTACACCGACCGCGGCGACCACGACGACGACGTCGAGATCCGAAGAGAAGACGAAGACAAAACAGTCACAAAGAGCGAGAGGAAGCCAGAATCAAAGTAAAAAAAAAAGGGGGGGGGGGGGGGGGGGGGGGGGGGGGGGG
>JBHJHB010000120.1:0-22349 GCA_050331215.1 Sandaracinaceae bacterium | reverse complement strand
CGCTTTCCCTGGTTGGGGTGGCCCTCCGGGAGGAGGGTGGAGGACCGGCGCTGGGCGGTTCGGGGCGCCCTCGGCGGTGCGGGGGCGGCGTCCGGCTCGGCGGGGCGCGTCGGCGCGGGGCGGGGGGGCGGCGTCGCGCTGGGCTCGGTCGCCACCGGCGCGGACGCGCCCGGCACGGGCTCCTCGACCGCTGGCTCGGCGAGCAGGGGCGCATGGTCCGGAGCCTGCTCGCGGTTGAGGACCACGGTCGTGGTCTCGCCGGCGGTGACCGTCACCGTGCGCTCGACGATCTGCGCGTCGTCATGGCGTACGTCGACACGAAAGGCGTTCGGGCGAAGCGGGATCTCCATCCCGTCCCGGATCGGCCCGACCGGCTCGCCGCCGACGTAGACGGTCCCGTCGGGGATGTCGCTCTCGATGCGCAGCGTACCGAGGACCACCGCCTCGGCCGGCGGAGCCGCCTCGCCCTCGTCGGCCGACGTCGGCACCGGCTCCGGCGCCGTGGGCGGCGCATCCTCGGCGGAGACGGCCAGCCCGCCCTTGTCGTCGCTCCCGGCTCCGGTCAGCCCGAAGGCTGCGAACCCCCCGACGACGAAGAGCAGCGCGACGGCGACCAGGACCAGGACCAGGCCGATCGCGAGGGCCGCGAGCATCCACCCGTTGCCGGCGGCCCTCGTGGGCGTCGACATCGGGGCGACCTGGATCGGCGTCCCGGCGAGGGGCGCGGCCCGCTTCACGTCGGCGCCTGGCTTCGGCCCGCCCGCCTTGATGCTCGTGGCGCGCGGCGGAGCGGAGCTCCGGGACGTGTCGTCCGGTGGCAGGGGGTACTGCTGGTAGGACGGCGCGACCGGCGCCGTGCCCAGCCCGACCCCGTCGAAGTCCACGAGGATCACGGTGATGTTGTCGTGACCGCCGGCCTTGTTGGCCATGTCGATCAGCTGGTCCGCGGCGACCGCCAGGTCCTCCGTGGAGCTGACGACCTGCTGCATCGCGTCCGCGTGGACCAGCCCGCTCAGCCCATCGGAGCACAGCAGCAGACGGTCACCGCGTCGGAGCTCGAGGAAGGTGAGGTCGACCGTCACCTCCTCCGTGGTCCCGAGGGCCTGGAGAATGATGTTGGAGTGCTCGAAGGCCTCGGCCTCCTCCTCGGTGAGCTGGCCTGCCTCGATCAGCTGGTTGACGAGGGACTGATCCTTCGTGATCTGGACGAAGGCGTCCCCGCGCAGAACGTAGGCGCGGCTGTCGCCCACCTGCCCGACGAAGAGCACGTGATCCACCAGCCCGGCGAGGGTCGCGGTCGTCCCCATCCCCCGCCGCGTGCGGTCCATCTTCGCGGCGCTGAAGATGCGGTGGCCGGCCTCCTCCACCGCGTGGACCAGGCACCGGGCGAACGCGTCCCGGTCGGGCACGGACATGCGCGCCCCCATCACCTCGTGGATGGTGTCGACCGCCATCTGGCTGGCGACCTCGCCGGCGGCGGCGCCTCCCATCCCATCGCACACCGCGAAGATCAGGCCCCGGTCGCCGACCGAGGCCTCGATCGGACCGCCCGCGAGGTCCCGACGCGCCAGGTCGAGGTCGGCCAACAGGAAGTTGTCCTCGTTGTGGTCCCGCACCAGCCCGACGTCCGTGCGCCCGAAGCAGCGGGCCCGGATGGGGGCCGCGACCTCGTCCACCCGGACCGCGTCCGACTCCTGGGTTTCCTCCTCGTCGTCGTCCGGCGGCGTGGTGCCTCCGGAGTGGACGACCGGGGCCGCCACGACCGTGGCGGCGGGCTCGAGCGAGGAGCCGGCGCCGTCCGGCGGGGCGCTCCAGCGGCTCGCCAGCTCCCGGAAGGAGCCGGGGCCGTTCCGAAACCCGTTGCTCGCGCCCAAGCCCGGGGACGGATGGCGCGGGGCCCCGCCATCGGCATCGGTCCGGGTGAGGCCGACCGGCACCGCGTCCGGCATCGTCGTGCCGGGATCCGGCGGCGGCGAGGCCCGGGTCCCGGGGTCCGATTCCCGGTCCCCGCTCGGTCCGTTCTGCTCGGCGCTCATCGCCCGTTCGGCCCTCCTGCGGACCCTTCCTCGAAGCGGAACAGATGACGCCCGACGCGGAACTGGTCGCCGTGGCGGAGGCCCCGCTCGCCGCGGAATCGGATGGCCGTCCCGTTCGACGAGCCGAGGTCGCGCAGCACGAAGCGGCGGTTGGCGCGGTCGACGCTCACGGCGGCGTGGCGCCTCGACATGAACGGGTCGTCCGTGAAGACCAGGTCGCCCTGTTCCCGTCCGATCACCGTTTCGTCACGATACAGGTAATGCACGTCCCGGCCCACCCCCTCCGTCGTGTACTGCACGAGGCGAGCGATCCGCTGCACCTCCGGGGTGCCGAAGACCATGACGCCGTGCTGGGTCGCCGGACCTAGAGGCAGCTCCGCCTCCGCGAGAAGCTCGAAGCGGAGCACCTGCTGCCCGAGCAGCAGCATATCACCGTCCGCGAGGTCGACCGGCTCCCGGATCCGGAGGTAGATCCCGTTGACGCTGTCCAGGTCGCGGAGCCAAGCCCGACCTCCGCGGAAGACGAGGCGGGCGTGGCGGCTCGACAGGTAGGGGTCCTCGGCGAGAGCCACCTGCCCCTCGTGACGACCGATGTCGGTCGTCTCGTCGTGGATGGGGTACGCGCGACCGTCCGTTCCGTCCTTCAGGATCGCGATCAGCCGGGCGCGGACCGGCCGATCGGTCCGGAGGCCTCCCTCATCGGCGGTGGGGCGGGAGACCGCCGCCGCGTGGCGAGCCTCGAACGGCGCCGCCGGCACGGAGCCGCCGCCGTAGGATGCGGCCGCCGGTGACGAGGTCGCCGGGACGGCCGCGGCGGCGCTCGGAGCGGAGGGGACGGGACCCGGCGCGGCGGGGGAGGAGCCGCTGCCCGCGGGCGCGTCCGCGTAGCGCGCGCCACAGAACTTGCAGAAGTCCGCGCCCGCGTCGCCGACCCCGAAGCACCGCCAGCAGACCGGTCCCTCGCCGGACGCCGAGGCCGGCGGCACGCTCCCCCCGGAGGCCCGCCCGCCGGGGGCGCTCGCGGGGGGCGCGCTCGCGGAGGGGTCCATCTGGTAGCCGCAGTTGTTGCAGAACCGCATGTGCGGCGCGTTGGGCAGGCCGCACCGCGGGCAGTGGGGCTGAACCGACGTCGAGGGGCTCCCGTCGCGCGAGCGCGACAGGCCCGTCGGGGGCGTGGCCATCCGCTGTGGACCCTCCGCGGGCTCCCAGTCCCCCAGTCGCGAGCCGCAGTCCTGGCAATAGAGGCTCGACTCGGGGTTCTGCGCGCCGCAGTTCTTGCAGCTGACCATACGTGCTGAAGTGGAACCCGCCGCGGACGGGCCCGTCAAGGTGACCGCCCCCCGCCGAGCGTCCCGTGATCGGCCACGATCGAGAGCCCGAGGTAGAGCTGGAGCGCCACGTTGACCCCGGAGCCTCCGGAGCGCGGGATGTCGTCGCGCGGTGAGGTGAAGGGCACGGTCGTGAAGATCCAGCTCTTGGCCCCCACGATCACCCCGACGGTATCAGTCAGCTCCACCTCCACGGACGTCCCGGCGTCGACCGCCCCGCCCACCGTCGACACGAACACCGAGTCCCCGAACACCAGCGCCCCCCCCGCGATGTGGAGCGTCGGGTGGACCTGGAGGTGCTCGAGGAACGCGAAGCGGACGCCGGCGCGCACGACCTGGGCGGTCCCCAGCTCGAACACGCCGCCCCCCTCCACGAACCACACGTCGTAGGCGAGGAAGATGCCGATGCCGATCGGCCACCGCCGCTCCACCAGCACGCCGAGGGCGCCGCCCGGGCCCAGGACGCAGCCCTCGCCGCCGGGACAGATGTCCCGCCGCTCGAGGGGCGCGACGTAGCCGAGGCTCACGTCGACCAGGAGCAGCGGCTCGTGCTCGGCGGGGTCCGGGGGCGGCTCGAGGTGCGGTCCCGGCGGTGGGGGAGCCTGGGCGGCAGCGAGGGTGGGGAGGAGGGCCCCGACCAGGCCCGCCATGAACGCTCGCGGCACGCGACCAACGTAGCGTGGCGCCCCTCGATCGCCCACCTCCACCGCCCACCTCCGCAAGGCCCGAAGGGCCCTCCGAGCCTTGGTTTTTCGGCGTGTTGACAGGGGTAGGGCCCCTCCTATATTGCTCGCCGCACGGCCCCCGGCACCGAGGACGCAATGGAGATATTCCTCGATAAACGCAGCGTGAGGCAGATCCGTCTGTCGGCCCACGATGCCATCGAGGAGGGTGACACCGACACCCTCCGCGAGGACATCATGGAGGCCTTCGACGACGAGCACATCGAGGAGATCGAGCGCCGGATCGACTCGGGGGACTTCTACGAGTTCCTCTCCGACGTGATCGACGAGTGGGCCGGGGACGAAGTGGACGAGCTCTTCGAGTTGCTCGAGGCCCAGCTCAGCGAGGCCGGGGTCGAGGTGAAGTACACCCGCCCCGAGTTCGAGGACGACGACGAAGACGAGGAAGAGGAAGAGGACGGCGAGGAAGAGGACGTCGACTACACGGAGGACGAGGAGCTCTAGCCGCGGTCGAGCAGCAGCGGCCTCCGCGCCCGACGGCGGGGGCCCGGCGTCCTCCCCTCAGGACCCTCCGCTCCCGTCACAGGCCTCGGCATGCAACCGCGCCGCCCGCCGGCGCGCGCGCCCTACCTCGGTCGCCGCGAGGAGACGCTCGAGCGTGGCGCAGCCCTCCACGAGCCGGCCTTGGGCGAGCTGCAGCTCCCCGAGGTCCGCGAGGGCGTCGTCCCAGCTCAAGCTCTTCGGGAACCGGCTCGCGGTCGCGCGGAAGGTGGCCTCGGCGCGCCTCGGATCGGCGAGCTCGTCCCGGTAGAGCCGGCCGAGGCGCAAGGACGCGCGCGGAACCAGCGGCGGGATCTGGCCGCCCGGCAGGATGTCGCCCGACACCTCGGCGATCATCCGGCGAAGGTAGGCGGCGGCTCGCTCCGGGTCGTCGGCCTCGAGAGCGAGGTCGGCCAGCGTCCAGAGCGCGTCGTCCCAGCGCTGCCAGTGCGGGTAGGGGTGGTCGGCCGCGAGGCGCTCGAGGGCCTGGACGGCCCCGGCTCGATCGCCCGCGGCGCGGAGGATCCGAGCTCGGTGGGTCAGCACATCGTCGCCGAGGTCGCTCGAGCCGACCCTCCCGTAGAGCACGTCGAGCCAGGCCGCGACCTCGGCAGGGGGAGCGTCCGACGCCGCCTCGAGGAGGAGCCGGAGCGCCCGCCCGGCGAGCCCGCTCTCCGGGTGCTCCTCGACGACCCAGGTCAAGGCCGCAATCGAGCGCTCCCGCTCGCCGTGATCGAGCCGGAACACCGCCGCGGCGAAGGTCGCCCGAACCGTGCGGCGGGAGATGGGGCGCGCGGCGGCGAGGTCGTCCAGCGCGCGGAGGGCCTCGGCGTGGTGGCCCAGGCGAAGCTGGAGGCGGGCCCGCCGGTAGAGGGCCTCCTCGCGATCGACCCGGCGGTCAGCGACCTCCGCCGCCTCGGCCCACGCCGCCGCGGCCTCCTCCTCGCGATGCTCCTCGAGGTGGGCGGAGGCCTCCGCCATCGCCGCCTCGAACGCGGGGCTCGGCCGGCTGAGGGTCGGCGGGCAGCCGGCAGCGAGAGGCGCTCCGCCGCAGGCCAGGGCAGCCACAACGAGACCCGCGAGCCGGGCCGGCGCGGAGCGGCGCCCGCGAGCCGGGCGCTCGCGGTTCCGCCGTGCGACGCGGCGTGGCCGAAGCGCGCTCCCGTCCCGACCGCGAACCCCGCCGCCTCCGCTCGGCGGCCTCCGGGTCACCCGCCGCATGCCTCCCGGAGCACGCGGATCGCGCGGTCGACGCCGGCGTCGCCCACGTCGCGGTGCGCGACGGCGCGGAGCGTGGTGGGACCCATCGCGCCGACGAGGACGCCGGCAGCGGCGGCGCGCTCCGCCACGCCAGGCGCGTCGGGGACCGTGGCGTACACGAGGTTCGTCTGCACGCTAGCGAGGTTGACCGTGGCCACCTCGGCGAGGGCCTCGGCCAGGCGGCGAGCCCGGCGGTGGTCCTCGACGAGGGCGCTCCGGTGATGGCGGAGCGCGTGGAGCGCGCCCGCGCAGAGGATGCCGACCTGGCGCATCGCGCCCCCGAGCATCTTGCGGCGGCGGCGGGCCTCGGTGATCAGCGCCACCGACCCGGCCAGCGCGCTGCCCACGGGGGCGCCGAGGCCTTTGGAGAAGCACACGCTGACGGTGTCGAAGCCCCGCGCGAGGTCCGCCTCGGGCCTGCCGCTGGCGACGGCCGCGTTCCAGAGCCTCGCCCCGTCGAGGTGGGTGGCCAGGCCGTGCTGGCGTGCCGCGCCGAGGACCTCGGCGATCAGCTCGGGGGGCCAGACGAGCCCGCCGGCCCGGTTGTGGGTGTTCTCGACGACGACGAGCCGCGACCGCGGTTGGTAGTAGGCGCTCGTCGGGAACAGCGCCGCCTCCAGGTCCCTGGCGCCGAAGGTCCCGCCGCGCCCGGCCACCGTGTGCTGCACGCCGGCGAGGGCGGCGGCGGCCCCGGACTCGTACAGCACGACGTGGGCCTCCTCGCCGACCACCACGTCGTCGCCTGGCCGGCAGTGGAGCAGGAGAGCGAGCTGGTTGCCCATCGTCCCGGACGGCACGAACAGGGCGGCCTCCTGCCCCAGGATCTCCGCCACCTCCGCCTCGAGGCGCCGGGCGGTCGGGTCCTCCCCGTAGATGTCGTCGCCGACCTCGGCGTCGGCCATCGCCCGCCGCATCGCGGCCGTGGGGCGCGTGACCGTATCGGAGCGCAGATCGACGGGGGCGGTCACCGGAGTCGACACCGGGCGAGAGCGTAGCGCGGCCGAAGGGGCCGGGCGGGCGGGGCTCCGCGCGGCTCGACATGCCGCGCCCACGCCTGCAGCTGCGCCAGGGTGAACCGCGGCGTCAGGCCCTGCCCCAGGGGCCGTCGGGTCCCTTGACAGCCCCAGGGAGCCGCCTCAACCTCTCCGCCCTTCGCCACCTTAGCTCAGCTGGTAGAGCAACGGTTTCGTAAACCGTAGGTCAGCAGTTCAAGTCTGCTAGGTGGCTTGTGATTCCGGGGGATTAGCGGCGCCCGCGCCGGCGCCGCGGGCCGCTCCAGCGAGAGCTCCTGCATCGAGCTCGAGGGACCGCGTCCGGCGGCGACTACGCCGCGTCCCGCCTCCGGGCGACCCACGTGGGTCGTGGCTCGGATGCCCGTTCCGCCCACCCGTACCGCGGCGCCGCCTCTCGCACCTCGCTCGCCAGCACGGCCCCCGTCGCGGGCGGGCTGCTCGTCCCCGAGGAGGGCACGCTCGTTGCCGAGGGGTCCCCGCTCGTCTTCGTGAGCGACACCGTGCGCCAGTCGGTGCGCGAGGCCGCGTAGCACCGCAGCGCCCGTTCCACGATCTGCGCCGGCTGCTCGTCCGCCGCCACGTCGGCCCGCACGCGGTCGAGCAGCCCCTTCGCCTGCGTCTCGGGGAAGCCGAGGCCGTGGGTCAGCGCCTCGAACGCCGTCCTCAGGCGGAGCCTCACCTGCGCTCGGCGCCGGGCGTCCCCGTAGCTGGAGCCGTCGGCGTGGCGGAAGGTGAAGCCCGTCGACCAGGCGCCCTCGATCAGCAGGGAACCCACGTGGGTCGCGCGATGGTGGGCCGGGCAGAGCAGCAGCAGGCGCTCCGGGTCGTCGGTGCCCCCCTCCTCGCGGGGATCCAGGTGGTGGACGTGCTGGTAGGCCCGGAGCCGGCAGCCGGGCACGGCGCACGTCGCCCCGTGGCGCGCGACGACCATCCGGCGCACCCGCGGCGGGATCGTCGTGCTCGCGCGCTCCGCCCGGTCCTCGTCGACGTGGCCGATGTGCCGGGCGTCGCAGTCGGCCATCGCGGCGGTCACCTCGTCGACCGCCTGCGCCTCGCCCTGCGCATGCCGCCACGTGGCCAGGCAGTCTGGGCAGCGCGCCAGCGCGACCTGATAGGCGGGCTCGCTCCCCGTGTGGCCCGAGGCGGGTCCGTTCGAGGGGGCTTCGCCCGCCTGTGCGCCGTCGTCGATCGCCTCGGGACAGGGCGGCTCCAGCTCGGCGAGCTCCGCCCCCGCGCGGCCCGCGAGCAGCGCGCTGCACAGCGCCTCGAGCACGTCAGCGTCGGAGGCCGCCATACCGTCCTGGCTCCGGACCACCAGCCGGCGCGCCTCCTCGACCTGGGCCAGCACCCGCGGCGGCAGCTCCCGGAACGTGAGCGAGCGGAGCTCCGCCTCCGGGTCCTTCGGGTCCCCCGGCCGGTCACCCTCGTGACGGCCCGAGACCATGCGCTCGACCTCCCGCACCGTCTTGCCGAGCGCCGCGGCCCTCCACTCTTCCTCCGTCCAGGGGTCCGCCACCCGCGTCAGCTCCCGGAGGACGGAGTACACGAGCGTCCCGTCGCGGAGGGCCGCCTCCAGCGCGGGCAGGCGCTCGAGCTTGCGCGCGACACGGAGCCGGTCCCGGGTCTCCCGCGGCACGAAGCCGAACAGCCGCTCGCAGTACTCGTCGAAGCTCCCGTAGCCGGCCAGCTCGTGGACCCGGTGGCGGTGCCCGTGGAGCAGCCACCCGCCGAGCTGCCACGCCCGCTCCCCGCGGGCCGAGGCCAAGGAGGAGAGGTGGAGGTGGGTCGCCTCGGCGCCCTTGCCATGCCAGGGCGGAGGGGAGCTCGGCGGGGGCCCGGGCGACGGCTGACAGACCATGGCCCACGGTGACATGCACTGAACGCATGTCAAGTCATCCGTCAAGGTTGTCGGCTCGGCACCGACACCCGAGCCCCAGCCAGCGTCGGGCGCGCCCCCGGCCGCGGGTGGCGGCCGGGCCGCCGCGCTGGCCGAGGTCGGCCTGGACGAGGGGAACGGCAGCCCGGGCCGGCCACCATCACAGCACGGCGTCGGCTCGGACCGCGCGCAGGACGACCCCCGTGAAGTAGGCGACGCGAGGCGTCGTCGTTCGCATGTGGGCGATCTCGACGATGAACACCGTCCCGCCGGTGATGGCGGCGAGGCGTCGGAGGTCCTGCTCGATCTCGGCCTCCCGCGGCGCGTAGTCCAGCCGGTACCCGATCTCGAAGCGGCCCACCAGCTCGTAGGGCGCCCCCGGCTCCACCCGCACCACGGAGTCGTCGACGACGACGCCCTCGGGCGTCGACGCGTTGTAGACCTCGATCTCGACGTCCGGCGGCGGCTCGCGCTGGGCCGCGGCGTACGCCGTCTTCACGCGGTCATGCTCACCGAGGCCGCCCGGGCCGAAGGCGGCGTAGGAGTTGATCTGCGAGTAGCGGCGCGAGCGCGAGCCGTCCGGGCCCACCGACCAGTAGCTCCGATAGGGACTGCAGGCGGAGCACGCGACCACGGCGCCGACCGCGATCCACGCAAGGCGCAGCGTCCCACCGCGCATGAGCGTCGGCGCAGCCACGGACCGGACCATACCACGGCGGGCCCGGCTCGACGCCAGGCCCGAGCGAAGATCGCTCCGAGGATCCCGCCCCTGCCGCGATCGCCCCGTGCGCCGCTCGTTGCAGGATCTGGTACGGAGTCCAAGGAGGCGACTCGAGTGAGCACGCCGAGAAGGCTCCGGCTCGATGTACGCCCGCCGTGATGCGACGACATGCCCTCGACAATCCAGCCCTCACGCTCCTGCTCGCCACGGCGTGCACGGGAGCTCCGTTGCCGGGCGACATGGGCCGCGCGGACCAGGGCGTTCGTGGACCGCAGATTCCCTGGCTCGAGGCAGGTCAGCCCGACATCGCGCCGCCCACGATCCCCTGGCTGGAGGCGGGGGGAGCGCCGGTCGGCGGCTCCTGCCCGAACGGCTGGCGAGCCGTGCACGACGTCGGCGTGACAACCTGCGACCCCTACCCGCAGAGTGGAGCCCTCGATTGCCCTCCCGGGGAGACGCACTTCCCCGGGGAAGCAGGCTGTAGCCCGGTCGGGCGGGCGTGTGCGGCAGGTCCCTTTCCGAGCACCGGCGACGTCCCGTCGACGACTCCCCGCGTCTTCGTGCTCGCCGCGGCGGAGGCGGGGGGAAGCGGGAGCGAGAGCTCTCCTGTCCGCACGCTGGCCGCCGCACTGGAGTTGGCGGTCGACGGAGCCTTGGTCGTCCTGGGCGCCGGCATCTACGAGGTCGACCGCGCCTGGCCCGATGGGGTGGCGATCCGAGGGCTCTGCGCTCGAGAGTCCTTCGTGGTGGTCGCGGACGGAAGCGAGCGCAGCGCGGTCCTGGACATCGACCGGCACGCGTCGCCGGTACGGGTCGAGAGCCTCACCGTGGGTCCCGCGCCCGTGGTCGGCCTCCGCATCCGCCGCCCCGGCGCCGTGGTGACCCTGGACGGGGTTCGCGTCGAGGGCGTTACGGGCGACCCCGCCGCGGTCGTCGTCGCGTCGGCCGCCGAG
Source organism: Sandaracinaceae bacterium (assembly GCA_050331215.1). GTDB lineage: Bacteria > Myxococcota_A > Polyangia > Polyangiales > Sandaracinaceae > JBHJHB01. The sequence goes on along the minus strand of JBHJHB010000120.1, from coordinate 11,939 downwards.
GTCGAGGCGCGCTCCATCGTGATCCGCGGCAGAAGGCCCGGGGCCGATGGCGAGGGCGGGGCCGGGCTCCGGATCGAGGCACGGGGGCGTCTCTCCCTCGAGCGAGCGGTCCTGGTGGAGAACCTCGGGGTGGGCGTGAGCGTCAGCGACGATGGGACGCGAGCAGCGCTCGAAGACGTCGTCGTGCGCGACACCCTCGTCGACGACGGACGGAGCGCCGCGGCAGCCCTGTTCGTCGGGCAGGGCGCCCGGCTGGAGCTTCGCCGCGGGCTCCTCGAGCGGAGTCGGGGCCTGGGCGCCAGCCTGGGGGGCGACGGCACGGAGGCGCTGCTCGAGGACCTCATCGTGCGCGAGACCCTGGCGGCCCGCAACGGCGAGCTGGGACATGGCGTGGAGGTCGTGTCCGGCGCGCGGGTAGAGCTTCAGCGCGGTCTCGTCGAACGAAGCCGGAGTGCTGGCGTGCTCGTGGCCGAGGAAGGCTCGGCGGCGACGCTCGAAGACCTCGTCGTCCGGGGCACGCTCGCCGGGGAGCGCGACGGGGCGTCCGGATATGGCGTGAGCGTTCAGCGCGGCGCCGTGCTGGAGCTCCGTCGCAGCCTCGTGCAGGAGAACCGGGCGAGCGGCGTACGCGTCGCTCGGGACGGGACGCTGGCGGTGCTCGAGGATGTCGTCGTGCGCGAGACGCTCCCTCAGCTCGCTGACGGCGACTTCGGGATGGGCCTCGACGTGCAGCGCGGCGCGCGGCTCGAGCTCCGCCGAGGCCTGGTCGAGCGGAGCCGAACGGCAGGCGTGTTCGTGGGCGGCGCCGGGACGGAGGCGGTTCTGCAGGACCTCGTGCTCCGCCGCACCCTGCCCCAGGAGAGCGACGGCCGCTCGGCAGGAGGGCTCGCGGCTCAGAACGGGGCCCGGGTGGAGCTGCGTCGCGGCCTCCTCGAGCAGAACCGCGAGGCCGGCGTGCTCGTCGCGCTGGACGGGGCCGAGGCCCTGCTCGAGGACGTGGTGATCCGAGACACGCTCGTCCGCGAGACGGACGGCGCCCTGGGACGGGGGCTGAACATCCAGTTGGAGGCGAGGGCCGAGCTTCGTCGAGGTCTCGTCGAGCACAACCGCGACGTCGGCGTGCTCGCCCTCGAGCGAGCGCGCTTCGATGGCGAGGACGTGGTGATCCGGCGGACAACCGCACCCGATTGCCACCCGGACTGCGAGCGTGGCTCCTTCGGCGTCAACCTCGGAAGCTACACCGGCTCCACCGTCGAGCTGGGCCGCTTCGAGCTCGCCTCCGCAGAGCTCTGCGGCGTGCAGATCGGCGCCGACGCGCGGGTCCGGCTGACCGGCGGCGTGGTGCGCGACCACCCCATCGCGGTGTGTCTCCGCGTGCCCCGCCCGACCGAGCCGCTCCGGCAGGGCGTCGACTACGTCGACAATGGCGAGCTCGTCGATACGTGGAGATTCCCGACCCCGGACCCGATCGAAGGCCTCGACCTGTTCGAGCCCTGACAGGACGAGGGACGGTCCGCGCCGACGGCGCAGGGGCTGGCGGCGCTCGCCGACAGCCAAGCCCGGCCGAGGGCCCTTGCACCAGCGCGCTCGAGCTCCGCCGGTCCTGGTCGAGCGGATGGGACGGGGGCTGAACAGGCTCCGGCTACAGCAGCCCCGAGATGTGCCCGCCGCGGCGGCCGATGCGGAGGGTCTCCCGTTGGTAGGCCCCGTCCAGGCCCTCCGGGCGCGGCGCGTCGGGGCGCTCGCTCCTCGTGAGGCCCTTGAAGTCCTTGCGGTGGGCCACCATGACCGGGAGGCGCGCGGTGCGGGCGAGCTTCTCGGCCACCGAGCCCTGGATCAGCTTGGAGACACCGGTCCGGCCGTGGGTCCCGACGACGATCACGTCGGCGTCGTAGTCGACCGCGACCTGGTGGATCACCTCCACCGGGTCGCCGGGCATCACGTGGAAGGCCGTATCCTGCTCGAACTCCTCGTCCGGGAACTCCTGGGCGCAGACCTCGTGCACGCGGTCCCGCAGGGACGCGAGCGCCTTGTCGAGGCGCGCCGACAGGGCCTCGAGGTCCGAGGCGGAGGGGTGCTTCTTGCCCGTCCCGGGGACCGAGTGCACCAGATGCATCTCGTCGTTCGGATGCTCCCGGGCCATGCGGAAGGCCTCGGCCAGCGCGACGTCGCCGGTCTCGTCGAAGTCGACGCCGACCACCACGCGGTAGGGTTGCGACGCTTCAGTCATGTCTCCCTCCCTGGGCCGCTCTGGCCCTTTGAGTCACCTCACAGCATAGTCACCTTGACTCAGGATATGCACCCGGCTTCTCCTTTGTCGCCTCGAGGAGGGCGTCCGGCTGGCGATCCCGTGCGCCCGCCGTCCCGCGGGTGGTCACGGGCCACGCCGGGCGTACCTTGGGCAGGCATGGCGGATCGACTGACGGGCGAGCAGGTGGGGCGCCTCCCGCTCTTCGTCGGCCTCACCCCCGAGGAGCACGACGAGCTCGCCGCGCTCTCCGATGTGCGCGCCGTGGCCGCCAACACGCTGGTCTTCCGGCAGGGGGACCCGTCGAAGGAGCTCTACGTGGTCCTCGAAGGCCTGATCACGCTCAGCGTGCAGAACCCGGGCTACCCGGAGTCGAGCCTCCTGAGCCTCCACGAGGGCGAGCTTCTCGGGTGGTCGGCGCTCCTGGCGCGTACCCGCATGACCACGGCCCGCGTGGTGCGGGCCTCCCGCCTGCTGCGGCTGCCCGCCTCGGAGATCCTGACGCTGTGCGAGACCGATCATCACGTCGGCTACGCGATCATGAGGCACGCCTTCGAAGAGGTGGCGGAGCGGCTGAGGATGACCCAGCTCCAGCTGCTCGACGTCTTCGGCGCCCCGGGGAGGTAGGGATGCGCGTCCTCGCGCGCGACGACCTCGCCCGTCTCTTCGAGACCCTCCGGGCCGAGGGGCGCACGGTCCTCGGCCCGACGGCGCGGGACGGGGCGATCACGATGGACGCCCTCGACGGGCCGGACGACCTCCCGATCGGCTGGAGCGCCGCCCAGGGGCCCGGGACCTATCGCCTCCGCGAGGACGGGTCGGCGGTGTTCGGCGGCTACGTGGTGGGCCCCGACTCGCCCAAGCGGTTGCTCGCGCCGGCGCGGGAGACGCTCTACACGGTCGAGCAGCGCCCGGACGGCCGCATCGGCTTCGTGGCCCAGGCGCCCGCCACCGACGACCTGGCGCTCCTCGGCGTGCGAGCCTGTGACCTGTCGGCGCTGGCGATCCAGGAGCGGGTGTTCTCCCATGGCCCCTATCGGGACCCGAAGGTCTCCGCCCGTCGCGAGCGGGCCCTCGTCGTCGCGGTGAACTGCACCCGGCCCGGCGACCTCTGCTTCTGCGCGTCGACCGGCAGCGGGCCGCGGGTGCGGCCGCGGGAGGACGCGGGCCAGGCGGACGTCGTGCTGACGGAGCGCGACGGGGGCTTCCTCGTGGAGGCCCATACGGAGGATGGCCGCGCCATGGTCGACGCGCTCCCGACGGCCCCCGCCACGGCCGAGGACGAAGCCTGGGTCGAGGCGGCGATGGACGAGGCCCGGGGCGCGATGGGCCGAACGGTCGACCTCGACGGCCTGCCCGAGATCCTGTTCGGCCGCCTCGACCATCCACGCTGGGCGGACGTCGCCGAGCGGTGCCTCAGCTGCGGCAACTGCACGAGCGTGTGCCCGACCTGCTTCTGCACGACGACCGAGCACCGCCTGCCCGTGGACGGGACCGAGCCTCGGCGCGAGCGGCTCTGGGACTCCTGCTTCACCGAGGGGCACGCCTACATCCATGGCGCGGCGTTGCGGACGGACGTCGAGGACCGCTACCGCCAGTGGCTCACCCACAAGGTCGGGAGCTGGGTAACCCAGTTCGGGACCTCGGGCTGCGTCGGCTGCGGGCGCTGCATCGCGTGGTGCCCGGTGGGGATCGACCTGACCGAGGAGATCGCGGCGCTCCGGGAGGGGGAGGGGCGCGCGACGCTGCCGGCGCCCTCGACCTACGGCCCCGCCGAGCCTGCGGACCTCGCGCCGCAGACCGCCGAGGTCGTCGCGGTCACGCGAGAGACCCACAACGTGGTCACCCTCCACCTTCGCCCGGAGGACCCCGCGCCCTTCGCCCCCGGCCAGTTCCACCAGCTCGCGGTGCCCGGGGTGGGGGAGGTGCCGATCTCGGTGAGCGGCCACGACGGAGCCTCCCTCGAGCACACCGTCCGCGCGGCGGGCGCGACGACGCAGGCCCTCGTGGACCTCCAACCAGGGCAGATGATCGGGATCCGCGGGCCCTTCGGCCGCCCCTGGCCGCTCGAGGAGATCGCGGGTCGACCGGTCGTGGTGATCGCCGGCGGCATCGGCCTCGCCCCGCTCCGGGCAGCGCTGCGGGCGATGCTGGAGCCCGGGGCCCCCTATCCGAGCGTCACCCTGCTCTACGGCGCCCGCCGGCCCGACGACGCGCTCTACCTCGGCGAGATGCTCGGCTGGATGGCGGACCCTCGGTTCCGGCTGCGGATGACCGTCGACCACGCGACGCCAGGCTGGCGGGGCCACGTCGGCGTGGTCACGCGGCTGATCGGCCCCGGCACCGTGCCCCCCGACGCCGCCGCGCTGATCTGTGGCCCCGAGGTGATGATGCGCTTCACCGTCGAGGCGCTGCGGGAGGTGGGGATCCCGGACGACCGCATCTGGGTCACCATGGAGCGTCACATGGAGTGCGCGACGGGCTTCTGCGGCCGCTGCCAGCTCGGTCCCTACTTCCTGTGCAAGGACGGCCCCGTGTTCCGGTTCGATCAGGTCCGGATGGTGTTCGGGAGGAAGGGGTTCTGAGGATGGTCAAGCCGCGCGTGGGCGTCTTCAAGCTGGCCTCCTGCGATGGCTGCCAGCTCCAGGTCCTGTCCCTGGAGGACCAGCTCCTGGCGTGGACCGACCGCCTCGACCTCGTGGTCTTCGCGGAGGCGTCCAGCCGGCCCGACGACGGCGAGCCCCTGGACGTGGCCCTCGTGGAGGGATCCGTGTCGACCCCGGAGCAGCGTGAGGCGCTCGCGTCGATCCGGGCGCGCGCCCGGACGCTGGTCGCCATCGGCGCCTGCTCGACCGCGGGGGGCATCCAGGCGCTCCGCAACGTCGGCGACGCCGACGCCTTCGCGCGCCGGGTCTACCCGGAGCCCGGCTTCCTCGACACCCTCGCGATGTCGACCCCGCTGTCGGCGCACGTTCGGGTCGACCTCGAGCTCCCGGGCTGCCCGATCGCGAAGGAGCAGCTCGTGATCGCGCTGGAGGCGCTCTCCCGAGGTCGCCGCCCGAGCCTCCGCAACGAGAGCGTCTGCATGGAGTGCAAGCGCTCCGGGGCGACGTGTGTCCTCGTCGCAGCGGGCGAGCCGTGCCTGGGCCCGGTCACCCGCGCCGGCTGCGGAGCCCTCTGCCCGTCCTTCGGGCGCGGCTGCTACGGCTGCTTCGGGCCGAAGGAGCGCGCCGCGACGGCGGCGCTCTCCCGGCGCCTCCGGGCCGACGGGATGGAGGAGGAGGAGCGCCGGCGACGCTACCGGCTGTTCACGGGCTGGGCGGACGCCTTCCGCCAGGAGGCAGCGCGGGTCAGCGATGACTGAGGAACGCGTCCATCGGGTCGAGCTGCTCACCCGCGTGGAGGGTGAGGGGCGCTTCACCCTGCGCACGCGAGACGGGGTGGTCGTCGACGCACAGCTCGCGATCTTCGAAGCGCCGCGGTTCTTCGAGGCGTTCCTCGTCGGCCGGTCCCCCCAGGAGGCGCTGGACATCGTCGCCCGGGTCTGCGGCATCTGCCCGGTCGCGTACCAGGTCAGCGCGAGCATCGCCTTCGAGCGAGCCTTCGGCGTGGAGCTGACCGAGCCGGTCCGCCGGCTCCGGCGGCTGCTGTACTGCGGCGAGTGGGTCGAGAGCCACGCGCTCCACGTGTTCCTCCTCCACGCGCCCGACTTCCTCGGCTACCCGAGCGCGGTGGAGATGGCGGCGGACCACCGGGAGCTGGTGGAGCGCGGCCTGCGCATCAAGAAGGCCGGCGATACCCTGATCACGAAGCTCGGTGGGCGAGCGACGCATCCCGTCTCGCCGAGGGTCGGCGGCTTCCACCGCGCGCCCCGCCGCCGAGACGTGGTGAGCCTCCGCGAGGATGTGGCTCGCGCCCTCGACGAGAGCGTGGAGACCGCGCGGTGGGCCGCCTCCCTCGACGCGCCGGACTTCGTTCAGGACTACGTCTTCGTGGCGCTCCAGGACGGCGAAGCCTACCCCCTCGAGGGCGGGGACCGCGTCGCGGTCAGCGGCGAGCCCGACGTCCCGCTCGATGCGTGGGACCAGGCCATCTCCGAGACCCAGGTGCCCTACTCGACCGCCCTCCACGCGCGCCTGGGCGATGGGCGCCCCTACCTCACCGGGCCGATGGCGAGGCTCCACCATCACGCCGACAAGCTCCATCCGACGGCCCGACGGGTCATGGTCGAGGTCGGCCTCGGGCGCTCCGAGCGGAACCCCTTCCGCTCGATCGTCGTTCGAGCCGTCGAGCTCGTCCACGCCCTCGCCGAAGCCCTCGACCTGATCGACGCCTACCGGGAGCCCGATCCGCCCTACGTCACGGCGCCCGACCGGACGGCGGCCGGGAGCTGCGGGGCCTCGGAGGCGCCGCGGGGCCTCCTCTGGCATCGGTTCGCGGTGGGCGACGACGGCCTGATCACCGCTGCGCGCCTGATCCCCCCGACCAGCCAGAACCAGGCGCGCATCGAGGAGGACCTTCGCGGGCTGGGAGAGCATCTGCTCGCGATGCAGCACGACGCCGCCACCGCGCTGTGCGAGCGGCTGATCCGCAACTACGACCCTTGCATCTCCTGCGCGACGCACTTCCTCGACCTGAGGATCGAGCCAGCGGCCGACGCGGCTCCGGGCTCGACCCGGGCAGAGGAGTGAGGGGCGGACCGCGAGCCGGGGCGCCCACCGTGGTCGCGATCGCGCTCGGCAACCCGCTCGCCCGGGACGACGGGGCGGCGCTGGCCGCGGCCGAGGCGCTCGACGGTGAGCCCAGCGTCGATGTGATCCGCGCCGGACGCCCCGGGCCCGGCCTCCTCGAGCTTCTCGAGCCCCCGGTCCCGACGCTCCTCCTCGACGTCGTCCGCCGTGGCGTAGCCCCCGGGAGCATGGTGGACCTGCGCCTCCACGCCCTCCTGTCGCATGCGGCGCCGGGGCTCGCGGTATCCAGCCACGGCTTCGGCGCCGCGAGCGCGCTTCGGCTCGGCGCCGCTCTCGGCCGCGAGCTCCCGCCGGGTCGGTTCCTCGGCATCGGCGGGGCCGACTTCGCGCCCGGCGAGGGCCTGAGCCCGGACGTCGCGCGCGGGCTGGGCGCGTTCGTCGACGCGGCGAGGCGGGCCCTGGCCGAGCTGCGGAGCGGCGAGTCGTGCTGACGCGGCTCCCGAGCGGGTCGGCGCTTCTCTAGAACGTGAACTGGGCCTGGATCCGTCCGCGCGCGTCGTTGAGGTCGCCGTCCCGCCGGTCGGTCAGCAGCCAGGCGATGTCCGCCTGGAGCTTGAGGCTGTGGCCGATGATGAAGTAGGAGAACCCGAGGCCGACCTCCTGCGTTGCCCGCAGCATCCCCGCGTCGGCGTACTGCACGGTGAGGTCCGGGCGGTCGGCCGGGTCCGCCGACGCGATGATCTCGTTCGCTCGCTGCATCGCGTCCTCCGCCATCCGGTCGGTGAGGTCCGTGCGGCTGAAGCGCAGGGCCACCTCCCACGTGGGGTCGCCCCGGTAGGCGGCCTCCACCAGGGTTCCGATCGCCCCGACGAAGACCTGGTCGACGTTGTCGGCGAAGGCGTTGACGAGGCCGAGCTGCAGCGTCGCGACGATGGCGACGCCTTCGACCTTGAGCCAGGCCTCCGGCGCCAGCCGAAGCAGAAAGTCCCGCCCTGCCTCCGGCTGGAGATCCCACGCGGCGCTCATGGAGAGCATGTAGCGCAGCGGGCCCCCCCGAGGATCGCTGAGGCTCCCCTCGTCGAACGCCGGGGTCCGGTAGGCGGCCTGGCCGACCAGCTCGGGGTGGACCGAGTCCACCTCCCCGATCCCATCGACGCGGGACGGGTTGGCCACGGGCTCCCCGTAGAACTGCGGAAGCCCGATCGCGTGCCCGGCCCGCCGGTTCTGGCCGGTGAAGACGCCGAAGGAGTAGTCGATCGGCTCGTCGGAACCGCCGCCATGGACGGCGAGGCCGAGCTGGCGCTCCGCCCCGAAGAAGCTCGTGACGTCCGCCCAGTCCACGAGGAGCAAGCGAGAGAAGGACTGCTGGCGGTACCGCGTGTAGGGGATCTTGAACTGACCCGCGCGAAGCCGAAGGAGCGCGGTGGCCTCGATGTCGAGCCACATGTCGACCAGCTCGAAGGCACCGGGCGTCGTGTTCAGGCTGAAGAGGAACGTCAGCCGATCCTCGAAGAAGCGCCCACTGAACGCTGGACGGAGCCGCCGGATGAGCACGGTGCCCGAGAAGGCCCTCGGGTCGTCGGGGGTCGGCTGGTCGACGAGGCTCTGGAAGTCGATGCGGAGCTGCGCCGCGAGGGCGACGCGCAGCCGGCTGGACCCGGCCTCGATGACGAAGGGTCCGATGGTGTCGGGCCACTCGAAGCGGGCGGTCGGCGCGGGCGAAGGTGGCTGATCGTGAGCGGGCGCCAGCTGCTGCAGTGGCGCCGCGCTGGCGACGTCGCCGGCCACGTCGGGGGGCGCGGAAGCGGTCTCCCCGGCGCCCGCCGTGCCATCCCGCGGGGCGGGCCAGCCCGGCGCTGACGCCGCGCCCCCCTCGGCCCGCGTGGGCGAAGCCGGCGCCGCCTCCGGCGCAAGCGGCGCCTCCGGCGCGGGCGGCTCCTCCGGCGCGGGAGGCTCCTCCGGCGCGGGAGGCTCCTCCGGCGCGGGAGGCTCCTCCGGCGCGGGCGGCTCCTCCGGCGCAGGCGGCTCCTCCGGTGCGGGCGGCTCCTCCGGCGCGGGAGGCTCCGCCGGTGCGGGCACGTCGTCGTTCACGGGCGGGGGGTCTGCCTCGCCGGGCGGATCCTGCTGCGGCTCGGCCGGCGTCACCGCCACCCCGCTCGACGGTGGCGGACGCTGGGAGGGGGGTGGGTCGGCTCGGGCCACGCGGCCGGGGACGCCGGCCACCGCGCAGGCGAGCACGAAGAGCGTGACGGCGGCCGGCGAGGGGCAGCGCACGCGCGTTCCCATAGCAGGTCCGCCGCCGGACGGTCCTTCCCGGGCCGGGCCTCGCGCGATAAGAAGGAGAAATGGCCATCCCGACCGAGAACATCGGCAGCGTCCCCCGGCCGCCGGACCTCGTCGCGGCGATGACCCGCGGCGACACCAGCGCTCTCCCCGGGCTCTTCGAACGCGCGGTCGTCGACACCCTGCAGGCGCTCGAGGCCACCGGTTCGCCGATCCTCACGGACGGGGAGCAGAGCAAGCCGAGCTTCGCCACCTACCCGATCCACGGCGCGACCAACCTGGCGCCGGACGGCGTGGTGATCCCCTTCGCCGACGGGCACAGCCGGCAGCTCCCCCGCCTCACCGCGGGGCCCTTCCGCTACCAGACCTACGCGAGCTCGTACCTCGCGTTCGCCATGGCGCGAACCGACAAGCCCGTGAAGCAGGCGGTGATCAGCGCCTCCGCCCTGAGCCTCCTGTACCCCCAGGACGGGATCGACGGCTACGGCCGGGAGGCGTTCCTGTCGGACCTCGTCGACGAGGCGGAGAAGGACATCCGCCAGTGCCTCGCGGCGGGCGCCGCCGTGGTCCAGATCGACTTCACGGAGGGGCGCCTCTCGCTGAAGCTCGATCCCAGCGGAGGCCTTCTCCGGAGCTTCGTCGCCCTCAACAACCGCGTGCTCGACCGCTTCAGCCCCGGGGAGCAGGCCAAGATCGGCGTCCACACCTGTCCGGGCGGCGACAAGGACTCGACCCACAGCGCCGACGTCGACTACGCCGGCCTCCTCCCCGAGCTGTTCCAGCACCGGTGTGGGCGCTTCTACGTGCAGCTCGCGAGCGAAGCGGACCCCGAGCGTGTTCTCCGCATCCTCGCGCCGTTCGCCACCGAGGGGCGCCGGATCTTCGTGGGGGTGATCGACCCGATCGACCCGACCGTGGAGACCCCCGAGCAGGTGAGGGACCGCGTGCTGGCCGCCGCGAAGCACATCCCGCCGGCCCACCTCGGCACGACGGACGACTGCGGGTTCTCCCCGTTCGGCGACGACACCTCGACGGCCCGGGAGATCGCCTTCGCCAAGAACGAGGCGCGGGTGGAGGGCACGCGCCTCGCCGCCGAGGCGCTGGGGGTCTGAGCGGCCAGACCCCCCTACGCTGCCGCCGCGCGCTGTCCGTCCGGCGCGCGCTGGCCGCCCATCCCGTCGCCGCGGCCGGCAGCGATCCAGCTGCCGTGCAAGGACGGCGGGACCGCGCACGGCATCTCGAAGGCCGCGACCATCTCGAGGTCGGAGGCCCGCAGCACCACCAGGACGGAGCGTTGGCGGTGGGCGTGCAGGCACTGCACGAGCAGCCAGCCGTCGTCCTCACGCTGGCTCGCGGGGGATGGAGCGAGCACCGGCTCGCCCGGGATCAGCGGCCACAGATCGGCGCGGCGGAGCTCTCCGGTCGGGACGTCGAGCTTGCCGATCGCCGTGTACCGCTCGGGGTCATCCTCGCTGCTGGTGACGGCCCAGGCGAAGCGGTACGCGCGGCCCTCCCGGTCCGAGTGGATGGCCGGCAGCTCCATGGTCGCGCCGTGCAGGGCACGCGTTGTCACGCGGCCGGAGTCGAGGTCGATCAACCACCGGCGTGGGCTCGACGGGGGGATCTCGCCGCGGCGCAGCGCCGAGCCCACCTCGAGGCCGAAGTGGTGGGCTGGGTAGGAGGGCATCCAGAGACCGTCGACCACGACCTGCCCCGGCCCGAGCTCGAAGCCGTTCAGCAGGTGGTAGATGAAGCCCGGCGGCCCCTCGAGCCATCGGACCTCGCTCCCATCCCGTGGGACGACCAGGATGCGCCCCGGGCGATGCGCCGACGTCAGGGCATCGATCGCGGTCGTGGCCCCGCCGAGGAGGCGAGCGACGTCGAAGCGGACCGCAGGGACGAAGAAGACGGCGTACCGTGGCGTCAGCGCGAAGTCGTGAACGAAGGAGAGCTCGGGCAGGCGAACCGTCCGGTCCACGGTCAGGCTCCCCGCCGCATCCACCCGGTAGACCCGGAGCGCCGGCGAGAGCCCGAGCTGCATCCCGAAGGCCCAGAGCTCCCCGGTCGCCGCGTCGAGGCGCGGGTGCGCACAGAACGCGGGCTCGATGCCCAGCGCGCGGTCGGCCCATCCGGAGGGTGCCAGCGCGCCAGAGAAGTCGTAGCGGCCCACCGTCGCGAGGGAGCCCGGGTCGAGCTCGTGCGGAAGGCCTCCCTCCCAGAGGGCGAGGAGTCGGCCCGCGTGCTGGATGACGGCGGTGTTCGCCGTGTTCTTGAAGCGGACCCGGAGCGCGCTCCGGAGCGGCCCCCCCGGCGGGTTCGTGCCGAAGGAGCGGTAGATCATGTGCCCCGCGCGCTCCTCCTCCGCCGCCTCTCGCGTCCGGACGAAGCGATTCGAGAACAGGGGCCCCTCCCCGTCCAGCGTGAAGCGGGTCACCATCCCTTCGCCGTCGAACAGATGGCGGTAGCGGTCCCGGCCGACGGCGAAGCGCGCGGGTCCGTTGCGGAGCAGCGTCCCTCGAAGGCCTCGAGGGAGCGCACCGAAGAGCGCCGGAAGGCGCGCCCCGTCGTGCTCCCGCGGGGCGCGCCTCAGCGTGGCGCCGACGGCCGCGGCGAGCTCGGCTCGCCGCGACCGCCTCGGGGCGGGCGCCCGACCGCCCGTCGGCGCGCGGTAGCGCGTCCCCACCCAGCTCAGGCCCTCGCCGGCAGGAGGGTGGGCC
>JBHJHB010000119.1:0-49686 GCA_050331215.1 Sandaracinaceae bacterium | reverse complement strand
CGCCCCCGCACCGCGGCGGGCGCCCCGACCCGCCCCGCGACGGTCCTCCGACCTCCTCCCGGAGGGCAACCCCTACCTGCGCTAGGGCGGCCCGCTCCGATGCTTCGACTTCATCAGACGTTCGGGGCCCACACGGGACGGGTCCTGTCGGTGGCCGAGGACGTGACCCGCTTCGGTCGGCTGCCGGACAACGACGTGAGCTTCGATCCTCACGCGGACCTGGACGCCTCCGGTCGTCACGCGGAGATCCGGCGGGAGGGGCAGAGCTGGGTCCTGGTCGACGTCGGCAGCCGCAACGGGACGCTGGTCGGCGGGCAGCGCGTGACGCGCCACGTCCTGGCGGACGGTGACGAGATCGAGTTCGGGCTCGGCGGTCCGCGGGTCCGGGTCGAGATGGTCCACGCCCCGCTCGAGATCGCTGCGGCCCAGGGCGGGCGCGGCTGGTCGGGCGAGCCGACGGGGGCGGCCACGCCGATCCATCACGAGGGCCCGCCGGCCTCCTTCGCCGGTCCACCCACGCCGTCCCGGCCCGACGCGGCGAACGGGCCCGGGTACGGCGCGCCGCCCGCGTTCCCGGGCGGTGGCGTCCCCAGCACCCCTGCGCCCCCCGCCGGCGGGCCCTACGGCCCCCCGCCCCTCGAGCCCGGCGCCAAGCAGTTCGGACAGCGCACGGTTGGCCTGATGATCGACGCCGCGGTCCAGCAGGAGCGGAAGCGTCAGGGCTTCCGCTCGACGGGGGAGATCCGCGCGCTCGCCTCCGAGGCGGCGCAGCGCTCGTCTCGGGGCCTTCGGTTCGTGGTGCTGCTGCTGACGATGCTCGTCCTCGTCGTCTTCGCGGCGGTCGTCGGCCTCTTCTTCTACGAGCGCCACACGGAGCAGCGCCTGCGGAGCGAGAACGTCGAGCTCCAGGAGCAACTCGCCGCGCTCGGGGAGAGCGACGATGCCGAGCGGCAACGGCTGGAGGACCGGATCCAGGAGCTGAACGACCAGCTTTCGGACCATCAGGACGACGCCGGCGCGGTGATCGCGGAGCGCAACGCCGGCGCGGTCTTCCTCCTCGCGATCGCGGGGGGGACCGAGCGCCTCCACCCCGTCTGCTCGGCCTTCGCGGTCGAGCCGGACCTGCTCGCGACCAACGCGCACTGCGTGGGCGTGCTCGAGCGGGCGATCGGACACGAGCTCCGGGTGGAGGTGCGGTCGAACGGCGGCTCCGAGCCACCCCGGGAGGTGGTTCAGATGTGGCGGCACCCCGCCTACGACGCCGCCGAGAGGGCGCCGACGCCGGACGTCGGGCTCCTGCGGATCGCGCCGGCGGTCAGCGAGCTCGTCACCTTGGCGTCGGTCGCCGAGGTGGAGCAGCTCCGGGTGGGCGAGGACATGTTCGTCCTCGGCTTCTCGTCCGAGGGTCGGGCCGACCGGCCGGGCGTCACGCTGACGAGCGGCGTGGTCGGCCGGCTGACCGCCTTCGACGGCGGCGCGGCCGGCGCGTCCTCGCGCCACCTGTTGAGCCACAGCGCCTTCGCCGACCATGGCTCGGAGGGGGCCCCCGTGTTCGACCGCCGCGGCCGGGTCGTGGCGATCAACGCGGGCAACCACCGCGGCTCCCAGGATCCGCCCGAGCGCTGGCCGGGTGCGCGACGCGGGGGGGACACGCGCCACTACGCCTGGGCGGTCCGTGCGGACCTGCTGCTGCAGCTCGTGATGGGGCTCCAGCAGCAGGAGAGCGGGCAGTAGGCCGGCAGCAGGCCGGCGGGGCGGCCCGCGTCAGCGGCGGGGCCCCCCCTCGCCGATCACCGCCCCGAGCGCGTCGACCAGCTCGTCGATCAACGCTTGCGCCCTGGCGTCCACCGTATCGGAGGCCTCCTCCGCGCCGGGCTCCACCCGCACGTCGAAGTAGTACTTGATCTTGGGCTCCGTCCCGCTCGGCCGGAGCATCACCCGGTGGCCGCCCTCGAGGTCGAAGGAGAGCACGTTCCCCTTCGGCAGCCCGATCGGCTCCGCCGCGCCGTCGGCCGTCGTCCGCTTCCCGGTCAGCACGTCGGTCGTCGCGGTCACCCGGTAGGGGCCGAGGGCGTCGAAGGGGCTCGACCGCACCGCGTCCATGATCGCCGTGATGCGCGCCGCCCCCTCACTGCCCGGGAGCACCACCGACACCTGCCGGCTCGCCATCACCCCGTAGCGGCGCGCCAGCCGGTCGAGGTCGTCGAGCAGCGTCTGACCCTGCGAGGCCCGGAAGGCCGCCAGGTCGGCCATCACCACCGCGGTGCTGATCCCGTCCTTGTCCCGCACGAGGTCACCCACGCTGTAGCCGAGCGCCTCCTCGTAGCCGTACACGAAGCGAGCCCCCGCGTCGGTGATCGCGATGGCGCGGTGCGCGATCCACTTGAAGCCGGCGAGCACCTGCTCGAAGCGCGCGCCGTGGGCCGCCGCGAGGTCCTGGAGCAGCGGCGAGCTGACGATCGTGTTGATCACGACCCGGTCGCCTTCTTGGTCGCCTTCCCCCAGGAGGTAGTCGCCGAGCAGGAGGCCCACCTCGTTGCCCGTCAGCTGCCGATAGCCCTCGCCGTCCCGGACCGCGACCGCGAGGCGGTCCGCGTCCGGGTCGTTGGCGAGGACGAGGTCCGCGCCCTTCGCGGTGGCGAGGGCGAGGACGAGGTCCATCGCGCCCTCCTCCTCCGGGTTCGGGAAGGCGACGGTCGGGAAGTCACCGTCCGGCTCCGCCTGCTCCGGGACGCTGTGCACCTCGCTGAACCCCGACTCGGCGAAGGCGGCCAGCGCCAGGCGGTTCCCGACCCCGTGCAGCGCGGTGTAGGCGATCGAGAGCGAGCGCGGCACCTCCGGGTGGAGTGGCAGCGCCTTGACCGCGTCGAGGTACTCCCGGTCGAGCTCCTCGCCGATGTCGACCAGGCGGCCGCTCGCCCGGGCCTCGTCGATGTCGCCGAGCGCCAGCGAGCGGACGCTCTCCACGGCGTCGATCGCGGCGGCGATGCCCTTGTCGTGGGGCGGGATGATCTGAGCGCCGTTCGCCCAGTAGACCTTGTAGCCGTTGTAGGCGGGCGGGTTGTGGCTCGCCGTGATCATGATCCCGGCCGCCGCGCCTCGGCGCAGGCAGGCGAAGCCGAGCACCGGCGTCGGCACGACCTCCCGGAACCGCTCCACGCGGAAGCCCATGCCCAGGGCGACGCGGGTCGCGTCGTCGGCGAGCTCGAGGCTCAGGTGCCGGCCGTCGAAGCCGATGCACACCCCGCGCTCCGTGGCCTCCGGCACCTGGTCCTTCACGTAGGCGCAGAGCCCGGCCGTCGCCTCGAGGACGATCTTCCGGTTCATCCGGTTCGGGCCGCCGCCGAGGACGCCGCGGAGCCCGGCCGTCCCGAAGGCCAGCCGTTCGCCGAAGCGCTCCTGGAGCTCGTCATGCGCGTCGTCCCGGTCGAGCAGGTCCGTGAGCTCGGCCCGGGTCGCCGGGTCGGGGTCGTCGTCGACCCAGGCCTGGACCCGAGCCCGCAGCGTGTCGTCGATCGGCATCGCGCCGATGGTCGCACGAGCGCCGGCTGGACCGCAGCCCCCTTCGTCCGCCTCGCTACGGGGCGCGGGTCGCCTCCTCGGCGATCGCCGACAGCAGGCCCGCGATGCGGTCGAGGACCTCGCCGTGGCCCGTGAGGCCATGGCGCTCGGCCAGGTAGCGGGGGTCGTTGTGGACGACCCAGACCTCGCCCGCGTCCTCGTAGACCAGCATCCGCTGGGGCAGGTCGAGGGCGAGCGTCGGGGCCGCGGCCATCAGCGGCGAGCCGGCCCGCGGGTTCCCGAACACGAACAGCACGGTCGGGCGCAGCTCCATGCCCGCCCGGGCCGCGGCCTCCGCGTGGGGGACCCGGTGGATCATCCGGACGGGTCGCGCCTCCACGGCGGCCTCGAGCTGGGCGAGGGTGTCCTCGAAGGACACCGCGCTCCGGGTCCGGATCAGGCCGCCGTCCTGTCCTCCGGGGCGGTCGGTGGCCCGGGTTGCCTCGGCGGCGGCGGGCTGACCCTGGGCGGTCCCGCAGGCGCGCAGGACGAGGGCGAGCAGGAGCGGAAGGCGAGGTTGGTCGCGCATGGCCTGGCCGGGTCTATCACAGGTCCCCGGAGAGGCGGGTGGCCAGCGTCGTCCCCTCCGGGTCGACGCCAGCGCGGTCCCGCCCGCGCAGCGCGTCCCGATGCGCGTCCCACCAGCGCTCGGCGTCGGCCAGCGTCCACAGGGGGACGCCCTCGAGGGAGTCGAGGCGGGCGCGGAGGTCGTCCGCGTCCCGGGGCCGGTCCTCCGGGCGCTTGGCCAGACAGTCGAGCACGAGCTCCTCGAGCATCTCGGGGACGCGCGCGCCGAGGCGCCGGCTCGGGGGCTCCGGCTCCTCGTGGAGGTGCTGGCTGCACACCTCGACGACCGTGCCGCCGTCGAAGACCTGCTCGCCGGTCAGGAGGAAGTAGGCGACCGCGCCGAGGGCGTAGAGGTCGGAGGCGGGCCCCGCGGCGTCGGCCCGGCGGATCACCTCTGGCGCCATGTAGTGCGGCGTCCCGGCCAGCGTCTGGTCCTGGGTCACGGTGATGTCCTGGCCGCCGCGGACGTCCTTGACGAGGCCGAAGTCGAGGAGCTTCGGGACGTCAGGCCGCCCGCCGTGCTGGCAGAGCATCACGTTGCCGGGCTTGAGGTCCCGGTGGACAAGGCCGTGGGCGTGGGCCTCGGCCAGCGCCCCGGTGACCCCCTTGAGGACGTGGACGACCCGGCGCGCGGGCATCGGGCCGCCCACCGCCACCACCTCGCTCAGGGTCGCCCCGTCGAGGAGCTCCATCGCGTAGTAGAAGACGCCGTCCGGTGTTCGACCGTAGTCGAACACGGTGACGGTGTTCGGGTGGGTGAGCCCGGCGGTGAGCTGCACCTCCCGCTCGAAGCGGGCGAGGCTGTGGGTGCCCACCTTCTCCGGCGGCAGGAGCTTCACGGCCGTCGGGCGCCGGAGCAGCGCGTGCCGGGCGCGGTACACGACGCCCATGCCGCCCTCGCCGAGCTTCTCCTCGAGCCGGTACACCCCGAGCTGTTTGGCCTCCCGGACCTCCCGCCGCAGGCCGTGGATCACGACGGAGACCGCCACGCAGACCACGCTCGTCAGCACCCACCAGATCGCTGGGCCAAGAACCAGCGCCTCGCCCGCGAACGCCGGCAACTCGGCGAGGACCGCGCGGGAGTCCACGCCGGGCACCCCCGAGGAGAGGCCCGCGATGAACAGGCCGCCCCCCCCGACCTGGTAGGCGATGGTCCGGAGCGGTCGCGACGGGACCAGCGCCGCCCGGAGCACGAAGGCCTGGGTCATCGCGATGCTGGCAGACATGCTGCCGTTGAGCAGCACCGTGGTCGGGCTCCCTGGCCACGTCCCCAGCGCCTGCGGCAGGGACCCGGCGATCTGCGCGAGCCGGTACTCCGCGGCCATCAGGTGCGCGATCGTCGCCCCGACCGCCGCGACGAGGGCGAGCAGGAAGACCTCGAGGCCCCGGAGCGCGAGCCGCGACAGCGCGACCCGCCGAAGCGCGACGCCCGACGCGAGGTAGACCGCGCTGAGGGCGCCGAGCAGGACGGCCATCTCGCGGCCCAGCTCCTCGAACTCCGTCAGGAGGACGGCCAGCGTGCCCAGGACCGCGACCGCACCCATGGCGAGCGCGAACTGACCGAGCCGCTCCTGGAGGACCGCGCGCCCGCCCTCCTCGTCGGTGAGGCCGCTGTCGCCCCGGTCCGCCACGGCCCGATGCTGGCACGGCCGGCGCCCTGGCGCCGCTCCGGCGGATGCCCGCGATTCGATCCGGGAAGATCGACAGCGCGGGGCGCCTGTGATCTAACCCGGGGGTGATCGAGTCCGCCCAGCTCGAGCTCGAGCTCCCGGCCCGCCCCGCCGTCGCTCCGCCCGCGCCGGTCCGCCCCACCCCGTGCCTGCGCCTCTCGGTCGAAGCGGTGGTCGAGGAGCGGCCCGACGGCGCCACGGAGGTGCGCCCGCTGCCGGTGCTCGCCCTCGCCTTCGACTACCGGGGCTGCCGCGTGGCGGCCGCCGACCCGAGCCCGCACGTGCTGACCCCGGGCGTCGGGGCGCCCGTGCTCCTCCCGCGCAACCCCGAAGCGGAGCGGCGGGCCCGGTGCCTGCTCGAGGGCTTCGGCGCGGTCGACCTCGACTGCCTCGAGGACCGCGCCGTCGCCCCCGGGAGCGAGGCCGACTACCTGCTGCGGACGGAGGGCGACGCCCACGCCTACTGCGCCTTCGGGGCGTGGGTCGTCCCGCAGCTCCGCCGGCTCGGCTGGCAGGTCGAGGTCGACCCGGCCTATCCCTACCAGGTCATCGCGGAGGAGCCGCGCTGGTACGCGGAGGTCGGCGCGGTCGAAGGCCGCCCCGACTGGTTCGCGCTCGAGCTCGGCGTCGACCTCGACGGCCGGCAGGTGAACCTGCTGCCGGCGCTGGTCTCCCTGCTGGAGGGGGCCGAGGAGGAGAGCCTGCGGACGGTGCTGGGTCGGGCCCGCTGCCTCGCCGTCCCGCTGCCCGATGGGCGCTTCCTGCCGCTCCCGACGGAGCGGGCCCGCGCGATCCTGCGGGTGGTCGGCGAGCTCTACGGCGGGTCCCGGGCGACGCCGGAGGCGCTGACGCTCACGCGCCTCGGCGCCGGGGCCCTCGGTCACCTGGACCAGGAGTTCGACGAGGATGAGCTGCGCTGGGCAGACCCGGCGGGCCTCCGGACCGTCGGGCGGGCGCTGGTCGAGGGGCCGCCCCCTACCGTCCCCCGGGAGCACCCGGGCGGGCTGCGGGCGACCCTGCGGCCCTACCAGCAGGTCGGCGTGGAGTGGCTCCAGCGCCTTCGCGCGATGGGCGTCGGCGGGATCCTCGCCGACGACATGGGCCTCGGGAAGACCCTCCAGACCATCGCCCACCTCGCCCTCGAGAAGGCGGAGGGGCGCCTCGAGCGGCCGGCGCTCGTCGTCGCCCCCACCAGCCTGACCGGAAACTGGAAGAAGGAGCTCTCGCGCTTCGCTCCCCACCTGCGCGTCCTGCGCCTGACCGGGCCGCGGCGGCACGAGCGGCTCGGGGAGCCGGCCGACGTGGCCATCACGAGCTACCCGTGCCTGGTCCGGGACGTGGAGCGCCTCCAGGAGCGATCGTTCTCGTGGATGGTCCTCGACGAGGCGCACGTCATCAAGAACAGCCGCAGTCAGGCTCACCAGGCCGCCAAGGCCATCGACGCCGAGCACCGGCTCTGCTTGACCGGGACCCCGGTCGAGAACCACCTCGGCGAGCTCTGGGCGCTCTTCGACTTCCTCGAGCCGGGGCTCCTCGCCGACGAGCTGACCTTCCGGCGTGCCTACCGCGTGCCGATCGAGCGCTACGGCGATGAGGAGCGTCTGGCGGCGCTCCGGCAACGGGTGGCGCCGTACCTCCTGCGCCGGCTCAAGCAGGAGGTCGCCACCGAGCTGCCGCCGAAGACCGAGCTGCTCCGCCCGGTCACCATGGGCAAGGCGCAGCGAGAGCTCTACGAGAGCATCCGCGTGGCCGCCCACGGCGAGGTCCGCCGGCTGATCCGTCAGCGCGGGCTCGCCGCCTCGACGGTGCCGATCCTCGGCGCGCTGACCAAGCTGCGTCAGGTGTGCTGCGACCCGCGCCTTCTGCCGATGCGCTCGGCGCGGAGGGTCAGGGAGTCGGCCAAGACGAGCGCGCTCTTCGAGCTGCTCGACGCCCAGCTCGGCCGCGGCCATCGGGTCCTCGTGTTCAGCCAGTTCACGACGATGCTCCACCTGATCGCCCGGAGCCTCGAGGAGCGCTCCGTCCGCTTCCTCCTCCTCGATGGGAGCACCAAGGACCGGCAGGGCCTCGTCGAAGCCTTCGAGGGAGGCGCGGCCGACGTCTTCCTGATCAGCCTCAAGGCCGGGGGCGTGGGGCTGACGCTGACCCGCGCCGACACCGTGATCCACGTCGACCCCTGGTGGAACCCCGCCGCTCAGGACCAGGCGACGGACCGGGCCTACCGGATCGGTCAGACCCGCCCCGTCGTGGCGCACAGCCTCTTCGTGGCTGGGAGCGTCGAGGAGCGAATGCTCGCTCTACAGCGGCGCAAGCGCCGGATCGCGGACGGCCTCCTCGCCGGCGGGACGGGTCTCGGGAGCCTCACGGAGGACGACGTCGAGGCGCTGCTCGCGCCGCTCGGCTAGCGAACGCGAGCTAGAGTCCCCGTGTCGCCGCCCCGTCCGCCCCGCGGATCGACCGGTCGACGAGCTCGACCGGGTGCACCAGCTCGACGCCCTCGAGGTGCTGGGCGAGCTGGAGGAGGCAGCCCGGGTTGGCCGCGGCGACGATGGCCGGGGCCAGGCCGCGGAGGTTGGCCGCCTTCCGCTCCCCCAGGGCCCGGGCGGCGTCCGGCTGCAGGATGTTGTAGAGGCCCGCGGAGCCGCAGCAGAGCTCGCCCTCCGGGACCTCGACGAGGTCGAGGCCCGGGATCGCCCGGAGCACGCGCCGCGGGGCCTCGCGGAGCCCCTGGCCGTGCGCGAGATGGCAGGCGTCGTGGTAGGCGACGCGCGCCGGGATCGGACCGCGCGGCGCGGTGGGCTCCGCGGCGTCGAGGAGCTCCAGGACGTCCACCACCCGATCGGCGAACGCCGCCGCGCGCCCCGCCCACACCGGGTCGTCGGCCAGGAGCTGCCCCACGTGCTTGAGGTGGCTTCCGCAGCCGGCCGCGTTGACGACGACCCGGTCGACCCCGGCGGCCTCGAACGCGGCGATCAGCGACCGGACCTGGGCCCGGGCGCGGGCGTCGGCGCCGCTGTGAAGGGCGAGGGCGCCGCAGCAGCCGGCCGCGGGCACCGCGGTCTCGAAGCCCTCGGCCGCAAGCACCCGAAGCGTGGCGAGGTTGGCCTCGCGGAAGAAGACCGCCTGGACGCAGCCCGCGAGGAGCCCGACCCGCTGCCGGCGAGCGCCGCGGGCCGGGGGCTCCCGCGGCAGGCCCGCGGTCAGGTCGCCTAGCCGGGTGGGGGGCAGCAGGCGCTCGAGGGCGGCCAGGGACCCCGGCAGGAGCCCGCGCAGGCGGGACGCCGCGAGCAGCCAGCGGAGCCCGAGCGCGCGGTAGACCCACCCGAGCAGGCCGCCGAGCCGCAGCAGCGGTCGCGACCCGAGGACGGCCACGAGGACGGCGCGGAGCCAGCGTTCGGGGGCGCTGCGGAGCCCCCGCCGCTCGAGCTGGGCGCGCGCCGCGTTCACGAGCGGCTCGTACTGCACGCCGGATGGGCAGGCCGGCACGCACGCCAGGCAGCCGAGGCACCGGTCGAAGTGCATGAGGTAGGTCCGGTCGAGGGTGACCTCGCCCGCCAGGCCGACCTTCAGGAGGTGGATCCGCCCTCGCGGCGAGTCCATCTCCTCTCCCCAGAGCGCGTAGGTCGGGCACGCCGTCAGGCAGAAGCCGCAGTGGACGCACTCGTCGACGAGCCGCGGGTCGGGCGTGCGCTCGGCGTCGAAGTCGCCGAAAGGGGGGTGCGCGGGCTCGGCCGGTCCCGGGGCGGGGGAGCTCATCGCGCGCCCCCCGCGAGCTGCCCCCAGAGCCGGCCGGGACAGCAGCGCCCCTTCGGGTCGAGCGCACGCTTGACCCGCCCCATCAGCGCGAAGCTGGCGGGCGGCGGGCCGAGCGCGTCGACGTGCTCGAGCAGCCCCGGCGCCGGGTGGCGCACGGTCACGGACGCGCTCTTGCGCAGCTCGGCGATCACCTCGCCCTGGCCGGCGACCGGCCCTCGGAGGCGGAGCCGATGCAGGCCGAGGAGCACGTGGCTACCGAGCTCCACCCCCACGCCGCGCTCCCCGGCCTCCCGGCGTACGCGCTCGGCGAAGGCCCCGTAGTCCGCCGGGAGCGTCGCGGCGCGGACCGTGGTCGTGCCCTCGAGGGCCTGCTCCCCCTGCGCGACATGCGCCCAGCGATCGTCCTCCGCCTGGGCCTCGAGCGCCGCGCTCCTCTGGCCCTCGGGGCCGAGGACCCCCCGGGCCCGCTCCGCCAGGCGCGAGGCCCCGGCCCCCTCGAAGCGGACCAGGAGCTCGCCCTGGTCGTGATCGACAGCCGTGGGCCCGAGCGGCGACGCCGCGAGCGCGATCGCGGCGCGCGTCGCCTCCCGGGCCTCCGCGGGCACCACCAGCGTGACCGACGCGACCGGCAGCGGGTGGACGCGCACCGTCAGCTCCGCGACCAGCCCGAGGGTGCCCATGCTCCCGCCGAACAGCTTGCACAGGTCGTAGCCCGCGACGTTCTTGATCACCCGACCTCCCGAGCGGGCGACGGACCCGTCGGCGAGCACCACCGTCATCCCGATCACCAGCTCGCGCAGCGACCCGTACGCGAGGCGACGCGGCCCCGCGTCGTGGGCGCTGAAGACCCCGCCCACGGTCGCGGACGCGCCCGGTCCGGTCGGGGGGTCGACCGCCAGCCACTGGCCGCGCTCGCCGAGGAGGCGTTGGAGCCGGGCGAGGGCCATGCCGGCGCCGACGGTCGCGGTCATGTCGGCCGGGTCGTGGTGGACCAGCGCGTCGAGGCCGCTCGTCTCGACGACGCGGTCGACCGGGTCGGTCGGCCGCCCCCAGCCGGCCTTGGTGCCGCCACCGCGCAGGTCGAGGAGCTCGCCGGTGCCCTCCCCGGCGCGCATCGCCTCCCGGGCCTCGGCCAGCGTGGTCGGGCGCGAGCGCGCGGGCGGCGCCGCGGCGGCGGCCGAGGACACCTCAGAGCCTCTCGATCAGGCCCGCCGCCTCCAGCGGATGCGGCCGGTAAGGGCCCGGCCGCTCGCCGCAGAGCCGCGGGGTGGGCAGCAGCTTGTCGGGGTTGCATCGACCGTCGGGGTCGAAGGCGCGCCGAACGCGCTCCATCACGGCGAGGTCCTCCTCGGAGAACATCTTCGGCATCGAGCAGGCCTTGTCGACGCCCACGCCGTGCTCCCCCGTGATCGAGCCGCCGTGCTCGACGCAGAGCTCGGCGATCCGCGTCGCGAGCGTCTCGCCGCGCTCCGCCTCGCCTTCGACCCCCGCGTCGTAGAGCACGAGGGGGTGGAGGTTGCCGTCGCCGGCGTGGAAGACGTTGGCCACCCGGAGCCCGGCCTCGGCCGCGAGCTCCGCGATGCGGGCCAGCACCGCGCCCAGCTCGGTCCGGGGGATGACGCCGTCCTGGACGTAGTAGTCCGGCGAGAGGCGACCGACCGCCGCGAACGCGGCCGTGCGCCCCCGCCAGATCGCGGCCCGCTCGGCGCCGTCCTGCGCCACCCGGATCTTCTCGCACCCACGGTCCCGGCAGATCGCGAGGATCGCCTCGAGCTCCGCGTCGAGGCCGTCCTCCGGCCCGTCGACCTCGACGACCAGGGCCGCCCCGCAGCCGCGTGTGTAGCCTGCCCCGGTCGCGGCCTCGCACGCCTCGATCGCGAGCGTGTCGAGCATCTCGACGGCAGCCGGGACGATCCCGGCGCCGATGACCGCCGTGACCGCGTCCCCTGCCGCGGTGGGGCTCGGGAAGTCGGCGACGAGGGTCCGGGTGCCCTCCGGCACCCGCAGGAGCCGGAGCACCGCCTTGGTGCAGATGCCGAGCGTGCCCTCGGAGCCGACGAACACGCCCCGCAGATCATAGCCGGGTGGGTCGAGGACCGCGTCCCCCAGGTCGACCACGCTCCCGTCCCCGAGCACCACCTCCACCGCGAGCACGTGATGGGTCGTGAACCCGTACTTCAGGCAGTGCGCGCCGCCGGAGTTCTCCGCGACGTTCCCTCCGATCGAGCAGATCTGCTGGCTCGAGGGATCCGGCGCGTAGTAGAGCCCGTGGGGCGCCGCCGCCTGGCTCACCGCGAGGTTGGTGACGCCAGGCTCGACCACCGCCCGCTGGTTCACGGGGTCGATCGATAGGATCCGACGCATCCGGGACAGCGCGAACAGCACCCCGTCGCGGCGGGGCAGGGCGCCACCGCTCAGGCCGGTCCCCGACCCCCGCGGCACGATCGGGACGCCCAAGCGAGCGCAGATCCGGACCGCCTCCGCGACCTCCGCCGTGCTCCGCGGGAGGACGACCAGGCCGGGGGTCTCCCGGTAGCCGGTGAGGCCATCCATCTCGTACGTCCGCCGCTGCGCCTCCGCCTCGACGACGCCGTCCCGGCCGAGGGCCGCCCGAAGCGCGTCGGCGAGGCCCGAGGGGAGCATGCAGGCGACCCTAGCGTCGGGCCCGAGGCCGGTCCACGGCGGGCTCCGCGGTATCATCGCGTCATGGTCAGACGGGCGACGGAGGGAGCGATCTGGGGGGCGGCGCTCATCGCGGTCGCGCTCGGCGGCTGCGGGGGCGGCGACGACAAGCCTCCGGGGGAGCCAACGCCGAGCGGCGCCGCAGCGGAGGGGCCGGGGGGCAGCGCCGGGGAGGGCGGCGAGACGCCGACGCCCGACCCGGTCTTGCTCCGCGAGGAGGGCCAGCTCGGCGACGACGATCCGGAGGGGCCCCAGGGCCGCTACGACCGGTTCTTCGTCGAGATCGCCGCGGGCGACCGGGTCGTCGTGGAGCTCCGGTCGGAGGCCTTCGACCCGACCCTCGAGGTCACGCCGCCGTCGATGGGCGCGCTGGTCAACGACGACTGGGAGGGCGACACCTCGAGGTCCCGCCTCGAGCTGGTGAGCGCGGCGGCCGGCTCGATGCGGATCGAGGTCCGGTCCTATGGCGACGGCGCGGGCGCCTATCGCCTCACCGTGGAACGGGTTCCGTCGGCCGGTGGCGACTGGGTCCCTCTCCTCGGGCTCGAGCAGGCGACGACCGGCGAGCTCGCCGAGGGCGACCGTGAGCTCGCGGACGGCACCCGCTACGACCCGTATCTCGTGCAAACGGAGCGGCCCGCGCGGATCCGGATCCAGGCCACCGACGGCGATCCGCCGCGCAGCACGGTGGTCGGGCCCGACGGCCTGAGCCTCCGGGAGAGCGAGCCGGGCGTGTACGAGACGGTGAGCGCCGGTCGCTACAGCCTCCAGGTGGTCGGCCCGGGCCCGGGCCAGGGCGCGCGCTACCGCGTGACCGTGGAGCCGCGCGAAGGGGGGGAGGCGTCGCAGGCGCTCGCCCGTGCGCATCACCGCTTCGACGCCCTGACCTCCCAGCTGTCCGGCTCGACCCTCGCGCGGCCGACCGGCACGACGCCGGGCGCGGACCCGGACGACCGCGTCGCCATCCTGCCCGTTCGCGTCGGGGACCGCCTGAGCGGGAACCTGGCCGAGAACGACCACCGCCTCCCGAGCGGCGAGCTCGTGGACGTCTATGCCCTCGAGGCGCCGGGCCCCCTCGGGGAGGTGATCGTCGAGCTCGAGTCGCCCGACTTCGACACCTACCTGCGCGTCGACGGCCCCACCGGCGAGCACTGGGAGAACGACGACTACGGCGGGGCGCTCGACTCGCGTCTGGTGGTCCCGATCGCCGCGGCCGGCACCTATCGCATCAGCGCGACCAGTTACCGGGGCGGGGCCACCGGCCGTTACGAGCTGAAGGTGCTCGGCCAAAGGAGCGCGCCCGACCCGGCCTCCTCCGCCCCCGGAGGCCCGCCCTCCGGACCGCCACGCGTGGAGACCGGGGCGCTCTCGGCGGGGGATGAGCAGCTGTCGAGCGGCGAGTACGTCGACGAGCACCGCTTCACGTGGCCCATGGGCGCCCGGGTCCACCTCGAGGCCCGGTCCCCGGCCTTCGACGCGTACCTGATCGTGCGCTCGCCCTCGGGCGCGCAGCAGGAGAACGACGACCTGGTGCCGGGCCAGACGACCAACGCAGGCCTCGACGTCCAGGTCACCGAAGCGGGTCCCTACCGCGTGCTGGTCACGAGCTACGAGCCCGGGGAGACCGGAGCCTACGAGCTCTTGGTGCGCGGCGCAGGCGCCTCGAGCAGCGGCGGCGAGACGCCTGCGCGGACCGGGGCGGAGGGCGGCGGCGGCGCGCCGTCGGCTACTGCGCCATCGGCTACTGCGCCGTCGGCCACGGCGCCGTCGGCTACTGCGCCGTCCGCTACTGCGCCGTCCGCCACGCCCCCCGGGCCATCGGGCGGTGCGCGCACCGAGTCGGGCAGCCTCGCCACCGGCGACCGGACCCTGTCGAGCGGTGAGCTCTACGACGCGTACACGATGACCTTCGCGCCGCGGCGCTCGGTGGCGCTCCGGCTCGAGTCGACCGACTTCGACCCGTACCTGATCGTGCGCTCACCCTCGGGACAGCAGGAGGACAACGACGACCTCGCGCCCGGGAGCCTGAACAGCGGGATCGACATCCCCGTCGCCGAGCCGGGCCCCTACCAGGTGGTGGTCACGAGCTACCGGCCGGGCGAGACGGGGGCCTACCGGCTGAGGGCGACCGAGGGCGCGTCCCCGGGGGGAGGAGACCCGACGCCAGGCGCGTCCCCCGGGGGCGCGGGGCGCGTGTGGGGGCTCTTCGCGGGCATCAGCGACTACCCCGGCAACGTCAACGATCTGCCGGAGTGCGCGAACGACGCGCGCAAGCTCGCGCAGGCGGTCCGCGAGCAGGGCGTCATGCCGCCCGAGCAGGAGTTCCTGCTGACGGATGGCGAGGTCACGCAGGCGGCGCTGCGCCGGGCGATGCGCACGATCGCGAGCCGCATCCGCCCCGATGACGTCTTCCTGTTCTTCTACTCGGGCCACGGAGGCCAGACGGACAGCAGCGCGGACTCGATCGAGCTCGACGAGCGGGACGAG
Source organism: Sandaracinaceae bacterium (assembly GCA_050331215.1). Classification (GTDB taxonomy): domain Bacteria; phylum Myxococcota_A; class Polyangia; order Polyangiales; family Sandaracinaceae; genus JBHJHB01. Next base: position 34,963 of record JBHJHB010000119.1, on the reverse strand, counting down.
TACCTCGTGCTCTACGACGGCAACCTGCTGGACGACGAGCTCGGCTCGCTCTTCGATCAGGTGCGGGCCCGGGTCGCGATGGCCGCGATCGACGCCTGCTTCGCCGGGGGCTTCGCGAAGGACCTGATCGACGCCCGCGGGCGCGTCGGCCTGTTCAGCAGCGAGGAGGACGTGACCAGCGCGGTCGCGGACCGGTTCCAGGCCGGGGGCTACCTGAGCCACTTCCTCCGCCTCGGGATCGGGGGCGAGGCGGACCGGGATCCCCACAACGCGGTCCTGACCGTGGGCGAGCTGACGCACTACACGTGGCAGCAGTTCGGCCGGCACGCGAGCGACGTGCGGATGTCGATGGGCTACCAGCACCTGGTGATGGACCGCGGCGCGGTCCATACCGACGAGGTGCTCTGGGCGCGCGCACGCTGAGGAGGTGGGGTGAGCTCCGACGATCGCGGAGAGCCCGCGCCCGGGGCCCGAGACCTCCCGCCGGCGCTCACCCTCGAGCGGGCCCGGCCCGACGAGGTCGGCGTCGTCCGGGCGGTCGAGGACGCGGGGGAGCTCGGGACCTGGCCTCGGGTGGCCATGGAGCGGCGCGTCGCGCCGGACCGGTGAGCTGGTCTGGGCGCCGGGCGCACGGTGGACGGCGCCGGGCGGCGCGGTGGGCGGCCCTCCTCCTCGGTCTCGCGGTCGCCCCCCGCCCCGCCCTCGCCGACGGTCGGGGCGAGGCCGATGGGGGCCCCCTGATCCGGGTCCTGGCCCCGGATCCGGAGTGGCTCGCGGCGCTGCGGGTGGCCCTCGAGCCCTGGGGGCTGACGATCGAGGCGCAGGCCGGCCACGGGTCGGGAGGCGAGGGCGTCGCGGTCGGGCGTGCGGCATCCGGCCCCGGCGTGGTGGCGGTCCTCTGGATCGATGGGGCGCCCCCGACGCTGCACGCCTACCTGGTCGACAGCGACCGGATCCTCCAGCGGGACCTCGCGCGCGGGCCGCCCTACGACCCCCCCACCGCCGCGGCCGTGGCGCTCAGCGCGAAGACGTTGCTCCGCCATACCCCGCTGGCCCCGGAAGGCGAGCAGGCGTCCCCCCTCGCCCGTCCGACGCGGCCCCAGGTGCGCGTCGCGGTCGGCGGGGAGGCCCGCTTCGGGGCGTTCCGTCCCCGCGGCGTGGAGCCACGCTTCTCCTTGGCCCCGAGCGTGTGGCCGGCCCTCGCGGAGGACCCGCGCCACGCGTATCCGCTCGGCCTGGGCCTCGTGGTGACGGCCGGCGTCCCCCGCTCCTTCGATGGCGCCGACGCCGCCGGCCGCTGGCAGGATACCGCTGTCGCCGCGACCCTCGACGCGGCGCTCCGCCTCGACCCCGACGTGGACCTGGGGGTCGCGGTCCACCTCGGCGGTCGCGTGACGGCGCTCCGCGCCACCCTCGAGGAGGGCACGTCGACGACTCGGCGTCGGCTGGAGCCGCTCGGCCGGGTGGTCGCGGAGGTGGGGGTCTGGGCCCACCCGGCGGTGCGGATCGGGCTCTGGGTGGCCGTGGAGGGAGCGCTCGGGGCGGCCGACTACACGCTGGACGGGCGACGGGTCGCGCGGGAGGAGAGCGCGGCGGCCGCCGTCGGCATCCGTGGCGTGGTGGTCGCCCTTGGAAGTGAGTAGACTCACGTTGGTGGCCCGCGAGAACGGATCCTTGCGACCTCGCCGATCTCCCCACGCACGGAGACGGGGGGACAGACCATCGGAGCGGCAGGACCGGCTCCGAGGAGACCCCGCTCACCACGGTGGCGCATGAGGGAACACGGACGGATGAGCAGCACGAGGTCAGCGGGGACCGGCTCGTCGCCTTCGGCGCGGGGCCGGGCGTCGTGAGCCCGGAGGCCCAGCCGGCCGGCCGGACGGCCTCGGCCCGGGCGAAAGCGGACCGCCTGTCGGACCTCGAGCTGGCGCGGCTCTGCGTCGAGGGCGATACGGCCGCCCAGCGCACCCTGTTCCGCCTCCATCGGGACCGGGTGCACTTCGTGCTCTACCGCATCCTGGGCTCCAACCACGAGATCGAGGACCTCGTCCAGGATGCCTTCCTCGCGGTGTTCCGTTCCCTGCGGATCTTCCGCGGGGAGGCGACCCTCGGGACGTGGGTCGACCGGATCACGACGCGGACGGCGTACCGCTACCTCGCGCGGCGACCGCGGCCGACCGTCCACCTCGAAGCCGTCCCCCCGATGCCCGACGAGCGCACCGACACCGCCCGTCGGGTCTACCTCCGCGAGGTGGCGCGCCGGCTCTACGGCTACCTGGCGCGGATGCCCGCCCACTACCGGATCCCCTATGCGCTTCACGTGATCGACGGGCGCCCGATGCGGGAGGTCGCGGAGATGACCGAGGCGAGCCTCACCGCCACGAAGAACCGCGTGTGGCGCGCGCGGCGACGCATCGAGCAGCGGGCGAAGGTCGACCCGCTCCTCGGCGAGTTCATCAGCCCTTCGTCCCGGAGGCGCACGTGACCGGACCGCTCGAGCAGCTCCCCGTGGAGCCCCTGTCGGAGGAGACCTGGTCCCGGATCGAGGAACGGGTCCTCTCCTCCATCGAGATGCCGCCGGAGGTCGATCTCGCCGAGCGGTACGGCGCCCGGGCCCGGCACGAAGGGCGTTGGGCGTACGCCGTCACGGTCGGCTCCGTCGTCTTGGCGGCCGCTGCGCTGGTCGTCGCCCTGCTCGCGCCCGAGCAGCATCGGGAGTCCGTCTCTCCGCTGGTGAGCCATCGGATGCTGAGCGGGGACGCCACGAGCCAGGGGATGCTCGGCGACATCACCCTGGCCCTGGATGCCCACACCGCGCTGACCGCCGTCGGCGGCGAGGGGCAGGGCTGGCTCGTCGCGCTGGAGAGCGGCGCGGCGGAGTTCGCCGTGCCTCCCCAGGAGGACCATCAGCCCTTCGTGGTCCACGCGGGGGACGTCCGCGCCGAGGTGATCGGGACCCGCTTCCGGGTCGAGCGGCGCGGCGACAGCGTCCGGATCGCGGTCAGCGAGGGCGTGGTCCGCGTCACCGAGCGCGGGGAGACCGTCCGCGTGGGCGCGGGCGACGCTTTCCGTTCGCGCCTCTGGCCCCGGGGGGAGCGCGGCAGCGCGGAGCCCGAGGCCACCTCGGAGGCTGCGATCCCGTCCGAGGGGGCGGAGGCGACGCAGGAGGAGCCGAAGCCGGACGGGGTCCGCCGCTCGCGGGGTCCGACGTCCGAGGGCCGCGCCCGTTCGCCTCATGATGGGCTGGGCGGCGCCCGGCCACCGGCCGCCGCCGAGTCCGAGCGGGCGAGGTTCGAGCGCGCGAGCCGGCTCGAGGCGACGGACCCGGCCTCCGCGCGTACGCTGTACCTCGAGGTCGTGGAAGAGGGCGGGCCGTGGGCCGCGAACGCGCTGTTCGCGGTGGGGCGCCTCGCGGCCGACCGCGGCCGCGTCGGGGAGGCGCGGCGCGCCCTGACGCGCTACCTGACCGAGCATCCGGATGGACCGAACGCCGAGGACGCGCGCGCTCTGCTCGCCCGCTTCGCCGAGCCGGCGCGGCCGTAGCGCCGCCCTCGCGGTCGCCGGCTTCGCGCTGGCGTTCGTCGGGTGCCGGGCGACCGTGGAGCTCGGTCAGGGGCGAGGGGACGCCTCCGGCCCGGGCGTCGACGCTGCCGCCGCCGGGGACCTCGGGGCGGACCTGGCCGTCCCGGTCGCTCGCGAGGCGTGCGTGACGAGCGGCGACTGTGCGACGGGCCAGTGCCGGGACGGCACCTGCCAGGGCGACGGCCGATGCCTTACGGAACGGTCGTCCTGCGAGGCGGACGAGCAGTGCTGCAACGGGCTGTGCGACGCCGGGGCGTGCCGCGCGCTCACGCGCTGCCAGACCGCGGGCGAGCGGTGCGAGGAGGAGGACGACTGCTGCTCCTCGCGGTGCGCCGAGGTCGCGCCGGGGGAGCGTCGATGCGCGCCGCTCGGGGGATGCCGCGTGTTTCGGGAGCTCTGCCGGACCGACGCGGACTGCTGCAACGCGGCCGTGGCGGCCGGCGTGTGCGAGCGCTTCGACGACCAGCGCGGGCTGGGGCGCTGCGCCAACCCACCGGGGTGCGCGCCGCCCGGCGAAGTGTGCGCGGTCGACGACGACGACGACGACGACGAGCCCAACGCGTGCTGCGGCACGGGCGACGTGGCGGGGGTCTGCGCGCCGTCGGGCGTGCCCGGGGTCGACCGCTGCCGCGCGCCCGGCGACGCGTGCTTGGACGACGGGGAGGGGTGCGCCGTACCGGCCGCGTGCTGCAGCGGCCGGTGCGACCGGGCACCCGACGAGGAGCGCTTCGCGTGCCGGCCCGCTAGCCCATGAAGGGGTAGCGGTAGTCCGTGGGGGGCACGCTGACCTCCTTGATCGATCGTGGGCTCAGCCACCTCAGGAGGTTGAAGGGGGATCCCGCCTTGTCGTTGGTCCCGCTTCCCCGCGCGCCCCCGAACGGCTGCTGGTTCACGACCGCGCCCGTCGGCTTGTCGTTCACGTAGAAGTTCCCCGCCGCCTGCCGGAGGCGGGAGGTCGCCTCCGCGGCCGCGGCCCGGTCCCGCGCGAAGACCGCGCCGGTCAGGCCGTAGGGCGAGGTGCCGTCGACGAGGTCCAGGACCTCCGCGAAGGGGCGCTCGTCGTCGTAGACGTACGCCGTCACGACGGGGCCGAAGATCTCCTCCTCCATCAGCCGGTGCGCCGGGTCCTCCACGCGGACCAGCGTGGGATGCACGAAGTACCCCTCGCTCCCGTCCGCGTGGCCTCCCGCGACGACCTCGCCGGTGCTCTGAGCGAGCCCCAGGTAGCCCGTGATCTTCTGGAACGCGCGCTCGTCGATCACCGCGCCGCCGAAGTTCCGCATGTCCGTGACGTCGCCAAAGGTGAGGGTCTCGAGGTCGGCGACGATGCGGTCCCGCACCTCCCCCCAGAGGCTCTTCGGCACGTAGGCCCGGCTCGCGGCGGAGCACTTCTGTCCCTGGTACTCGTAGCCGCCGCGGACCAGCGCGGTGGCCAGGGCAGCCGCGTCGGCGCTCCGGTGGGCCACGACGAAGTCCTTGCCCCCCGTCTCGCCCACGACGCGCGGGAACGCGCGGTAGGTTTCGAGGCGCTCCGCGACGCCTTTCCAGAGCGCCCGGAAGGTCGCCGTGCTCCCGGTGAAGTGGATGCCAGCCAGGTGCTCGCTGGCGAGGGCCGCCTGGCCCTGCTCCGGGCCCGCGCCCGGGACGAGGTTGAGGACGCCGTCCGGCAGGCCGGCTTCCTTCAAGAGCTCCATCACGTGCCAGCAGCCCAGCAGGCTCGTGCTGGCCGGCTTCCACACCGCGACGTTGCCGCACAGGATCGGCGCGGTCGGCAGGTTGGCGGCGATCGAGAGGAAGTTGAAGGGCGTGACCGCGAACACGAAGCCCTCGAGGGGCCGGTAGTCGGTCCGGTTCCACTGCCCACGCGGGCTGACCGGCTGGAGGTCCCGGATCTGGTCGAGGAACATCACGTTGTGGCGCCAGAAGTCCGCGAGCTCGCAGACGGCGTCGATCTCCGACTGGTGCGCCGTCTTGCTCTGGCCGAGCATGCACGCGGCGTTGATGCGCTGGCGCCACGGGCCGCTCAGCAGGTCCGCCGCGCGCAGGAAGATCGCGGCGCGGTCCTCGTCCCGCATCGCTGCCCAGGCCGGCGCGACGGCCATGGCTCGGTCGATCGCCGAGGCCACGTGCTCGGGGCCCGCCTCGTGGGCGGTCGCCAGGACGTGGCGGTGGCGGTGGGGCATCACGACCTCGAGGGTGCGGCCGCTGCGGATCCGCTCGGCGCCCGCCACGACCGGGATCTCCGGACGCTCGCCGGCGCATCGGGTCAGCGCCTCCGTCAGCGCGCTCCGCTCGGGTGAGCCGGGCGCATAGTCGAGGACGGGCTCGTTGGTCGCGGTGGGCGCATGGGCCATGGGTGCCTCCGTATCCAGGGAAGCAGCTCTCGCAGGCTGCTGCAAAACCATGCCGGCGCTCTAGCGAACGCGAGGGCCCGGGTTCAAGCGGCGCCCCGGCCGCCGGCGTGAATCGGCGCCGGGGGCCGCCGATCGGCTGCCCATTCCCGTTTGCGCCGGGCGCGATATCCTCCCCGCGCTCCCGGCCTGCCGGGGCACGGGAGAACAACATGCTGAAGCGCCTTCGCTGGATCGGAGCGATCGGCTCCGTCGCCCTCGCCCTCGGCGTGCCGAACGCCGGCGCCCAGGGCCAGCGCTCGCGCGGCGAGCTGGTCGTGGGGGTCGTCGTCGACGGCCCATCGGACGCCTACCGCACCCTGACCGCCGACGTGCGCGCCGAGGTGGAGGCCCTCGCGGGACCGGGCTCGCCGCGGATCCGCTTCGACGACGAGCTGGTGCGGGAGGCCGACTTCTCGCGCGCGGGGGTGACCGCCGCGGTCGACGATCTGCTCGCCGACGGCCGGGTGGGGCTGCTGTTGGCGATCGGGGCCGTCGCCACGGAGGTGATCGCCCCGCGGGAGAGCCTCCCCAAGCCGGTGATCCTGGCGGAGGTGTACGCGCCCCAGCGGGATCGCCTGCCCCGCGCGGGGACCAGCAGCGGCCGGCGCAACCTCGCCTACGTGGTCGGGAGCCTCGACTTCGAGACCGACCTCGAGCGCTTCCGGACCATCGCCCGCTTCGAGCGGCTCGACATCGTGCTCTACGGCCGGAGCGCCCAGGAGATCGGGGGCCTCGAGGCCTACGTGCGCCGCGTCAGCCGCGAGCGGCGGGTGGAGCTGAGGGTCCACAACGTCGAGAGCACGCCCGAGGCCATCCTGGCGGCGCTCCCGGAGGGCGCCCAGGCGGTCTACCTGGGGCCGCTGATCCACCTGGAGGACGCGCAGCTGCGGACGCTGGCGGTGGGCCTCGAGGAGCGCGGCATCGCCAGCTTCACGCCGCTCGGACGGGAGCTGGTGAGCGCCGGCATCCTGGCGACCGCAACGAGCCGCGACGACCGCATCCGGCGGGCGAGGCGGGTCGCGCTCCTGATCCAGCGGGTGGGCCGCGGGGAGGACCCCGCCCGCTTCCCCGTGACCTTCGAGCAGCGCGAGCGGGTCGTGATCAACTACGAGACCGCGCGCGCGATCGGGATCTATCCACCCTGGAGCCTGCTGATCGACGCGGAGGTGATCGGCCAGCGGCGCAGCGAGGTCGAGCGCAACCTCAACCTCGACGCGACGCTCGCGGAGGCGGTCGCCCGCAACCTCGACCTGAGGGTCGCCAACGCCTCGGTCCGGGTCGGCCAGCAGGACGTCGACCGCGCTCGGGCGCCGCTCTTGCCCAGCCTGCAGGTCGACGCGACCGGCGCCCTGATCGATGTCGACCGATCCAACAACCTGGGTACCCCGGGTCAGTGGAGCGCCAACTGGGGCTTCACGGCCACCCAGGTGCTGTTCAGCGAGGGGGCCTGGACGCAGTTCCGGGCCGAGGAGCGCCTCCAGGACGCGCGCAAACTCGACCGGGACACGATCCGCCTCGACATCATCCTCGAGGCTGCCGAGGCCTACCTCAACGTGCTCCGGACCCTGACCGCGGAGCGCGTCCAGCGCGACAACCTGCGTCTGACCCGCGAGAACCTGGCGCTGGCGCGGGTCCGGGTGAACGTCGGCACATCGGGGCCCGCCGACGTCTACCGCTGGGAGGCCGCCATCGCGAACTCCGAGCGCGACGTCATCAGCGCCTCCGCCACGCGCAACCAGGCCGAGATCGAGCTCAACCGGGTCCTCCTCTACCCCCTCGAGGACCCCTTCCTGATCAGCGAGACGGACCTCGACGACCCCTTCGACATGGTCGCTGGCTACCGCCCCGTCTTCCGCTACCTCGACAACCCGTGGAGCTTCCGGGTCTTCCGGCAGTTCATGGCCGAGGAGGCGGTCCGGAACAGCCCGGAGCTCCAGGCCCTCGACGCCCAGATCGCGGCCGCCCGCCGACAGATCGAGGGGTTCGGGCGTGTGCTGTGGCTGCCGACCTTCGCGCTCCAGGGGACGTTCACCCACAACTTCTTCAACGAGGGCGGGCTCAACCCCCAGCAGCCGGTCGAGGTCCCCGACGGCTTGCCGCCGGAGCTCGAGCAGATCTTCGGGAGCTTCGGCGGCGGCTTCGACGCCTTCGACTTCCAGGTCGGTCTGACCGCCTCGCTGCCGCTCTACGCGGGAGGCGAGCGGTACGCGAACCTGAGGCAGGCTCGCGAGCTGGTCGCCCAGCTGGAGGAGCAGCGGGCGTCGACGGCGCAGCGCGTCGAGCAGCGGATCCGGGCTGCGATGCACGTGGCGGGCGCCAGCTACGCGGCGGTGGGGCTGACCCGGCGGGCCGCGGACGCCACGCGGCGCAACCTCGAGCTGGTCACGCGATCCTACCGGGAGGGCGCGACGACGATCATCACGCTGATCGATGCGCAGAACCAGGCGCTCCAGGCGGCGCTGGCGGCGGAGACCGCAGTCTACGATTTCCTCGTGGACGCGCTGCGCGTCGAGCGGGCGAGCGGCGTGTTCACCGCCTTCGAGGAGCCGGCGGTCCAGGCGGACTTCAACGAGCGCCTACGCTCCTTCGCGGCCGAGCGAGGCGTGCAGGCGCCGCCGCCGGTCCCGGGCGACGATGGCGACGGTCCCGTCCCGCCGGACGGGGCGCCGCCCGCGCCCCCAGCTCGGGATACGGACGGAGAATCGGGAGGCGAGCGATGACGGTACGGCGAGGTCTGGCGGCCGCCAGCGCGGTCCTGGCGCTGGCCTGCGGCGGGGGCCAGGAGGAGACGCATCAGCCCCTGATCCGGTCCGTGCGGGTCGAACGGGTGGGGCAGAGCGGCGGCGTCGTCCAGCGCGTGTACAGCGGCGTCGTGGAGTCCGGCGAGCAGTCGCGCCTCAGCTTCCGGGTGTCCGGCACGGTGGCCCGGGTGCTGGTCAACGTGGGGGACGAGGTCGAGGAAGGGCAGCTCCTCGCCGAGCTCGACCGGAGCGACTACGCCCTGCAGCTCTCCGAGGCCCAGAGCTCCGTCGCCCAGGCGCGCGCCCAGAGCATCCAGGCCGAGGCCGAGTACAACCGGGTGGTCGCGCTCTACGAGAGCCAGTCGGTGAGCGCGTCCGAGCTCGACGCGGCCCGCTCCGCCCGGGACAGCGCCCGCTCGACGGTCAGCAGCCTCGGCAGCCGCGTGGCGCTCGCGCGTAACCAGCTCGAGTACACGCGCCTCACGTCGCCGGCAGCGGGGACGATCCTCGAGGTCGAGGTCGAGACCTCCGAGAACGTCCAGCCGGGGCAGACGGTGATCGTGCTCCAGTCCGGGACCCAGCTCGAGGTCCGGGTCGCGATGCCGGAGGCCGTGATCAATCGCGTGGAGCGCCGGAGCCCGGTCGAGGTCACCGTCCCGTCCCTGCCCGGCCAGACCTTCGCGGGCACCGTGTTCGAGGTCGGGGCGGCCATGGAGAGCGCCACCTTCCCGGTCACCATCCGCCTCGAGGGGGAGACGTCGGCGATCCGGCCCGGCATGGCCGCGGAGGTCGCCTTCGCGTTCGCCGAGTCCGCGGAGGACGCCGCGGCCATCCGCGTGCCCAGCGTGGCCGTGGCCGAGGACCGGGAGGGCCGCTTCGTATTCGTCGTCGAGGGCGAGCCGGGGCAGGAGGGCGAGGTCCACCGGCGCGAGGTCGTCGTCGGCGACCTCACGGTCGACGGGCTGGAGATCACGGAGGGCCTGGAGATCGGCGAGCTCCTGGTCACCGCGGGGGTGAGCCGCCTCGACGACCGGCAGACGGTGATCGTGCCCGCCAACGTCGCGCCCCCGGCCGCGGAGCCGGTCGAGGCGGCGGCGGCCGGCCCCGAGGAGGGCTCCGCGCCGTGAGCATCACCGAGCGGGCGATCCGCAACAGCCGCGTCACCTTGATCGCGCTCCTGGTGCTGCTCTTCGCGGGGATGAGCAGCTACTACTCGATGCCGCGGGCGATGGACCCGGGCTTCACGATCCGCGTGGCCCAGGTCGCGACGCTGTTCCCCGGGGCGAGCCCGGAGCGGGTCGAGCAGCTGGTCACCGACAAGATCGAGGAGGTCGTCCAGGAGATCCCGGAGCTCGACTACGTGACGAGCTCGTCGGAGACGGGCGTCTCGGTGGTCAACGTCGTCGTGCGTGAAGAGTTCACGGAGATGCGCCCGATCTGGGACGATCTGCGGCGAAAGGTCGAGGACCTCGAGCCGGACCTCCCGGAGGGGATCATCGGGCCCCAGGTCGACGACGACTTCGGGGACGTCTACGGGGTCCTCCTCACGATCGTCGCCGAGGGCTACACCTACCCGGAGCTGCGGGACATCGGCGACGATGTCCGGGACGAGCTCCTGCGGATCGAGGACGTCGCCAAGGTCGAGGTCATCGGCAATCAGGAGGAGCGCGTCTTCGTCGAGTACGAGACCACCCGGCTGAGCCAAGCGGGCCTGTCGCCGCGCCAGCTCGAAGGGATCCTGGCCGATCAGAACATCATCAACCCCGGTGGCGACATCCGCATCGGCGAGGAGCGCATCGTCCTCGAGCCGACCGGGAACTTCGAGTCCGTGGACGCGATCGAGCGGATGCTCATCCCGCTGCCCGACGGCACGGTCACGGTGCTCGGGGACCTCACCAACGTGCGGCGGGCGCTGATCGATCCGCCGGAGGAGCGCGTGCGGGCGGACGGGGAGCGAGCCCTCTGCCTGGCGATCTCGATGCGCGACGGCGGCAACCTGATCCGCCTGGGGGAGAACGTCCAGACCTTCGTCGACCGCCTGCCGGGTCTCTACCCGATCGGGGTCGAGGCGGAGCTCGCCTTCTTCGAGCCCCTGGCGGTCGACACCAAGGTCAACGACTTCGTCGTGAACGTGCTCCAGGCGGTCGGGATCGTCCTCGCGGTGATGCTCCTGACCCTCGGCCTGAGGACCGGGACCATCGTGGCGAGCCTGATCCCGACCACGATGATCATCAGCCTGTTCCTGATGTCGGTGTTCGACATCGGCCTCGACCAGGTGTCCCTCGCGTCCCTGATCATCGCCCTCGGCCTGCTCGTCGACAACGCGATCGTCATGGCCGAGGCGACGATGGTGAAGATGCAGGAGGGCGAGCGCCCCGTGGATGCGGCGGTCGGTGCAGCCCGCGAGCTTCAGCTCCCGCTTCTGATCGCGTCCCTGACGACGAGCGCCGCCTTCCTTCCGATCTTCCTCGCCGAGTCGGCCGTCGGCGAGTACACGGCGAGCATCTTCAAGGTGGTGACGATCGCGCTCCTCGTCAGCTGGATGCTCGCCTTGACGATGACCCCGACCCTGTGCGCCTTGTTCCTGCGGGTCGGGCCACGGGACGAGACCCGCGACGCCTTCGACAACGTCTTCTACCGCACGTACCGCGCGTTCCTGATCACCGGGCTTCGCTTCCGGTTCCTGAGCCTGGGGGTGGTCGCGGTCGTGTTCCTCGGCGCGATGTCGCTGTTCGCGTTCGTCCCGGCGCTCTTCTTCCCGGAGTCCGACCGCCCCATCTTCACGGCCGCGCTCGAGCTGCCCGCGGGCGCGCCCTTCGAGGAGACCGAGGCGATGGTCGACCGGGTCGAGGGGTTCTTCCGGGACGAGCTGCTGGCTCGCGGCGAGCGCGAGGAGGGCGTGGCGGGCTGGACGTCCTTCATCGGCGCCACGCCGCCCCGCTTCGTCCTCGGCTTCGACCCGAGCGTGCCGCGTCCGAACACCGCGACCGTGCTCGTCAACGTCACGAGCGATGAGGTCAACGACGACATGCAGGACCGCCTCGAGCGGTTTCTCCTGCGCGAGGTGCCGGACATCAAGTACGAGATCCGGCGGCTGTCCTCGGGTCCGCCCGTCGACCGGCCGGTCCAGGTCCGCGTCAGCGGCCGGGACACCGCCCGCCTCTTCGAGCTGGTCGACCAGGTGAAGGCGCGGATGCGGCAGACCGGGGGCATCACCAACGTCGACGACGACTGGGGCACGCGGGCCAAGAAGATCATCATCGACGTCGACGAGGCGCGGGCGCGCCGCGTCCAGCTGACCAACAAGGACGTCGCGACGGCTCTCGAGACCAACCTGACCGGCCTCGAGGCGACCCCGTACCGCGAAGGGGACCAGGTCATCCCCGTGACCCTGCGCAGCTCGGCTCGGGAGCGGGACAACCTCTCGCGGCTGACCAGCCTCAACATCTTCTCGAGCGCGAGCGGTCGGAGCGTGCCTCTCGGCCAGGTGGCGGACGTGGAGCTGGTCTGGGAGCCCGCGTCGATCTACCGCCGCGACCGGCTCCGCACGGTGACCATCGGCGCCGACGTGCTCGAGGGCTACGAGCCGATCGCCCTCGCCCGGGGCCTCGGCGACTGGCTCGAGGGCGAGCAGGAGAGCTGGGGGCTCGGCTATCGCTTCGAGCTCGGCGGCGAGATCGAGTCGAGCGGCACCGCCAACGAGTCGATCAACGCCAAGCTCCCGATCGCGGGCCTCGTGATCGTCCTGCTCCTGGTCGCCCAGTTCAACAGCCTCCGCAAGCCGGTGATCGTCCTGGCCACGATCCCCCTGGCCCTGATCGGCGTGGTGATCGGCCTGCTCGTCATGCGGAGCTACTTCGGCTTCATGACGCTGCTCGGCGTGATCAGCCTCGCCGGGATCGTCGTGAACAACGCGATCGTGCTGCTCGACCGCATCAAGGTCGAGCGCGAGGAGCTCGGCCGGACCGCGCCCCAGGCGGTGGTCGAGGCGGGGCAGCGGCGCCTGCGGCCGATCGTGCTCACCACCGTGACCAGCGTGGCCAGCCTGCTGCCGCTCTACTTCGGGGGAGGCATCATCTTCCAGCCGATGGCGGTGGCGATCGGCTTCGGCCTGATCTTCAGCACCGTCCTGACCCTCGGCGTGATCCCGATCATCTACTCCCTGCTCTTCCGGGTGGGCTTCCGGGACTTCGCCTACGTGCGCCTCGCCGACCAGGGCAGCCGCCCGCATGGCGAGCCCGCGGGCGAGCCCTAGCTCGAGGACCTCGCAGGCCAGGGCTTGCTCTGACGGCCGGAGGTGTTAGGAAGGGCCCGCTTCGGTCTCCGGCCCCCGGGGCCCGCGGCGCTTGACCTGGCGAAGGACGATGGCTAAACGGCTCTCTCGGCGCCCGAGCCGGCGCCCGCGTTACGAGGTTCGGCCATGATCGTGGTGGACCACGTCACCAAGTACTACGGCTCCACGCCCGCGGTTCAGGACCTCGACTTCACCATCGAGGACGGGGAGTGCGTCGGCTTCCTGGGGCTCAACGGTGCAGGCAAGAGCACGACGCTCCGCCTCCTCAGCTGCCTCCTGCTCCCCACCTCGGGTCGGATCACGATCCGCGGTCTCGACGTCGAGTCCGACCCCCACGAGATCCGCAAGCAGATCGGCTACCTGCCCGACACGCCGCCCCTCTACCCCGAGATGACGGTCCGAGGGTTCCTGGAGTTCGCGGGGCGCCTGCGCCGGATGAGCGGCAAGGCCATGCGCGACCGGCTGCCGGAGCTCGTGGAGACCGCGGGCCTCGAGGAGGTGCTCGAGCAGCCCATCGGGACGCTGTCGCACGGCTACCGCCAGCGGGTCGGCAGCGCCCAGGCGATCGTGCACCGGCCCGCGCTCCTGATCCTGGACGAGCCGATCCAGGGCCTCGACCCGGTCCAGATCGTCGAGATGAGGGAGCTCGTCCGCTCGCTCCGCGGCGAGCACACGATCCTCCTCAGCACCCACATCCTCCGGGAGATCGAGCAGACCTGCGACCGCATCCTGATGCTGGACCGCGGCCACATCGCCGCCCAGGGGAGCGAGGAGGAGCTCGTCGAGCGCTTCGGTGGAGGGGGTGCCCTCCGCCTCGAGGTCCGGGGCACGCAGGAAGCGGTGCGGCAGGCGCTCTCGGCCGTCCTGCCGGAGCGGGGTGCGCCCTACCGGACGGCGGACGGGGGGAGCGAGCTCGGCGTGACCTACCAGTCCCTCGGGGCCGACCTCTGGCAGGTCGAGCTCGAGACCGCAGAGGACGTCCGGGAGATGGTGGCCGCCGCGGTCGTCGGCGCTGGCCTCGGTCTCCTGACCCTCGAGCGCACCGCGCCGCCCCTCGAGCGGATCTTCGTGGAGCTCAGCCGGGGCCCCGCCGCGGCGGGCGGCGCCGCCGGTGCCGCCCCGGCGGGGCAGGAGGCGCCGCGATGAGGAACATCGGCCTCCTGGTCGGGCGCGAGCTCGGTGCCTACCTCCGGACCCCTGCCGGCTACCTGATCGGCGCGGCGTTCCTGCTCCTGAACGGCATCCTCTTCAACGCCCTCGCGGTGACGAGCGAGCCCCGGCTCTCCAGCGAGGTCCTGATCACCTTCCTGCGCAACGCCGGGGGCGTGACGGAGTTCGCGGCGGTCCTGCTCTCGATGAGGCTCCTCGCGGAGGACCGGAGCACCGGGACCCAGGTGCTGCTCTTCACGTCGCCCGTGAGAGAGCAGGAGATCGTCCTCGGCAAGTACCTCGCCGCGGTGATCGTGCTGTCTCTCCTGGTCCTCCTCAGCCTGTACCTCCCCGCTCTGATCTTCATCAACGGCAAGGTCAGTTGGGGCCACATCTTCGCCGGGTACATCGGGCTCCTGATGCTGGGCGCGACCACCCTCGCGGTGGGGACGTTCGCGTCGTCGCTGGCGAGCCACCCCTTCCTCGCGGTCCTGCTGACGACGGTGTTCGTCGCCCTCCTCGAGCTCAGCTGGTGGGTGGGGCAGCTCACGGAGCCGCCCCTGAGCGACGTCCTCGCGTACTTCGCGCCGTTCTGGAAGCACTTCCAACCCTTCGCCCAGGGGCTGTTCCAGCTCAGCGGGGTGGTCTTCTACGCGAGCCTCATCTACCTGTCGCTCCTCGGGGCGACGCGGGTTCTCCAGAGTCAGAGGTGGCGATGAGCACCTTCGGCCAGAGCGCGGCCCGCGCAGCGGCCCTCGCCGCGTCCGTCGCCGCGTCCCTGTGGGTCCTGTCCCGCGCGGCGACCGTCCTCGCCCAGAGCGACCTCCAGGTCACCGGAGACGCCGGCGGCGGGTCGGTCACCGGCTTCGTGCTCCAGGCGATCCCGGCCGTGATCGGGCTGCTCATGGTCGGCCTGTTCGTCGCGGCGATCTCCCTCCGGGAGCGCCTGCCGGCGTGGCTCTCGCCGAGCGCCCTCGCCGGCCTGCTCCTGCCGCTCTCCCTCCTCCTGCTCTTCGTGGCGGAGCGGATCCTCGGCGAGGGGCACCCGCAGCTCCTGATCTGGCGCGTGGTCGCGTCCCTGGCGGTGCTCGGCGCCCTCGGCTGGCGCCTCCAGCGGCTCCAGGGCGCGGAGGGGGCCGCGCGCCAGGCGGAGATCCGCCTCCTCGCCGCCACCCTCGGCGTGCTGTTCAGCCTGGTGCTCTACGCCTTCGGGACGGACTGGGGGCTCGACCTCTTCGGCCTCGAGGGGGAGAGCCGCGTCCGGGTCGGGGGCGTCCTCGGCGCGCTCTGGCCCGCCGTGCTGGTCGTCTCGGGCACGGCGCTGTTCATGATGGAGCTGGCCTACGGGGCGATGCCGATCCCGGCCGCGGTCGAGATCCGCCGGATCGACGTCGCGGCGGCGGCCGGGCTCACCCTCGCGCTGTCCTTCGTGTTCGTGGTCTCGATCAACTACGTGGCGCAGGAGGAGGACGTCCGGAAGGACCTCAGCTACTTCCGCACCACCCGGCCGAGCGAGACCACGCTCCGGATGGTCCGGACCCTCGAGGATCCGGTCACCGTCGTCCTGTTCTACCCGCGCGTCCACGAGGTCCTCGACCGCATCCGGCCCTACTTCGCGGAGCTCGAGGAGGCCTCGGACAAGCTGACGGTGCGCGTGCTCGATCACGCGCTCGCGCCGGAGCTGACCCAGCGCCACCAGATCACCCGCAACGGGTACGTGCTGATCACCCGCGGTGAGGGGGACGCGCAGCAGGGGGAGAAGTTCGACGTCGGCATCGACCTCGCGGGCGCCCGGAGCCGCCTTCGCACTCTGGACGGCCGCTTCCAGGAGCCCTTCGCCCAGCTCACCACGAGGCCGCGGGAGCTGCACTTCACGGCGGGGCACCGGGAGCGGTCCTTCCGCTCGACCGAGGGGGACCCGCCGGAGCAGCGGCTCTCCACCCTCGACGAGATCCTGGAGCGCGTGAACATCGAGCACGAGAGCCTCGGGATCGCCCAGGGGCTCGCCAGCGGGGTGCCCGAGGACGCGCGGGCCGTCGCGATCGTCGGGCCCCGCGACCGCTTCCTGCCCGAGGAGATCGACAGCCTCCGCAGCTACGTGGCCGATGGCGGCCGGCTCCTCGTGATGGTCGACCCGGACGAGGAGCACGAGCTCGGGCCGCTGCTCGGCGCCCTCGGCCTGCGCCTCCGGGAGGGGGTGCTCCACAGCGACCGGCAGTTCTTCGCCCGGACGCGCACCCCCGCGGACCGGGAGCTGGTGTACGCGGAGGACTTCACCGCCCATCCGGTCGTCACCCAGGCCAACCGGCGCCGCGGCCAGGCGGTGGGGATCTTCGTCCGCGGGGGCGCCCTCGAGCGCCACGACGGCCCGAACCTGCTCGACGGCGTGACGGTCGCCTTCCCCCTCCGGACGCCGGAGGACTCCTTCTGGCTGGACCAGGACGGCAACCACGAGAAGGACGAGGGGGAGCCCACCGGCCGCTTCCAGCTCATCGCGGCGGTGAACATCCGGAACCCGGGCGGGGAGGAAGGGCGCGCGGTGGTGATCGCCGACGGCAACTACATCACCGACGCCGTGATCCGAAACCCGGGCAACTTCTTCGTGTTCGCCGACGCCGTGCAGTGGCTCGTCGGCGAGGAGGAGATCATCGGGCCGACCGCGACCGAAGAGGACGTCCCGATCCAGCACACGCGCGACGAGGACCAGCTCTGGTTCTACGGCACGAGCTTCGGGGCTCCCCTCCCGCTCCTCCTGATCGGGCTGGTCGTGGCGCGGCGTCGCCGGCGCTCCGGCCCGAAGCGGCGAGGGGACGGCCCGGCCGGTCCGCCGCCGGGGGGCGGCCTCCCGGGGGAGCGCTCGGCCGACGGGCCGGAGCGCTCGGCTGCCGATGAGCCGGAGGGCGCGGACCCGGAGCCGGAGCGCGCGGCTGCCGACGAGCCGGAGCGCTCGGCCGACGAGCCGGAGGGCGCGGACGCGGAGCCGGAGCGCGCGGCCGACGAGCCGGAGCGCTCGGCTGCCGATGAGCCGCAGGGCGCGGACGCGGAGCCGGAGCGCTCGGCTGCCGACGCGCTGGAGGGCGCGGACGCGGAGCCGGAGCGTGCGGCTGCCGACGGGCCGAGGTCGGCCGCGGGCAACGCGGGCGAGGGCGCGGCGGCGGACGCGGGCGACGAGACGGGCGACGACGAGGAGCGAAAGGACTGAGCGATGCGGAGCGTCCTGATCCACGCGATCCTCGCCCTCGGCGGCCTCACGTGGGCCTACCTGGTCTGGACCGAGGAGGAGGGGGCGGCCGACGAAGAGGAGGTGGTCGTCCTCGAGTGCACCCCCGCTCGGTTCGAGCGGGCGGAGCTCACCAGCGAGGACAAGAGGACCCTGCTTCAGCCCGAGGGGACCGGCGACGAGCGGGTGCTGTGGGTGACGGCGGTCCGGAACCCGGGCCAGGACAACGAGGTGACCGAGGTCTTCGTCGGCTCGGAGGAGGGCCTGGCGTACCTCGAGCAGCTCGCCCCCCTCCGGGCGCACCGCTCCCTGGGCGAGCTCAGCGAGGAGCAGCTCGAGGAGGTCGAGCTGATCGGCGGGTCGTCGCAGCTCGCGGTCCGCTGCGGGGGCCGCACGGCGACCTTCGACCTGGGCGGCCGCGCCTTCGGGAGCGGCGACCGCTACCTGCGGAGCACCGACGGCGGGCCGGTCTTCCTCGTGGATGCGGAGCGCCTGGCAGGCCTCGAGGCCCCCGCGATCCGGCTGATGCAGCGCTCCCTCCACACCTTCGAGCCGACCGAGGTCGCGAGCCTCCGCGTTCAGGCGGACGGCGCCGAGCGCGCCCTCGTGCAGCGCAACCGCCTCGACCCGCAGCGTGCGGCGTGGGTAGACGAGGCGGACCCCGATCGGCGCAACGAGCTGTACGGCAACTGGCTCGTCAGCGTGGGGCGGCTCCGCGTCATGACCTACCTGCCCCGGGACACCGCCCCCGAGGACCACGAGCAGGCGACCGGGCCCCAGGAGGAGATCCTCCGCCTGGAGTACCGCGGCGAGGGCGGAAACGAGCTCGGGTTCCTCGAGCTGGTCCGCGTGCCGGAGAGCGAGACGAGCATGCTCTACTACGCGCGGACCGAGGCCACCAAGAGCTGGGTTCAGGTACCCACCTCGGCGGCCGAGGAGGTCCGGGACAACGTGAGACCCGTGGTCGGCCTGGAGCCGCTCGAGGAGGAGGCCGTCGAGGAGGGCGACGCCTCGGCGACCGACGCGCCCGGCGGCGAGGAGTCGACGGCGGGCGAAAGCACGGAGGGGGAGGACGCCGGCGACGCCGACGCGACCTCGACCGGGGTCGAGGCGGGCGCGGACGGCGCGGCGAGCCCGGCCGCCCGGGAGCTCCCCGTCCCCGTCGGCCACCCGCCGATCCGGTAGCGCCGGCGCTCGTCGGCCGCGGCCCGCTTGGGTAGGGTCGGCTCGATGAAGCTCTTCTACAGCACGACCAGCCCCTACTCCCGGAAGGTCCGCGTGCAGGCCCTGGAGTGCGGCCTCCTCGACCGCATCGAGCCGATCGACATCGCGGCGCCCGGGGCGGGCGTCTCCCTGTCTCCGGTCAGCCCGAGGCCTGACGTCTCCGCGGCCAACCCGCTCGGCAAGATCCCGACCCTCGTGCTCGACGACGGGACCGCGCTCTTCGACTCCCGCGTCATCGCGGAGTACCTGGACAGCCTCCACGACGGGCCGCCCCTCCTTCCGCCGGCGGGGCCCGAGCGTTTCCACGTGCTTCGCCAGGTCGCGCTCGGGGACGGCATCTGCGATGCGGCGGTCCTCAGCCGCTACGAGACCTTCCTGCGGCCGGAGGCGCTGCGCTGGGACGCGTGGACCGAGGGTCAGCAGCTCAAGATCCAGCGGGCGCTCGCGCTCCTCGAGTCGGAGGTCGGAGGGCTCCCATCCGAGGCCACGCTCGGGACCATCGCCCTCGGCGTGGCGCTGGGCTACCTCGACCTGCGCCTCGGCGAGGGCTTCTGGCGTACCCGGCACCCGGCCTGCGCCGACTGGTACGAGCGGTTCAAGACGCGGCCGGCGATGCTCGACACCCAGCCGTGAAGGGGCGTGGCCCCGGGGCACGCCCTGGCCGACCGCCCCGGCCGCGCGCTGGGGGCCGTCCGCCCGACGCCTCGCGATGAGAGGGGGCTCTCGAAACGATAGCGGCTCCGTTGGGCGCCCACCCGGAGCCTGCCGAACCGGGTGGTGGCACGCTGCGTGAGTCGGACGGGCGGTAGGGTCGAGGGCCGGTGGCTGCGTTCGAGCCGGGGTCCCACATCCGATCCGGGGCCCGAGCCGAGGAGGCCGACGGCGGAGCCGGAAGGAGGAGCGCGCGATGGCGGACCAGGAACCGACGGTGATCAGCGGATGGGGCTCGGTGGCGAAGCTCGCCGGGTGGCTGCGGGAGCAGGGCGTGGAGCGCGCGCTCCTCCTCGCCGGGCCGACGCGCCGGTTCGTGGACGAGGCCCTCGGGCACCTCGCGGGCGTGACGGTCGACGTGTTCGACGGGGCCGAGGTGCATGTCCCGCGGGAGGTGGTCAGCCGGGCCGAGGAGGTGCTCCGGCGAACGGAGGCCCAGGCCGTGGTGGCGCTCGGCGGCGGCTCGTCGACCGGCCTCGGCAAGGCCTTGCGGCTCCAGCACGACGTGCGCTTCGTCGCGGTCCCGACGACCTACGCGGGCTCCGAGCGGACGCGGATCTATGGGATCACCGAGGCGAGCACGAAGTCCACGGGCCGCGACGACCGGGTGCGGCCGGACCTCGTCGTCCTGGACCCGACGTTCACGGCGTCGATGCCCCTCGGCCTGACCGTCAAGAGCCTGCTGAACGCGCTCGCCCACCCGGTGAGCGCCCTGTCGACCGGCGAGCTCGAGGAGCCGGTTCGCGCCTCGGCGCTCCGGTCCGTGCGGGACCTCGTCTGGACCCTGGAGCAGCTCCTGGAGAACCCCGCCGACCGGAGCGGACGCGAGCGGGCGCTCCGCCAGGCCGGGGACGCGGCGGCGATCCTCGACCGGGCGAGCCTCGGCGTCCACCACCGCGTCGCGCACCTGCTCGGCGGGCGCTTCGGGCTGGACCACGCGGGGCTCCACAGCGTGCTCCTGCCCCACACCGTGCGGCGCCTCGCGAGCGGGGGGGGCTCGGTCTACCCCGCGATCGCCGAGGCCGCGGGCCACCGGGACCTCCCTGCGGTCCTCTACGACGCGCTGTCGCGCGCCGGCGCGCCACGCTCCCTCGCCGAGCTCGGCGTGGAGGCGGCTCCGCTCGCCGAGGCGGCGCGTGAGCACGAGGACCTCCAACCGCCGTGGGTCGAGGATGCCTTCCTCGGCCGGCGGCCGTCCGTGGATACGCGGCGGCACGCGCTCGAAGGCCGTCCCGCGACGAGCGTGCGCGGCCCCGAGCTGAAGGACGCCCGGCGGGTGGTCCTGGCGCTCCACGGCCGGGGCGCCAACGCCGATCGGTACCTACGGGACGTCGAGACCCTGATCGGCCACGATCCGACACTGGCGCTCGTCGCGCCCCAGGCGCCGGGCTGCAGCTGGTACGACGGCAGCCACCGGGGGCCCCGGGAGGACGCGCTCGACGCGTCGCTGCGTGCCGTCCGCGCGGTCCTGGAGCAGGTGCTCTCGGTCGTGCCCGCGGAGCGGGTCCTCATCGCGGGCTTCAGCCAGGGCGCGTGCCTCGGGATCCGCCTGTTCATGGAGAGCCCGGTGCGCCTCGGGGGCCTCGTCGCGCTGTCGGGCGCGGACATGGGAGGCGATCGGGCGCTGCGCGCCGATGTGGCCGGGGTGCCCGTGCTCCTCGGGGTCTCCGCCGAGGACCCTTGGGTCCAGGCGGCCGACACGCGGGCGACGGCGGAGCGCCGCGCGGCCGCCGGTGCCCGGGTCGAGAACCTCGAGGCGCAGGGTGGCGCCCACGAGATGACGGTCGCCCAGCGCCTGGCGGCCCAGCGGATCCTGACGGGGCGAGACCCGGAGGCGACCCTGTCCGGCTTCGGCCACGCCCACGCCTCGGAGGCGCTGGCGGAGGCCCTCCCGCTCGACCAGAACAGCCCCCGCCAGCCCCCCTTCGGGCTCCACGCCGAGCAGGTGAACGGGACCGGGTTCGTCGCCCGCCGCCACGAGAACCTCCGGAGCTGGCTCTACCGGGTGCGTCCCTCCGCCCAGCACACGCCCTTCGCGCCGCTCGAGCACCCGACCTTCCGGGCTGACTTCGCCGATCGGTCGCCGAGTCCCAACCTCGCCGCCTGGGCGCCGCTCGCGCTCCCTGCCGAGCCGACCGACTGGCTCGACGGCCTGACCACGGTGGGGGGGGCCGGCTCCCCCGACCTCCGGCGCGGGTACGCCGTCCACGTCTACGCGGCCAACCGCAGCATGGAGCACCGCGCCTTCTACGACGCGGACGGGGACCTCCTGCTGGTCCCGCAGGAGGGTCGGCTGCTCTTGCAGACCGAGCTCGGCGTGCTCCCGGTCGGGCCGATGGAGATCGCGATCATCCCGCGCGGCCTCAAGGTGAGCGTCCAGCTCCTCGACGGCGGGGCCCGAGGCTACGTGGGGGAGATCTACGGCCGCCACTTCGACCTCCCGGAGCGTGGCCCCGTGGGCGCCAATGGGCTGACCGACGCCCGTCACTTCCGGGTACCGACCGCGACCTTCGAGGACCGCCTCGACGTCGGCTACCGGCTGGCAGCGAAGCTGGGCAACCGCCTCTACGAGGCACGCCAGGACCACTCGCCCTACGACGCGGTGGCCTGGCACGGCAACTACGTGCCCTACGTCTACGACCTGCGGGCCTTCAGCCCGGTTGGCAATACACGCTTCGATCACCCGGACCCCTCGATCTACACGGTGCTCAGCGCCCCGCTGGACGAGCAGGGTGCCCACACGATGGACTTCGTCTTCTTCCCGCCGCGCTGGGACCCGACCGAGCACACGCTGAGGCCCCCCTACTTCCACCGGAACGCCACGATGGAGATCAACGGGATCATCGCCGATCCGTCGATGAGCCCGGACGGCCCCTTCGAGGCCGGGATGACCTTCGTCACCCCGACCCTCACCGCCCACGGTGTCCTCGCCCACGCGGTGGAGCGCGCCTACACGGCCTCCGACGAAGCGGCGGACAAGCCGATGCGGATGAGCGACCGCTCCGCGTGGTTCCAGTTCGAGACCACCCTCCCGATGGTCGAGACGGAGTGGGCCCGTGAGCACCGCCTGGACCACTGGCCCGGGATCTGGGGCAGCTACCGCACCCGCTTCGACCCCCGGCGCTGAGCGGCGGCACCCCGACACCGAGCTTCCGGTCGCTCACCTCAGATCGAGAGCGGCCCCGCCGGCGGGTCCTCTCCCGGACCGGGTTCGGGCTGCTCGGCGCGGTCGCGAGCGCTGCACCGCTTCAGGGAGAGGTCGCAGCGGAGGTGAAGCTCGGTGCCGGCGTCGGCGAGGTCGGCCGGCAGCACGAGGGCCCGGGCTCGCCCCGCGGCGTCGCGTTCGAGGCGGATCCAGGCGTGCTCGAGGACGAGGCCGTCCGTCGCGTCGGGGCCTTCGGGGGTGGCGTCCCGGCGGACCACCACCGGGAGCCAGGCGGTGGCGGGGGTCCACCCCGGCGCCGCCACGGCGTTCGCCACCAGCAGGAGCTTCTCGGCGAGGAGCGGCCGGGACGCGAACACCCGGGCGAGCTCGCGCCGGTAGTGCCAGTCGGCCCGGGCGTAGGTCACGAAGGAGAAGCACTCCGCGAAGTCCTCGACCGCGCTTTCGCCGGCGTACTCCGTGACGAAGTCGCCGGGCGGGTCGACCTCCGCGTCGTAGACGCCCGGACGGGAGCTCTCGTGGAGAGCGTAGAACGCCTCCACGAGGGTCGGGTCGGCGGCGGGCTCCAGCAGGTGCCCGAGCTCATGGGCGAAGTAGAACATGTGCTCGGAGAAGCTCTCGAACACGATGCCCGGCTCGGCGACGCCGGGCCCCTCGCGCGTCCAGAACACCAGCGTGTGCTGGTCCTGGAGCGCGATCGGCCGCGAGCCGTAGCGGAAGCTCGGGTTGCCTCGGCGGATGAGGAGGCGGTCGAGGATCGGGTCCTGGACCCCGACCTCGTCGTAGGCCCGCACCGACGCCTCGAAGCGCAGGAGCTCCGCGCGAGCGAGCCTCACCGCGTCGTCGTCGACGGTGACGCCCATCTCGAGCAGCCGGCTGCGGGCCGGCACCTGGTCGATGGGCACCCGTGCCGACGGGCCCGCGCACGCCATCGCCCCGATCCACGCCAGAAGGACCCCATCGCGGACCCTGCCCCTCGCTCTCTCCCACACGACCTCGGCTCCAGACGGGTCCGAGCCAGGCTGGCGAGCGGACCCGCCCGACGGGCGTGACGGGGGACGGAACGGGCGGCCCCCACGGACGGAACGGCCGGGGTCCGGAGGCGGTCAGTCGAGCACCTGGACCCGGCACGCCTCGCCCGGTGCGCCGCGATGCAGGGCCAGCGGCTGCCCCGCCTCCGTCAGCCGCGGCGGCAGATGCAGCGCGACGGGCGTCCCCGCGTCGTCTCGGGCCAGGGAGAGCCACACCGGCTCGAGGATCATGCCGTGAGGGTCCTCCGGCGCCTCGTGCCGCACGACCAGGGGGAAGCCGGGGCGCTTGTCGGCGGTGCCGCCCGCCCGGTCGATGGCGTCCACGACCAGCCACAGCTTCTGCGCCAGCAGCGGGCGCTCCCCACAGATCGCGCGGAGGTCCTGGCCGTAGAGCCAGCCCGCGCGAGCGTAGGTCAGCTGGGAGAACAGCTCGGCGAAGTCCTCGTCCGGGGATCGTTCGGAGTAGGCGCTGACGTGATCGCCGCGCTCGGTCGCGTCCGGGGCGTCGTGGACGCCCGGGGTCGAGGCGGCGTGCAGCTCGCGGAACCGCGACCATGCCTCGGGAGCGAGGGTCGCCTGGAGGAGGTGGCCGAGCTCGTGCGCGACGAAGAACACGTGATGGGTCAGGCTCCGGAACACCACGCCGGGCTCGTCGGCGAGGCGGCTCTCGAGCGTCCAGAACAAGAGGGTCCCGCGCGCCGGGACCGCCCGGGGTCGCGTCCCGTAGACGAAGGCGGGGTTCCCGGGTCGGATCAGGAGCCGGTCGAGGATCGGCCGCTGCACCTCGACCTCGTCGTAGGCCCGGATGGACCGGACGAAGCGTTCGAGCTCGACCGTGGCGAGGCGAGCGCGCCCATCGTCCAGTGTCACGCCCAGGTCACGCAGCCGAGACCGAAGCTCCTGCTGCGCAACGGGAGGCTCGAGCACCGGCAGGCTGCACCCCGACAAGGCAAGGGCGACCATCAAGTGCCAACCGCGGCGGGGGTCGAGCGCAGGAGCGAGAGCCATGGAGCCTCGAGTCACTCAACTGTAACGAATGAGGCTTCAAGATGTCATGTTGCGATGGAACCTCGTGTCGAGCCGGCCCGCGCCGAGCCACGGCTCAGCCCGCCGAGGGCGTCTGCCCGGTCCGCGCCGAGCCGCGGCTCAGCCCGCGGCGGGCGTCGGTCGCGGCTCGAGGGGCCACGCCCGCCTGGCGAGCGCCTCGGCGTGGGCGAGGAAGCGTCGCCGCACGTCCCCGAGCGCCGGCCTCACCCGCGGGTCCTGTCGCACGCACCCGCTCAGGGTCTCCGCCAGGCTCCGCAGCTCGGGGTCCTGGGCGAGCCAGCGGAGGCCGTCGAAGTCGCCGTCGTGGGCGAGGTGGCTCGTGATGACGGCGACCTCGCTGTCGCCGTGGACCAGCTCGCGGCCCGTGAGCGCCTCGAAGGCCACGCAGCCGAGGGCGTAGACGTCCGCCGGCATCGGGCGAGGACGATGGCCGTCGGGGACGAGGCCCCAGATCTCGGGAGCGCCGTAGCTGGCGGTGGCGCAGCCGGGTCGCACCTGCCGGCCGGCGAGGCCGAAGTCGACGAGCACCGGCGGGCCGCCGGCGTCCTGGCCCGCGTCCTGGCCACGGAGGATCACGTTGCTCGGCTTGACGTCGAGGTGCCCGACCCCCACCTCGTGCATCGCGCCGAGGCCATCCGCGATGCCGGCCAGGATGCGGAGCGCGCGGTCCACCGTCAGCGCGCCGGTCTCGACGACGCGCTCCAGCGTCGGACCCTCGACGAGCTCCATCACGAGGATCGGCTTGGGACGAGCGCCGGCGTCGAAGGTCACGAGGCGCGCCAGGTTCCGGTGCTCGGGGATCGCCAGGAGCGCGCCCGCCTCCTGCCGGAACATCCGCAGGAACTCCTCCTGGCTGAGGGTGCGCGCCGCCGCCCCGCCGTAGTCCGGCACCTTCAGGGCGAACCGCGCGGCCCTCTCCACCTTCTTCTCTTCGACTCGCCGCGCGATGAACACCGACCCCACGGCGCCGGAGCCGAGCGCGCGGAGCACGTAGAAGCCGCCGAGGACCCGGCTCGGCGGGACCCAGGGCGGCAGCGGTCGCTCGCTGGTCCGGCTCGGTCCGGGCAGGAAGCTCTCCATCGGGAGGCTCCCGGCCACCGGCTGGACCGGGAGCGCCGCGATCCGCACGAGCGCGTTGCCGGCCGGATCCGCGAGCGGGCCCGGCAGGTCCTCGTGGAGCGCCTCCACCGCGCCCGCGAGCGCCTCCTGCAGCGCCCTGCGCTCGCCCCGGCTGGCCTGCTCCACCGCGATGTCCACCAGGCGGAGCGCCGGACCCACCACCCCCACCGCCCCCGGCGCGCCGTCCTCCAGGCGCCGGCGTGCGCCGCGCACGAGCCTCGAGAGCGCTCGGGCGGCCTGCTCGAGCTGCTGGAGGGCGGAGCGCTGTCCGTCCCCGGGCCCCGTCAGCTCGGTCAGGGACCTCGAGGCGATCACCCGCTCGGTCGCCACCGAGTAGGCGAGCACCGCCCGCTGGAGCGCGTACACCCGGGGGCTCGCGCTCGCCGGGAGGGCCCGCACGAGCCTCCGCAGCGCGTCGAGGACGCCGCGGGCCCGCGCCCCCGAGGTGCGGGGGCCGTGCACGCCGCGGTCGACCAGCCCGCCGTAGGCGTCGTAGGCGGCGACCATCTCCGGAACCATCGACGCCTCCGCCATCGTGCGGAGGGCCTCGGGGTTGCCGATGCGCCGCGCCACCACGAGGAACAGGTCGCTCAGCTCGCCGATCTCCTCGCGCAGCAGCGCGTCGCCGGCGCGGGCGGCGGCGGCGGTGACCACGCGCCGCAGCGACGAGGGCGCGTCCAGGTGCACTCGCTCCAGCAGCACGTGGAACGCGTCGAGGTGCCGCCGGCGGAGCTCGGGCTGGCGCCGGTCCCCGTGGGCGTCGGTGTCGACGGCATGGAGCAGCGTGCGGAGCTGCTGGACCCGCATGGAGGGATGGGCGATGTGCTCCCCCTCGGCCACGGGCCGCTCCTCCCGGAGCAGCAGCCAGTGGACGATCCGGTCGCCGTGCGCATCGAGGGGCGCGTCGGCGTGGTCGGCCTCGCTCCGGCTGCCGAGACGCAACAGATCGCGCAGCGTGCTGGTCTCGAGGAGGGCCCAGTCGAGCTCCCTCAGGGCCACCGTGGCCGCCTGGCGGTCCGCCCGGCTCCGGCCGGGGTCGGCCCCCTCGAGGGCGCGCACCGTCGCCTCGACCTCGTCGAGCACGCGGTGGGCGCGATCGAAGGCGCTGTGGGCCCCGTCCGTCGCGAACGCCAGGAGCGCGTCGCGGAGCTGGAGGCGGAGGCTCGGGGTCTCGGACCGCTCGTCGAGGGGCCGCAGGTCGTCCTCCACGGCCCGGGCGGTCGCGGCCGCGCCGTCGTCCTCGACCTCGGCGAGCGCCCGCTCTCGAATGAGGGCCCTCGCGCGGTCGGCGGCCGCCTGGCCGAAGTCCCTGCCGCCGACCTCCTCCTGCCGCAGCGCCACGAGCGCCTCGAAGGTGCCGAGGTGGCCGCGCTCGACGAGGGCGAGGCAGAGCTCCTCCGCGGCCTCGGGCTCCACCTCCGCGGCGCGCGGCAGGCCGAGGAGCATCGCGCCCGTGATCCCGGGGTCGCGCTCGGCGATCGGGCCGTCCAGGAGCGCCCGGGCCCGGGCCAGCGCGTCGGTCGGGGTGCCGGCGATGCTCGCCGCGAGGCTCGCCGCCGCCCGGCGCCACTCGGTCGGCGAGAGCGGCAGGCCGAGGTGCTGCTCGATCTCGCCGGCCAGGTCGCGCCGGTGGGGCGCGAGCAGCCCCCGAGCCGTGGCCACGTGCCGCCACACCAGGGGCTCCCGGTCGGCGAGGAGCCGCTCCCACGCGTCCCGGACGCTCGGGCGCTCGAAGACGGGCAGGAGCGATCCGTCGCCGAGGGCGGCGCGGCGGGCGACCTCCCGCGCCGCGCGCTCGAGCAGCCGGGCGGCGAGGCGACGGGACGGGAGGGACCCGGTCGACGGCTCCCCCAGCCACTCCGCCTCGAGCTCGCGTCGGCTGACCAGGGCGAGCGCCAGGGGATCGGCGCGCACCCCGCTCCCGGTCGGGAGGGCGAGGGCGAGGGCGACCCGCGCGCGCACCGCCGGACCGCTCAAGCCCCGCCGCGACCCCGAGGCGAGCTGGGTCGCGAGGGCGACGAAGGTCGACGCGCTGCCCTGGTGGAGGTGGCGGGCGACGCGCCGGCCGATCTCCCGCCGCGCGTCGCTGATCGGCAGGACCGAGGCGAGCTCGTAGAGCGCCGCCGCCGCGCCCGCCTCGGGGAGGAACGCGAGGTCGTCGAGGAGCCCGGCCCGGATCGCGGTCCTGACGCTCGCCAGGACGGCCTCCGGGTCGAGGCCCTCGAGGGGCACCGGCCGGTGCTCGGTGCTCTCCGCGGCCAGGGCCGCCATGCTCTGTCGCCAGACCGCGTGGCGAGCGTCGGCCCCGTGGGTGGTGTGAAGCTGGGTCAGGCCGCGGAGGTACTCTCGGTCCGTGCGCATCGCCTCACGGCGAGCTTAGCCCGGAAGCCCCCTCCGCCGCGTCGTTCGCGGCCTCGAAGAGCACCGGATCGTCCTCGACCTCGATGCCCACCTCCGCCAGCAGGCGGAGCGCGTTGCTGGTGCGCACGACGCCGGGGCGCAGGCGGTAGTCGAACGTCATGACGCCGTTGTCGATCACGTCCGTGAAGTGGACGTTGCGCACCTCCCCGACGACGCCCTCCTCCTCCATGGCGCTCAGGGCGACGTCGTGGGTCGCGACCAGGCCCATCGCGCCCCGGGCCAGCAGGTGCGTGACGACGGCCCGGGCGCCGATGTGGCGGGCCCGGGCGTTGGTGCCCCGGAGCAGCTCGTCGAGCAGGAAGAAGACGGGGGGCGCGGCGTCCGCCCGGTCGACGACCAGCCGCAGGCGCAGCAGCTCCGCCTGGAAGTAGCTCGCGCCCTTCTGGAGCGAGTCCGCCACCCGCATGCTCGCCCGCAGCCGCACCCGCGGCACTCGAAGGCGCCGGGCGATGACGGGGCCGCCGGCCAGGGCGAGCGCGATGTTCGTCCCGACCGCGCGAAGCAGGGTGCTCTTGCCGGCCATGTTGGACCCCGTGACGATCAGGCAGCTCCCCGGGGCGGGGAGGTGGACGTCGTTCGGGACGCGGCTGACCGCGGGCAGGAGAGGGTGCGCGATGTCCTCGGCCTCGAAGGCGCCGCCGTCGACCACCTCGGGCAGGGTCGCCCGCAGGTCCTGGTCGAGGAGCACCGAGAGGCTCGCGAGGGCCTCGAGCTCCCCGAGGGCGGCGAACCACGCGCCGCAGCGACGCCCGACGTGCTCGATCCAGCGCTCGATGCCGAGGAGGCAGTTGAGGTCCCACAAGAGCAGCGGGTTCACGAAGAAGTGGGCCATGCCCTGGGAGCGGAGCTCGTAGAACCCCACCCAGCGGTCGAGGCGCCCCAGCTGGACGCTCGGGCTCGCCCCTTCGATCCGCAGCCGCTCCTGGATGCGGCGGAGCGCCGGGGCCTGCACCTCCATCGTCTCGGCCACCCGGAACAGGTTCCTGAAGGCCTCGACGAAGCCGCGGCGCGAGCCGAGCGCCTCGAACACCACCGCCGAGTCCTTGTCGGTGGCCCACACGATCGCGATCTGCCCTGCGAGGGGCACGAGCCAGAAGTACGGGTGGACGAGGTCGAGCTGCCCGAGCACGAGCAGGGTGAGGGTCACCACGGGCAGCAGCGGCGAGACGTAGCGCAGCCAGGGCCGGCGCTCGTGGACCCCCGGCCGCCCCATCAGCTCGAGAAAGGGGCGCGGGTCGAGGTGCTCGCGGCCCGTATCGAGCACCGACGCCTCCAGCTCCTGGCGAAGCTCGACCCCGTCCGCGAGCTCACGCACCGCGGCTTGCCGCTCGCGGATGGTCTCCGCCCGAGCGGGCTCCGACAGCCACGCGACCAGGGTGCCGGCGCCGTCCCGGGTGTGGGTCACGTCGATCCGCTGCACCACGCTCCCGGAACCGACCAGGTCGAGGTCCGCCGCGTAGGGATGGGCGGGAGGGAGCAGGTCGTCCGCGTTCGACGGGAGGTCGTCGAGGCGGCCGGTCGCGCGCGCGACGTGCCGCTCGTGGATGTCGCGGCGGGTCCAGGCGCGGTCCCGGCGGGCGAGGAACCGCGCCTGCACGGCCCGCACGACGAGGAACAAGGCGAACACCGCCGCCCCGCCCCAGAGGAGGAGCGAATCGCCGCGGAAGATCCCTGGGAGCCCGAGCACGGCGGCGCCGCCGAAGAGCAGGAGCTGGACGAGGCTGATCCGCCCGACGGTCCCGTCGTGCCGCAGCCCCTCGTCGTGGAACGCCTGGCGGAGCCGCTGGTGCCGCGCGAGGGCCCCCTCCGCGACCGGCTCCGGGGTGACCCCCTGCTCCGCCGTTACGTTCGCGGTGGCCGCGGTCACTCGCCGCCCTTCGGGTCCCCGTCCTTCGCCGCCTCGGGCACGTAGTCCGGCGGCAGCTCCGACCCCT
Source organism: Sandaracinaceae bacterium (assembly GCA_050331215.1). Taxonomy (GTDB): domain Bacteria; phylum Myxococcota_A; class Polyangia; order Polyangiales; family Sandaracinaceae; genus JBHJHB01. The sequence goes on along the minus strand of JBHJHB010000119.1, from coordinate 4,934 downwards.
CGCCGAAGAAGAACTCCTCGCACTGCTTCAGCAGGAACTCGGTCCCCTGCCGGGACGACACGTCGAGTCGGAACTCGTTGATCAGCATCGTCGAATGGGCCAGCCACTGCTGCCCGCCCTCCTGGGAGACGTTCTCCAGGAGGCGCTGACCCAGCTCGTTCGGGAACGGGGCGCGGTGCAGCTTCGGCCCCTCTCGCTTGGTCTTGATGCAGAAGACGGTGTCCGCCATGGCACGGCTCTAGCAGCTCTCTAGGGCCCGGCCAAAGGGGAGGCCAGGGGCATGCGGGGCCAGGGCGCCTCGGGGCCTCACTCGGCCGGCGCCGGCTCCACCAGGCGCGCGTCGGGCGGGGTGATCGCGCCGATCAGCGCGCGGACCTGGAGCCCGTCGACGCTTCGGGCCCGGTGGCCGTAGAGCAGGGTGACCCGGTCGTCGAGGAGCAGCGGCGCGGGGTCCCGGAGGTCCTCGAGGGGAGACGCCGGGAGCGGCTGCCGCTCGAAGGCGAGGCCGTCCTCGCTGCCCATGGCGACGAGCCGCTCGGTCCCGTCGTCCCGAAGCGAGGTGAAGTAGAGGCGGACGAGGCGCCGGCCCCCTCGCGTCTCCAGCGCGACGGCCCCCGGACCCGTGCGGCCAACCTCGGCGGCGTCCAGCTCGTCCTCACCCTCGATCCGGAGCGGGCCGAGCAGGGGGTCGACGAAGGTGCGCCGGTCGTCGCTCCTCAGCGCGAAGAGCTCCCCGCCGGACTCGTAATAGACGAGGATCGAGCCGTCCGCGGCCTCGATGGCGCTGGGGCGCCGCGGGGCTCCGTTCGGGGCGTCGTCGGCCGCGAGGACCGGCCCGTCCAGGCGGCGGAAGGGCCCGTCGACCCCGGCGTCGCTCTCGGCCAGGCCGAGGCCGCCCGGCGCCGCGTACAGCAGCAGCCCTGCTCCGTCCGCCAGGGTCAGCGCCCACGGATCGAACACCTCGCCGCCCTCCCAGGGGGCCTCGGCCGTCAGGACCACGTCGCCCCGCTCGTCGAAGCCCGCCGTCGAGGTCGGCGGGGCCCGGAGGATCCGGCGGGGGCCGAAGGCGTCGAGGAAGACGTCGTCGAGGGGCTGCTCCGGCGGTGGCATCGGCGGGTCCTCGAGGCGCTCCGCCGCCGCGTAGAACAGGAAGCCGTCCGCGACCATCGCCGAGCCGAGCGCCGCGTCGCCGAGGTCGAGGGCGGCGCCCGCCGGCCCCGGGCGATCGCCGACCTCGGCCTCGTCGAGGGGGCGGAGCTGGCCTGTCCCCCCGTGGGGCAGCGCCTCGGGGAACGAGCCGCGGTCCCCGATCGTGGCGCACCCCGCGGCCAGGCCGACGGCCAGGGTGGCGCCCGCGGCGCGGTCGAGGGCCCAGGTCACTCGAAGGCGCGCTCCGCGGTCACGCCGCCCGCCAGGATGAAGCCCTGGGCGACGTAGTCCCCGATCGGGTCGATCGGGGACACTTTCACCATCCGCCGGCGCTCCATCAGGGACAGCTGGAGGTGGAGGTCGATCTGGACGAAGCCGTCGATCAGCGGGGCCAGGTCGCGGAGGGTGAGCCCGCCGCCGAGGCTCACGGTGTGCCGGTTCGTGTCGACCAGGTTGGTCACGTCGGTCTGGACGGGGGCCGGGGTGTTCTCGTAGAGGTAGCCGCCCCGGACCTGGACGCCCACCTGGGGGTCGTCGTAGGCGGTCGCCTCGACGCCGAGGCGTGGGACGAAGCGGTCCCGGAAGTCGGCCGCGATCGGGCTCCCCCCGACGATCTCCTCCGGCACCTCGATCGTGTCGCCGAGCTCGGGCGGGACGTCGATCTCGAGGAGCACCTCGCTCGTCCCGATCGGGCTGACGTAGGCCGACCAGTCCAGCCACGTGAGCTCGGCGCTCAGCCGCAGCCACGGCACCGGCGTCCCGCTGACCGCGAAGGAGAGCTGCTGTGGGATGAAGGCGTTGACCGACTCGCTGACGAGGAAGAACCGCCCCGGGATCGGGAGCCCGCCGAGCCGCAGGATCGCGTTGACCTCCGTGAACAGGCGGTTGTTGATCCCCTGCTGTCCCCGGTAGACCACGCCGAAGGACAGCTCGTCGAGGGGGTGGATCTGCACGCCCACCTGCGGGTAGCGGAGGGCCAGGAGCGAGCCCTTGAGCTGGTGCTCGAGGCGGCTCTCCAGCTCGGGCTGCAGCACATCGATGCCCCCCCGGATCTCGAGGCGGTTGTCGCTCTGGCTGAGGAAGGAGAGGCCGCCGCCGATGCTGATCCACTCGGCAGGGGCGATCGCGACGTGGGCGGCGAGGTAGATGCGCTGCGGGCGGTTGTCGTAGAGCTCCCAGCGCGGCTGCGTGCGAGGTAGGGTCCGGGTCCGGCTGACGCGCTGGTCCGGTAGGTGCAGCCCCACCCCGAAGGCGAAGCGCACGTCGCCGATCCGCCCCGGCGCGACCAGCCCCGTCACCAGGCCGTGGGCCGGGTCGACCGCGCTGTCGAGGCCGTTCAGCGAGAGCTGATGGTGGGCGTAGAACCAGCCCAGGCTCAGCCGGAGGCCATCGCTCAGGGCCAGGCCGGCGGGGTTGTAGTAGTTCGCGCTCGCGTCCCGCACGTCGGCGCTGACCGCCCCGGCCATCGCCGCCCCGCGGCTGCCGAACCCGTAGCTGTCCATGGCCTGCCCGCGGGCGGTCGACGGCCCGGAGGCCAGGGCCAGGGCCAGGGCAGCGGTCACGACGGGCGTCGGCGCAGCGCTACCCCCGAGCGCTCGCCCGAGCCGCCCGCCCGTCGTGCCGGCGGCGGCCGCGTCCCGGGCGGCGCCGACAGCGTCCCGGAAAGTCCCAGGGCCGCCCCGGCGAGCCCCTGCCCGCTGCGGGCTCAATACTCGAGCCCCACGGTCCAGCCGCCGACCCAGATCGTGCCCTTGGTCCGCATCGGCTCCGGGCTCTCGACGCTCTGCCCGATCGAGTGGGTGCGGGGAACGAGCACGTGGACCTGGCCGTAGACGTCGCTGATCAGCCGCACCTTGTCCGTGAGGTCGGCGCCGACGCCCAGGCCTGCCGTGAGCACGTGCCGGGCGTTGTCGAGCAGGCGGTAGGGCACCGGGAGCGCGGGCACCTCCTCGCCGTCCGCGGTCCGTGCCGGGCGGTCATCGGCGCGGGGGGCCGGGGTGGGCTCGAAGGCGTAGCCCGCCCGCAGGCTCCCCTCGACCGTGCCGTGGCGGAGCGTCCCCTCGACGGCGACCCGGGGGCTGACGGTCGTGCGGAAGCCGGGGGCCGGCGCGAGGAAGGAGCTGTCGGTCGTTGTGGCCTGCTCGCCCGGGAAGCGGCTCCAGAAGCGCGTGGTGAGGTTGGCGATCAGCCGGAGCCCCCGGATCGGGCGCCAGAAGCCCTCGCCGATCAGGGTCGGGGGGTCGTAGAGGCCGATCCCGCCGACCTGGAGGACCGGGATCTCGACCGGGAGGTCCGCCGTGCGGATCTCGAGGGCGAAGCGGCTCGCGAGCTTGTGGCGGTAGGTCAGCCCGACGCCCCAGGCGTCGCGGCGCAGGCGGAGGCCGACCAGGGGGGCGAAGGTCGCCTGGAGCTGGTTCTCGACCACGGACTGGAACGTGGCGGACTGGTCGAGGAAGACGTCAAGCTCGCCCGTGACGTCGGCGAGCGCGGCCATCCCGAACCCGAAGGACAGCCCCTCGAGGACCTCGGGAAGGTCGATCCCGACCGCGAGCATGATCCCGAGGGACTGTCCGCGGTCGAGGACGGTGAAGCGCGGCACCTCGGAGAAGGCGACCGTGCCCTGGAGCAGCACATCGAGGGAGGTGAAGAAGGCGCCGCCGAGGACCAGCCGGTCCTCGAGGACGTCGCCGAAGGGGAGGGGGAGGTGGAAGCCGATCGAGAGCCCGCGCACCGGGTCGAGCCCGAAACGCTCCTGGTCGAGGCTCAGGCGGTAGGCGGCGGCGTGCGGGCCGAGGAAGAAGCCGCTCTTGCGGGCGTGGGCGAGGCCAGCCGGGTTGGCGAAGACCGCCTCGTAGCCGTCCGCGTAGGACGTCCCGGTCATCGCCAGGCCGGGGGTTCGTCCACCGTAGCCGAACAGGTCCTGGGGCGAAGCGGCAGCGGGGGCCGGGCGCGCGAGGCTCGGAGCGAGGGCGACGAGGGCGACGACGGCGACGTGCAGGAGAGCGGCCCGACGAGGACGGCCTCGCGGGCGCGGCCCGACGTCATGCTCCCGTCGCACCGGCGGGACCGTAGCGGACCTCCCGGCCGGCCGCGAGACCGGCGTGCCACGCCGTCCGCCGGATCGTCGTTCCCCTGTCACAGGCGGGCGGCTAGGGTTGCTCGTCATGACTCTCGGACGACGCCGATTCCTCGAGCTGACGGCCACCAGCGCCCCGGTCGCCGCCACGGTCCTCCAGGGCTGCGGCAGCGGCGGGGCAGATGCCACGGTCTTCCCCCCGGGCGTGGGGGGGGGGGGGCCGCGGCCCGCCGCCCGGGGGCAGAGGAGAAGGGGGGGGCCCGCCCGGGGGGGGGGGGGGCCGGGGGGGGGGGGGGGGGGGGGGGGCGGGGGCCCGGCGGGGGGGGGGGGGGATGGGGGGGGGGCCGCCGCGGAGGTGGGAGGGGGGGGCAGAGGGGGGGGGGGGCGGGCGGGGGGGGGGGGGGGGGGGGGGGGGGCGGGGGCGGGGGGGGGGCGGGGGGGGGGGGGGCCGCGGCCCGCCGAGGGGGAGGGGGGAGAGAGCGGGGGGGGGCGGCGGGGGCGGGGGGGGGGGGGCGGGGGGGGGGGGGGGGGTGGGGGGGGGGGGGGGGGGGGGGGGTCGGGGCGTGGCCGTTGGGCGAGGCGGGGTCCTTTGGCGGGGTGGAAGTGCGGGCGTACCCGCCCGGCGGTACGCGCCGAGGCCGAACGCCTGGTCGCCGCCGGCGCGCGCGAGATCACGCTTTTGGGCCAGAACGTCAACGCCTATCACGGC
>JBHJHB010000118.1:0-57459 GCA_050331215.1 Sandaracinaceae bacterium | reverse complement strand
GCTCCCGACCAGCTCGTGAGCCTCCTTCGTAACCCGGCGGCCCATCCCGAGCTGCGTGCGGCGGCCGCCCTCGCGCTCCGGGCCGACGAGGACGGCCGCGCCCGCATCGCCGAGGCCGCGGAGGTCAGCACCGAGCCGGGGCTGAAGGAGGCGCTGAGCGAGCTGGCCGTCGAGCAGCTCTCGGACGAGGACGTGGCCCGGCTGCTCAGGCGGGTGGCGAGGTAGCGGCGCCCGGGCCCGGCGCCGCGGTCAGCCCCGGCGCTCCTCGCGTGCCGCCGGGTCCGGCTCCACCCCGTGGAACCTCCGGTAGTCCATCTCGACCCGCCCCCCGTCCAGCCGCCGCAGCACGTCGACGAAGCGGTGCCCGAAGGCGACGTCCTCGGCGAAGTAGACGCGACGGGCGTGGACCGTCTGCTGGAAGACCGAGTCGAGACCGACCAGGGCGACGACGAAGCGCACGTCGTCGTCCCAGAGGTCATCGGCCGTCCAGCCGTGGAGGGGGCTTCCCTCGTCGATGCGGTGGAAGACCTGCCAGCTCAGGAGGAACAGCGGGGTCTGGCTGCGCTCGAGCTCGAGGTCGTGGAGCCGACGGAGCTCGGCCCCCTCCTTCGTCCGCACGGTCAGGAGCGCGCTCACGCGGATCGACGCCTCCACGACCGCGTCGTTGTGCCGCTCGTTGGCCAGGCGGAAGCTGAGGGTCGGGACGCCGTTTCGGCGCTCGACCACCATCCGGTCGCTGAAGAGGATGCGGCTGTGGGGTTGGCTGAACTTCGCGAACACCAGCCCCGTGCTGAAGGCGATGGCCAGGATGCTCGCGAAGCCCTGCAGCGTGACCACGAGATGGCCCCACCCGCCGTCGGCGTAGCGGTAGCCGTAGCCGATCGCGCAGAAGGTCTCGACGCTGAAGAAGAAGGCCTCCGCGAAGCTGTCGTCGCCGTGGGCGATCGACCCGGGTACGAGGTAATAGAGCGCGCCGAACAGCGCGTTGATCGCGAGGTAGAAGGCGAAGCCGGCGAGCAGCAGCCAGCGCCACTTCATCACCAGGACGTAGGCGTAGAGGTCCTTCAGCGGCGCGTGCTTCTGCCCGATCCGGACGATGCTCGCGCCGAGGTCCCGCCGCTGTCCGCGACCCGCGGCCCGGGGACCGGGCCCCGCGCCCGGCAGGCCGTCGGTCAATCGGGCACCCGGAGGCGGCTCCGGCTACCTCGCCGCTGGCCTCCGGTGATCCGCACGAGGCCGATCGCGCCCCACCGACCGTAGCTCCGGCCGCGCCGCGGGCCGCGCCGGCCCGCCACGATCTCCAGGCTGTCCCGCCCGACCAGGACCTCCGTCCCCAGGCTCGGCGGCGCGTGGACGTCGCCGATCGAGCGTCCGGCGAGCCAGATCAGCGTCCGGCGCGTGGTCTCGGTCGCCTCCAGGAGGTCGACCGGCGCCTCCAGCTCCGGCAGCCCGAGCTGCCTCAGCCCGGTCGTGACGTAGTACCCCTGGACCTCGTCGAGGCGCGCCCACAGCCGATAGAGCTGGTCGGGGGCGAGGTCCTGTCGCGCCGCCTGCCACAGGGTCTCCGGCAGGATCAGCTTGTCGTGGGAGGGGAGGTAGACGCCGTCCGATGCGTGGAGGGTCGCGGTCAGGTCCGCCGCTCGCAGCGCCCACGCCAGCTGCCCCCGGCGCCGTGCCAGGTCCGGGTCGAGCACGAACGCCAGCTCGATCACGCGCGCCTGGTCGGGCGGCAGCTCCCGGGGCCACACGGTCGGCACGAAGGGGCCCCGGACCTGGGCGAGCCACCCCTCCCCGGGGTGGCTGAGCACCCCCTCCTCGCCGTCCATCAGCAGCTCCGCGTCCGGGCCGTGGGTGTCCGCGAAGCGGGAGGTCCAGTTGCTCTCATCGAGGACCGGCTGCTCCGTGGTCAGCCAGAGGAGCAGGCGCTCGTCATGGGTTTCGGCGGTGCACACCACCTTCCAGGGCGAGCCGTGGTCCTGGCGCCGCACGAGGCTGACGATCGCGAGGGTCTCGCCCCGCGGGGTGTGGACCCGCTCGTAGACCTCCGCCTCGAGGTCGTGGATCGGGCGCACCTGCTCCGTCGCCACCTGGGAGCGGCGCCAGAAGCGGCTCAACCGGCGGACCGCGGCCTCCATCCCCTCGGCGGCGGCGAGGTCGCTCAGCATGTCCCGTTCGCCCGGCGGTCGCGGCGCCTCCCACCGCGTGGCCACCACCCCGCTGGCGTCCGCGTCGCTCAGCGCCTCCCGGAAACGGAGGACGACGTCGACGGCTCCGGGCAACGGATCGAGGACGGACAGGGGCAGCGAGGACGAGGACATCGGGCGGTCGCCGAGGTCGTAAACGGTCGGCGGAGGGGGGATTCGACCGGGAGGGCAAAGAGTGCCATCTGTGGTCTCCCGTGGCTATCGCGGACGAGGCCGCGCGCCGGGCGGCTCGGCGCTGGCTCCTCACCCCGCGAACCGTCGAGAGGACGCATGACGGCCCCCTCCACCGCGCCCCTGCCCCCGGGTCCCCCGCCGCGTCGCTCCGGCCTCCTCGGCCTGGCCGCCGACGCGCTCCCGATGATGCTCGACCCGATCGGCGTCGTGACCGGGCGCTTCGCCCGTTACGGCGACGTGTACTACGTGCCGCCGCCCGGAAGCGGTCCCGGCCTCTACGTGCTGCGCCACCCGGACCACATCCATCAGGTGCTGGTCACGGACGCGCGGGCGTTCCGGAAGACCCACCCGGGCCTGCGCAGCCTCGCCGAGGTGCTCGGGGCGGGCCTCCTGACCACCGACGGGGACACGTGGCGACGGCAGCGCCGGCTCGTCCAGCCCGCCTTCAGCCGGGACCGGCTCCACGCCTACGCCACGGTCATGGGGGAGGAGGCGACCCGCTTCGCCCGCCGCTGGAGCCCCGGTCAGCGCGTGGACGTGGCCGCGGAGATGGCGGAGCTGACGCTGCGGGTGGTCGCCCGGACCCTGTTCGGCCACGACGTCGGGCAGGACGCGGAGACCGTCCGGCGCGCGATGCGCACCGTCCAGAGCGCCCTCGGCTTCGATCCGCTGCCGCCCTGGCTCTCGCCCCAGCAGTATCGCCTGCGCGCGGCGGTCCGGGCGCTCGATCGAATCATCTATGATATCGTCGCGGAGCGCCGGAAGGACGTGACGGGTCGCGACGACCTCCTCGGCATGCTCCTCGCTGCCCGCGACGTGGAGGGGGACGGTGGGGGCCTGGCCGACCAGGAGATCCGCGACCAGCTGATGACGCTGTTCCTCGCCGGCCACGAGACCACCGCGAACGGCCTCTCCTGGGCCTTCTGGCTCCTCTCGCAGCATCCGGAGGTCGAGGAGCGCCTCGCCGCCGAGTCGCGCCGGGTTCTCGGCGGTCGCCCCGCGACGGCGCGGGATCTCCCGGACCTCCCCCTGGCCGACCAGGTGTTCAAGGAGGCCCTGCGCCTGTATCCGCCGGTCTATGCGATCCCGCGGCAGAGCGCCGAGGACCTGACGATCGGGGGCTGGCCGGTCGAGGCCGGCTCCGAGGTCGTGCTCTGGGTGTTCCAGGTCCATCGGGACCCGCGCTTCTTCGACGAGCCCTGGGCGTTCCGTCCGGAGCGCTTCGCGCCAGACGCGGAGCGAGCGATCCAGAAGGGCGCCTACGTCCCGTTCGGCGCAGGGCCGCGGGCGTGCATCGGCAAGGTCTTCGCGCAGATGGAGGGGGCGCTGATCCTCGCCACCGTCGCCGCTCGGGCCCGCTTCCGACCCGACCCGGCCTATCGCCCACGCCTCGCGCCGCGCATCACCCTCACCCCGGCGGGCGGGATGCCGATGACGGTGGCGGCGCCGGCGTAGGGCGAACGGCACGGCGGAATATCCCCGTGCGCCGAGTCCTTTCGACCCCAAGATGAATGGGACCCCCGGGTCGTGGGGTCTCACGCCAGCCATGCCGCATCGTCGAACGTCCCGCCCGGGCGCCCTTCGCGCCCTCCTCGCTCTCTTCACCGTCGCCGCGGTCGCCCTCGGCGGCTACGCCCTCCACGCGCAAGCGCAGCCCGCTGCTGGCGCCCCCGCCGACCTGCGCGCGGCGCGGGACCTCGGGCGCGCCTTCGCGACCGTGGCCGAGCGCGTCTCCCCCGCGGTGGTCAGCGTGCGGGTCGAGGTCGTGGACACCGGCCGCGGCCGTCTGCCGTTCCTCGGCCCGAACGACGGCATCGCTCGGGGGGGCGGCTCCGGGGCGATCGTGCGCGCGGACGGGATCGTCGTCACCAACAACCACGTCGTCGACCGGGCCCACCGGATCGAGGTGGAGCTCCAGGACGGGCGGCAGTTCCTGGCCGACGTGGTCGGGACGGACCCCGCCACCGACCTCGCCGTGCTCCGCATCCCGGCCCGCAACCTGCCGACCGTCGCCTTCGCCGACTCCCGGCGCGTCCAGCCGGGCCAGTGGGCGATCGCGATCGGCTCGCCCTTCGGCCTCGACTACAGCGTGACCACCGGCGTCGTCTCCTCCGTCGGTCGCGGCCTCGGCCTCAACGAGATCGAGGACTACATCCAGACCGACGCGAGCATCAACCCGGGCAACAGCGGTGGGCCCCTCGTCGACCTCGACGGCCGGGTGATCGGCATCAACACGATGATCATCGGGCGCGGCAGCGGGATCGGCTTCGCCGTCTCCAGCGAGCTCGCGCAGCGCGTCGTCGACCAGATCCTGCGCCACGGCCGCACGCGCCGAGCCTGGATCGGGGTCCAGTTCCAGGAGCTCACCCCGGAGCTCGCCGGCGCCTTCCAGCTCGGCGACCGGGGGCGGGCGGGCGCGCTGATCGCGGACGTCGTCCAGGGAGGCCCCGCCGCCCGCGCGGGGCTCCGGCCCGGCGACGTCGTCGTCCGGGTCGACGGCCAGCCCGTGCGCGAGGCCCGCGACCTGCTGCGGGAGGTCCTCCGCCACGACGTGGGCGCCCGGCTTCGGCTGGAGGTGATGCGGGGCGGCCAGGCCCGGCGGGTGGAGCTGACGAGCGGCGAGCGACCGAGCGCCCAGCCCGAGGCGCGGCCGGCCCCGGCGGCGCCGCGCTCGGGAGGCGGCGGCCCGCTCCACGGTCTCCAGGTGCAGCGCGACCGGAGCGGAGGGGTGCGCGTGTCGGGGGTCGCCTCCGGCAGCGACGCGGACCGGGCGGGCCTTCGCCCCGGCGACCTGATCGTCGAGGCCGACGGCAGCCGGGTCCGGGACCCGCAGCAGGTGGCCCGGGCCCTCGCCGACGGACGCGCGCTGTTCCGGGTGCGCCGCGGCAACGGCGCCCTGTACGCGATCGTGGCGGACTAACGCCGCTCGCGCCGCCGGTGCTAGGGTCTCCGCTTCATGGCGGAGAGCGACCTCCAGGCCCGGACCCCCTTCTGGGAGCAGGTCCGTTCCTTCGGCAGCACCTACTGGATCGCGAACTGGATGGAGCTCGTCGAGCGCTTCGCCTACTACGGCGTGCGCAACGTGCTCCCCGTCTTCGCGGTCCTCGCGATCAGCGAGGGCGGGCCGGAGATCACCCACGTCCAGAAGGGCGAGATGTACGCGATGTGGGCGCTGGTCCAGTCCTTCGTGCCGATCTTCAGCGGCGCCTACGCGGACCGCTTCGGCTTCAAGGTCAACATCGCGGTCGCCACGGGGCTCAAGATCGTGGGCTACCTGCTGATGGGGTACTGCACCTACCTCGCCGCCTGGCACGCGGGGATGCCCCTCGGGGAGGCGCGCGCCCTCGAGATCGACAGGACCTACGAGATCCTCTTCGCGGGCGCGATGCTGGTGGCCCTGGGGACGGCGATCTTCAAGCCGGGTCTCCAGGGCCTGATCGCCCAGAAGATGCCGGAGAAGAGCGCCTCCCTCGGCTGGGGGCTGTTCTACCAGATGGTGAACATCGGGGGTTTCCTGGGCCCCTTCGTGGCCGGCTACCTCCGCGTGCTCTCCTGGGAGCAGGTGTTCCTCGTCTGCGCGGCGGGCGTCGCCCTCAACTTCATCCCGCTGTTCTTCTTCGCCGAGCCGGAGCGGGAGGGGGAGCCCGACCGGCGAAGCCCGGTCCTGCTGTTCATCGATGCCATGCGGGGCCTGCTCGAGCCACGGCTGTTCTTCTTCACGATCAGCTTCGCCGGCTTCTGGCTGATGTTCTATCAGCTCTTCGACATCCTCCCGAACTTCGTCGATGACTGGGTCGACTCCCGGGGACCGGCACAGCTCCTGATCTCGATCTTCGGCGAAGCCCCGATCCCGACGGTCAACGGCGGCAACCTCACCCAAGAGTGGATCATCAACTTCAACGCGCTCCTGATCAGCATCTTCGCCTTCGCGGTGGCCTACTACACGGGGAAGGTGCGATCTCTGGTCGCGATCGTCGTGGGGATCGCGGTGAGCGCCCTCGGCATCCTGATGCTGGGGTGGTCGATGATCGGCGGGATGACCCTGCTCGCGATCGGGGTGTTCTCCTTCGGGGAGATGATGGCCAGCCCGACCAAGATGCGGTACCTGGCCGGCCTCGCTCCGCCGGGCCGCAAGGGTCAGTACATGGGCTACGTCAACATGACGGTGGGCATCGGCTGGTCGATCGGCTCGATCATCGCGGGCAACTGGTACCAGCAGGGTGGAGACAAGATCGTCCTGGCCCGGCGCTACCTCGAGGAGGAGCTGTCCATGCCGGCGGACGCCGTGGGCGCGATCGACCGGGCCGAGGTGATGGACGTCTTCCTGCAGCGGCTCGGCGTCGACGCCTGGCAGGCCCGCCAGATCCTCTGGGAGGCCTACGAGCCGCAGGCGATGTGGATGTGGTTCACGATGATCGGCATCGCGTCGATGCTCCTCCTCGTCGCCTACGACCGAGTCGTCGCGCGGGCGGACCGGGACCCGACGTTCTCCTTCAACACCCACGGCCGGCGATGGGTCCAGGTGGCGCTGGTCCCCATCCTGGCGGGCTTCGCCGTCGCGCTGTGGGTCGAGCCGTCCCCGGCGCTCTGGATCCTCGCGGCCATGTTCGCGAGCCTGTTCCTGTTCAGCTTCGTGCCCGATCCGGCGGAGCGGACGCCGCGGGAGCCGCCCCCGCCCCAGGTCTTCTGAGCCGCCACGGGGCCGGCAGGGCCGGCCTCAGCGGAAGTCCGCGCAGAAGCTCCAGTCCGTGACGCGCAGCCCGTCGGCGAAGAGAGCGAGGTCCGCGAGGCCGACCCCGGCCCGGTGGACCGCTGGCGCCTCGAGCTCCAGGCGCCAGCACAGCCGGCCGCCGCGCCGGGCGGTCAGGTAGCCGTCGGGCTCGCCGTCGCCGTTGTTGTCGTAGGTCGTGAAGCTCCCGCAGGGGGGGGTGTCGTCGACCACGACGCGCCGGAGGATCGTGCTCGGGTCCACGCGGCCCCGCTCCGGCAGGAAGAACGTCCGGGCCTGGACCGGGATGTCGACCCGGCCGCGGATCGCCCGCTCGAGCGCTGGGCCGGGTCCGCTCTCGGCCCCCGGCTCGACGCGCTGGAACAGCCCCGTGTCCTTGAGGAGGTCGCCCGGGTCGCGGACGTCGACCGCGGCGAGGCGGATGAACCGCTCGTCCCGTTCGTCCACCAGCTCGCGCCGGTCCGGGCACGGGTCCGGGGAGTCGAGGCAGCCGTCGTGGTCGTCGGTGACCACGATCAGCATGCGCTCGGCGCCGGGCCGGAAGCTCGGGCACGTTCCCGGGCAGCCTGCGCGGTGGCAGCCGTCGAGGATGCACGCGATGGCCCGTCGGAAGTCCGCTTCGCGGCCGTCCCCCGGCTCGCCGCTCTCGCTCCAGCGCACGTTGCCGAAGGGATCGTTCTCGGGGAAGGCGAGGTCCGCCTCGTGCCGATAGGACGCGCTCTCTCCGTCGAAGCTCCCGAGGCCGACCCGCAGGCTCGGGACGCATCCGCGCTCGGCGGGCCCCTCGATGCAGACGCCCCCTTCCCCGCAGAGCTCCTGCGCGACGCAGTGCTGCTCATCGTCGCAGGGGTTGCCGCGAGGATCGCACGACAGCGAGCCCAGCACCTGGGTCATCGCCTCCCCGAGCTCGCCTCGCGCCCCGACCAGGCCCGGCCGTCGGTCGAGCAGCACGTAGGCGTCGAGCTCCGGGAACGCGAGCAGCGTGCTCACCGTGAGGTGGTCCCGGCGTGGCCCGCTCCCCGGATCCACCGCCACCGCGAGGTCCTCGTCGCCGCAGTCGACCGGGCCCCACTCGCCGGTCCACGCGTCGGGGGGACCTTCGTCCGGGCGCCCCTCGTCCCGCGACACGCCGGCGCCCTCGTCCGTCGGCCCCCCCGTCGGGCCGCCGTCCTCGGCGTCCCCCAGGTCCTGGGCTTCGACGCCTCCGTCCCCGCCCTGAACGCCGACCAGCACCGTCTGCGGCGTGAAGCATCCCCCGGTGGCGAGGACGGCCGCGAGGGTCAGCTGGCGTGGGAAAGAAAGCACGGGGTAGGTAGTTCCTTGCGGGAAGGAAGGCGCCGACGGGAACCCATAGGTGTGAGTGATCTCATCAATCGAGCCGTTCCCCGGCGTCGAGGCAACGGAACCCCCATGCAGGCCGCGCCACAGGCCCTGACCGCGGTTCCGGTGTCGATCGCCGACGCCGACCTGGTGCGAAGCGCCCTCGCCGGGGACCGGCGCGCCGAGGATACCCTGTACCGGCGCTATGCCCGAACGATCGCGGGCCTGGTGACCCGGCTCCTGGGCCAGCGGGACGAGGTGGAGGACGTGCTCCACGACAGCTTCCTCACCGCGTTCACCAAGCTCGACCGCCTGCGGGACCCGGCGGCGTTCCGGCCCTGGCTGACCAAGATCGCGATCACCCACGTCCGGCGCCGCCTCCGACGCAAGCGCCTCGCGCGGAGCCTCGGGCTTCTGCCGACGGCCGAGGAGCCGAGCCTCGAGCGCCTCGCGGCGGCCGACGCCAGCCCCGAGGTCCGGAGCGACCTCGCGGTCGTGGACCGGGTGCTCGGGAGCCTGCCGGCCAGCGACCGCCTCGCGTGGGTGCTCCGCTACGTGGAGGGCCACCAGCTCGACGAGGTCGCCGACCTCTCGGGCTGCTCCCTCGCGACCGCCAAGCGACGCATCGCCCGCGCCAAGCGGGCCATGCGCGACGTCATCGACGTGCCCGAGGAGGAGGAGGCATGACGGACCGCCTTCAGACACCGTTGAAGTCCCATCTGATCGACCCGCTCGACGACGACGCGCTGGAGCGGGTTCGACGCCGGGTGGCGGCGAGCCGCCGGGTCGGCGAGCCCTCGTCGTCGCGGCGGGCCCTCGCGGTGGGGGCAGCCCTCGCGGCGGCGGGCGTGCTGGCCGTGCTCGGGGCGCGCCTGGTGCTCGATCCGTCGGCGCCGGACCTGCGGCGCGCCGACGGACAGCCCCTCGACGCGCCCCTGGCGCCGTCGGCGCCGGACGAGATCGCGCTGAGCGACGGATCCGTCCTCCACCTCGGGGCCGGCGCGCGCGTGCTGCCGGTCCGGATCGACGGCCGGTGGGCGGTGCTCCGGCAGCCCACGGGTCGGGTCACCTACGACATCCACCCCGGCGGCCCGCGGCGCTGGCGCATCGAGTCCGGATCGGTCCGGGTGGAGGTCCTCGGTACGCGGTTCGTCGTGGATCGGACTCCGGCTCGCGTGCGGGTCGCGGTGGAGCGCGGCCGGGTCGCGGTCGCCACGGACGGCATCCGTCGCGAGCTGACGGCGGGCGACGTTCTGGAGCTCCCGAGCGGGGCGAGCGCTCCGGCCCGGGCCGCGGCCACGGCGGCCGCCGCGCCGCGCCCCTCCGCCGACGTCACGTCGCCGCCCGCCGAGGAGGCGTCGGGGGACGAGGCGCTCGCCGGGGCGCCCCGCGTCCATGCGTCGGAGGCGGCCGAGGCATCGACGGCCGGGCCCGACCGGGGGGACACGCCGAGGTCGACGACCGCCGCGGCCGCCCGCGCGCCTGGCTCGCGCGGCGACCGCGCAGCCCCCACGCGACCCGCCCGGCGGGCTCCGCCGCCGTGGGTGCTCCTCGCCCGGGACCATGCGTACGACGAGGCCTTCGCGCACCTCGGCGCGGACGGCCTCCGGCGCGCGAGCCGCGGGGCCCGGAGCGTGGACGAGCTCTTCCTGCTCGCCGCCACCGCGCGGCTCTCCGGTCACCCGGAGCTGGCCGTCGACCCGCTGGAGCGGCTCGTCCGTCGCCACGCGTCGGCCCCGGAGGCGGCGGTCGCCGCCCTGACCCTCGGACGGCTCCAGCTCGACGCGCTGGACCGGCCCCGGGCCGCGGCCGACAGCCTGGAGACCGCCGCGCGGCTCGGGCTGCCCGACCACCTCGCGCCGGTGGCGCTCGCCCGTCGGGTCGAGGCCCAGCGGCGGGCGGGGCGGTCCGACGACGCCCGGGTCCTCGCGGCCGCCTACCTCGAGCGCTACCCGGACGGGCGAGAGGCCGAGCGTCTTCGCGCCTTCCTGGGGGACTGACCCGCGCTCGCCTCGCGTCGGGTCGCTCGGGGCCGGCGTCCGCGGCAACGTGGGCCGATGACCCGCACGCTCGCCGCCGCCCTCGCGGCCGGCCTCCTGACCCTGCCCGGGGGCGCGACGGCGCAGCCCTCTCGGGTCCCCGCGGGCGTGGAGCTCCGCGTCCCGCCCTGCGAGGGGCCGGTGTCCTGGTCGGAGCTCGCCGCCGCGCTCCGCATCGAGCTGCGCTCGATGGGGAGCGATCTCGGGGCGGACGGGGCGGAGGCGCGCCTCGTGATCGGCGGGCTCTGCGGCGACCCCGGCGAGCCGCTGACGGCGCGCCTCGTCGATCTGCGTCGCGACCGGACCGTGCAGGAGGTCGTGCCGCCGCCCCAGCGAGCGATCGACCCCGCCCGCGAGATCGCGCTGGCCTTGAGCGAGCTCGTGCGGTCCCGCTGGCAGACGCTGGACGAGCCCGAGGCGGACCGGGCACCGGCGCCGCGGTCGGCCCGGGCCCCGGCCGAGGAGAGCTCCGAAGCTCTCGACGCTCGGATCGACGCGCGCGTGAGGGAGCTCCGCGCGCCTCCGCCCTCACCGGTCCCGCTCTTCCTCGACGTGACCGTCGGCGCGCTCGCGACGCCGGCCGGCGGGGCGGCCTATGGCGATCTCACGCTGGCGGCCTCGGTGCGCCTCGGCCGCCTGGTGCGGCTGCGCGCCGTCGCGGTCGGACGGCTCGGCGTGGCGCCGACGGTCGCCGGCGACCTCACGCTGGGCGGGGCCGCGGGGGGGCTCGGGGTGATGGTCGCGCCCCGCCTCGGCGAGGCGGTCCTCGCGGTGGGACCGCGCCTCGAGGGCGGCTGGCACGTGGCGTCCGCGCCTCGCTGCACCCCGTCGGCCGTGTGTCAGGGAGCGGACCGCGGGCTGCTGGCGCTCGTGCTCGACGCGGTGCTCCGCGTCCCGCTGAGCGACGGGGAGGGGCCCACCGCGTGGCTCGTCGTGGCGGCCGAGGTCGGCGCCCACCTGGTGGACGGTCTCGACCTGCGCTTCGACCCGACCGGCGACAGCGCGTTCCCCGTGGTGTCCGATCGAGGTCCACGCCTCGGGCTGGGGCTGGGGGTCGCGGTCGCGACGGAGAGGAGAGACCGAGCATCGGCGATGTGAGCCCAACGCGTGTGAGCTGGCTCACCGGGCCGGGGTCGGCCGCGAGCCTGATCCGGCGCTCGACGGAACGGAAGAAGCCGAGCCGCAACGCGCGGCGCACGCCTATCCCGGCCGCGCGCCGGATCCACTTTGCCGGAGACCAACATGAGATACGGAACGCTGACCATGGCGAGCGGGCTGGCCCTGCTTCTGTTCGCCGGATGCGACAACAGCTCGAGCGGAGACGACATGGGCCCCGGTCTGGTCGACATCGGGCCGGTCGGCGGCGCTGGCGTGGACAGCGACAGCGACTTCATCAGCGACTCGGTCGAAGGCTTCCCGGACCGGGATTCGGACGGCGACAACCAGCCCGACTACCTCGATACGGACTCCGACGGCGACTCGATCCTCGACCGCATCGAGGCCGGTGACGAGAGCCTGACCACGCCGCCCTTCGACAGCGACGACGACGGAGTGCCCGACTACCTCGACGACGACTCGGACGGGAACCGCCTCCTCGACCGCATCGAGGGCGAGGGCGATACCGACGGCAACGGGATCCGCGACTACGCCGACCCGGACGACGATGGTGACAACATCCTGGACATCATCGAGATCGGGGGTGGCGACTTCCCGCGGGACACGGACGCGGACACCGTCCCGGACTTCCGGGACATCGACTCCGACGGGGACTTCATCCTCGACCGGACCGAGCGCGGCGGTGAGGCGGAGGGTCGCGACAGCGATCAGGACGGGACCCTGGACTACCTCGACCTCGACTCCGACAACGACGGGCTGACCGACGCGGAGGAGGCCGGGGACACCGACCTCAGCACCTCGCCGGTCGACACGGACGGTGACGAGGTGCCCGACTACCTCGATCTCGACTCGGACGCCGACGGGCTCCGGGACAGCCTCGAGCTCGAGATCAACTGCTCCCCGATCAACCCGGACTCGGACGGCGACGGCTCCCCCGACCTGATCGAGGTCGGCGCCGGGACCGACTGCGCCAACGCGGCGGACAACCCGCGCGTCCGCGGGGACTTCGTGTTCATCGTTCCCTTCCGCGAGGCGGCCGATCCCCCGCGCGACACCCTGCGGTTCCGGACCAACATCCGACGCCTCGACGCCTACTTCAACTTCGATATCACGGGCTCGATGATCGGCGAGATCAACACCATGCGCTCCCGCGTGGTCGAGATCATCGACCGCCTCAGCTGCAGCTCCTCGATGGCGGCCTGCACGGGCGACCTGGGCTGCAGCGAGGGTGAGATCTGCAACTTCGAGGGCCTCTGCATCGAGGATCCGGAGACCAGCGGCTGCATCCCGGACCTGTGGACCGGGGTCGGGACCTACGCCGGCGGCGGCAACACCTACCGCAACTTCCTGTCGCTGCAGCCCGATCCCACGGTCACCCAGGACGCGATCCCGTCCGCGGCGGAGGGCCCGGGCTTCCAGGAGAGCCTCTTCGAGACGGCGGCCTGCATCGCCGACCCGACGGTCTGCTTCGGGGCGCTGTGCGGCGACAGCGGCATCGGCTGCCCGAGCTTCCGGCGGGACGCGGTGCGCGTGCTCGTCTTCATCACGGACGAGACCAACCAGTGCGTCGGCCCGGACGAGAACCCCGGCGATGCGCCGTGCCCCATCGTGAACACCGCGGGCGCGGCCGGAGGCCGCCTGGCGCTCCAGAAGATCCGCTTCATCGCGGTCGACGCGGACGCGAACAACAGCCCCCGGCAGGACCTGCGAGCGGTGGGCATCGCCTCGGACACCACCGACTCCACGGGGGATCCCTTCTACTACGAGGGCAACGAGGCGGCCGTGGCCGACGCCGTGGTCACCGGCATCGGCGACCTCGCTCAGGAGCTGCAGTTCTTCGTCGCCATAGAGGCGCAGGACCTGACGGGGGACGACGGCGACGCCGTGCAGTTCATCCAGCGCCTCGAGGTCAACACCGAGACCTTCGGCTGCTCCGACCCTGGCCGCTACGCGGACACCAACGGCGACGGCTTCGACGACGCGTTCAGCGCCCTCGAGGTCGGCACCCCGGTCTGCTGGGACGTCGTGGTGCGGCCCAACGCCAGGGTGCGGCCGCTGCGGGACCGCCCCCAGGTCTTCGAGGCCCAGCTCACGGTGTTCGGCGACGGCTCGCCCCTCGACCAGCGCCGCGTGTTCTTCCTGGTGCCGCCGGAGGACTGCGACACCGGCCCCGACTCCGGGGGCGCTGGCTGCCGCGAGGAGTAGGCTCCGAGCCGACCACGACCTGCGCGCCGCCCGTCCGGGGCGGCGCCGACCGACGGCCCCCGGCGCTCCGCCGTGGGGCCGTCGGCCGTTGGAGGGCGGGCGCTCGGGGAAGCAGGGCTTCCGTCGAGCCGCCGCCTGGCCCTACCATCGTTCGACGTCGGCCGGCACAGCGATCTGGAGGAGCCCGTGATCTACGACACCAAGCCCGAGTTCAGCGCCCGCGCGCGGGTGAAGAGCATGGAGGAGTACCGGGCGCTCTACGCGCGTAGCGTCGGCGATCCGGAGGCGTTCTGGGCCGAGCAGGCGAAGGTCCTGGACTGGTTCCACCCGCCCGGGCGGACGATGGACGTCGCGGAGCCGGGAGAGATCGCGTGGTTCCTCGGCGGGCGGCTCAACGCCTGCGTCAACGCGGTCGACCGCCACGCCGCCGTCACGCCGGAGCGCACGGCCATCATCTGGGCGAAGAACGAGCCGGGGGAGTACGAGCACATCACCTACCGGGACCTGCTCGGGCGGGTCGGCCGGACCGCCAACCTCCTGCGGGAGCTGGGCGTCCGGAAGGGTGATCGGGTGTGCCTCTACCTCCCGATGATCCCGGAGCTGGTGACGACGATGCTGGCCTGCGCCCGGATCGGCGCCATCCACTCGATCGTCTTCGCGGGCTTCAGCGCCGAGGCGCTCCGGGACCGGATCCTCGACGCGGAGGCGAAGGTCGTCGTCACCGCGAACGAGGGCCTGCGGGGCAGCAAGACCATCCCGCTGAAGAAGATCGCCGACGACGCGGTCGAGGGGCTGTCGGTCGTCGAGCACGTGCTGGTGGCCCGGCGGACGACGGCGGACGTCCCGATGACGCTCGGCCGGGATCTGTGGATGGACGAGGCGGTCGCCCGCCACCGCGCCACGGCGCCCGCCGAGTGGATGGCGAGCGAGGACCCGCTCTTCATCCTCTACACCTCGGGGTCGACGGGGAAGCCGAAGGGCCTCGTCCACACCACGGGCGGGTACCTGACCTACGCCAGCTACACGCACCGCCACGTGTTCGATCAGCAGGACGACGACGTCTACTTCTGCGCGGCGGACATCGGCTGGATCACCGGGCACAGCTACATCGTCTACGGTCCGCTCGCGAACGGGGCGACCAGCGTGGTCTTCGAGTCGACGCCGACCTGGCCCGACCCCGGCCGCTACTGGCAGGTCGTCGACGACCTCGGGGCGACCGTGCTCTACACGTCCCCGACCGCGCTGAGAGCGCTGCTCCGCTCCGGGGACGAGCCGGTCAAGAAGCACCGGCGCGGCACCCTCCGGCTGCTCGGGACGGGCGGTGAGCCGATCAACCCGGAGGTCTGGCGCTGGTACCACGACGTGGTGGGGGACGGACGCTGCCCCGTCGTGGACACGTGGTGGCAGACGGAGACGGGCGGGATCCTGATCAGTCCGCTCCCGGGGGCCACGCCGCTCAAAGCGGGCTCCGCGACCTTCCCCATGCCCGGGATCACGCCGGTCCTGGTCGACAACGAGGGCAGGAAGGTCGAGGGCAACGGTGTGGACGGCTACCTCTGCATCGAGCGCCCGTGGCCGGGGCAAGCCCGGACGATCTGGGGGGATCACCCGCGCTTCCTCGAGACCTACTTCAGCCGCTTCCCCGGGCTCTACTTCACGGGCGACGGCTGCCGGCGCGACGAGGACGGCTACTACTGGATCACCGGGCGGGTCGACGACGTGATCAACGTGTCGGGGCACCGGATCGGGACCGCGGAGGTCGAGAGCGCGCTCGTCGCGCACCCGTCGGTGGCGGAGGCCGCGGTCGTGCCCTTCCCCCACGAGATCAAGGGCCAGGGCATCGCGGTGTGGGCGGTGCTGGTCGAGGGGGAGGAGGAGGAGGATCCGGCGACGCTGGTCGGCACGCTCAAGGAGCAGGTCCGCCGCGCGATCGGCCCGATCGCCACCCCGGACAGCATCCGCCTGGTCCACGGCCTGCCGAAGACGCGGTCCGGCAAGATCATGCGCCGCGTGCTGAGGAAGCTCTCCGCAGGGCAGACGACGGAGCTCGGCGACCTCAGCACGCTCGCCGACAGCTCGCTGGTCGACGACCTGGTGACGCTGGTCGCCAAGGACGCCTGAGGAGGGCCTGCTTCCGCGCCCGTTGCACCCCTCGCCGGGTGGTCTACACCCGGGCGCGGTGACGCTGGGCATGACCCGACGTGGTGCCGGCCTCGGGCTGACCCTGACCGTGGGCCTCGCCGGCCTCCTCCTGACGCTCGTCGACGTCGTCCCTCGCTACGTCCCCCACACGTGGATCCAGCGGGACGGGCGGTTCTACACCAACGTGAACGTGACCCTGGTGGAGGGCCTGAGCCTCGACCAGGGCGAGTTCGCGGCCAGCTGGTACGAGGGGAAGCTCGGCTGGAACCGGAACCTGAACGCCGACTGGAGCAACGTCGCCCTCGGCCGGGGGGGCGTTCACCTCCCGAAGCACCCGGTGCTGCTCCCGATCCTGTCGACCCCGCTCTTCTGGGCGTTCGGCCTCCCCGGGACCCTCGCCTTCAACGTCCTGCTCTTCGGGCTGCTGGTCGGCGTGTCCTTCGCGGTCGCGCGTCGCTACGCGACGACGCCGGCGGCGGCGGCGGCGGCGCTCGCCGCGATCCTGGGCAGCGGGCTGAGGCTCTACACCTACGACTACCACGTCGACGTCCTCAACCTGCTGCTGTTCGTCGCCGCCTTCGAGCTCCTCCATCAGCGCCGGGGTGCCCTCGCGGGCGCCCTGCGCGGCCTGACCGTCGCCCTGAAGCCGACCGGGCTCATGTGGCTCCCGAGCCTCGCGATCCTGCTCCTCGGCCGCCGGGACCGTCGGACGCTGCTCTACGGGCTGGCCGGCGGGACCGCGGTGCTGCTCGCGTTCGGCGTGGTGAACACGTGGCTCTTCGGCCGGCCGTGGTGGGCCGGCTACAACCGCACCCTGGTCGTGGTGAACGGCGTGCCCCAGGTGACGGCGAACATCGACGCCTTCGACGTCCCCTGGCGCGAGGGGATCCGGACGCTCTGGGAGGGACCCTGGGGCATCCGCCATCGCCTGCCGCTCTTCGGGCTGTCGGCGCTCGGCCTGGTGGCGCTGGCGCGCCGACGCCCGGCCTACGTGGTCGCGGCGGTGCTCGGCACCGCGCTCTCGATCGTGGTCTTCGCGCGCTATCGCTGGTTCGGCGACCGGTTCTTGTGGCCGAGCGCCGCGCTGCTGTTGCCGGCGCTCGCGGCCGCGTTCGACCTCGGCGGGCGCTGGCTCGGCCCGCGCCGCCGACCGCTGCTCGTCGCCGCCCTCGCCGCGATGGCGCTGGCGGGGCTCCACGGGCTCGTGGGCCCGGGGGCCACGGAGCGGCTCGCCGACGGTGGGCGGGCCCTCGGGCTCCGGGTCCTCGAGGCGGGCGTCCTCGCCGCGGCCACCGCGCTGGCCGCCATGCGTCTGGCCGGCAGAGCGCGCACGCCGGCCCCTCCCCGAGCGCTTGCGCTCCAGCGCCCGCCGCCCGCCGGTGCCCCGCGCCGACCGGTCGTCCCCTGGGGGGGCGGCGCCGGCGCCTGGGGTGCGGTGGCCGCGGTCGGGCTGCTTCTCCTTCCCGGCGTGCTCGATCGCCTGCTCGGCGGGGGGACCGCGGTGTACGTGGCCCTCGGGGTGGTGCTGCTCGCGGCGGCGCGGTGGTGGCTCGCCGCCCCGGTGGTGCTCGCGCTCCTCGCCCTGGGCTGGGGCGCGGACCAGGGCCCGGTCCCGCTCCATGCGTTGGCCGCGCTCGCGACGGTGGCCCCGGCCCTGCTCGGCTCGGTCGGCGGCGCGCTCGCCGACCTCTGGCGCGCGTCCCGCTGGCCCGAGCGGGGGGCCGTCGCTGCCGCGGCGCTGCTGCTGCTCGGGGCGATCGGCGCCGGCCGGCGCCTCGACCCCGGTCCCTTCCGCCTGGCGAGCTACCGGGGGGTCCGGACCGCGACGGTGCACCTCGGCACGATCCCCTGCGACTTCCTGGCGTGGGAGCACCTCAACTGGGAGTGCGCGACCTTCGACCGCGGGGTCCACGGCGAGACCGGGCTCGCGACCTCCCAGCCGCTCCACGTGGCTGGGCAAGAGAAGCGCCTGCTCCTGATCTCCACGCAGCGAGGCCGGCCGCGCACCGCGCGATGGGAAGACCTCGACGGCGGACGGGCGCTCGAGCTCGAGTACGCGGTGGCGGACGAACTCCCGGGCGGCGGGGAGCTCGAGGTCCGGGTCGACGACCGGGCGCTCGCGACGATCGAGCTCCCGCCGGGGCCGGATGGCCGCGTCCACCGCCGCACGCTCCCGCTCCCCGAGGGAACGGGTCCGACCGTGGACCTCGAGCTCGAGCTCCGCGGGTCGCGGGCCGCGGTGGGCGTGGACGGCAGGTTCGTCGAGTGAGCCGCAGGACGGCCGACCGGATCGCCTGGGCGGTCGTGGCTGCCGCCTTCGTCGCGTCCCGCGTGCTCTACCGGATCGTCCTCGGCCTCGAGCTCGACGCGACGACCTTGACCGAGTTCTGGCAGTACCTGGACGTCGCGGTCCTCGCCGCGGACCCGCTCTTCAGCCTGTTCTACCAGCACACCCAGCCGCCGCTGTTCGGCGCGATCCTGGCCGCCGCCCTCCAGACGCCCGACCCGCCCCTCGCGCTCGGCGCCCTCCTCGTGGCCTGCGGCGCCGTCCTGCACCTCGCGCTCTACGGCCTTGCCCGCGCGCTCGGCGTGCGGCGCGCCATCGCCGTCCCGCTGGCCCTGCTCTGGGCCCTCAACCCGGCCCCGCACCTCTACGAGACCTGGGTCTTCTACACCTACCCGGTGGCGGCGCTCCTGATGGCGGGGGCGTGGGTGCTCCACCGCGGCCTCGAGCGCCGCAGCGCGCGATGGATCGGGGGCGCGCTGCTGCTCCTCGCCGCCGTGTGCCTGATGCGGAGCCTCTTCCACCTCGTGTGGTTGGGGCTGGTCGTCGGGGCGCTCCTCGCGCTGGTCCGGAACCGCCGCGGGGTCGCGCTCGCCGCGGTGCTCCCGCTCCTCCTCGCGGCCAGCGTCTACGTGAAGAACGGCTTGCTCTTCGACCGGCCGGTGGCGAGCACGTGGCTCGGCATGAGCCTGTCGCGCCTGACCACCGTGCACGCGCCGCCGGAGGTCAAGCGCCGGCTCCTCGCCGAGGGCCGGGTCACGCCCCTGGTCCGGACCCTGCCCTGGCTCGCCCTCGGCTACTACCCGGCCGCCTACCGCGAGCTCCCCGCCGGCCTGCCCGACCACCCCGTGCTCACCGCGCGGCGTCGCTCCGGCGGCCGGCCGAACCTCAACCACGGGGCCTACCTCCGGATCGCCGACGACTTCCTGGCCGATGCGCGCGTCCTCATGCGCGAGCACCCGGAGACCTACCGCTACCAGAGCTGGCTGGCGTGGAACTTCTACGTCCTGCCCTGCCACGACTACTCCTTCTTCGCCCGGCGGCGGCCGCCGATCCGACCGATCGAGCAGGTCTACGAGGCGGCGATGGGGTGGTGCGGCCAGACCGCGTGGACCTTCGGGACGGAGCTGCCGCCGCTGCCGGAGCGTGGCTGCTGGCGCTGGCTGCGGCTCTGCCTCCTCGTCCTGGCGGTCGCGCTCCTCGCGGGCCTCTGGCGCCGCCGGGACCCGCGCGGGCAGACCGTGCTTTACCTCGTCGGGACGGTGGCCTTCGTCGCCGCGGTCGGCAACCAGCTCGAGGTGGGGGAGAACAACCGCTTCCGGTTCTTGACCGAGGCCTACGTCTGGGTGCTCTTCGCGTTCGTGCTCGAGCTCGGCCTTCGCCTGGGGGGGCGGGCCGTCGCGGTCATCGGGGCGGCTTCTGCGCGTGCACGACGAGGCCCAGGCCGATCGGCGGGGGCCGTCGGTCCTCCAGCCGGACGAGCGGCACCAGCCGGTCGAAGGCCTTGACCTGGACCGGGTCCGGCGCCGCGCGACGCAGGATCCGCCCGTTGACGAACCAGCCGGCCAGGCCCAGCAGGTTCATCGCCTCGAGCCGGTCCACCCGGAGGCCGGCCTGGGTCATGAGCGCGCGGAGGCTCCGCCTCGTGTAGCGGCGATGGTGGGCCAGGTTCCGGTCCATCGTGCCGTACGCCCACGGGACGGCGGGCACGTACGCGAGCATCCACCCCCCGGGCCGGAGCCGCGCGCTGAGGCGGCGCACCGCGCCTCCGTCGTCGGCGACGTGCTCGAGGACGTTCACGCTGATCACCGTGTCGAAGCGGCGCTCGGCGATCGCGGGGGGCGGCGCGCCCTCCAGGTCGAAGCCCGCCACCGTGACCCGGGGGTCGTGGGCGAAGGCGCGGCGGAGCGCGGCGAGGTAGGGCGCCTCGACCTCCGTCGCGACCAGGGAGTGGGCGTCCTCGACGATCAGCCGGGTGAGGTTGCCGGTGCCGCTGCCCAGCTCGAGCACGTCGCCGGCGACGTGCGCCGAGAGCTTGCTGTAGTACCAGGCGTTGAGGCGCGGGGTGTCGGCGAACAGCTCGAGGGTGCGTCCGCCCACCTCCTTGGCCGCCGCGCGCCGCGCCTCCGGCGACGACGCGCCCTCGGCCCGGCCGGTGCTGTCGGTGACGTCGGAGGCCGTCACGGGATCCCCAGGAGCTTGTGCGTCTGGAGGCTGAGGTGCCATCGCGGGTGCGCGAGGCAGTAGTCGACCGCGAGCCGGCGGTTGCGCGCGAGCTCCGGGCCGTCCATCGGCGACAGGTAGAAGTGGCGGAAGGCGAGGTCCTCGAAGCGGTCGGGCTCGGCGCCGAGCTGGGGGAAGACGAGCTTCAGCTCGTCGCCGTGCCGGAGCCTGAGCGGCGCCCTCGCCTTCGGGCTCACGCACACCCAGTCGAGCCCGGGCGGCGGCAGGAGCGTGCCGTTGGTCTCCACCGCCACCTCGAAGCCGGCCCGGTGGAAGGCCTCGACGAGCGGCCGATCGAGCTGGAGCAGCGGCTCGCCGCCGGTGCAGACGAGGTAGGGCGACCCGCCCCCCGGCCACCGCGCGGCCGCGGCCTCGGCCAGCGCGTCGGGCTCGTCGAACACGCCGCCTCCGGACCCGTCCGTGCCGACGAAGTCGGTGTCGCAGAAGCGGCAGAGCGCCCGTGCGCGGTCGGCCTCGCGGCCGCTCCACAGGTTGCACCCGGCGAAGCGGCAGAACACGGCCGGCCGCCCGGACCGCGCGCCCTCGCCCTGAAGGGTGAACAGCAGCTCCTTGACCCGATAGGCCACCTCGCGAGCGGGATGAGGCCGCGTCGGGCGAGCGTCAACCGGAGGCCGGTCCAGTGGACGGCGGGTGGAGCGCGTACTCGTGCTGGAAGGCCTCGAGGGCGTCCCCGGCCGCATCGTCATCCGCCGCCCGCGCGATGTGGAACAGCGCGTCCCCCTCGTGCACCAGGGGGAGCCGCGCCTCGCCGATCACGATGCCCGCGCGGGTGCTTCGCACCGGCACCCGGCGTCGGCCGAAGGGGTCGCCGACCGTACCGAGGCGCTGACCCTCGGCCACGCGATCCCCGAGGTGGGCCCGGACGGTCAGGACCCCTCCCTCCGGCGCGCGGACCCAGGAGGTGGAGCGGCTCAGGACGGGCGCGATCCGGCTCCGGAGCGCGCGCGGCCGCCGCTCCAGCATCCCGAGGGCGTGCATCACCCGCAGCACCCCGTGCACCCCGACACGCACCGCGACGGGATCGACCCGAAGCGCCTCGCCGGCCTCGAAGATCAGCGCGGGACGGTCCGCGTCATGGAACGCCGCGCGCAGCGACCCGTCCCGGACGTTGGCGTGGACCATCACCGGGACCCCGAACGCGCCGGCCATTTCGGCGACGGCGGGCTGGTCCAGGTCGCCCCGGACGTGGGGGAGGTTCGCGCGGTGAACGGCGCCGGTGTGGAGGTCGATCGCGTGGGTCGCGAGGGACGCCACCTCGGTCATGAAGAGGTGCGCGAGGCGCGCGGCGTGGGAGCCCTGAGCGCGACCCGGAAAGGACCGGTTGAGGTCCCGACGGTCCGGGAGGTAGCGGGACTGGTGGAGGAAGCCGAGGACGTTCACGACCGGAACGCCCAGCAGGGTGCCCCTCAGGCCGCGGAGGTGCTTCGAGACCAGCAGGCGGCGCACGATCTGGACGCCGTTGAGCTCATCGCCGTGGACCGCCGCGCACACGAGCAGCACGGGGCCGTCCTCGACGCCCCGCAGCACGTGCACCGGGAGGGTGAGCGGCAGGCCCCGGCTGTAGAGCCCGGCGATCGGGATCTCGACGGTGCGCCAGCGCTGAGCCTGGCGACGCGGCCTCGACAGGAGCTCGGCGAGCCGGCCGAGACGCGCGCGGGCGGTCATCGGGGTGTCAGGGGCTCGGGTCGTCGGCCACCGGCTCCTGGCTCGGCAGCGGCGCGACCGGGCCCAGGATGCGGGCGAGCTCGTCGAGGAACGCCAGCAACGTCGCCCTCGCCTCCTGGAGGTTGTCACCCACCGGGATCCGATGGTCCCGCAGCCGCCCCGCGAGCTCTCGGATGCGCTCGGCGCGGGGCCCGGCGACCTGGCCTCCGACGGCCTCCAGGTAGCTGGCGGCCGCCTGGAGGCGCTGCTGGGTGAGGCCGAAGTTCCGCGCGTCGAGGTCGGTGAGCGCGAGGCTCACGAGGCGCCGGGCCTCGAGCAGGGAGATGCGCCGGGACAGCGACTCGCGGAGGTTGGTGATCGCGAGCCTCTCCTCCTGGGCCCGCGCCAGAGCCTGCTGCGCTTGCTCCTCGGCGGCGCTCGCCTCGGCCTCGGCGGCGTCGGCGCGCTGCCGCGCCTGGTCGATCTCGGGCTGCCGCGCCCCGTAGCCGAGGCTGTAGCTGATGCCGACCACCAGCACGAGCACGACGAGGGTCGCCGTCCCCGCGTAGGCCCACCGCTGCCACGCGGGCGTCGCCACCGGGGCGTCGTCTCCGCGCGCGCGCTGGCCGCCGGAGGGCTTCGCCCCGCGCTGGCCGCCGGAGGGCTTCGCCTCGCGCGCGCCCCCCGCGTCCTCGTCCTCCTCGTCGTCGGCGTCGACCCTCGCCGACCCGGCCTCTTCCTCTTCGGTCTCGTCCACGGAGGTCATGGGCTCTCTCCTCCCCCGGCGGGCGGCTCGGCCCGGCCCTGGCTGCGGAACACCACCTCGTAGAGATCGTGCCTTCGATCGTTCCAGTTACGCACCGTGCCCGCGCGTCGAGCCCGCCGGAGCAGCTCGAGGTCGACATCCTGGACCACCATGCTCTCGACGCCGGGGTCGGCCTGCGTCGCGATCCCGTCGCGGGCGAAGGGGATGTCCGAGGGGGTGTAGATGCCGGACTGGAAGTAGTGGGTGTCGGCGTTGGCCACCAGCGGGAGGTTGCCGACGCAGCCCGCGGTGACCACGTAGACCTGGTTCTCGATGCACCGCGCCTGGGCGCAGCGGGTGACCCGCAGGTAGCCTCGCCGGTCGTAGGTGTTGCTCGGGACGAAGAGCACCTGGGCGCCCTGCGCGACGGCGTGCCGGGCGAGCTCCGGGAACTCGATGTCGTAGCAGATCAGGATCGCGATCTTGCCGCAGTCGGTGTCGAGCACGTCGAGCCGGTCGCCGCCTTCGACCCCCCACCAGCGCGTCTCCGCCGGGGTCACGTGGAGCTTTTTCTGCCCTGCGATCGTCCCGTCGCGGCGGAACAGATACGCGATGTTGTAGAGGCGCCCGTCGTCCTCGACCGCGAGCTGGGAGCCCCCGATCACGTTCACGTTGTACTCGCGCGCGAGGCGGCCGAAGAGCTCGAGGTAGCGTGGGGTCAGCGCGGCGAGGAGCCGGGCGTCCTCCTCCGGCCGCCCCTGCGCCTCCAGCGACAGGAGCTGGGTGGTGAAGAGCTCCGGGAAGAGGATGAAGTCCGCCTTCTGATCCGACGCCGCGTCGACGAAGAACTCGCACTGCCGCTCGAAGTCCTCCCAGGAGTCGATCCGCCGCATCAGGAACTGAACGAAGCCGAGGCGGACCATGTCGACGGCCCGGCGGCTCCGCCGCCGCCCGCGCTCGGGGACGTAGTCGAGGTTCGGCCACTCCAGGTTCGTCGCCCAGCCGCCCGAGTCCTCGTCGTTCGGTAGGTAGTCCTCGATCAGCTCGCGGATCTGGAAGCCGTTGGCGAGCTGGGTGGTCAGGACGGGGTCGTAGAGCTGCTTGCGGACGACGCGCTCGACGTACTCCTGGGCGCTCAGCGCGTCCCGGTGCTCCGCGTAGCCCGGGATGCGGCCGCCGACGACCATCCGGGCGCAGTTGAAGTCCCGGCACAGCTGCTTGCGCGCGTCGTACAGGCGGCGGGCGAGCTTCCGACCCCGGAAGTCGGGGTCCACCATCATCTCGATGCCGTACAGCGTGTCCCCGTCCGGGTCGTGGTTCCGGATGTAGCCCTGGTCGCTGATCGCGAGGTAGTCGTGCCACTCCGTGTAGTCGTTGTAGTCGATGATCACCGCGGAGCATGCCGCCGCGAGGATGCCGTCGACCTCGATGCAGAGCTGCCCTTCCTCGAAGCGCTCGATCATGCTGGCCATCTGCTCGCGGAGCCACGGCTTGAGGGTCGGGAAGCAGCGGATCATGAGCTCCCGCCAGCGGTCGTAGTCGTCGAGCCGCAGGCGGCGGAGCTGGATCCGGGATTCGAAGTCGGAAAGATCGATCGTCACATCGCCTCGTTGCAGGGGGGGCGAGTCTAGCCCCCGATCGGGCGCCCCGCTTCGCGAGGTGCCAGGTGGCCCGCCGCCGGGGCGCGCCGGGCGTCGCGCTCACCCTAGGGCCGTGGCACCCTGCCAGCGGCGTGGGTGCTCCGGTCAGGCTCCGGTTCCGGTCCGGCACGGTGGAGGTCGAGGGACTCGAGGAGGGCTCGCCCCACCTGCCTCGGGCGGCGCGCTGGGACGCCCGGAGCGGCTGCCATCGGCTGCCCGCGGTCGACTTCGCCGAGCTGGTGCTGTCGCTCCATCGCGGGGACGTCCGGTACGAGGACGACGCCAGGGCCTACGGCGAGCTGCCGTCGGGGGCGCTCGCCCGCCTCGAGCCCCGCCCTTACCAGCGGGAGGCCCTCGCCGCCTGGGTCCGGGCCCGCGGGCGTGGCGTGGTGGTGCTGCCGACCGGCGCGGGCAAGAGCCACCTCGCGGTGATGGCGATCGACCATCGGCGGCGCTCGACGCTGGTGATCGCGCCCACCCTCGACCTCGTCCGGCAGTGGTACGACCTGCTGCGGACGAGCTTCCGGACCGACGTCGGCATCGTCGGCGGCGGCGACCACGACGTCCGGGACCTGACGGTCTCGACCTACGACTCCGCCTACCTCCACATGGAGCACCTCGGGGCCCGCTTCGGGATGGTGGTGTTCGACGAGGTCCACCACCTCCCGGGGGTCACCTACGCGCTGAGCGCCCGGCTCTGCCTGGCGCCTTTCCGCCTCGGCCTCACGGCGACGCCGGAGCGCACCGACGGGCGCGAGGCGGCGCTCGCCGACCTGGTCGGGCCGACCGTCTACCGGCGGGACATCGTCGACCTGAGCGGCGAGTTCCTCGCGGACTACGACACCGTGCGCGTCGTGGTCGACCTCAGCCCCGCCGAGAGGGCGGAGTACGAGGAGGAGCGGGGCCGCTACCGGGCGTTCGTCCGGAGCCGGGGCATCCGCATGAGCGCCCCGGGCGGCTGGCAGCAGTTCATCCTGCTGTCGAGCCGGGACGCCCAGGGCCGCCGCGCGATGCAGGCCTACCGCCGCCAGCGCCAGCTCGCGTTCTGCGCGCCGGCGAAGCTCGACTACCTGGAGCACCTGCTCCACCGCCACCGGCGGGACCGGGCGATCCTGTTCACGCAGGACAACGCGACCTGCTACGAGGTCAGCCGCCGCTTCCTGGTCCCGGCCATCACTCACCAGACCAAGGTCCGGGAGCGGAGCGACATCCTCGCCGGGCTGCGGGAGGGCCGCTACGGGGCCGTGGTCACATCGAAGGTGCTCAACGAGGGCGTCGACGTCCCCGAGGCCAACGTCGCGGTCGTGGTGAGCGGGAGCGGCTCCGTCCGCGAGCACGTCCAGCGCCTCGGTCGCGTGCTGCGCAAGCGAGACGGCAAGCGAGCGCTCCTCTACGAGCTGGTCACGGCGGAGACCAGCGAGACCTTCACCAGCCAGCGCCGGCGGGAGCACAGTGCTTACCGCTGACCACGTGCTCGCCCGGCGCCGGGACGGCCAGCTCCACCTCACGACGTGGGACGCGCGCCGCCGCGCCCGGGCCCTGGAGCTCGCCACGGCCTACCGGTCGATCGCCGAGGCCCACCTCGGCCGGGCCCGGGACGAGCTCCTCGAGGCCTGGGCCGCGGTCGACGTGGCGCCGAAGGACAAGAAGATCGCCGACGGCCTGCGCAAGCTGGTCGACGACGGCCTCGTGTTCGAGGCGGAGCTCCCGGTCGACCCGGTCGCGCTCCGTCGCGCGGTCTTCGCGGCCGCCACGGCGAGCCGCCGGGACCTCGGCGACGAGGGGCGCTTCGACCGGGAGCAGGTGCTCCGCGAAGCGGGCGCCACCTTCGAGCTCGCACCCGGGGAGGTCGAGCGGGCGCTCTTCGCCGACCTTCGCGGTGCTCAGCGGCTCGCCGAGGTCGGCGGGCCCTCGGCCGAGGAGCTCGTCGCCGGCTACGACCTCGAGCAGGCCCGGGCCGTGCTCCTCCGCGCGGTCCGGGTGCGCGCGCAGATCCGGGACGCGGAGCCGGCCGCCGCGCGCGCCCTGTTCCGCCAGCTCAAGTTCCTGCGCCTGCTCCACGAGGTGGAGCGCGACGGCGACGGCTGGCGGATCGGCATCGACGGACCCTTCAGCCTGTTCGAGTCGGTCACGAAGTACGGCCTCCAGCTCGCCCTCGCCCTGCCCGCGATCAGCGCGTGCGGCCGCTGGACCCTCGAGGCCGACCTGCGCTGGGGCAAGGAACGGCGCCCCCTGCGATTCCGGCTGGGTGGCGACGCCCGGCGCGGGGGGGACGTGCCGGTCGCCCTGCCGGACGAGGTGGAGGCGCTCCGCGCCCGCTTCGCCACGCGCAAGGGGCCGTGGCGCGCGGAGGTCGCGGACGAGGTGCTCGACCTCCCGGGCGTCGGGGTCTGCGTGCCGGACCTTCGCTTCGTCCACGGCCCGAGCGGCGACGAGGTGCTCCTCGAGGTGCTCGGCTACTGGAGCCGGGACGCGGTGTGGAAGCGGGTCGAGCTGGCCGAGGCGGGCCTGGCGGCGCGGGTGCTGTTCGCCGTCAGCCGGAGGCTGCGGGTGAGCGAGGCCGCCCTCGACGACGAGGTGCCCGCCGCCCTCTACGTCTACAAGGGCGCGATGAGCGCGAAGGCGGTCGAGGAGCGCCTGGAGGCCCTCCGGCAGCGCGCCCTGCCGCTCCTGCCCGACGGCGGCTCCGCGAGGGCGCGGTGATCAGGCCGAGGCGAGGGCGAGGGTGACGAGCGCGAGCAGCCGCCTCATCGCCTCGCCCTCCACGTTCGCCTCGAGGTAGGCGGCGAGGGCAGGCTCCGCCGTGGCGAGCCGGCCGCGCGGATCACCCACGGACGCCTCGTCGAGCATCGGGAAGGTGACCGGCGGCAGATGGCGACCGCGATGCTGCTGGAGGCACCGGTGCACCACCTCGGCGTGGAACACCGCGTGGATCACGGCCTCGCCGCCGCCGAGGTCGTCCAGGTGAGCCGTGATGAAGCTGCCCACGTCGGGGTGGGCCTGGGCGAAGGTCCCGACCGCGACCTGGCCGTAGGTCGGCTCGCTCATGCGCTCCGACGTGGCCTTCACGACCTCCTCGACCACCGCTTCGGGGACCGCGCTCATGGTTGGGGGAGGGTAGGCCAATCCGTCCCCCGACGCGCCGTCGTCGGCTCGCCCGGCGTTCCTCCCCGTTGACGCCTGGCCGCCCCTCTGGCTTTCTCGTCCGATGGTGGGGGCCGGCGCTTGGCAGCACGTGACGAAGAGGGGGGTGCTGTGACGTCGAGATTCGCGAGGACGGGGCTCCTCCCGGGGGCGCTCGCCGCTCTCGCGCTGGGCTGCACGCCGGTCGACGCCGGCTCCGGGTTCCCGACGTGGTCCAAGTCCTACGGCGGGCCGGGGGCGGACCACCTCTACGACGCGGTCCCGGACGGGGACGGCGGCTTCCTCGCGGCCGGCGTGATCGACCGGGGTCCGCCGCTGGTCGAGGGGTCCGTCGAAGGGGACTTCTGGCTCGCCCGGCTCCGCGCCAACGGAGACGTGGAGGAGAGCGTTCGCTGGGGTCGCCTGTCCGCGCAGTCCGCCGACGGCTTCGACGCGGTCTACGCGCGGATCGCGCCCGGACCCGCCGACAGCACCTGGCTCGTCGGCACCCATCGGGGCGGCGCCCCGCAGCTCGGGACCCTCGCCCTGGCCCGGGTCGACGGGCGAGGCGAGCTGATCGACGCGCGGCGCTACGGCGGCCCCGAGGACCGGGGCCTCGGGGTCATCGGGCTCTCCGACGGGGGCGCGATCGTGACCGCGCTGTCGTCGTTCAACCGGGACGGCGAGGTCCGCGAGCGCCTGCTCGCCATCCGGGTCGACGCCGACCTCGAGCCGCGGTGGACGGCCACGATCGGGGGCCAGGACGAAGGGCGCTTCATCGACGCGCTGGTCGCGCCCACTCCCGAGGGGGGCGCGATCGTCGCGCTCACGGAGTTCTCCTACGCGCTGGTCGCCAAGCTCAATCCGGACGGCACCCGGCGCTGGGAGACGCGGGTGGACCCGGACTTCGACTTCCTCGCCTACCGCGCGGTCGAGGTGCCCCCGAGCAGCACCCGGGACGAGGCCCAGGTGTTCGTGGTGGGGGAGACGAGCTCGCGGCGGGACCGGAGGGCTGGCGTCGTGGCCGCCTTGCGGGCGAACGATGGCGAGCTCCTGGGCGTGGAGCGGCCGACGATCGGCGACGAGGACGACCCACCGTTCGCGTCGGCCTTCTACGATGTGGCCTGCCTCGGCGACCCCCCTTGCGACGTCGCGTTCGGCGGCGTCGGCGCGAGGACCGCGCGGGTGCTCCGGACCCTCGGAGGAGGGCGCCGCTCCGACATCGTGGCGGGCGAGGGCGACACCCGGAACTTCGTCGCCTTCGTGGACCCGGGGGCCGAGCCGGTCACCTTCCTCGTCGACACGTTCTCGAGCGGTCTATCGCTCACGGCCGGCAGCGGGGACGGATGGGCGCCGTCGGCGATCGCCACGCGGACCTTCGAGCGGTACGCGGCCGCCGTCGTCGGGCGGGACGAGCTGCGCTGGCTCGGCGCCGTCGACGAGCGCCAGACCTTCAATCGCGCCCAGCGGGTCGGAGAGGTCGACGAGCGCGGCGCCCCCGTCGGCGCGCCCCGCTTCAACTACGACGAGCTCAGCGGAGTCACTCGGCTCTCGGACGGCGACGTGCTGGTGACCGGTCTGGCCTTCGACTGGGCCGACCTGCTGAACAACGCGGTCCGGGTGGCGCGGCTTCGCCGCGACCCCTTCGCGATGCGCTGGGATCGACGGATCGACAACGCTGGACGCCTTGGCTACGGCCAGGTCCCTCGCGCCCTGGAGCTCGCGAGCGGTCGCCTGGTCGTCGCGGTCGAGGAGGCGGTGCACCTCCTCGACCACGGCGACGGTCGGGTCCTCGAGGCCAGGTCGCTGACGCGCCGCGTGACCGCGCTCGAGGAGGTGGACGGACGGATCTGGGCCGGCACCGTCGACGGGCTACGCGTGCTCCGGCCCGACCTGAGCGAGGCCTTCCTCTTGCCGTGGGGACGGATCGCGGCGATCGCCGAGGCGCCCGAGGGTGGGGCCTGGGTCGCGGTCGACGGCTTCCCGGAGCTCGGCGACCTGACCTTCGCCCGCGTCGACGGGGACGGCGAGGTGGATGGCGCCCGGGTCCTCCGGATCTGCGAGCCGCCGCGCTGCGTGAGCCCGCGTTCGTCGATGGTCGCGGTCGACGGTGGCTTCGTCCTGGCGGTCGAGGTCGGGGCGCGCCGGGACATCGTGGTCCTGCGGTACGACGGCACGGGGGCGGAGCCGGTCTGGGGCCGACGCTACGGGTCCGCCCGGCCGTCCCTCCTCGGCTCGATCGCGGCGGGCGACCGGGGCGGCTTCGCCGTGAGCGGCTCGAACCTCGGGCTCGGCAACGGCGGGGACGCGTGGGTCCTCCGCCTCGACGACGAGGGGCTGGTCGACGACGAGGAGGGTTGCGCGGCGCTGATCGACAGCAGCACGTCCCTCACGTTCCGCGCCCTCGAAGGTGCGGGGCTCGACGAGCGCGAGGCCGGTGAGGAGCTGCTCTCGGAGGCGGGCGCGAGCAGCCGCGCCGAGCCGGACCTCTCGGCCGCGACCCTGACCACGGCCCGCCAGTGCACGGGCTTCGCCGTCCTCGAGCCGGACGCGGGGGTGACCGCGTCCCGGGACGGAAGCGTCGACGCCGGGCCCGACCTCGGGAGCCCCGACGACATGGGATCCGTCTCCCTGACCTGCCAGAGCCTCGGGCCCAACGGGATGGAGGTCGTCGTCGACGGCGACTTCGAGCTGGCCGACCCCCTCCTGGGCGGGGTCCCGACGTCGGCGGGCGTCTGGCAGGGCGACGAGACCGAGCGCGTGATGACGTCGCCCGACGTCGAGCCGTTCGGCGCGTCCATGGTGCGCTACGTGTCGACGAGGTCATCGACCGGGGGGCCGCCCGACAACTCCAGCGTGCTCTACCAGGTGATGGACGTCGCGAGCCTCGCCGAGGGGATCGACGACGGCGAGGTGCGCGCCTGGGTCGATGCGCGCGTGTACCGGGTGGCCGGGGAGAGCGTCGACACCCTGTTCCTTTCGAACCTCTACCCGTCCCCGGACCCGCCCGCGGGCTTCATGCTCCCCGTCGGGACCCCCCCGACCCAGGCCACGACGCAGATCATCGCGGTCGACGGCTGGCAGCGGCTGCACCTGATGGGGCCCGTCCCTCCGGGGACCCGGTCCCTCGGCGTGCGCCTCTCCGCCGTCGAGGACGTCTCGGACGACGCGGTCGACGAGCTGGCCGGCCACTACCTCGACGCGGTGTCCGTGCGCCTGTTCTGCGGCGAGTGCCCGCCGCTCCCGGCCGACGTGGGCTTCGGCCCCAACCGGATCGGTGACCCTGGCTTCGAGAGCGGGACCTACGACGGGACCGGCATCGGGAGGAGCAGCAACTGGCATGGCGACTGGGCCCAGAGCGTCGTCGCCCTGCAGGGGATCACGCCCCGGAGCGGTGCGCGGATGCTCCGGTTCCGGGGGACCTCTCCCGCGACCATGGCGGGTTCGGCGGGCTCCTCCGAGGTCTTCCGCGTGGTCGACCTCGCCGATCTGCCCGTGGGGCCGGGCGACGTCGTCCGGGCCCAGGCCTTCTTCAACCGGGTCGCCGGCGACGCCGAGACGGACGACCTCTTCCAGGTGCTGCTCTACGCGTACCCCAGCCCGCCGTCGATGCTCCTCGACGACTGGCGGGCCAGGAACCACCTCGCGCGCGGCCAGGCCCTCGTCCTCAGCGACGACGACCCGGCGACCTGGGAGTGCGTGTCGACCGAGCTCGTCATCCCCCCCGGCAGCCGGTACCTCCTCGTCCAGCTGGCGGCGAACGAGAACCGGGTCAACGACGAGACCGGGGTCGAGCTCGACGGCCACTACGCCGACGACGTCGAGGTGTTCATCGGGACCGAGGAGTAGCCGCCGCGCACGCGCCCTTCCGCCCCGTGGCGCCTCAATCGATCTCGGGGAACGTCACGTCCGCCGGGATCAGGAAGTACACGACCCGCGCGTCCACGAGGGACCGGTCCGCGAACACGCTGAGGCGGGCACGGAAGATCTGGGGCTCGCGCGTCGGCCGGACGTTCTCGTTGCGCCGTACGACGATGTCCCAGCACAGGAGATCCCCCGGCCGCACGTCCTGGTAGACGTCGTCGTAGGTATCCGCGTTGGTGTCGATGGTGCGGGCGCTCGTCGTGCAGCCGGCCTCGAGGGTGTTCACCTCGAGGCGCTCGATGAACCGGAGCGCGTCGCCGTCGTCGCCCGGCTCGTCGGAGGGCTCGATCGCGTACTCGAACTGACCGTCCGACACGATGTCCCGCACGGCGGCGACGGTCTGCGCGACGACGGCGTTGTCGGTGGCGGAGTAGACGAAGGCCTCGCCGGCCCCGTCGACGCTGCCCGACGCGACGCCCATCGCTTCCGTCTGATCGAAGGCGTCGCCCTCGCCGTAGGCGGGGCCGTCGCCGATCAGGCCGATCAGCTGGATCTGCTTGCGCCGAAGCTCCGCGCCGGCGAACGCCGTCGTGAACGTGCCGCAGCGGGCGGCCGGGCCCTGCGTCGAGTCGCACGGGAACACGGTGCCGATGCCGCAGAGGCACTCGTCATTGGCGTCGGTGATGTGGACGAGGATCCGGACCGCGTCCTCCCGGAACCCCGGGCAGCCCACGCCGTTCGAGGCGCACGAGATGTCCCCGTTCGCGCAGTTGTCCCCGTCCGCGACGCAGGCCACCGCCTGGAGCGGCGCCACCCAGAAGTCGGGCGCCGAGGGGATGGCGGCCGCCGTCGCGGCCGGGTCGGCCTGGACGCTCAGCAGGTTCCGGAAGGAGTCGACGTGGTCCCAGCGGCCGACGCCCGTGTGGAGGTCGAGCAGGCACTGGTTCTCGGCGGGGTCCTCCGCGCAGAAGCCCCGCGGGCCGCACACCTCGTCCTCCTCGCACTCGTCGTTCTCGGCGCAGACGACGGTCCCCTCGGCGCAGCGAAGGGCGTCGATGATGCCCGGAACGCCGTTGACCGGGTCCCGGAGCGCTGCGGTCTCCTGGATCATCGTGGTCGACGTATCGAAGGAGAAGTACAGGTCCGCGGCGCGGATCCCCGTCCGGAACTGCAGCGTGTCGCGGCCCGGCGCGGCCGGCTCCTGGAAGGGGACCTCGAAGACGAAGTCGCCCCGGCTCCGGGGGCTGTCCTCGCGGTCCGTCGGGTCGCTCTCCGCCACCAGCTCGATCAGATCGCTCACCGTGTCCCCGTCCGAATCGACGGCCCGCGGGTCCGTCCCGAGGCTGATCTCGAGGTCGTCCACGAGGCCGTCGTCGTCGGAGTCGAGGTCGATGTAGTCGGGGCTTCCGTCGCCATCGGTGTCGACCGGCGGCGTGGACAGCAGGTCGTCCCCCGCTTCCGTCGCGTCGTCGATGCCGTCGCCGTCGGCGTCCGGGTCGAGGAAGCTCGGCACGCCGTCCGCGTCCCAGTCCCGCTCGCCCTCCTCCCGGTCGAGGATCGCGTCACCGTCGGCGTCGATGTCCCGGAAGTCGGGGGTGCCGTCGCCGTCCGTGTCCGGCGGGCTCTCGAGCCGGCCGGCCAGCTCGACCGCGTCGTCGATGCCGTCGCCGTCGTCGTCGGGGTCGGCGTAGTCCCGGAGGCCGTCCTCGTCGAGGTCCTCCGTGCTCTCCACGGAGTCCTCGAGGCCGTTACCGTCGGCGTCGAGGTCCTGGAAGTCCGGCGTGCCGTCGCCGTCCGAGTCGGGCGGCGGCGTGGAGGGGTCGGCGTCGCCCGCCTCGAGGGCGTCGCTCAGGCCGTCGCCGTCGGCGTCGGGGTCCCGGAAGTCGGGCTGTCCGTCCCCGTCGGTGTCGAGGTCGGGCGCGCCCTCGTCCGCGTCGAGGATCGTGTCCCCGTCCGCGTCGCCGGCGGTGCCGCCGTCGGGATCGGGTCCGGGACCGGGGCTCGTGCCGCAAGCGAGGAGGAGGAGAGCAAGGAAGGCGAGGGAGCGGACCATGGGGACACGGTACCACCCGAGCTCGTCCTGTGGCGCGCGCGGGCACCCCGCGGTGGGAGGCCGGGGCCGAGCCGTGCGGCCCGGGCCGAGCCCTAGCGACAGTCCGGATCCGACGCGTGGCACACGAAGCGGACGTGGAAGTGGTCGGCGTGGCTCCGGTGGTGACGGATCAGGCCCACGCGCTCCCAGGGGGGACGCGGGTACTGGAAGATGAGGTCCCGCTCCTCGCGGCTGAG
The DNA here is from genome assembly GCA_050331215.1 of Sandaracinaceae bacterium. GTDB lineage: Bacteria > Myxococcota_A > Polyangia > Polyangiales > Sandaracinaceae > JBHJHB01. The sequence goes on along the minus strand of JBHJHB010000118.1, from coordinate 23,697 downwards.
GCCCCGGCGGCGGGCCTCCCGGTAGAGGGGCTCCTGGAGGGAGTGGTCCATGAAGATCGCGTCGACCTCACCGGCGCGGATCCACCCCTGGAAGAGGGACCACTGGCGGGCGGCGTCGAGCTCCTCGGGACCGATGCGCGCGAAGGGACAGACGGCGTCCGGGCACGCGCGCTGGTAGTAGGAGATGTCCGCGTCCCGGCCCGACCGGAGGCTGCGGTGGCCGCCGAGGCGCCCTCCGCGCCGCCGGCTCAGGTCGTGGATCTCCACCTTGGGGGTGCCCGGGAAGGCGCGCCGGACCCGCTCGTAGCCCCGGACGATCGCGCGGACGGTCTCGTCGGTGCCCCAGGCGCGGGCCGGGTTGCGCACCTCGAAGGCCGGGAGGGGGCTCGGCAGCTGACGGCCGTCGACGAGGCGGCCGCCCTGGGGCGTGCCGACCGACTGGGATGGGCTCGCCGGCACCGGCGTGTAGACGCGGAGGCGCTGGCCGCGAAGAATGCGGTGCGCGGTGAGCCCCTCGTTCCAGCGAAGCATCTCCTCGAGGGAGACGTCCCAGTGCACCGCGATCTCGCTCAGCGTCTCGCCGGCCTTGACCACGTGGTCGATGCGGCGACGCCCGTCGAGGATGCGCAGGTGCTGACCCGGGCGGATCCGGTGCGGATCGAGATCCGCATTCCAGGCGCAGAGGTCTTCGAGGGTGACGCCGATGCGCGTCGCGATCTCGCTGAGCGTGTCCCCTCGCTCGACGACGTACACCCAGCCCATCCGGCCGTCGTGATCCGAGCCTCCGTCCGCCGCGGCGGGCCACGCGGACGCGGGGGCCCACGCGCCCAGGACGAGCAGAACGCCGACGAGGGCGAAGCGCGGACGGGCCTTCACCGCCACCATCCCTACCCGGCGCGCGCAGACGGTCAACAAAGCCGCAGCCCGGCCACGCGCGGTTGTCCAGGCCTCCGCGCGTGGCTGGCCCTCGCCGCGCTCGTCGCCGTGGCCGTGGCCGGCCCTGGCCGGGCGCGGGCAGCGTGTCCGCCGGCGTGCGTTCCGCCGATCCGCGACGGCTCCTTCGTCGGGACCGACGGGCACGCCCTCGTCGTGGACGGACAGCCCTTCCACGCCGTCGGCGCGAACGCGGCGGTGATGCACGGCGCCGTCCACCGGGCCGAGGCCTTCGCGACGCTGGAGCAGGTGGCCCGCGACGGTGCCAGCGTGGTTCGCCTGTGGGCCCTCGGGGAGGCCGCCGAGGACGCGCCCACCTACTGGGACCAGCAGGCGTTCCGGCGGGGGCCGGAGGGCTGGCTCGAGCGGGCCGGGGAGCACCTCGACCAGGTGCTGGCGGAGGCCCGCCGCCTCGGCCTCCGCGTGATCCTGGTCCTCGCGAACCGCTGGAGCGACTACGGCGGCGTCGCGCAGTACCTCCGCTGGATCGGCGAGCCCCCCGCGGGGCCGGTCCCCACGGCCCTCGAGCTCGCCACGTTCTATCGCTCTCCGGCCTCCGAGGCGCTCTACCGTGCCCACGTCGAGCGGCTCCTCTCCCGCACGAGCACCGTGACCGGGCGCCCGTACCGCTCGGATCCGACGATCCTCGGGTGGGAGCTCATCAACGAGGCTGAGGCCTTCGGGGCCGACGGCAGCGCGGCGCTCCTCGACTGGGTCGGGCGGCAGGCCGCGTTCATCCACCGCCGCGACCCGAACCACCTCGTGTCGGCCGGGCACATCGGCTATCGCACGCCGGCCGAGCGGCGCCTGTGGCGCGCGGTCTGCGCGGCGCCGGGCGTCGACTACTGCGACAGCCACGCCTACCCGCTCCGGCACGGCGACGTCCGCCACCCGGCGCGCCTGGCCCGCTGGATCGACGACCGGGTCCAGCTCGCCCAGCACGTCGGCGGCAAGCCTCTGCTGTTCGGCGAGGTGGGGGTCCGGACCGACCGGCTGGTGCTCTACGGCCGTCGCCGCGGGGGCTGGCTCGACGCGTTCCTCCGCCGAACGATCTTCGATGGCGCGGCCGGCGCCCTCGTCTGGGTCTACCTGCCGTCGCCCGGGCCGCGCCGGCGCTTCGGCGTCTACACCGCGGGGCCGCGCCGCCGCCAGACCCTCGACGTGCGGCAGGTCGTGGCCGCCTGGGCGGAGCGAGCGCGGCGCCTCGAGCCCCGCGACCGGAACCCGCGCCTCGGGGACGCGCGCGGGGACGCGCCCCTCGTCCCCCTGGGCGAGCGTCGGCGCGGACCGGCGACCGTCCACCGTCCCGGCCCGGACGGCAGGGTCCTGATCGATGCGCGGGCGTTCGTCGTGGCCGCGTTCGACCGGGTCGGCGAGTGGCGCGAGGGGGGCGGCCCGGCGCACGTCTACGGCGTCGGGGCCGGGCGGGTCACCTATCGCTTCAGGCTGCCGGCGGGCCTTGAGGCGGACCTCGAGCTCGGCCTCCGGGTGAGCTCGGAGCTGCCCGGGACCGGAGCCGGGGCGCGCCCGGCGGACACGTCCACGGTGGTGGTGCGCCTCGACGGCGAGGAGCGCGGCCGCTTCGTCGCGCCGGTGGACGATGGCGCCGGCGCCTGGATCACGCTCCCCCTCGGAGGCGTCGCCGAGCCCGCGGCCGGCGGTGTCCATCGCCTGACGCTCGAAGCGGTCGGCGACGGCGCGGGGGGGGTCTGCCTCTACCTCGACGGGCCCGAGGGAGAGCCCGCAGGGATCGAGGTCCGCGTCGAGGCCCGGCGAGCGGCCTTGTGAGCGCGCCCTCGACCGCCCGGGACGGGGGATTACCTCCCCTCGCATGACGGCGACCGTTCTCTGCGCCACGGACCTCTCCGCGGAGGGCCACCTGCCCGTCGAGCTCGCGAGCGACGTCGCCCGGAGGCTGGGCGCGGAGCTCCAGCTCCTCCACGTCGGCGATGACCCTCGTGCTCACCTGCCGGACCCGATCCCCAACGAGATCCGGCCCGCTGTCGAGCAGCTCGAGCAGCGGCTCGAGGCGCGCCGCCAGAAGCACGAGCAGGAGCTCCAGCGCATGTGCGAGCTCGCCGGGTCCCGGGGCGTACCGTGCACCACGTCCATCGCGGAGGGCCGCGCCTGGGAGGTGATCGTCGACGCCGCAGAGCGCACGCCGGCCCCCGATCTCGTCGTCGTCGGGGCCCACGGCTCCGGCCGGAACCTCGCCCTCGCCCGCCTCGGGAGCCGCATCCTCGGCAGCACGGCGGACCGCGTCGTGAGGCACGCGCAGCGGCCCGTGCTCGTCGCCCCGGTCGAGCGCCCGTCGCCCGTCCTCGGCGATGGCCCGGTGGTGGTGGGCATCGACCCATCGGAGATCTCGGTCCGGGCCGCCGCCGTGGCCGCCGAGCTCGCGGACCGGGTCGAGCGGCGGCTGATCGCCGTCCACGTGCTCCCGCGTACCTCGGACCGGGTCGAGGCCTTCGCGATGCTGGACGATCACGCCGAGCGCCGGGCCGCGGAGCGCTTCGCGTCCCTGGAGAAGGCCCTGCCCGGGCGCGTGACCCTGAGGCTCGTGACCGCCTTCGAGGGCCCGGCCGAGGCGCTGGTGGAGAGCGCGAGCTCGGTGGACGCGTGCGTCCTGGCGGTCGGGACGCACGCGCGGCAGGGGCCGTCGCGGTGGATCCTGGGCAGCACCGCAGAGCGCGTGCTCCGGTTGGCGAAGATGCCGGTGCTGATCGTTCCGCCCGGGGCGCGCGCGCTCTCGCCGCGGTGAGGGGCCGGCGCGGCGAGCGCCGGTGGGCTCAGAGCCCCCACGCCCGCCGCGCCTCCTGAAGGTCCCGGTCGAAGGGGTGCCGCGCGAGCGCCGCCTCCAGCGTGGCCTGCGCCTCGGCCCGCCGCCCGGTCTCCCAGAGCGCCTGCCCGTAGACGTACGCGAAGCGCGCGTTCTCCGGGGCCCCGTCGGCGGCCCGGGCCAGGTACGGGAGCGCCGCCGCCAGGTCGCCTCGCCGCACCTCGAGCAGGCCCATCGCGTGGTTGCTGGCCGGGTCGTCGGGGACGAGCCGCAGCGCCTCCGTCAACCACCGCGCCGCCGCCGCCTCGTCGCCCGTCGCCCGTGCGAGGTCGGCGAGGTTGACCCGGGCGGGGATCGAGGACGGCTCGAGGTCGAGGGCCCGCCGGAAGGCGCGCTCCGCCGCCGCCGGACGGCGCCGGTCGAGCTCGACGACGCCGATGCGGAGCCAGGCATCCGCCCGGTCGGCGTGCACACGCTCGCTCTCCAGGAGCTCCTCCTGGGTGGCTCGCATCGCTCGGGCCAGCGCGGGGCGGAGCTGCTCGAGCGGGACGGGCGCCAGCACCCGGGCCGCCTCGATGCGGAGCACGCGCCGCCGGTCCGTCAGCAGGTCCCGCAACGCCGCGAGCCTCGGCAGCGGCGCGAGCCCCCGCGACCCGTAGGCCGCCCCCAGGCGCACCAGGGGGTCCCGATCCCGGGCGCCCCGGGCGATCGCCGCGCGGGCCGCCTCGCCGTACGGCGCCAGCAGGGACAGGGCGGTACCGCGCACGATCGCGGGCGTCCCGGGGTCCCGGGCCAGAGCGACCAGGCCCTCGAGCGCGCTCGGATCGCCGCGCCGCCCCGCGTGGATGACCTGGCCGTGGTGCGGTCGCGGCTCGCCCCACCAGGCCTCGGCCTGCGCCGCGGCCCAGGTGGCTGGCCGGTCGCCGTGGCACCCGGCGCAGGCGTTCGGCACCCCGAGGCTCACCGACAGATCGGGGCGCGGGACGCGAAGGGAGTGGTCCCGCCGCGCGTCGACGCCCATGTAGAGCTGCGCCGGCATGTGGCAGTCGACGCACGCGACGGCGCGCTCGCTCCCGTGGTGGTGGTGGGACGGGGCCGCGTAGACCCCGGGGTCGTGGCAGGTGGCGCAGAGCGCGTCGCCCTCCGCTCGGAGCGTCAGCCGGTGGGGCTCGTGGCAGTCGCTGCACCGCACGCCGGCGTGGAACATCCGGCTCTGGACAAAGGAGCCGTAGACGTAGACCTCACCGTCGATCTGCCCGTCGGGGTGGTAGAGGCCGGCGCTCAGGAGCTCCGGCCGGTAGAAGTCGAGGAGCGGGTCGGCGGGCGTCCGCCCCTCCCGGGCCTGGTGCCGACGGCTGTGGCACGGGGCGCAGGTCTCCACCTCGCGGTGGAGCAGGTCGGCCTGCGGCGACGCGTTCGGGGCGCCCGGCGCGCGGACCCACGTCCGCCCGTTCGTCAGGTCGACGACGAGGCCGTTGTCCGACCCGGCCTGCGGCGTCCCGTGCCGCGTGCGGGCCCAGCTCACATGCCGGGACCCGGGGCCGTGGCAGGCCTCGCACCCCACGTCGAGCTCTGCGTAGGCCGGCGTGAAGGTGTCGCTCTCGGGCTCGTAGCCCTTGCGGTAGGCTGTCGAGTGGCAGTCGGCGCAGAGGTAGTTCCAGCTCTGCATCGGCCCGGTCCAGTGAAGGGGGTCGCCCGGTGGGATGCGCTCGTCGGGGTAGAGCGAGTAGAACCGCTGGCCGCCCGCCTCTCCTCCGCGGGCGTCCCAGGCGACGGTCAGCGCCTGGAGGCGCCCTCCTTCGAGCCGCAGCAGGTACTGCTGGAGCGGCGCCACGCCGAAGGTGAAGGCGACCTCGAAGGCGGCCACGTCGCCCTCCGGGCCCTCCGTTCGGACCTGGTAGCCGTCCCCGGCGCGCTCGAAGGTCGTGTCGACCCCGCGGTCGGAGAACGTCCGCCCGTCGAAGGGCGCCTCCACGGACGCGGGGGACGGCTCCTCCATCGCGCGGTCGTGGTGGGAGCCGGCGAAGGCCGCGGCGGCGCCCTCGTGGCACCCCACGCACCCGGCCGTGCCGACGTAGGCCGGCGGCGGGGGGGCGGCCTCGGTCCGCGACGGCGGCGCGTGGGCCTCCCCCTCGCCCTTCGGCGAGCAGCCATCCACGAGCAGCCACGCGCTGAGCGCGGCGACGCTCGCGATCAGCATGCCGGCCCCGACCGCTCGCCACCGCTGGGTCACGTGGGCGCCATCGTGACGCTGCCTCTCGGGGCGCTGCAAGCACCTCCGCCCGCGCGGGACCGAACGGAGGAGGCGCCCGGTCCTCGGCGGCGCCGGAGGGCGGCGGAGCGCCTCAGGCGCCGGCCCGCGCGTAGGCGTCCTCGAGGCGCGCTCGGACCTCCGTCAGGGTGGCCTCGGTCTTCGCGAAGGCGAAGCGGATCAGGCTCCAGCCGAGCTCCGGTCGCTCGACGTAGAAGGCCGCCCCGGGCACCGTCGCGACGCGCGCCTCCCGGATCAGGTGCTCCGCGAGCTCTTCGCCGTCGTCGATCCCGAGGCGCTCGGTCCAGCCCTCGAACCCGGCCATCACGTAGTAGGCGCCCTCCGGCGGCCGCGCCGCGAAGCCGCAGGCGGCCAGGGTCGCCATCATCTGCGCTCGGCGCGCGACGAAGCGGGCCCTCAGCTCGTCGTACCAGGCGGAGGGCTGCGCGAGGGCGGCCAGCGCCCCGTGCTGGAGCGGCGTCGGCGCGCAGATGGTCAGGTAGTCGTGGACGACCCGCAGCGCCTCCGTGAGGGGCGGTGGCGCGACCACGTAGCCGAGGCGCCACCCCGTGACGCAGTGGATCTTCGAGATCCCTCCGCACGTGATGGTCCGCTCCGCCATCCCGGGGAGGGTGCAGGGCGGCACGTGGACCAGGCCGTCGTAGGTCAAGCGGTCGTAGATCTCGTCGGTGATGAGGAGGAGATCATGACGAGCGCAGACCTCCGCCACGCCCATGAGGTCGGCCTTGGAGAGCACCCGACCCGTGGGGTTGTGGGGCGTGTTCAGGATCAATGCCCGGGTCCGCGGGCCCACCGCGTCGGCCAGGCGCTCCACGTCGAGGTCGAAGTCGGGGGCCTCCAGCGGGACCGCGCGGGGCACGGCGCCCGCGAAGCGGATCGCGGGGACGTAGTTCTCGTGAGCCGGCTCGATCACGAGCACCTCGTCGCCCGACTCCATCGTGGCGAGCATCGCGCCTACGAGGCCCTCGGTGACCCCGCAGGTGATGGTGATCTCCCGCTCGGGGTCGGCCTCGATGCCGTAGAGGGCGCGGAGACCCGCGCTCACGGCCTGTCGGAGCGCCGGCAGACCCCAGGTCACGGAGTACTGGTTGTGGTCGGCCTGGATCGCGGCGATCGCGGCCGCCTTGACCGGCTCGGCGGCCGGGAAGTCCGGTCTCCCCTGGGCGAGGTTGATCGCGCCGACCTCGACCGCCAGCCGCATGTTCTCTCGGATCCGCGAGGGATGGAGCGCCTGCAGGCGTTCTGGCCGGCGCCACCTCACTCGTCGATCCAGGTGAGGCTCCGCCCCCAGCTCTCCTTCGCGAGGGCCGTGACGTCGTCGATCACCTCCTTCGGCACCGCGAAGGCGTCGCCCTCCTCGAAGGGGTTGTAGTGGAACGCGTAGAGGCGGGACACGAAGTGGTGGAGCGGCAGCGAGCTCTCGCCAGCGACCTCGCCGTGGCCGGACACCGTGGGGAGGATCCCCTGGCCCCAGTTCTGTCGGCCCTCGTCGTTCGGGTTGAAGAAGTAGGCGCGCAGGGACCCGTCCCCGTCGTCGGCGATCCGGAGGAGGCTCACCGCGTGGGGCCCCAGCAGGTTGCCGTGCACGTCGGTCACGAAGAGGCCGACCGGGTTGGGGTAGACCAGCGGGTGGCCATCCGCGTAGGCCGGGTGGTGGGTGGCGTAGAACCTCCGCACCATCGTGCGGAACTCCGTGACCCGGCCGAGGATGTCGAGGGCGGAGCAGAAGCCCGACGGCACCCACCGGCCGTACATCGCGGGGTTGACCCACTTGTGGGCGTCGATCCCCCGCCCGTGGGCGCGCCGCATCATCTCGCCGTAGATGCGGGCGAGGGGGGGGACGAGCACCGCGGACGCGGGGTCGACGCGCGCGTCCCGGTTGGCCTCCGACGGAGTCGGGGCGAGCTGGTCGGACCGGAGCGGGTGCCCCTCGAAGCGCATCTCGACCACCCCATCCCGGGCGGCGGTCGCGAGCGTCCCGAGGAAGTAGCCCGGCGCGTGCTTCGACCAGATGCTGAGGGCGCGGGCGGCCTGGCAGGTGGGGCTGTTGCCCTGGCCGATGCCGAGCGGCTTGCCGAGGATGTCGATCGCGGCCGCCAGGAGGACGCTGTTCGCGGTGATCCCGGAGTCCCTCGGGAACCGCGCGCGCAGCCGGTTGCGCACCTCGGGCTGCAGGTCGAGGTCGACCAGGCGGCGAAGGCCGCCCGAGACCTCGTCCCGCGAGAGGAGGCCACGGTCGAGCATCCCGACCAGGCCTTCGATCGCGTCGGCGGTGGCGGGCAGGATCGCGACCCGCAGGAGCTGCCGCAGCAGCTCGTCGTTCCGCTCCAGCTCGGCGCGGGCATACCCGTCGAGGCCCAGAGCGACCGGGAGCAGCTCCGGGCTCCGCTTCGCGAGCCGCCGGAGCAGCACGGCGTGGAACGGGTTGCCGAGGCCGGTCCGCTGAAGCGCGGCGGCGAAGGCGATGCCCTCGGCGCGGAGCGTCGCGACGTCGGCGGCGCTCAGCGCCTGGCGGTAGGCATTCAGGTTGCTGTGCTCGCGCGACAGCGGGCTCGGCTCCCGGATCGCCTCCTGGTGGGAGGTCAGGGCCTCGCTGGCCTTCAGGTCGTCCGGCGAGCCCTCCTCCGGAAGCTGCTGCGCGAGCTCGATCAGCCGCCGCACCTTCTCGGTGACGATCGGGCGCTGGGCGATCCGGAACCCGATCTCCGCCACCACGTCCGACCGCAGGCCCTTCAGGCCGAGCTCGTCGACCAGGAAGCGGAGGAGCCGATGGGCCCGCCTCGAGCTCCCCTTCTTCTCGCGCGTCAGCTCGGTGGAGGTGGGGAAGAGGAGGTCGAGGTTGAGGGCGACCGCCTCCCGCAGGAACGCCCGGGCCTCCTCGGCATCCATGGCCTCGTCCTCGCTGCGCTCGGAGGCCAGCGCGAGCACGCGGAGCTCCGAGAGCGCCTCGATCGTCGGGTACTGCCCCTCGCCGAGGAGGCAGCCCCCGACGAGGGTCGGCTGAAGCCGGGAGAGGTCCTCCCAGGGGCCGTTGTGAAAGACCCCGGCGTCGCCGAAGCGCGTCGCCCGCTCGTAGAGCGCCCGGAGCCCCTCGTCGTGATCGAGGAGCTCCGAGGCGGCGGCGAACAGATCGACCTGGTGCCGAGGTTTGGCGAACGCCTTCGCGTCCGCGAGGGCGTCGAGGGCCCGGTCGAAACGCCCGAGGGCATTATCGATGGGCAGTTGAGCGTCGCTCATACGTAGAAGTCGACCTTTTCGAAGTGTTCGAGAGTTTGGCGCATCTGCGCGTCGTCATCGCCGAAGAAGTAGATCGTGCCGTAGTGGTTTCCGAAGCCGACCCGGTCCGCCACCTTCGACGTCACGGGCTCGAACATGCTGTGCTTCTCGAAGTAGGGGTGCTCGATCAGCTCGTCGGGGATCCGGAGCTCCTCGATGTGGGCCTTCTGCGGATAGACCAGCACGTTCCCGGCGTAGCCTCGCCGCCCCTCGACGGGATCAGGCAGGTAGGCCAGCTCGTCGGGCGTCGTCTCCGGGTCCGAGCACAGCACCATGGCTGCGTAGGGGTCGAAGCCGTAGGCCCGCTGGATGAGCTCGAAGATGCTGCCCCCCGGGACGCGATGGGCGACCTCCCCGAAGTTCAGCTCGTCGTCGGCGTCCAGGAAGTACTCGGGGTGGATGATGCCGTACTGGATGCCGAAGGCGCGCACGAGCTTGCGGACCGCGGCCTCGATCCGGGGCCGCGCCTCGGCCAGGGCCCGGCCCGCCGGGCTGAACTGGCAGTAGCCCAGGTGGACGTACTCGTTGATGTTCATGAACTGGATCTGCCCGTTGTGGATGAAGGCCTCCACGGAGAACTCCTGCCCGGCGAGGTGGCTCTCGGCCATGCACGGGAACATGTCGTCGGGCAGCTCGTCGATCTGCTCGACCCGCTTGACCGCGTGATGGCCTACGCTGCCTGCCGCCTTCGTCGGCTTCAGGTGGACGGGGTCCTCCGTGTCGTCCCCGGCCAGCGCGTCCCGAATGCGCGTGAAGAAGCGCTTCGCGGCTGCCTTGTCGTCGAGCTCTTCGAACACGCCGACGCGGATACCGCTCATCTGCGCCTTGCGCTTCATCATCGCCTTGTCGCGGAGGAGCATCGCGCGGTTGAACACGCGCGGATCGTCCCGGAACCGCGAGTTGAGAGCGCCGGCCCATTCGACGGTCTCCTCGAAGAGCGGGAGCGAGGTCACGACCCCGCGCTCGCGCAGCTTCGTGTGGAGGCGGTCCGAGGTCTCGTTGATCAGCCCGAAATCCCACTCGATCACGTCGACGCCGTCGGACCGGAGCGAGTCGCCGAAGCCCTCCGGGACGACGGCCACGAACTCGCGCCCGAGGGCATCGCAGGCCTCCATCGTCTCGACGCTGTAGCCGAGGAGCGCGATCGGCCCGGAGCGCGGGGTCTGGATGCGGGGGGTCGGGACGCTCAGCGCGCTGCTATCGCCCGCCATGGTCAAAGCCCCTTCCGGAAGAGGTGAAAGCCCTCTTCGTAGTAGGGCTTCAGCCACCCATCGTTCCACGCGAGCACGGCCTCGCGGCGCTCCGCGACCCGCTCGAAGCCGAACTTCTCGTAGGCCCGGACGGCCCACGTCGCCTTCGGATGCGCGATCAGGACGAGGGAGGTGCAGTCCCGAGCCCGGGCCCGGGACGCCGCGAACCGGAGGAAGCGGCGACCATAGCCCTTCCCGACGTGCCTCGTGTAGAGGTAGACGTAGCCGATGTAGCAGTAGCTCGGCTCGGGGTACTGCAAGGACAGCGTGCCGACGGCCTCGCCGTCCTCGAAGCCGAGGTAGAAGTCGCGGAGCGCATAGTTCTTGTCCGCCCAGGCCTCGTCCACCTGGTGCTCCGCCATGTCTTCGGGGTTGTCGAGAATCCTTGCGTACCACGCGGCGGAGCTGCGGACGATGTCCGCGGCCAGGGGCATCTCGGCGCGCTGCGCGGGGCGGATGATGAGCTCCTGCGCGCGCTGCGGGCGGGCGGAGGGGACTGACGTCAACGGGGGATGAATCGTGTTCTCCATGGGTCTCACTGGGTGGGGGGAAGGTCGGACGAGGAGCGTTCGTCGGGGCGGCGCATCACGAAGCGCGCCCGCTCGGGGGGTGGGGCATTCGGGCGGGGAACCGCCTCCGAGGACACGCCGAAGCCGAAGTGGTGGAAGAAGGTGGGGCGCCGCGTCACGCAGGCCATCGGGCCGGGGCGCCGGCGGAGCACCTCCTGGACCAGGCGCCGGCCGAGGCCGTGGCCGCGGTGGGACGGCGACACCGCGACGCTCCGGACCTCGGGGCCGAGGGAGGTCGTCTCGTGGCTGGCGCACCCGACCACCCGGCCCGCGGGGTCGACGGCGACGACCATGTCGTCGAGGCGCTCGCGCACCTCGCCCTCCGTCAGCGGCACGCAGTCCGGTGCGCACCGGAGCAGGAGCTCCGCGATCGGGCGGGCGCGGTCCGGGCCCGCGGGCTCGATCCGCACGCTCACGAGCCCTCCCCCGCGGCTCCGGCCCGCACCTCGGTGCAGCGGCCGCGCTCGATGCTCTCGAGCGTCCCGATCCGGACCCGTGCCACGCCATCGCGGACGGCGGTCGAGGCCGCCAGCAGCTTCGGTGCCATGCCGCCGGCGGCCACGCCGTCATGAACCAGGCCCTTCGCCCGCTCGGGGTCGAGGGCCGGGACGAGCCGCCCCTCGTCGTCGAGCACGCCGTCGACATCGGTCATCAGATCGAACACGTGGCAGCGAAGGCTCCGGGCGACCGCCTGGGCGACCGTGTCCGCGTTCACGTTGACGGGGGCGTGGTCGGGTCCGAGGCATACGGGGCTGAGCACCACGACGGGGGCGAGCTCCAGCAGATGCAGCAGGGTGGAGCGGTGGACCCGGGGGGCATCTCCGACCCGACCCCAGCGGGCGGCGTCCAGTAGATCGGAGCGCATCAGCCGTGCGTCGAGGCCGCTCAGGCCGAGGGACCGGACGCCCGCCGTGCCGAGAGCGTTGACGATCGCGAGGTTGACGCGTGCCAGCGCCATGGCGACGACCGGCATGCTCCTCTCGGACGTCACGCGGACGCCATGGAGCTTGGCGTGGTCGAGGCCCAGCGCATCGTGGAGAGCGCCGATCTGCGGGCCTCCGCCGTGAACGAGCACGATTCGCTCCCTTCGGACGAGCGAGCCGATATGCTCGGCGAGGCGCCGCACGAAGTCGGGCTCGTCCAGGCGGGCGCCGCCGACCTTGAGAACCCGGATGGGTGAAGAACGCTGCGGTGTCATGATGTCGGCCGGCGCCCTGTGCAGCGCACGTGCCACGTCATACGTCACGAGATCGGGGTGGCGGCGGGACAGCGGCGGCCCACAAATGGGTCATGGACGTCTCATCGCGCCCGTATCGGACATCGGTGACCCGTAAGGACGAGGAAACGTCGCCGCGACGGCGGGTGGGCGTCATCGGCCACGGGCCCGCCCTCGATCGGCTCCGCGAGGATCCGACCTTCCTCGCCGTGCGCGTCGAGCCCGGCGGGTCGGCCCGCGTCGAGCGCGACGGGGTGCGCCTCGTGGTCGTGGACGCGGCGGCCACCGAGGACCCGGTGGCCGCCGTGCGGGCGATGCGGAGGACCAGTCCCCTGGTCGACGTCATCGTGTTCGCGCCCGGGGCGAGCGCGTGGACCGTTCGCAACGCCTGGCGCGCCGATGCGGCCGACGTCGTGCTCGGCCTCGACGAGCTCCTGCCGACGATCGGCCGCGTGATCGAGGACCAGCAGCTCCTGCCCCGGATCGAGCAGCTCGCCCGGCACCGCGCCCGTGGGTCGCGCTTCGAGGGGCTCCTGAGCCGCAACCACCGGATGTGGGACATCTTCGAGCTGGTCGTGCGCATCGCTCCGACCGACGCCACCGTGCTGATCCTGGCGGAGACGGGGTCGGGCAAGGAGCTCCTGGCCCGGGCGATCCACCGTCGCTCGAAGCGCCGTGGTCGGTTCGCGGCGGTCAACTGCAGCAGCCTCCCGCCCCAGCTGGCGGAGTCGGAGCTCGTCGGCCACGAGAGGGGAGCCTTCACCGGAGCCGAGCGGGCTCGCCAGGGCGTGATCCGCTTCGCGAACGAGGGCACGTTGTTCCTCGATGAGATCGGGGACATGCCCGAGCAGGCGCAGGTCAGCCTGCTGCGGGTCCTGCAGGAAGGGACGGTGCGCCCCGTGGGGGGCCACCAGGAGGTCCCGGTCGACGTGCGCGTCATCGCGGCGACCCACGTCGACCTCGAGCAGGCGGTCGAGGACGGGCGGTTCCGGGCCGATCTCTTCTACCGCCTCGACGTGATCCGGGTCGCCGTCCCGCCGCTGAGGGAGCGTCGCGAGGACATCGTCTACCTGTTCGGCCACTTCCTCTCGAAGCTCTGCGCCCACTACAAGGTCACCCGCCCCGAGCTCAGCGAGGGGTTCCTCGACGAGCTCGTCCGCTTCGACTGGCCCGGGAACGTGCGGGAGCTCGAGAACTTCACGGAGCGCGTCGCGCTCGGGAAGAAGCGGACCCTGACCGGCGGTGACGTAGGGCGCCTCCTCCGCCGCTCCGAGCCGAGCAGCGTGGCGCCGCCCGAAGCGCGGGACCCGGACCCGATCGACGTCGGCCGCACCCTGGCCGAGACGGTCGAGAGTCAGATCGAGGATCTCGAGCGCGCCTACCTCGACCGGGTGCTGAGCGACAACCGCGGCCGCGTGGGGGACAGCGCCGCCCAGGCCGGGATCAGCCGCCGCACGCTGCTCCGCAAGCTCAAGCGCTACGGGCTGGACAAGGCTCACTACCGGCGCGGGGCGTGACGCGGCAGCCCAGGCGCCCGCGGCGGGTCCTCGGCGGGGCCCCGTCCGTCACACGTTCGTCACGTCACATCGCAAAGAAGCCGGCTCCGATCCCCGCATCCCTTCAGGGCCACCTGAGCGGGGGGGCGGGTTGTCCGCTCGTCCGACGGGGCGGGGTCGGCGGTCGCCCTTATCCCTTGTCGCGATCGCGGACCCCGCCCCGTGGCGTGTTGCTCTGCTCGGCCCGCTCCGAGTCGCTGACGATATCCCCGACTCCACGACGACGCCGACCGGTCCACGGGTGGTGCCCGCTCCGCGGGTGGTGATCGCGGCGACGTTCGATCTGGGAACGCCGCGCTCCGACTGAGCCACGAGCCGGGCGCTGCCCTACGCTGGTGGGATGAGCGCCTCGGGCCGGAGCCTGACGAGGAGGGCGGGGGCGGGGCGCGTGGCCCTCGCGCTCGTCGTCGGCGCGCTCTCGTCCTCGGGCTGCGGGCTGCTCTGGGACTTCGACCCCCCGGACGCGCCCGGGCGCGACGCCGGACGTCGACCGGATGGCGGGCCCGACGGCGGACCCTGCGCGCTCTGCGTCGACGACGGCGACCCGTGCAACGGCGCCGAGACATGCCTCGCCGACGGGAGCTGCGTCGGGATCGGTCGGGTCGTCTGCGACGACGGGTTCCTCTGCACCCGGGACGCGTGCGTGGACGGGGAGTGCGTCTTCGAGCCGGAGGACGACCGCTGCGGCCCCCCGGACGGGTGCCGCGCCGCCCGGTGCGATCCGGGGCGCGGCTGCGTGCCCGAGGACCTCCCCTGCGAGGACGACGACATCGCCTGCACGGAGCCCTTCTGCTCACCGACCGGGGAGTGCATCCAGCGCCCCCTCGACGGGAGGTGCGGCGACGAGGAGATCTGCGACCCGGAGATCGGCTGCCGGCCCGCCGCGCAGTGCGTGGACGTCGACGACTGCCCGGTCCGCGCCTGCGCCGAGCCGGTCGAGTGCCGCGGCGGGACCTGCCGCTACTTCGTGTTCCCGGAGGGCCTTCCCTGCGACACCGGCAACCCCTGCCAGACGGCCTTCTGCAACGGGTTCGGCGCCTGCGTGGTGGACGGGGAGGTGCTGTGCCCTCCCGACGAGCCGCCCGGCGACCCGGCGGCGTGCACGCTCGACACCTGCCGCCGCGTGGGAGCCGACGAGGTCGAGTGCGTGTACCTCCCCGAGGTGGGGCTGGCCTGCGATGACGGGGACCCCTGCACCAACCCGGACGTCTGCAACGCCATCGGCGAGTGCGAGGGGCCTCCGCTCTGCCCGGACCCCGCGCCCGACGACTGCGAGACCATCGCGTGCATCGATGACGGGCCCCGCTGCGCGGTGATCGACGAGTGTCCGCCGACGCAGCTCTGCAACCCGCGCAGGGGGGAGTGCGCCTGCCTCGCGGGCCGGGCCGATTGCGATGGCGACGGCGAGTGCGAGTGCAACCTGCTCGTCGATGGCTGCCTGGCGGGCGGCCGCTGCGGGCCGCTCGGCCCCTGACGCGGGGAGCCGAGGCCGGGCCGGTCCCTGCCGGCGCGCCGGTCCCACCCCGGGGCCGACCGCACGCGGCCGCCGCGACCGGCAGCCATCGAGTGGTCTACTCCCGCGGCGGGTCGACGCCCTCGAGCTGGAGGTCCCCCGCCCCGACGAGCTGGAACTTGGGGGACGGCTGGCGGGGATCGCCGAAGCGGTTGACGTACTGGTTCCAGTTCGTCGCGCAGGCCGCCGCGAGCTGGAAGAACACGTCCGGCGTGAGGCGGAGGCTCGCGACGACCTTCGCTCGCGGGGTCTCGTTCGGTCCCGCGCCGCCCCGGCCCCCGAAGGCCATGAACTCCGTGAACACCAGCGCGAACTCGCGCTGCGTGTTCAGCACCCGCGCCCCGTTCGCGTACACGGGAGCAGGCTCGTCCGACCAGTCGACGTCGATCACCACGTCCTGGCTCCCCGAAGCATCGTCAGCCATGTCGGGCCCGCGCTAGCACGCGGGGAGCCAGGGCCGCAACGGGGCGAGGCGCGCGGAGGTCCCCGAACGGAGCTCGCCCACCCGCCTCGCGGGGCGAGGCGCTCGATTTGGGGTTAGCGTCTGGCCGGTGCGCATCGCGGTCGCCCTCGTGCTCCTCGGGCTCCTCGCCCCCGGCCCGGCCCACGCCCAGCGCCCGGAGGGAGAGCCCCCCGCCACCTTCACCAGCGACCGGCCCGGCTTCGCCAACACGCCCGGCGTCGCAGCACGGGGCCGGCTCACCACCGAGCTCGGGCTCGCCCTCGTGCTCGCCGAGCAGGAGACGGAGCTGTTCCTCCCGACCCTGTCGCTCAGGACCGGCCTCTTCGAGTTCCTCGAAGCGCGCGTGCTCGCCTTGGGCGGCCGGGCCCGCTTCCCCTCCGACGGGGGGGACCGCTGGGGCGTCGGGGACGTGATCGTCGGCTTCAAGATCGGAGGACCCCTCGACGACGTCGTCGCGCTCAGCTCCGTGTGGTCCGTGCGGCTCCCGACCGGCAGCGACGGGTTCCGGGCGCTCGGGACCGAGCTCCGCGCCGACCTGAACGTGGCCTGGGCCTTCTGGGGACCGCTGAGCCTGACCCCGAACGCGGTGGTCGAGGTCCTCGTGGAGGACGACGCTGGTGGCGCGCGCCGGCGCGTCGTCGCGCTGCTCGGTAGCCTCAAGCTGTCCTGGCAGCTCCTGCCGGTGCTCGGCCTCTTCGTCCAGAGCTTCGCCCGCTACGAGGAGGCGGCCGACGACGTCCGCGTCCAGGTGGGTGGGGGGATCTTCTGGATGGCGGCGCCGAACTGGCAGCTCGACGCCGAGTTCAACAGCCGGGTCACCGACCAGGGGAGCCTCGCGATCCTGTCGCTCGGGACCACGGTGCTCTGGTAGGGGGCGCGAGCGCCGCGCTTGGTCGGCCGTCGCGCCTGTGCGAGCATCCGTCAGCCCGGAGCCCGGTCGAGCCGGAGCCCGGGCGGAGGTATGGCCGTGGGCCGACGAGCGCTCCCTCTTGTTCTTCTTGCCTTTCTTCTCCTGGCTCCGGCCCTCCTCGGCGGTTGCCGCGGTCCCGAGGAGCCCCCGGCGGACGCCGGGCCGTGGATGGCCCCCGACCTCGGCCAGGAGGGACCCCTCGACCAGGGGGTCGACGGCGGCCCCCCGGCGCCGGACCTCGGACCGCCCCCGCCCCCCGCGGTGGCCTTCCGGGACGTGGCCTCGGTCCTCGGCCTCGACGTCCCCCTCAACCCGAGCGGGCCATGCCCGTACCGGCTCAACGGAAGCTGCGAGCCCGCGCAGTTCGCCGGTGGCGCCGCGGTCACGGACCTCGAGGGGGACGGCTACCTCGACGTGTACCTCACGTCGATCGACGGCCCGGGGCGCCTCTACCGCTTCAGCGGGCTCCGCTACGTGGACGTGACGGCGAAGTACGGCCTCGACACGGTCCCGATGCGCACGAACGGAGCGGCCTTCGTCGACATCGACCGGGACGGCGACGAGGACCTCTACCTCACGACCCACGTGCAGGCCGACGAGCGCCCGAGCCCCGACGACCCCTCGCGCTACCTCCTCTACATCCGCGAGGGCGAGCAGTTCGTCGAGGACACCCTGGCGCGGGGCGCTCAGGTGGAGAGCCTCGAGGACTCCCCATCCCGGGCCGGTGTGAGCGTGGCCGTCGGGGACTACGACCTCGACGGCTGGCCGGACCTTCACGTCACGGAGTGGCTCGGGCTGGACCAGGACTGGCCGCCTCACACGCGGCTGCTCCGGAACCTCGGCCCCACGGCGCCCGGCCACGTCGAGGACGTCACCGAGGCGGCCAACGCCCTCAGCGTCGACCGCGAGTGCTGGATCGGCGAGAAGAACTGCCAGGCCGTGGCCTTCGGGAGCGGGTTCACCGACTTCGACGGCGACGGCTGGCCAGACCTCGCTATCGTCAAGGACTTCGGCGAGAGCCGGCTCCTCTGGAACCAGGGCGACGGCACGTTCCTGGACGGAACGGCGGCCGCCGGGGTCGGCACCGACGAGAACGGGATGGGCTCGACGTTCGGCGACGTCGACAACGACGGCGACATGGACTGGTTCGTCACCGCGATCGGCGACCCCTTCATGACGTGCGGCGACATGCTTTGTAACTGGGGATGGTCGGGCAACCGCCTCTACCGCAACGACGGGGACCGGACCTTCACGGACATCACCGACGAGGCCGACGTCCGCATGGGCGGCTGGGGCTGGGGGGCCGCCTTCATCGACTACGACAACGACGCCGACCTCGACCTCGTGATGACCAATGGCGTCGAGTTCGAGGACACGCCCCGGGACGACCAGTTCGAGGACGACCTCATGCGCTTCTGGGAGAACGACGGCACCGGCCACTTCGTCGAGCGCTCGATGGAGCTGAACCTGCTCCACCGCGGCAGCGGCAAGGGCCTGGTGGTGTTCGACCACCAGGCGGACGGCGACCAGGACATCCTGATCGTCGTCAACGGCGGACCTCCCGTGCTGTACCAGAACGACGGCGGCAACGAGGCCGGGAGCTGGCTTCGGCTGCAGCTCGTCGGGACGGCGTCGACCCCGGACTCCCTCGGCGCCCGTGCCATGGTGCGCATCCGGGAGGGCGACCGGCCGATCATGCGGGAGCTCAACAGCGCCACCCACTTCCTCGGCCAGAGCGAGCGCGTGATCCACGTCGGGCTGGGCCCCGGCGTCGAGCGAGTGGCGGAGGTGGAGGTCGTCTGGCCGTCCGGTCGGCGGCTGGTCCGGACCGACGTCGAGGCGAATCGGACGCTTACGTGGCGCGAGCCGGACGAGTGACCAGGCATCGCCCCGGGTCCGGGCGTGCTCCCGACGGTCGCCCGGAGCGGACCGGCGTGGTAAAGGCGTCGGCCATGCGTCGGACCACCGTGCTCATGCCGCTTGGCCTGCTTGTCGCCGCGTCGGCTTGCTCCTCCGGCTCCGCGATCGGCTCCTTCATGAGCGGTCAGGACCCGAGCGCTCCCGTGCGCCAGATCGACGGCTCCGTCGCGTACTGCGCCGCCTACCAGGACCACCTGGACGCCGAGCTCGACGACGACGAACGCTACGACTGGTTCTGCCGGCGGGAGGTCGTGACCGACGCCCTGGCCCGCGACCTGAGCCGGGACGAGTGCGAGGCGAACCTCGCGGCCTGCCCCGGGGAGTTCGCGGTGCCCTCCGTCCGCGTGGCCGATTGCCCCGGCTTCAGCGCGTTCTTCCGCCAGTGCCAGGCGCAGATCGGAGCGCTCGAGACCTGCCTCTCGGACCGTGGCGAGGCCGAGCAGACCTATCGCCGCGACCTCGACTGCGACCTGCTGGAGGTGACCGGCCCGGCTCGGGACGCGCTGCTGGTCGTGATCGCCGCCGGCGCCCCGGAGCCGGACAGCTGCACCGGGCCCTTCAACGGGCTCGACTGCCTGCGGATCCTCGACGCCCTCGATTTCCTGATCACCGCCACCCCCCGCTGACCTCCGGGCCGTGTCGGTCCACCTTTGTCAGCCAGGCACGGCCAGGGTAAGACCACCCTGCCCCCGTCCCCCGGGCCGCGTCGTGACCGACTCCATCCAGCCGCCCGCCTCGTCGCTGGACGAGGAGGACCTGACGAACGACCCGCTGGTCGGTCAGACCGTGGCGGAGCGCTTCCGCGTGGTGCGACCCCTCGCCAGGGGCGGGATGGGGACCGTGTACCACGCAGTGCAGGTCCACCTGGAGCGCGACGTCGCCCTCAAGGTCCTGCACTCGGACCTCGCGAGCCTCGCGGCCCGACGGGATGCCCGGCGCCGGTTCCTGAACGAGGCGGCGGCGACAGCGCGCCTCTGCCATCCGAACACGGTGGTGATCCACGACTACGGGGAGCTCGGGGACGACGGCTGCTATATCGCGATGGAGCTCCTGGCCGGCCATACGCTCCGGGAGCTCATCGACGAGCGTCCGATGGAGCCCGACCGCGTGGTCCACATCGGGATCCAGGTGGCGGGGAGCCTCGCCGAAGCCCACGAGGCCGGCTTGATCCACCGGGACGTCAAGCCCGGCAACGTCATGCTCTCGCGCCGGGGCGCGGACCCGGACTTCGCCAAGGTGCTCGACTTCGGGCTGGTGAAGGTCCAGCGCGAGGATGCGGACCTGTCGGACAGCAACGCGATGGTCGGGACGCCGCGCTACATGGCACCCGAGCAGGTCTTCGTCGACGACGTGAGCCCTGCCACGGACGTCTACGGGCTGGGTGCGACGCTCTACCACGCGCTGCGCGGCCGGCCGCCCTTCGACTCCGAGTCGCGGTACATCCTGATGGCCGCGCACGTGAGCACCGAGCCGCCGCCCCTCCGTGAGGTGATGCCTCCCGGACGCACCGTTCCGGACGCGCTCGCCGACGTGATCATGCGGTGCCTGCGCAAGCACCCGTCCGAACGGTTCGCGTCGATGGCGGACCTGGCGGAGGCCCTGCAGCTCGCGAGGGCGCAGCCCGCCGTGGCCAGCGTACCCCTCGCGAGCCTGCCCCCGCCGTCGGGGGCAGGCTCGAGCGACTCGTCGTCGGGGCTCCGCCGGACGACGCCGAGGCGGACGGATCCCGCGACCGACACCACGATCGCCTTCCCCGACGAGGAGCAGAACGCCCGGTCGGAGGCCGGTCGCCCGGCCGCTTGGCATCCTGCGCCCTGGCACCTCGGGGTGGCCGGGGTGCTCGCCGGCGGTGCGATCCTGGCCGCGGTCCTCCTGCTCTCGGAACAGGGACCGCGCGCCGGCGCGCCGCCGCCTCCCGGTCCCGTCGCGGAGGAGGCCGCCCCGGCCCGTCCGCCCCGCCCGGAGCCGGTGCTGGCCGCGGGTCGCCCGCGCGTCGTTACGCTGGTCAGCGAGCCTGCCGGCGCGCGGGTGCGGCGGGGGGACGAGGACCTGGGCGACACCCCGCTGAGCCTCGAGGTCCCCGCGGACGCGCGCTGGGAGCTGACGGTGACGGCCGACGGCTACCTCGGGCGCGTGCTCACGGTCACCCCCGCCCAGCGGGAGGTCCGCGTGCGCCTGCGGCGCCGCGGAGGCCGGGAGGGCGGGCGCGCAGCGCCGACACCCGCCGCCGACAGGGAGGCTCCCGCGGAGGCGGCCCCATCGCCCGCGGAGTCCCGGCCGAGGCGGCGAACCGACAACCGTGATCCATGGGCGGACGAATGAGGGACACCCCGCGCATGTGGCAGGCGACATGGGCGTGCGACCTGGGTCGAGGGATCCTCTGGGCGGTGGCCATCGCTGCGCTGCTGAGCCCTGCGGCCCCGCTGGCGGCGCAGGAGCCGGAGCCAGAGCCGGAGCAAGAGCCCGCGCCGGAGCAAGAGCCCGCGCCGGAGCCCGGCCCGGCCGAGCCCGCGGCCAGCGAGGCCCCGTCGGAGCTCGACGATCAGCGCGCCCGCGAGCTCTACGAGCTGGGCGACTCGCTCTACGCGCACGGCCAGTACGACGCCGCGATCGATGCGTTCGAGGAGGCCTACCGGCTCAGCCGGCGTCCGCTCTTGCTCTTCGACCTGGCCAACGCCCAGGAGCGGGCCGGCTACCTCGACCAAGCGATCGCCAGCCTCGAGGCCTACGCGGCCCAGGCCCCGCCCGAGGAGCTCCCGGCGGTGGAGAACCGGCTCGCGTCGTTGCGGGAGCGCCTCGCGGACCAGCAGGCGGCCGAGGCGACCGCGGCGGCGCAGGCCGCGACGGATCCGGAGCTCGACGAGGAGACGCGGCGCGAGGCCGAGGTCGACCTGCGGCCCGCCCGAGGGGAGCCGAACCTCACGCCCTTCTTCGGCTTCGCGATCGCGACCGGGGTCCTCGGCCTCACCACGGCGATTCTCGGCTTCGTGACCCTCGGCCAGAGGAGCGCGGCTGACGACAGCTGCCAGCCCGTCCCCGACGGCGGTCGCCTCTGCACCGAAGAGGCGCGCGGCGCGCTCGACCGTGACACGACCCTCTCGGCCCTCACCGACATCTTCGGCCTCGCCACGCTGCTCTCGGCGGGCCTGGCGGCCTACTTCCTGATCGATGCCCTTACCGGACGGGGTCCGCGCGAGGAGCCGGAGCTCCAGGTCAGCGCCGGTGCTGCGTCGGACGGTGGGGGCGTCATGCTCCGGGGGCGCTTCTGAGCCGGCCAGCGGCTCCCTTTCCTCGGCTTCTGGAGAGTCCGTTGCGAACACCCACCTTGGCCCTCGCCGCCTGTGCCCTCGTGGTCGGTGGCTGCTCCCTGACCCGGGCGGAGCGCGTCCGCTGCGAGGTCGACGCCGACTGCCAGCAGGTCTTCGGCGTGGGCTTCGCGTGCCGCGCGGAGGATGGCTTCTGCGTCGACGCGCCGCCCTTCGCTCGCTGCGATCGGACCTTCCCGACGACGCTGCGCGGCAACCCGGACGAGTTCGGCGACGCCTTCGTGATCGGCGCGATCGCCGACGAGAGCCTCAGCGGCCATCAGGCGCGGCAACGGAGCGTCGAGCTCGCCGCGATCGAAGTGGAGGACGAGGTGGAGCGCGAGGGCGCCCTCATGGGTCGGCCCGTCGGCGTCGTCTTCTGCACCAACGAGGAGAACAGCGACTTCGACGACCTCTCCATCGACGACGCGAGCGCCACGATCGCCCAGTACCTCGTCGAGGACATCGGCGTCGCGGCGATCGTCGGCCCGCCGTCCTCCGACTCGACCCGACGGGTCTTCGAGGTGGCCGAGCCGGAAGGGGTTCTCGTGATCAGCCCCTCCGCCACGGCCCCGGGCCTCACCGACCTCGAGGACCCGCCCTCGGACGACCAGCCTGGCCTCCTCTGGCGCACGGCCCCCCCCGACTCCTTCCAGGGCCGCGCGATCGCCCTCGACATGCAGGGCCGAGGGGTCGAGGCGGTCGGGGTCATCGTCGAGCGGAGCGACTACGGCTCGGGCCTGGTCGAGGTGTTCACCAGCCACTTCGTGGGGGAGGGTCGGACCGCGGAGCGCTTCGAGTTCGATGCCGGGAGCGCGCCCCAGAGAAACGCGGCCGTCAACGCCGCGGCCGCCGACCGCTTCGAGGAGGTGCTGTTCGTCAGCTCTCAGACCTCCGATGCCAGCGGCTTCATCCTGTTTGCCGAGAGCCTCGCCGCCTACCAGGACCGGGGGATCTTCCTGACCGACAGCGCCCGCAACGGTGACTTCCTCACGGGCGCCGAGAACGGCCGGGGCCTCTTCCCTCAGATCCGCGGCACCTTCCCGGCCGAGCCGGACTCGATGACGTTCATGGCGTTCACGGGCGCGTACCAGGCTCAGTTCGACGACGACGCCGCGCTGAGCTCCTTCACGGCTCACGCTTACGACGCCGCGTGGCTCGTCTTCATCGGGGCTGCGTGGGCCGTCCTTCAGGAGGACGGCGCGGCCGGTCGGGCGCTGGCCCGGGGCTTGCGCAATGTGAGCTCCGGCGATGACATCGCCCTCGGGCCGGGCGCCCTCGCGCCGATCGCGGACGCCTTCCAGGACGGGTCGAGCGTCGACCTCGAGGGCGCGAGCGGGGACCTCGACTACAGCGCGGAGGACGAGGAGCTCCGCGCGCCCACCCAGGTCTGGATGATCAACGCCGCCGGAGACGGCTTCGATACCGTGGCCACGATCGATCCGTAGCGCCGCCCCACCCGATGCCCTCCCGAGAGGAACCGAGGAAACCGAACAGGGTGAACCGGGAACGAGGAACCAACGGGGTAACAGGGTGGGAGGAAACCAACCCCGGTTGAGGGAAACCGAACGTGGTGTTGGGAGGAAACCGAACAGGGAAGGAGGAAACCGAACGTGGTGGGAGGAAGGGGTGGTGGGAGGAAAGCGAACGAGAGGAAGGGAGGAAACAGAAAGTGGTGGTGTGAACAGGGAAAAACAACGTAAAAGGGAAAGAAGTGAGAAAAGAAAGAAAAATA
>JBHJHB010000117.1:0-98989 GCA_050331215.1 Sandaracinaceae bacterium | reverse complement strand
GTTGGGGTGACCCACCCTTCGGCGCGGGGCACGGGCCATGCCGGACGCCGAGGCTGTGCTTCAGGTGTGGTTCAGGGGCCCGGAATCGGCGAGGTGGCGGCGGACGGCGGCGGGACCGCCGCCGACGAGAGGCCGCCGAGGGTTCACCGCTGATAAGTGTGGGCCGATAAGACCTCACCCAGTACGGTTTCCGGTTAGTACCGGTTTCCGGTTAGTACGGTTACCAGTACGGTTTCCGGTTAGTACGGTTTACGGTTCCTGAACATCGAGTACGGTTTACAATCCCCGAACATCGGCTCGTACGAACATCGGCGCTCGTTCGGTTCCTGAGGCTCGACTCTCGCGACGGAGCCCGCGGCCACCCCGCCCGCGCGCATCCGCCGCCCTCGAAGCATCCCTCGTCTGCGCGCATCCTTCGGCTCGCGGGATGCGCACGCGCATCCCATCCGGCATCTTCGCGGCCATGAAGCGACGCGGGCACGAGACCCGGACCGCGGTCCTCTCCTTCCTCGCCGTGGCGTGCCTGACCGCCTGCGGCGGCGAGCCGGCAGAGCCCCCCTCGGCAGCGCCCCCGGAGCCGGAGCCGGCCGAGGCCGTCGAGCGGTCGGAGGCGCCCGCCGAGCCGCCGGTCGACCCGGTCCGCGAGGCCCTCGCGTCGAGCCGCACTCACCTCGACCTGATGGCCCATGCCCACCTCGCCGACGGCGATCGGGGTGGCCTGTACATCGACTTCGGCACGCCCGCCCGGCACCACGCGACGATGGGTCGCTGGCACAGCGGCTGGGGCCGCGACGTCGCGAGCGACGGGCGCGACTTCACGCGGATGGGGCCCGACGCGCGGGTGTTCCTCACCCTCGACGCAGCCGGGCCGCTCACGCTGCGGTTCCGGCTGCGGCCGGTCCAGGCGAGACGTCTGGTCGTCTACGTGAACGGCCGGACGGCCGGGGAGGTCACCCTGGCGGCAGGCGCGCCGACCGACGTCGACGTCCCCGTCGAGGCCGAGCTGACCCACGCCGGCGAGAACGTGGTCCGGGTGCGCGCCCCGAACGTGGCGCAGGACGGGGTGGCCTGCGAGGTGGACGCGCTCTGGGCGTTCCGCGGTGCCCCCCCCGCCGACCCGCCTCCCGCGCCGCTCGCCCGGGACCTCGTGCGGGAGGTGGAGGTCGGCGGCGAGGCGCGGCGAGCCCTCGTCCTCGGTGGGGGAACCCGGCTTCGCTCGTACCTCGAGGTCCCGCCAGACGCGGACCTCGCGCTGTCGCTCGGCAAGGTGCGCGGGGCGAGCCTGAGCGCCGCCATCCGGGTTCGGCCGGAGGGAGGGCAGGAGCGGGAGCTCCTCCGCGAGCCGCTGACGGAGAGCTGGTCACCCCGGCTGCTGCCGCTCGATGAGCTCGCCGGTCAGGTCGTACGCCTCGAGCTCGAGGTGGAGGGCGCCGGGCGCGGCGCCTTCGCCGCGCCGACGGTGCTCGTGCCACGCGCGGAGGAGCCGCCGCCACCCGAGGCGCCGGCGGCGAGCGTCATCCTGCTCCTGATCGACACGCTCCGGGCGTCGAAGCTCCAGGCCTACAACCCGGACAGCCGCGTTCAGACGCCGGCCCTCGACGCCTTCGCGGCAGAGGGGGCGCTGTTCGAGCGCGCGCAGTCGCCGGAGAACTGGACGAAGCCGGCGGTCGCCTCGGTCCTCGCGTCCCTGAGCCCGATGAGCCACCGGACCAAATCGGACACCAGCCGCCTCCCCGACCGGGTGCTGATGCTGAGCGAGGTGCTCGACGGCGAGGGGTTCGCGACCGGCAGCTTCATCGCCAACGGCTACGTGTCGGACCGCTTCGGCTTCGACCAGGGGTGGGACCACTACACGAACTACATTCGCGAGGAGCGGAGGACAGAAGCGGAGCGTGTGTTCGGTGAGGCCTTGCGGTGGATCGAGGCCCATCGGGAGGAGCGGTTCTTCGCGTACATCCAGACGATCGACCCCCACGTCCCCTACGACCCGCCGGAGGACCTGCTCGCGTTGTACGACGCCGCGCCCTACGAGGGCCGGGTGCGGCCGCGCCGGACGGGCCACCAGCTCGGTGAGGCCAAGACGGAGGGGGAGGGCTACTTCACGCCGCGGGACCGGGAGCGCCTCGAGGCCCTCCACGACGGGGAGATCACGTACCACGACCGGCACTTCGGGCCCTTCCTCGAGCGTCTCGCCGAGCTCGGCCTCCGGGAGCAGGTGCTCTTCGTGATCACGAGCGACCACGGGGAAGAGTTTCACGAGCACGGGAGCTGGGGGCATGGCCACAGCGTCTACCAGGAGCTGCTCCACGTGCCGTTGCTGCTGAGGTGGCCGGGCGTCATCCCGACGGGTCGGCTCGCCCCGACCGTCAGCACCCTCGACATCGCCCCGACGGTCCTCGAGGCCCTCAACGTGGCCGCGCCCGAGGCCTTCGAGGGTCGCAGCCTGCTGTCGATGGCCCGTGGGGTGCCGCGGCCCGGGCCCGCGGTCGCCTTCAGCGACAAGCTCGACGACCGGCGAGTGGTCACGGGCGCCGGCTTCAAGCTCGTCGTTCGCGGCAACCTCACGTGGTCGCTGTTCAACCTCCAGGCCGATCCCGGCGAGCAGAACCAGATCGACGACGGCTCGGTCCACCCGGTCGCGACTCGCTACCTCCGCGGGCTGATCGGGCAGTACCTCGGGGCGGCGGACCGCGGCGCGTGGCTCGAGGCCGGTACGGAGGAGGAGGCACCCGTGGTGCCGGGGGAGGGGGCACGGATCGACGCTGCGCTCTGTCGCCAGCTCGAGCGGATCGACTACATCCTCCCGGGCTGCGAGGAGCTCCTCTGACGCAGTGGTCGGCCCGCCGGTAATGCAATCGGCTCCGCCGCGCGTCGCCTGCCACCCGCGTCCGGGTGCGCCCGGAGCGGTCAGACCTGCGGAACCGGGAGCGCGGGCGGAGGCGGGCTGCGCGCTTCGCCCGGTGAGTCGCCAGGCGCGCCGATGGTCGCGCAAGACTCCGTCCCAGGAGGCTGAGCCTGTGTCCCGGCGATGCCGGCCGCACGCGGAGCTGGCGTCAGGCCCCGTCCGCGTACCCGGCGAGGCGCAGGTTCCGCAGCGCGGCCTCGACCAGTGCCAGCGGCCACCTCGCCGCAGGGTCCTCGGACTCCGGACCGGTTCGCGCCATCCGACGGGCCGCCAGGATCCGCGTGCCCCGGTCCCGAAGGCCGTGGCTGAGGGGGCGCCCTTCGAGGGCCACGCGGTGGCCGAAGGCGAGAGCGCGCAGGTAGAACCGCTCCGCCGCCACGTCGGTCGGCGGCTCCACGCGCGCTCCCCCGTCGGCCAACGATCGGGCGAGCCACGCGGCGGTACGGTGGCTCAGCGCTGACGACCCGGTGGCGCGCGCGTCGTCGTCGCGGACCCGCTGGACGCGATCAGCGAGCCGCCGCAGCCACGCGACGGCGGTCGCGCCCGGCCCCCCGGCTTCCCGCTCGGCTGCGCGTCCGATGGCGTGCGCGACGTGTTCGTGCGGCCGCCGCTCGCTCGCCCGCCGCTCGCTCGCCTGCACCGGGATGGCATCCGCGCTGCTCTCGAGCGCGTCGGCCAGCCGGAACGCGAAGGCTGCCGGGTCCTTCGCCCTCGCGCAGGCGTCGGCAAGCGCGAGGCTGATGCGCCGCACGTCGGCGGCACCGACGGCCGCCCGGGCCGTGAGCGCGACGGGGCTCCCCAGGGCCCGGACCGTCGCCTGGGGCGGCAGGTCCCCGAAGACGCGAGCTGATGGCGGTACGAGGGGCTGGCCCCAGCCCGGGTCGAAGCGGAGGTCGCGCGGGGCGTCGACCGGCTCGGGGAGGGGGGCGCTGAGCTGGGCGTCGACCAGCGCGCTTCGAAACACGCAGGCGCACTCCGGCATCGCCGATACGCGCACCGCGACCCCGTCGTCGACGAAGCTCGCCGGGTAGGTCCGGCAGGGGTAGGGCTTGGCGGAGGCGCCGGCCTCCCGGTGGATCCGGCATGCTCCGTCGGCGGCGAGGAAGGCGCACCGCCCGTCGATGAGCGCCACCGCGAGCTCTCCCTGGCGCGCGCCCCGGTCCGGTGTGAAGGCGAGGTCCGGCGGGAGCGCGACGACGGTGCCGACGGCCGCGGCGCGCTTGGCCTCCTCCTCGCTGAAGGTCACGCTGCCGTAGAAGCGGCAGCAGCTCCCGCCGCGATCGCACCGCAAGTGGAAGTCGGGGAGCACCTCGAGCGGCCGCGTAGCCGGTGTCCGCGGGGGCGAGGGGACCGGACGGGACCGCGCGGGCTGCGGGAGGCCATCCTCGAGCAGCCCCTCGCCGGCCAGCCCCTCGAGCGTCATCCGGATCGCCGCCGCGTCGAGCGGCAGGTCGCGGTCGGCGGCCGCCAGCGCCAGCGCGTCGAGGTCCCGGGTTCCGTCCGCCGCGCGCAGAAGCCGCCACGCGTCCGGGGTGAGGACCGCGACCGTACCGCGGCCCGGCGCGGAGAGCCTCACCTCGCCGGTCCCGCCGCGGACGTGGACGCGAGCCGAAACGTCGCCCGCGAGGCGAGGGCGAACCGGGAGCTCGGCTCGAGGCAGGCGCGCCTCGGCGACCGGCCGGCGCGATCGGTCGGCCCGGTCGGGGGTCGCCGCCGCCCCCGCCGGAGGGCCGGGAACGCTGCCGGCCACGCCTGCGCCGCCGACGGGCTCGCGTACCTGCTCCTCGATCCCTTCGACGAGGTGGCCGCCGAGCGCCTGGCGGAGCCGCTCGGTGGTCTCGTGGGGCGCGTGGCCCACGATCTCCACGCTCCGGACGAGACCGTCGGCTTCCTCCCGGAAGGTCACGAGGTCCACGCCGTTGTTGGCCGCCGCCACGATGCGGCGCGGCTCGCGCCCGTCGGCCGGCAGAACGTTCGCGAGGTGTAGGCCGAGCCGTCGACAGGCTGCGTCGACGTCCGCTCGGCCCACGCCCCCGAGGCGCAGCTCCCGCTTCATCGCTCGGGACGCTGGCCCCGAGCGCCCCCTCCCGTCAACGCGGGCGCGAGCTGAGCACCCGGCCGGCCCGCGCCCCGGTATGGCGTCCGTGACGGACGGTCCAGCGGCCGTTGACGAAGAGGTGCTTGAAGCCAGTCGGGTGGCGCCGTGGCTCGGCGTAGGTGGCGTGGTCCTCGACCGTGGCAGGATCGAAGACGACGACGTCGGCGTGAGCGCCTGGCTCGAGCACGCCCCGGTCCCTCAGGCCGAGCTTGCGCGCCACCATCCCCGTCATCTTGTGGATCGCGGTCTCGAGGCCGAGGACGCCCTCTTCGCGGGTGTAGTGCTGCAGAACCCTGGGGTAGGTGCCGAACGTGCGTGGATGCGGCTTGCCGTGCCGCTGATCGAAGCCGTCCGTCCCGAACATGGTGGTCGGATGGGTCATCACGCGCTGGACGTCCTCTTCGGCCATGACGAAGGCGATCGCGGCGACGGCGGTGTTCTCTTCGACGAGCAGGTCCATCAGCGCGTCGTAGAGCGGCTGGCGGCGCTGCCGCGCGATCTCCCAGAGGCTCATGCCTTCGAGGTGGGACTGGACGGGGACGCTGCTCAGCACGATCACCTTGGCGATCTCGCGCATGATCAGCGGCAGCAGCAGCCGCTTCGGCACGAGCCGGTCCCAGACGCCCGGCAGCTTGGCCATCTGGAGCGTGCGCTCCTTGCCGGTCTCGACGATCCGCTCGCGGGCTTCGGGGTCCTGCAGGCGGACCATCAGCTGGGGCAGCCCCCCTTCGAACGCCCACTGAGGGATGAAGATCGTGCTCAACACGGTCGAGCCGGCCGTGTACGGGTAGACGTCGCTGGTGACGTCCTGGCCGTTCGCCTGGGCCTCCTCGATCCGGGCCAGGGTCCGCTTCGTCTTGCCCCAATTGAAGCGGCCGGCGACCTTGTGGTGGGAGATCTGGACCGGGACGCCCGCCTCCTGCCCGATGAAGATCGCTTCCTCCAGGGCCTCGACCACCTGCGTCCCCTCGTCCCGCATGTGGGTCGCGTACATGCCGCCGAACGGCTGGACGACCCGGGCCAGCTCGATCAGCTCGTCCGTCGCCGCGTAGGACCCCGGCGGGTAGACGAGGCCGCTCGAGAGGCCGAAGGCCCCCTGGTCCATCCCCTCCTCGACGAGCTCCTTCATGTGGCCGAGCTCCGCCTCGCTCGGCTCCCGCTCCTCGACGCCCATCGCGGCGACGCGGACGTTGCCGTGGGGCACCAGGCAGGCCGCGTTGACGCTGATCCCGCGCTTGTGCGCCGCGCCCCGGAAGGCCTGGAGGTGGGGCAGGCAGCGGCCCCCCTCTTCGCCGAAGATCATCGGGCCGAGCATCTCGTAGTAGGCCTCGACGGCGCCGTTCGCCGGGAAGAGGCCGAGCCCACAGTTGCAGACGACCTCCGTCGTCACGCCCTGCAGGGTCTTGGGGCGCGTCTCGCCATCCGACAGCAGCCCGAAGTCGCCGTGGGAGTGCACGTCGATGAACCCCGGCGCAACGACCGCCCCGCCGACGTCGACCACCTCGTCCGGGGTGAGCTGTGCGTCGCCGACCTCGGCGATGCGCTCGTCCTCGATCAGGACGTCGCCGTCGAACGCGGGTGCGTTCGTGCCATCTACGATACGTGCGTTCTTGAGGAGGAGACGAGCCATCGATCCGCCCTGACTGCGTAGCTTCTTACGCAGCGTAACGCGTTACGCACCTCGCGCCCGCGCCCGGGGGGATAAAACGGCGCGTTGGCTGGCGATCCGAGGGGTTCGGCGTTCTACGGCTCGTCCGTCTTACGTATAATCGTCTCGTCTGGACGCACGCGCCGCGGGGGCTGAGGCTCGGGCTCGTCCCCGAGCAGGAGAGTAGGTCCGTCGTCCTCGACCGTCTCGGCCTCGCCCGTCTCGTCGGCGTCCGGCTCGGTGCGGGGCAACGCGGGCGGCGGCGGGAGGTTCGGCGTCGGCGCGTGCAGTGAGTCGGGACGGAAGACCGCCCGGCCCGAGGAGGGGCGCTCCGGGGACGGCCGGCGCACCTCGACCGGTCCGCTCTCGTCATCGAGCGACAGCGCGACGTCATCATGGATCGTGACCCGCGCGGGCTCCTCCTCCTCACCATCCTCCTCGCCCTCGGCCGGTGCCGGCGACGTGGGGATGAGGATCGGGTCGAGGTCGAGTGACGCCTCGGGGTAGGTGCGTGTCGGCGCGACCGGCCGCACCGGGACCTGCGCGACGCCGGGGCGAAGCGAACAGGTCAACAGGATCACCGCCACGTTGTCCCGCGCGCCGCCCTCCGCGGCGAGGTCGATCAGCAGGCGGACCTGCTCCTCCGGGGTGCTCGTCAGCTGGATCGCCTGGGCGATCTGCCCTTCGTCGACCTCGTCGGTGAGCCCGTCCGAGCACAGCAGGTAGCGGTCTCCGGCGGCCACCTCGTGGGTCCGCACCGAGACGCGGAGCGTCCGGTC
Organism: Sandaracinaceae bacterium; assembly: GCA_050331215.1. GTDB lineage: Bacteria > Myxococcota_A > Polyangia > Polyangiales > Sandaracinaceae > JBHJHB01. Next base: position 91,559 of record JBHJHB010000117.1, on the reverse strand, counting down.
CATGCCGAGGGCGTTGGTGATCACGTTGCGCGGCAGGCGGCGCGCGCTCTCCCGGTCGAGGTCGGGCCTCAGCTCCAGGACGTCGTTGACCAGCGTGTGGTCCTGGGTCAGGGGCTCGAGGCGGCCGTCCCGGAGCCGGTAGCACCGGCTGTCGCCCACGTGGCCCAGGACGAGGCTCCCGTTGAAGAGGTCGAAGTGGGCCGCGACGAGCGTCGTGCCCATGCCGCGGCGCTTCTCGGAGGTCGAGGCGACCTCGATCACCTCGTGGTTCGCCTCCTGGAACGCGATCGCGAGGCGGCGGGCGGCGGTCGAGAGGCCCATCTCGTCGTAGGCCGGCGCGCTCGCGGCCTCGTCCTGCGTCGACTCGAAGTGGTGGGCCAGGGTCGACGTGGCCAGGGCGCTCGCGATGTTGCCCGCGTTGTGGCCGCCCGCCCCGTCGGCGACGGCGTAGAGGCTCAGGTCCGAGCGCATGAGGATCGTGTCCTCGTTGTGCTCCCGGCGGCCGATGTGCGTGTCCCCGGCCGCCAGGAGGCGTAGAGGAGGCGTCGCGGCCGGATCAGCCATGGCGGAAGTATACCCCCGAATCGTCCGTCGATGCGCGCGGCCGAGGGCTGCCGCGGCGCTTCGGGGAGGCGCGGAGCCTCAGCGCCCCGCCCCGCCGGTGGAGCCGCGCGTCGCGCTCGCCCCCCCGGTCGTGCGGTACGCGCCCACCGCGTCGAGGTACACGGTGCGCTCTCCCCGGTTCTTGATGCGGACGTAGCGGATCCGCGTGATGCCGAACTGGTCGGCGTCGAGGCCGAGGCTCCCGACGAACTCCTCGCCGAGCGTCGTGTACTGATGTCGGGCGACGCCGACGTCGGCCCGGTAGTGCCCGGAGCGCTCGTCGTCGATCTCGATGTAGACGTCGGGGCCGGGGCCACCGTCGCTCGCGATCAAGGTCCCGGCGGCGAGCTCGAGCGTGATCGTGCCGCCCGGCGGAACGATCGCGTGCTCGCCATCCGGTGCGCCCAGTGCGCGCGCGGCGTCCTCGACCCGCTTCTGCTGGTGCACGATCCGGATCCACTCCTGCGGCGGGGACCCGGTACCCTCCCCCGAGCCCAGGCGCAGGATGCCGAGGGCCAGCGCCGCGACGCCGATGGCGAGGGCGACGGCCACCAGCACGACGGGGCGCCGGACCGGTCCTGGCCTGGCCACATCGGCGCCCTCGTCGAGGGGCCCCTCCACGGTCGGCACGAGCTCGCTCCGGTCCGGGTCGCTCGGCCAGTCCCGCGTTGGCGGCAGGAGGCTCGCTGGCGTGACCACGCCCTCGTCGCGGCCGAGGAACCGCGCCGCGAGCTCCCGCACGCTGGCGGGCCGGTCGGCGGGGTTCTTGGCGAGGGCGGCCATCACGGCACGGGCAGCCGCTTCCGGCACATCGCTGACGTCCGGCCACGACGCGAGCGGCGGCGGCCTGGCGGTCGTGTGCTTGGCCGCCCACTCGAGCGGCGTCGTGGCCCGGAACGGCCGGGTCCCGGACAGCATCTCGTAGAGCAGCAGCCCGAGCGCGTAGACGTCGGCCCGGGCGTCGATCGGGCCACCCGCGAGCTGCTCGGGGCTCATGTAGGGCGGGGTCCCGACGAGGTGCCCCTCGAGCGTGACCGGCCCGTCGGCGCCGACCTCGGCGGGGCTCCAGCGCTTGGCGACCCCGAAGTCGAGCACCTTGACGTAGTCCGCCTCGCCGCCCCGGGTCGTCAGCAGGATGTTGTCCGGCTTGAGGTCCCGATGGACCACCCCCCGCTCGTGGGCCTCGCTCAGGGAGCCTGCGATCTGGGGAAGGAGGCGCGCGACCCGCTCGTACGGCATCCGCCCGCGGGCGAGCTCGTCGCGCAGGGAGCGGCCGTCGACGTACTCCATCACGATGAACAGGCGTCCGTCGTCGAGGGTGCCGACGTCGTAGAACTGGATCGTGTGGGGGTGCTCGAGGCCGACCACGACCTCCGTCTCCCGCAGGAACCGGCGCCGCTGGGCGTCGCTCTGGCCGGCCTGAAGGACCTTGACCGCCACCGGCCGCGTCGCGTTCCCGAGGCGCTGCTCGGCGAGGTAGACCCGGCCCATGCCCCCCGCGCCGATCAGCCTCAGGATCCGATAGCGATCCTGGAGCAGGCGGCCGAGGAGCGGGTCCTCCGGGGACACGAGGTCGAGCTGCGCGCCGCAGCGGAGGCAGTAGCGCGCGCCTCCTCGGTTCTCCTGCCCGCAGCTGGCGCACGCCCTCGCCTCGGTCATCGGTCGGAGGATACCCGGCGAGGCGAGGGCGGGCTTCCCGTGGCACCGTACCCCGGTGGGCAGCCTCGAGGTCGACGGGCACCCGATCAGCTGGGTCCGGGACGGTCCGAGGGAAGGACCGCTCGTGGTCCTCGCCCACGGCGCGGGGGCGTCCTACCGGAGCCCCTTCATGGCGGCGGCGGCGGCGGGGCTCGCCGGCCGGGGGCTGGGCGTCCTGCGTTTTCATTTTCCCTACATGGAGCGCGCCGAGCGGGAAGGGCGTCGCCGGCCCCCGGGCCCTCAGCGGCGGCTCCTGGCGACGTGGCGGGCGATCCTCGAGAGCCTGGACGGCGCCCCGGCCCTCGTCGTCGGCGGCAAGTCGATGGGGGGGCGGATGGCCTCGATGGTGCTCGCCGAGGCCGGCGACGCCGCGCCGTGGCTCGAGCGCGTGCGCGGCGCCGTGTACCTCGGCTACCCGCTCCACCCGCCCGGCAAGCCGGATCGGCTCCGGGCCGACCACCTCGCCCGGGTCCCCGTGCCCCAGCTCTTCGTGCAGGGCAGCCGCGACAGCCTCGCCACGCTCGACCGGCTCCGCCCGGTCGTCGACGCCCTGCCCGACGCCCGCCTCGAGGTGCTCGAGGGGGCGGACCACTCCCTGGCGCGCTCCCGCAAGGACCCGCTCGGGCTGGCGGATGCGTGGCTCGACGTCGTGGCGACCTTCGTGCGGGACGTGGCGAGCTGAGGAGGCCGAGCACCCGGGGCCGGCCGGGGCCGGCCGGGACCGGGCTATCATCGTTCCCGATGCGGAGCGACGAGACGGCGGAGGCCAGGGCGGAGCTCGAGGAGCTGGCCGCGCAGATCCGCTACCACGAGGACGCCTACCGCGCGGGGGAGCCCGAGATCCCGGACTCGGCCTTCGACGAGCTGGTCGACCGCTACGCGGAGCTCGCCGACCGCCTGGGCGTCCCGACCGGGGAGCGCGTCGACGCGGCGCCCGGCGCGGACCACACGGAGGGTTTCGAGACCGCGCGCCACCGCGAGCCGATGCTCTCCCTCGAGAAGCTCTCGACCGCGCGCCGGGACAGCAAGGGCGACCCGATCCCCCTCCTCGAGCAGCTCCTGCAGTGGCACGACCGGCGGCGCAAGGAGCTCGAGCTGCCCCCCGAGCGCCCGCTGCCGCTGATCGTCGAGCCGAAGGTCGACGGGGTGGGGGTCTCGCTCCTCTACGTCGACGGGCGCCTCCAGCGCGCCGTGACCCGTGGGGACGGCCAGCAGGGCGACGTGATCACGCGGCAGGTGCTCCAGGCGGGGGCCGTCCCCGAGGCGCTCCGTGCGAGCACCCCGGGGGAGGTGGAGGTACGGGGCGAGCTCTACTGGCCGACCAGCGCTTTCCGCGCCTACAACGCGCGCCTCGAGGCCGCCGGCGAGCGGCCCGTGATCAACCCGCGCAACGGGACCGCGGGGCTGATCAAGCGCAAGGAGCCCGAGGGCATCGAGAGCGCCGGGATCCGGTCGTTCCTCTACCAGGTGCCCTGGGCGGAGGGGCCGACCCTGCCCGAGACCCAGCTCGAGGTGCTCCACTGGCTCGAGGAGCGGGGGGCCGAGGTCTACCTCGACGCCGTCCACCGGGCCGAGGGGCCCTACGGCGCCTACGCCTACTGCGCGGGCTTCGCCGAGCGGCGCCAGGGCCTCGAGTACGAGATCGACGGCATGGTGGTGAAGATCGACGAGCTCCGGCACCACCGGCAGCTCGGCGGCACCGGCCATCACCCCCACTGGGGCATCGCCTACAAGTTCCCGCCCGAGCGCAAAGCGACGACGCTGCATGCGGTCGAGGTCCAGGTGGGCAAGAGCGGCAAGCTCACCCCGGTGGCCCACCTCGAGCCGGTGTTCGTCAGCCAGACCACCGTCAGCCGGGCGTCCCTGCACAACTTCGTCGAGGTCGCGCGCAAGGACATCCGCGTGGGCGACACCGTCTTCGTGGAGAAGGCGGGTGAGATCATCCCGCAGGTGGTCTCGGTCGACCTCGAGCGGCGACCGGAGGGCACCGAGCCGGTCCCCCTGCCGACCCGCTGCCCCTCGTGCGGAACGCCCGTGACCCGCGAGGAGATCTTCATCTACTGCCCGAACCCCGCGTGCCCAGCCCAGGTCCGCGAGCGCCTCCAGCACTTCGCGAGCCGCGCGGCGATGGACATCGACGGCCTGGGGGAGAAGCTGGTCGACCAGCTGGTGGACCGCCTCGGGGTACGCCGGCCCCACGAGCTGTTCGAGCTGACGCTGGAGCCGCTCGTCGGCCTCGAGCGGATGGGCACGAAGAGCGCCCAGAACGTGCTCGCCGGGCTGGAGCGGGCGAAGGGGCGCGGCCTCGCCAAGGTCCTCGTCGGCCTCGCGATCCGCCACGTCGGGGAGACCACCGCGATGGATCTGGCCCGCTACTTCGGAAGCGCGGACGCGCTGCTCGCATTCGCGCGGCGCTACGTCGACGATGAGGGGGATGCGCGGGAGACCGTGGCCCCCGAGAAGGGCTCGGGGGTGATCGAGGGCCTCGCCCGCAAGACCGCGGACTCGATCTTCACGGACCTGAGCTCCGACGCCGTGCGCGAGGTGTTCCGGGGCCTCGCCGCGGCCGGCGTCAAGCTCGAGGCCGTGGTGGAGGCGAGGACCGAGATCGAGGGCGTCGCGGGCAAGACCTTCGTCCTCACAGGCACCCTCCCGACCCTGAAGCGGCAGGAGGCGGCGGGGCGGATCAAGCGCGCGGGCGGCAAGGTCACGGGCAGCGTGAGCAAGAAGACCGACTATGTGGTCGCCGGCGACGAGGCCGGCAGCAAGCTCGAGAAGGCGGAGCGGCTCGGAGTCGAGGTGCTCGACGAGGCCGGGCTCCTCGCGCTCCTCGAGGGTGGCGTGGACCGCGCGAGCTGACGGAACAGCAGGCCGGCGGTGGGTCGGCGAGGGGAGAACGACGTAGATGAACGAACAGCTTCAAGCGCTCTGCCTGGACATGCGACGGCAGGTACCGGGGTCGATGGCGGCCGGCTTCTTCAGCGTGTCCGACGGGCGGATGCTCGCCGTCGACTCGTCCGTGCCCGACACGCAGATCGACCATATGAACGAGAGCCACGTGCGCATCTTCGGGCGCATGACGCGCTTTCTCCAGATGCTGCCGGATCGGATCACCGGCGAGATGCACAGCGTCGTCCTCGACCTCGAGCCGGCGATCTTCTTCATGACGATGGACCGCACGCAGACGCTCGTGGCCATGGTCGCCTGCGACACGAACCGGGGCAGCCTCGGCATGCTCCGCGTGGTCAGCAAGCGGGGCCTCGAGCGGGCGGTGCGCCTGCTCGGGCGCGCGTGAGGGGAGCGTTCGCCATGGATCTCGACACCGCGCTGGACGGCATCCGCAGGGAGATCGACCGCTGCTACTTCGCCCTCTGCTTCGAGATGGAGTCGGGTCTCCCGCTCGGGATCTCGACGGCGGAGTTCAAGGACGACAAGGAGACGATCGCGGCGGCCTTCGGGCAAGTGCTCGGCATCGTGACCCACGGCCAGCAGCATGGCCGCAATGAGATGATCCGCGAGGCGATGCTGGAGTTCAAAGAGCTGATCCTCGAGACGAAGAGGAGCACGTTCTTCATCCGGGTCCCCGAGAAGAACAACCGGATCGCGGTCGCCGTAGGCGTCCCGAACGACGTGAAGGTGGGCTTCGCGAGGGTCTCGATCGACAAGCACACCCCGACGTTGATGGCGTCGATCCGGCGCGTGCTGTAGCGCGGGCTCCCGGGGCCCGAGCTCAGGTCGGCCGGGCCGGCGGCACCACCTCGGCCAGCGTCAGGACGACGCCGGTCAGCCACCGCGTCACGTCGCGGGCGAAGGCGAGGTCGAGCGTGTCGAGGGTGTCGGTCCGCGCGTGGTAGTGCGGGCTGCGGAGCGGCCCCGTGTCGGTGACCGCGATCGCCGGGATCCCCGCGTCCCAGAACGCCGTGTAGTCCCCCCGGAGCGAGTCGGGCGCCTGCGCGAGCATGCCGCGATCGATCGCCAGGGTCTCGACGGACAGCTCCCCGCGGTAGGACGCGGCGGCCGTCACCGCGTCGAGCACCGGACGCGGCGTGTCGTCGAGCCAGACGGCGCCGATGAAGTCGGCGACCGACGGCAGGCGCTGGCCGCCGAACAGCGCCCGCGCCGCGAGGGGGAACTGCTGGGAGCCGGGGCGCGTATCCCGGTAGGCGATCCCGTCGAGGACCACGGCGGCCTCGATCGCCTGCCGCTCCGCGCGGGACAGCCCGCCCACGTAGGCCCGGCTCCCGCGGCGCCCCTCCTCGCCGAGGGCGAAGGCGACGAAGCGGACCGTAGCGCGGGTGGCCACCCCCTCGAGGGCCCTCGCGATCGTCAGCATCGCGGCCACGCCGCTCCCGTTGTCGTCGGCGCCGGGCGAGGCGCTGACCGTATCGTAGTGGGCGCCGACCACCACCACGGACCCGGGCTCCGTGCCCCGGTGCTCGCCGATGACGTTCTCGGCCGGGATGCCGCGGTAGTCGACGGTCTGGCGGCTGACCGCCACGCCCACCCCGCCGAGCTGCTCCGCGATGTAGTCCGTGCCGGCCTGATGGCGGGCTCGGTCCTCGGTGAGGCGGACCGGGCCGACCAGCGCGCGGAGGTGCCGCTCGAGGGTCGCCCGGTCCACCGTGGTCTGGGCCGCGACGACGCGGGGGTCCCGGCCGTGCGCGTCGAGCTCGGGCGGCTCGGTCGAGGGCGGCGCCGGTGGTGGGGGCGGGCCCGGCTCGGTCGGCCCGGGCTGCGCCGGCTCGGGCTCCGCCGGGCCGGGCTCCGCGGTCCCCTCGGGCCGCCGGTCGACCACGGTGGGCGGTGGCGGCGCGGCCTCCGCCGCCTCCCGGTCCGACCCCTCGGTCGATGCGGGGGGCGGCCGGATCGTCGCCTGGCCGGGCGGGGGCTGCTGGCACGCGGTCAAGAGGAGGAGGGTGAGCCAAGCGCGCATCAGGGACGTTCCCACGGCCCGACGTGTACCACGGCGCCCGAACGGTCGACGGGAAGGATCCCCCCGACGGCGGGTTGCTCCGGGGTCGGGGACCGGAGGTGACCATGCCCGCCGTGACCGACGCCGCGGCCCTGCGAGGCCACGGCCTGCCCCGGCCGCCGTGTTGACGCGGCTTCCCTTCGCCGAGACGGTCCGGATTCGTCACCCGGCGCCCGGCTGGCCGGCCGCTCATCGGCCATGATTCCGGTGCCATGAGCGACTCGCCCCTCCGCGCCCTCGTGCACCGCACGCTCCGGCCGATCGAGCGTCGGCCCAGCATGTTCGACAGCTCGGAGCTCACGCTGGCGCTGTTCGATGGGGCGGCGCGGGCCGGCGCGGAGGCCGTTGCGGGGGCCGGGGTCGGCCGCGATCACCTGGCGGGGGAGCGGGTCCTCGCGTCGGTGCTCTGGCGGGACACGCCGAAGGGGAACGAGCATCGGATCGCGGTCGCGCTCACCGACCGTCGGACCGTCGTCAGCGGCTGGTCGTCGATCGCGGGCCCCCTGACCCTGAACGGGACGCGAGGCGCCGTCGCCCACGCGGACCTCGTGGGCGTGGACGTGAAGGACAGCGTGCTGTCGCGGAAGCTCGTGCTGAAGGGGCCGTCCGGCACCCTGGACGTCACGGTGGCCGAGGCCGTGCCGGCGCTCGGCGCGTTCTACCGCGCCCTCGGCGCCGTACCGGTGGAGGCCCGGGCCGAGCCAGCGACCCCCTTCGTTCAGGCGACGGACGGGGACCCGACGGGGGCGGCGACCACGGCCGGCGCCCTCTGGTCCGACGACCCCGAGGCGCGGTCGATGCTGGCCCAGCTGGCCCGAGCGGCCGCCGAGGGGGGCCTCGCCGCCGCGGCGGGTCGGGACTTCGTCGGCCGCGTCGTGCTCGCCCATCGGATCCGCCTCGGCGGGCCGGGCATGCGCGACGACCGCTGGATGAGCCCGATGTCCGCCCACGACCTCGGCCACACCCTGGTCCGGATCTTCGGCGCGCCGACCTCACACCAGCAGCCCCAGCCCGGCGTGGAGATGCTCGACTTTCGCCTCGACCCCCGGCGGGACCTGGTCGGGGCGGCGATGAGCACCCTCGGCGTCGCGTCGAGCATCGCGACCGGGTTCGGCCTCAGCCCCGGCAAGGCGATCGCTGGGGCGCTGATGAGGCGCCGCGAGGTCACGGGCCTCCGGGTCCTGTTCGCGGACCAGCCGGGCTTCTCGGCTTTCCGGCTCCAGGGGCACGGGGTGCCGCTCGAGCGGATGGACAGCCGGCTCGCCCACCGCGTCCACCAGGTCCTGGGCGCCGCCGCCTACCCCGTGCTGGCGCGCCGCGCGGTCCTCGGCTGGGGGGCGAGCTACGACGAGCTGTGGGGGTGACGGCGGCCGGCGCCGCCCCGGCGCGAGCCCCCTTGTGGCACCCGGGCGCGCTGGTCCACCCTTGCCGCATGACGGATCGCGTATCGATCGGGGCCAGCTCGGACTTCGCCGAGGGCGCCATTCACAAGGTGAAGGTCGCGGGGACCACCGCGCTGGTGGTGCGGGCCGGGGGGACGCTCTGCGCCGTGGAGAACCGGTGCGCTCACCTCCCGGTCCCCCTCGATCGCGGGACGGTGGAGGACGGGGCGATCATCTGTCCGCTCCACAACTCCAAGTACGACCTGAAGACCGGGGAGAACCTCGATTGGGTTCCGGGCGTGATCGGCGTGAAGGTGCCGACCTGGAGCCGCGCGCTGATCGCCCTCGGCAAGAAGCCGACCGGGATCCGGGCGTTCACCGTCGTCGAGGAGGACGGCCAGGCCTTCATCGAGCCCTAGTCACCTGTCTCAGCGATTCGTGGCAAAATTCCGCCGGCCCTCGACGCCCGACTCGGCGTCACTTCTCCTCGAAAGACGCGAAGTATTCCTCGTCGTCGTTCCTTGATTCGGGCGCCGATCGCTCGCCGGGATTGACCACTCACTGCTGTTCCAGGTGACTAGCAGCAGGCTGCGGCTAGCGGCCGCCTGGCGCGCCGTCGGGCGGCACCGGCGTCGGGCGCGCCCCGTCGCGCCCCTGGAGGCGGTCGGTGCGCCGGAGGCTCGGGAATGCCCAGGCCCACAGCCCCGTCACCATCAGGGTGCCGACCCCGCCGAGGACCACGGCGGCGACGACCGCCTTCTCCTTCTCGAGGCCGACGCCTACCTCCAGGAGCCGCGCGCTGTAGCCCGACTCCATCTCGCCGAGCTCGTTGCTCGCCCCGACGAAGACCATGTCGACGGCGCTCACCCGACCCCTCATCGCGTCGGGCGTCCAGAGCTGGATCAGGCTGCGGCGGATCACCACGCTGACCATGTCCGCGCCGCCCAGGATCACGAGGGCGATCAGCGACAGGCCGAAGCTCCGGGAGAGCCCGAACACGATCGTGGCGAGGCCGAACAGCCCGACCCCGAGGAACAGGTAGAGCCCCGCGCGGCGTCGGATCGGCCGCGACGCCAGGAAGATCGCGACGACCACGGCGCCGACGGCTGGCGCGGCCCGGAGCCAGCCGAACCCGGTCGCCCCGACGCCCAGGATGTCCGTGGCGTAGACGGGCATCAACGCCACCGCCCCGCCCAGGAGCACCGCGAACAGGTCGAGGCTGAGCGCGCCGAGGACGATCTTCTCCCGGAACACGTAGCGCAGCCCGGAGAGGAACTGCCGAGGCCAGGGCTCGGTGGGCCGGACGGGGCCACGCCGGGGGGCGGGTCGCAGGAGGAACACGAGCACCGCGCTCGTCCCCTCGAGGACCGCCGACGCGAGGTACGCGCCCTCGGGCCCGGCGGCCGCGTAGAGGATGCCGCTCAGGGCCGGGCCGCTCACCGTGGCGACCTGGAACGCGATCGAGCTGAGGGCGATCGCTCGCGGGAGCTCGGCCAGAGAGACCACGTTGGGAAGGAGCGCCGAGCTCGCCGGCCACGAGAAGGCCCGCGTCGCGCCGAGCACCACCAGGACGACGTAGATGGGGCCCACCCCCCATCCCGGGGCGAAGCAGAGCGACGCGAGGGCGAGGCTGCCGACGGCGTAGAGCACCCGGCAGGCGGTCAGGATCGTGCGGCGGTCGTGGCGGTCGGCGAAGCTCCCGGCGTAGGCGCTCAAGAGGGCGAGGGGCACGAACTGGGCGAGGCCGACGTTGCCGAGGTCGAGCGTGCTCCCCGTGCGCTCGTAGACCTGGAGGCCGATCGCGACGCTCTGGATCTGGATGCCCGTGGCTGCCGCCACGCGCGCGCCCAGGTAGAGCGGGAGGTTCCGGCGGGGGAGCGCGGGCGCGGTCACGGGGCCGGAGTATGAGGGGGGCGTCGGCGGCCGCACCCGCGGGCGGGCGGCCCGGCTCCCGAACGGATCGCCCGCTGGCTCGGGGACCGCCGCGCCGTCGTCGCCGTACCGGTGCCGGGCGGCCTCAGCCCAGGTTCTTCTGGACGAAGGACGCCGCCACCGCCCCGGCGCGCCGGCTCGCCGCCTGGGCTCGCTGCTCGACGCTCGGCCGGGTGATGCTCGACCCGACCTCGGTGGGGACGCTGATCGAGTCCGTCAGGGTCCCGTCCACGAAGAACTCGAAGCGCCAGGTCACCCTCGTCGCGCCGCAGCAGGGGCCGCGGGGCCCCCGGATGACCTCCTCGAGGACCGCGACCATCCGGACCTCGCCGGGGCCTGCCGGCGTGGGCTCGACCCGCTGCGCGGGAACGGGCACGCGTGCCGCGAACTCCTGGTACAGGGTCGGCTGGAGCTCGGCCAACGCACGCTCGACGTTGTCCACCTCCTCCGGCTCCGCGAGGGCGAGGAAGGCCGGGTAGTCGTACCCGTCGATCACGACTTGGCCCAGGTCGAAGCTGACGAGGAGAGCCTGTGTCCCGGCCAGCGCGCTCGGAGGCCCGGACAGCCGGTGAGCGATCCAGGGCGGGCCGCAGCCGATCACCGCCAGCAACGGGAGGAGGGAGAGCGTCCGGAGCATGCGCGGACTCTAGCAGCCCGCTCGCCCTGAGAACGTGCGCTCCCTGCACGCTTCGGGCCTCGACGCGGTGGGGCGGCCCTCGTCGGTCAGCCGTGCGCGGAGAGCCGCGCGCGCTGCGTCTCGACCTCGGTGACGAGCCGCTGCGCGATCTCCCCGCGCAGGCCCTCGACCAGCGCGGCGCGGTGGGCGAGCCCGACGCCCCAGTCGTCCCCCGTGCGGAGCGTCGTCAGCGCGGCCCGAGCGGGGAGGGGGGCCCGGGTCTCCTCGCCGAGGTCCGCGGAGCGGGCCCGAGGGTCTTGCGCCGTGGAGCGGAGGACGAAGGGCCGGAGCCGGTAGCGGTGGGGGGGGCGCTCGACCCGGTCGCCGAGCGCGAGGAGCCCCACGAAGGCGCCCGGCAGGGCGGCCACGAGGCAGAGGGCCAGGGGCAGGATCCCGGCGAGCTGCACGCGGAGCGCAAGCGCCATGAGGACCACCGCGGCCGGCCAGGCCAGCCCGCGCAGGAGCCGGCCCGCGAGGCGGCCCCGGAGGGTCGGCGGCGGCTTGCCCAGGCCGCCGACCTCGAGACCCGCCGACGTGCCGTGCCGATAGGTCCGCCCATCGAGGTCCGTATGGACCACGGTCAGCCGGTCGCGGACGTCCGGGCTCACGGGCCGGACCGCAGCGGGATGACCTTGGCCCCCCGGGGTGGGGGCTCCACTGGCGGCAGGGCCAGGACCAGGCTCTCCAGGGTCGGCAGAACCCGCACGAGGGGGCCCTCGGCGTGGAGCTCGGAGTAGGGGCCTTCGAACACGAGCACCGCCGCGTAGATATGCGCGAGGCCGCGCGCGAACACCCCGAGGTCGCTCTCGGCCAGGGCCAGCCGCTCGGGCGCGCGTCCACCCCGGCAACGGTCGCGCACGGCATGGACGGCACGGGCGAGGGTCAGGGCGTTACGCCATCCGTCGCGGCCGCCCTCGGGAAGGAGAGGCCTCAGCCCTGCGAAGCGGTGGGCCCAGCGACGCTGCCGGGTGACGTCGATGCCCGCCGGGGCGGGGGCGTCCTCGAGGAGGGCCTCGGTGGGATCGAGCCCGTAGGAGGCGACGTCCGCGGCGAGCCGCACGGCCTCCTCCATCCGCGCGACGTCCCAGCCCTCCACCCGCGGCACGCTCGTCCCCCAGAGCACGGGTGAGCGCTCGTCGATCACCACGGCGGCCAGGGCGCCGGTCCGCTCGGCGAGGGTCGAGAGCTCCTCGTCGAGCTCCCGCTCCTTGTTCTCCGGCACCTCGAGGGCCGGGAACACCACACGCCGCGGAAGGTCGGAGAACGGGACGAGCAGAGCCACGAGGCGGGCTCGGAGCTCCTCCGGTACGCCAGGGGGCTCCGCGAAGGTCACCACGACCCGGAGGTCGGGATCCAGCTCCGCCCAGATGCGTCGCGCGTCGGGGGGCGGCGGTCGGCCGCCGATCTCGGCTCGGACGTCCTGCGCGCCGAGGTCGCGGCGCACCAGGTCCAGGAGCTTCAGGAGCGACTGCACGTCTCTGGAGCCTACCGGCGCCACGTGAGGAGGCCAACGTGCGAGCTTGACGGCGTCTCCGCCGCCCGCTACCCCTGGGCGCAACTGAGAATCAAACTCATTATCGTCCGTCTCTTCCACGACACCTCGACCCTTCGGAGACCTCGCATGTCGCTTCGTTCCTTGCTCCTGCTCTGCCCCGCGCTGTGCCTGACGTCCGCCTGCGGCGGCGAAGCGGGTGGCAGCCTCCCGGCTACCTATGCGTTCGGCAGCCGCTTCGCCGGCGCCGACTCCAGCGTCGCCTACAGCGGCCAGACGATGCGCCATCTCCTGATCGGCGAGCTGCGGCGGAGCCTCGACGGGTTGACCGAGCAGATCGACCGCGGCGACGTCCAGCCCGCGGAGGAGGGGGACGTCGTCGCTCGCCTGGACTTCTACTTCCGGTTCGACGGGGACGCGGCGGCGGGCCTCGCGCCGCTCCTCGCGACCGATCCGCCGCTCCTCCAGGAGACGTACGGCGAGGTGTCGACCGGCGCGTCCCTCGACCAGAAGCTCGCGGGCAACGACCCGGCGACCGACTACGTCGACTGGTCGACCGACTTCCGGGGCTGGTCGGACCCCGCCCTCGCGCAGCACGGCGGCAGCATCACGTCGCCCACGGGGCTCGTGACGGCGATGTTCGAGACGGTGGAGGCCAACGCGCTCAAGCGGGCGCAGGGCGACCCCCGTACGGGCCCCGACGGCAGCAGCCTGCCCGTGACCGTCACGGAGAGCGGCCTCGACCTGGCCCAGCTCACGGAGAAGTTCTTCCTGGTCGCCCTCGCGTTCCACCAGGCCGCGGACGACTACCTGGACGACGACGTCGAGGGCAAGGGGCTGCTCGCGGACCACGTCGATGACGCGGGCGGCTACACCGCCCTCGAGCACGCCTGGGACGAGGCCTTCGGTTACTTCGGGGCCGCGCGGGACTACGGCGACTACGACCTGGCCGACGTCGCGGGCGCCGACCGGTACCGCGACTCCATCGCGTCGGACGGCCGCATCGACCTGAAGAGCGAGTACAACTTCGGCGCCTCCCGCAACGCAGCCCGGCGCGACCTCGACAGCGCGGCGGGGGCCGAGACCGACTTCGCGGAGACCGCCTGGGACGCCTTCCGCCGCGGCCGCGACCTGATCGCGGACCGCAGCGGGCCGATCGACCCGGACGACCTCGAGGCGCTGCGGGCCCAGCGGGACCGGGCGCGCGGCGCCTGGGAGGCCGCCTACGCGGCCACCGTGGTTCACTACATCAACGAGCAGCTTCAGGACCTGGCGGCCATCGGGACCGACGACTACGGGTTCCTCGACCACGCGAAGCACTGGTCGGAGGCCAAGGGCTTCGCCCTCGGGTTCCAGTTCAACCCACGCTCGCCGGTCTCGGCGGGTTCCTTCGACCGCCTCCACACGCTCCTCGGCGACGCCCCGGTGCTGCCGGTCGACGGCGCGGAGGCCGTCGACGCCCACCGCCTGGACCTTCTCGAGGCGCGTGCCATCCTCGCCGACGCCTTTTCCTTCGATGCCGCCAACCTCGGGGACGACCAGGGCCTCGGCGGCTGGTGAGCGGAGACGACCGACCGTGCTTCGAACCCTGACCGTGCTCGCGCTCGCCGCCACCGTCGGCTGCACCGCGAGCGAGCCCGAGGATGCCCTGGCCCCCCGCAAGCGCGAGGTGCTCCTGGCCCTCACCGATGCCGTGCTTCTGCCGCAGCTGCAGGACGTTCGGGACCGGGCCGTCGAGCTCGAGACCGCGACCGCGGCCTACGCCGGGGAGGTGACCGAGCCGAACCGGTCCGCGGCCCGGTCGGCCTGGCGGGCGACGATGGTCGCCTGGCAGAGCGTCGAAGCGGCGCTGATCGGGCCCGGCGCAGCGGCGGGGAGCGGCCCCGGCGGGGAGGACCTGGGCCTGGAGATCCACAGCTGGCCCGAGACGAACCGCTGCCGGATGGACCAGGAGACGGTCGCCGAGAGCTTCCGGAGCGTCGAGCAGCTCCGCTCCGAGGACATGAACGTGCGCGGGCTGGATGCCCTCGAGGTGCTCCTGTTCGTCGAGGACACCGCGAACGCTTGTCCGCCCCAGGACCCGATCAACGCGGAGGGTACCTGGGACGCCATCGGCCCGGAGGGTGTCCGCGCCCGGCGGGCGGCCTACGCCGCCACCCTGGCGGTGCTTGTCCGGGAGCGGGCGGAGGCGATCCTCGCCGGCTGGGCCGGTGCGGACGGCTTCCGCGCCGAGCTCGCGGAGGCCGGCCTGGGCTCCCTGCTCTTTCCGACCGCCCAGCTCGCCGTCAGCAACCTCGCGGGGTCGCTCTTCTACCTCGAGTCCGAGGTGCTCGACATGAAGATCGGGGACCCCTCGGGGCTCCGGATGGCCAGCCGCCCGCGGTGCGAGGCGCCGCCGTGCCCGGACGACCTGGAGTCGTCGATCGCGGCGCACTCCCGGGACAACGTCGCGGCGAACCTCGCCGGCGCGAGGGCGGTGGTCGTCGGCGCGCCGGTCGGGCTGGATGACCTGCTCGACGACCTCGGAGCCGGCTCGACCGCGGCGGACCTGACGAGCGCCCTCGACGACGCGGCCGCTGCCGTCGAGGCGGTGGAGCCGAGCCTGGAGGCGGCCCTCACGGACGACCCGGAGACCGTGGAGGCTGCCTTCGCGGCGCTCCAGGCCGTGGTCGTGATCCTCGAGACCGACTTCGCGGCGGCTCTCGACTTCTCACCGCCGGCGCCGCCGGTCGGCGACAACGACTGAGCGTAGCCGTGCCTCGCGCCATCGCCGCCATCCGGCGGCGCCTCGAGGAGCCGTGGGACGTCGCGGGCCTCGTGGCGTTCCGCGTGATCTTCGGGCTGCTGCTGCTCGCGGCGGTGGCCCGGACGGTGCTGTCGGGCTGGGTCGAGACCTTCTACCTCGAGCCGACCTTCGCCTTCCACTACCCCGGGTTCGACTGGGTCGCCACCCCGCCCGGGCCCGTGCTCTACGCGCTGTTCGCCGTGCTCGCGGTGAGCGCCCTCGCCATCGCCGTCGGCGCGCTGTACCGGGTGGCGACGGTCGTGTTCCTCGCGGTGTTCGCGTACGTCGAGCTGCTCGACGTCACCTTCTACCTCAACCACTACGTGCTGGTGAGCCTGCTGGCGGCGCTGCTGGCGGTCCTCCCGCTCCACCGGGCGGGCTCCGTGGACGCCTGGCTCCGGCCGTCGATCCGGGTGCGGACCCTGCCCGCCTGGATGACCTGGGCGCTGCGCTTCCAGGTCGGCGTGGTGTACGTGTTCGCCGCGCTGGCCAAGCTGCAGCCGGACTGGCTGCTCCACGGGCAGCCGCTCGGGATCTGGCTCGCCTCCCGGTCGGACCTGGCCGTCGTCGGCCCGTGGATGGACGACGCGTGGCTCGCCCTGACGATGAGCTGGGCCGGCTTCCTCTACGACCTGACCATCCCGCTCTGGCTCCTCTGGCGCAGGTCCCGACCCTTCGCCCTCGCCGTCGTGCTCGCCTTCCACGCGGCGACCGGCGTGCTGTTCAACATCGGCATGTTCCCGTGGTTGATGAGCGGCTTCGCGCTGGTGTTCTTCGACCCCTCCTGGCCCCGGAGCCTCGCGCGGCGCTTCGGCTGGCGGCAGGCACGGGACAAGAGCCTCGGCGCGCCCGCCGAGGCCGTCCGCCTGCGCCGGCCCGCGGTGCTCGCGCTGGCTCTCTGGGCCGGCCTCCAAGTCGCGATCCCGCTCCGCGCTCATGCCTACGGCGGCGACGTCCTCTGGCACGAGCAGGGGATGCGCTTCAGCTGGCGCGTGATGGTGCGTCAGAAGAGCGGGAGCGTGGTCTATCGGGTGCGGACCGCCGACCACCCGGCGGAGCGCTACCTGCGCCCCGACCAGTACCTCACCCTCCACCAGGAGCGTGAGATGAGCGGTCAGCCGGACCTGATCGTTCAGCTCGCCCACCGGATCGCGGGGGACCTCGAGGCCCGGGGCGAGCGGGGCGTGGAGGTGCGGGTGGATGCCTGGGCATCGCTGAACGGGCGCCCGCGGGCGCGGCTGATCGACCCCGACGTGGACCTGACCGAGGTGCACCCATCCGTGCTGCCGGCCACGTGGATCGCGGCCGCCCCGGAGGGGCCGCCGCTCCCCGCGGGGGGCCGCCCTGCCTACGCGAGGACCGGGCGACGGTGAGCCGGAGGTGCATCGGGGCGCGGGTGCTGCGGGGCTGGGCGGTGGCCGTGGCGCTGTGCGTCTCGGCGCTGTGCGTCCCGGCGCTGTGCTTCCCCGCCCCCCGGGCGCTGGGTCAGCCCGACGCTGACGCGGGCGTCGAGCGCGCCGGGGGCGACCGTCCCGACGGCCCCGCCGAGGAGGATGGCTCGAGGGGCGGCGCCGAGACCGACCGCCCGGACGACGTGCCGGGCGAGCCCCCGAACGACGACGTGGCGGGCGAGCCCCCGGGCGATGACGCGCCGGGCGACGACGCGCCGGGCGCGCCTCCCCCCGGCGACGCGCCCGGTAGCGACGTGGCGGGCGCGCCCCCCCACGGCGACGCGCCGGGCGACGACGCGCCGGGGGAGGCCGCGGGCCCGGGTGACGATGCGCTGGGGGAGCTCTCCGACGACGACGTGCTGGGCGACCTCCCGTCCGACGACGGCACCGACCGCGACGCGGAGGGCGCCGCGCGCGACGCCGAGGGCGTCGGCGAGGACGCGGAGCTCGCCGAGATCCTCGACGACGAGGACGAGGACATGGAGGTCGCGGTCACCGTAGCGGCCGCCGCCCTCGATACGGAGGAGCCGGACCCCCTCGGTCCGAGCGTCTACCGCCTGGACGAGGAGGCGCTGGCGCGCTTCCGCTACGACGACCCCCACGCCCAGGTGCTCCAGGTTCCGGGCGTCTACGTCCAGATGGAGGACGGCTTCGGGCTTCGCCCGAACATCGGCATGCGCGGGGTGAGCCCGCAGCGGAGCCGCAAGATCACCTTGATGGAGGACGGGGTGCTCTTCGGCCCTGCCCCCTACAGCGCCCCGAGCGCCTACTTCTTTCCGCTCCTGGGCCGCATGGTCGGCATGGACGTCTACCTGGGCCCGGCCGCGCTGCCCTACGGGCCGTACCTGGTGGCGGGGGCGATCGACTGGCGGAGCCGCCCGATCCCGCGGGAGCCGCACGCGGGCGTGGACCTCTCCCTCGGCAGCTACCTGACCGGCCGCGCGCACGCCTACGGCGGCACCTCGAACGAGTGGGGCGGCTTCCTGGTCGAGGGCCTCTACCTCCACAGCGACGGCTTCAAGAACCTCGACTTCCCCGCGGGCGGCAACGGCAGCACGGGCTTCGACCGAGGCGAGATCATCTTGCGCGGGGACGTGCGCGGCGCGACCGGGGACAACGTCTACCAGACCCTGGAGGCGCGGCTCGGGCTCACCCTGGAGAGCTCGCACGAGACGTACCTCGGGCTCACCGAAGGCGACTTCCGGGACGGCCCCTACCGGCGGTACGGGACGAGCGGCCTCGACCGCATGCGCTGGTGGCGGACCCAGGCCCAGCTTCGCTGGACCCTCGAGGTCGGCGAGGGCTTCCAGCTGCGAACCACCGCCTATCGCCACGACTTCGACCGGGACTGGTTCAAGGTGAACGGGGTGGCCGGGGCGGACCTGCGGGACGTGCTCCTTCGGCCCGACACGGCGACCAACGAGCCCTTCTTTCGGGTCGTGGAGGGGACCTCGTCCGACCCGACCCGGCCTCTCCTGATCGGCAACAACGGCCGGCGGTATGCGTCGCAGGGGATCCAGAGCGACGCCACGCTCCGCCTCGGCACGGGGGAGGTCGAGCACCAGGCGCGCTTCGGGGCGCGCTTCCACTGGGACACGGTGACCCGGGACCACACCCAGGCCGAGTTCCTCCTCGACGACGAGCGCGTGCTCCAGGAGCAGGACAACACCTTCGGGCAGACCGCGGACAACACGGCGGAGGCCTTCGCGGTGAGCGCCTACACCGCCTGGACGCTCCGCTGGCGAGGCCTGACCGTGACCCCGGGCATCCGCCTCGAGCTGATCTGGACGCGGTTCCTCGACCGGCTCGCCGGGGCGCAGGGGGACGACCAGCAGGTCGGCGTCCTGCCGGGGATCTCGGCGGCCTGGGAGCTGATCGACGGGCTCTCCCTCGTGGGCGGGGTCCAGCGGGGCTTCAGCCCGGCCGCGCCCAGCACGGGCGGGGACGCGGAGCCCGAGCGGTCCGTGCTGTACGAGGCGGGCGTGCGCTACCGCCACGAGGAGAGCCGGACCCGCGCGTCGGCGATCTTCTTCTTCAACGACTACTCCAACCTGACCGTGATCTGCAGCTTCGCGACCGGGTGCCCGGACGATGCGATCGGCCAGCAGACCAACGCGGGCGCCGCCAACGTGCTCGGCGCCGAGGTGGCCGCGGACAGCCGGCCGACGGTCGGCTCGGTCGCCTTTCCCCTCCGCCTCGCCTACACCTACGTGTTCACCGAGCTGCGGACGGCCGAGGACACGGGCGACCCGCTCCTCGGCAACTTCCGGGTCGGCGACCGCATCCCCTACATCCCGCCGCACCAGCTCACGCTGCAGGCGGGCGTGGAGGGGGAGAGGGCGGGGGCCTCGATCAGCGGGTCCTTCGTGTCGTCGATGTGGGAGCAGGCGGGGAGGGGCACCCCGGAGTCGGACATCGGCGATGGGACCGACGTCGACGGCGACGGCCTCGAGACGAAGACGCAGCCCTATTTCCTGCTCGACGCGACGGTGTACCTGCAGGTCTTCGAGAACCTGCGGGTCTACGTCCGGGGCGAGAACCTGACCTTCACGCAGCGGATCGTCTCGACCCGGCCGTTCGGGGCGCGCCCGAACCGCCCCTTCCTCGTCCAGGGCGGCGTACGCGTCGAGTATTGAGCCCACGCGGGCGGGATCACCCCAGGGTGAGCAGCGCGCTCCCGATCGCCATCACGACCACCGCGACGAGGCGCGCCGCCGTCAGCGGCTCCTCGAACGCGATCCGTCCCACCAGCACGCTCGACGCCAGCCCGATCGCCCGCTTGAGAGCCTCCACCACGCCCACCAGCACCAGGCGGATCGCGGCGAGCTGAAGGCCGATCGCGCCGGCCGCGAGCAGCCCCGACACGAGGAGCCACGTCCGGGCCGGCCGCGGCACGGTCAGGCTGCCCGGCCCGCGCCGCAGACGCACGATCGCGAGCAGGATGAGCCCCACCCCGCTCGCCTGCACCGCCCCGTGGAACGGCACCGACGAGAGCTCGAGGGCCACCTTGTCGAGGGTCCCCGTGATCGACCAGAGCGCCGCCACGAGGACGACCATGCGGCTGCCCGGCTCGCGCCAGAGCGCGGTGAAGGGGTCGACGCCCCGGACCGCGTTGACCAGCAAGGCGCCGACGGTCACCAGCGCGATGCCGACCCACTGGGCGAGAGACGGGTGCTCGCCGAGCGCGACGAGCGCCACGAGGGACGTGAAGGCCGGCGTGAGGCTGAGGAACGGGATCGTCGCGCTCAACGGCGACGCGCTCAGGGCGCGGAGCAGGAGCGCGTTCGCCACGGTCTGCATGGCGAGGATCGCCGCGCCGAGCCTCCAGTAGCCGGGATCCGGCGCGAACGGCGCCCCGCCCAGCGCCCCGTCGAGGCCCCACCAGGCCCAGAACAGGGGCGCGGGCAGCAGGGCGAGCCAGCCGGCCGCCGTGGTCGGCTCCATCCGGCCGACGAGGGCCTTCCGGGTCGCGTCGAGGGCGGCCCAGGAGAGCGACCCGGCGAGGGCGAGGCCGAGCCCGGTCATGGCCAGGAGGGGTGGGCCGGAGGCTCCGCTCTGGCGCCGCCGACCCGTCCGCCGGTCAGGCGGTCAGCCCGACCGGGCAGCTGACCCCGGTGCCCCCGATGCCGCAGTAGCCGCCCGGGTTCTTGTGGAGGTACTGCTGGTGGTAGGCCTCGGCGAAGTAGTAGGGCCCGGCGTCCGCGATCACCGTCGTGATCTCGCCGTAGCCCTTCGCCTCGAGGGCCTCCTGGTAGGCCTTGCGGGAGTCCTCGGCGGCCGCGCGCTGCTCGTCGTTCGCGACGAGGATGGCGCTGCGGTACTGGGTGCCGACGTCGTTGCCCTGGCGCATCCCCTGGGTCGGGTCGTGGCCCTCCCAGAAGAGGCGGAGCAGCTCGTCGAAGCTGACCCGGGCCGGGTCGAACACCACCCGGACGACCTCCGTGTGGCCGGTGCGGCCCGAGCACACCTCCTCGTACGTCGGGTTCTCGGTGAAGCCGCCGGCGTAGCCGACCGAGGTGCTCACGCCCCCCGGCCTCTGCCAGAAGAGCCGCTCCGCGCCCCAGAAGCAGCCCATGCCGAACACGGCTACCTCGAGGCCCTCGAAGGGCGCGTCGAGCGGCGCGTCGAGGACCGCGTGGCGGGCCGGGACCGTCATCTTCGCCTGCCGGCCCGGGAGGGCGTCCTCCCGCGTGGGCATCGTGACCTTCTTCTTGAGGAAGAACATCTTGCTTACCTCCTTGGGTCGAACGTGCGTGTCCGACCAGGTGCAACGGGTTCGAGTCCCGGCGTCATGCGCGGGCCGTCCTCGGCCAGCGGAAGGTGACGCCGGTGAGCTCTTCGCTGACCCTCCATAGGCGCCGGGCCGTCTCCTCGTTACGGGCCCGCTCGCTTCGCCCGACGCGCTGGGGTGGCCCCGCCACCTCGAGGAGCCCCCCGGGCCCGATGTAGGCCCCGTTGTCCACGTCCATCGTCGCAGCGTATAGGGTAGGCCACGATCCGCGGTCCGCGCTCTGCGCGAAGAGGCGGTTGGTCAGCTGGAACAGCGCCTCCTCGAGCCCCCGGCCGGCCATCCGGGGCCCGGTGCGCTGCAGGTTCGTCGCGGAGTAGCCGGGGTGGCAGGCCACCGCGCGGAGCGGGGTGCCCGCCGCCTCCGCCTGGCGTGAGAGCTCGAGGGTGAACAGCAGGTTCGCGAGCTTGCTCTGCCCGTAGGCGCCCCACCGGGAGTAGGACTGCTGGCTCTGGAGGTCGTCGAAGGCGATGCGTCCGAAGCGATGGGCGCCGCTCGACACGGTGACGACGCGCGGAGCTTCCGCGGCCAGGAGCGACGGCAGGAGGAGCCCCGTCAGCGCGAAGTGGCCGAGGTGATTGGTCCCGAGCTGCATCTCGAAGCCATCGGTCGTCGTGCGGTGGGGGAGCGCCATGACCCCGGCGTTGTTGACGAGGACGTCGAGGCGATCATGGCCCGAGCCGAACCGCCCGGCCGCCTGGCGGACCGCGTCGAGGTCGGCGAGGTCGAGGAGCAGGACCTCCGTCCTCGCCTCGGGGTGGGCTCCGCGGATCCGCTCGGCTGCGGTCTGCGCCTTGGCCCCGTTCCGGCAGGCCAGCACGACGTGGGCCCCGGCGCCGGCGAGGTGGCCGGCTGCCTCGAAGCCGATGCCGCTGTTGGCTCCGGTGATCAAGACGGTCCGCCCCACCAGGTCCGGCAGGTCCGCCGGGGTCCATCGGCTCGCCATGGCAGCGAGACCCTAGCAGCGCCGCGGCCCGCCGCCTCCTCCCATGGGCCCGCCACCCGGTCCGGCCGCCGGGAGCCCTTGCCGGATCCTCCGGCCGGTCGAAGCCTCCCCTCATGTGGGATCGCCGAGCGCTCGCGGACGGTGGATGGGTCGGCTTTCGAGAGGGCTTCGTCCCCGACCACCAGGGGCTCCTGGCGCGCCTGGTCGATCGACTGCCCCTCGTGCAGGAGACGGTCGTGGTCGCCGGCCGCCGCTGGCCGAGCCCGCGGCTCACGAGCTGGCACGGCGAGCCTGGCGCCCTCTACCGCTACAGCGGACGGACCTTCGAGCCGCACCCTTTCGGTGAAGACCTGGAGGCGCTCCGCGACCGCCTCGCGGACGCGGTCGGCGTCCGCTTCAACAGCGTTCTGGTCAACTACTACCGCGACGGCCGGGACGCGATGGGCGAGCACGCGGACGACGAGCCGGAGCTCGGTCCGGCCGACGACGACAAGCGGATCGCGAGCGTGAGCCTCGGCGCGCGCCGGCGCTTCCACCTCCGCCACCGGCGCGACCGGGGCGACCGGCACGCCTGGGACCTCGGGGAGGGCAGCCTCCTGGTGATGGGTGGCACGACCCAGCGCCACTACACGCATCGGGTGCCCAGGACGAAGCGGCCGGTGGGGCCGCGCCTCAACCTGACGTTTCGGTTGATCCGGATCGGCCGGGAGGGCCGGATCGGCCGGGAGGGCCCGAACGGCGGTCCGGGCCGGGTCGGCTCGGGGGCCTGAGCGCCCGACGCGCCCGCGGGCCCCGGTCTCGCTCGACGCCGACAGGCGCGGGACCGGCGTCGCGCTCAGCGCTGCAGCATTCCCTTGCAGGCGCGGATCGCGTCCCGAAGGAAGCCCCGGACCTGAGCGCCCTGCTCGGCGCCGGCCCTCAGCGCGGAGCTCGCCAGGGAGGCTCCGACCCAGCCCTCGGTGTGCCAGGTCTCGCCGTGGCCGAGGGCGGGCGTCGACGGGCTCGGGGGCGGCGGCCAGCAGTTCACGTAGAAGTAGGGCTCGGGCACCCCGGCGTCGCCGGGCGCCATGCCAAAGCCGACGGAGCGCGCCACCTCCGGGTCGAGCTCGGGGTCGAGCACGCTGAGCGCCGCGATGTCGAAGTGGTGAGGCCACACGCGGACGGGGGAGGTGCCGGTCTGCTCGAGGCGCGTCTCCTCGAGGGCCGCCTGGGCGTTGCCGAACCAGGCCGCGAGCTCGCGGAGATGGCGCGGCTCGGGCGTGTCGAAGGCCGCCCCCGCCTCCACGGGGTGGCTCGGAAGGTCGTGGCGGGGGCGGTCGATCGGGGCCCTCAGGTCGCCATGGGCGTGCTCGCGGAGCCGCTCGGTGAGCCAGCGGAGGCCGTCGTCCAGCGTCCGGCCCGCGAGCGGCAGCTCGTCACCGATCCTGCCGTCGCCCTCGAGCAGGGCCAGCGTGAAGGGGGCGAGCCGCAGCGCCGCGGCGAGGCCGACGGGGAGGGCGGCGCCGCGGAGCGCCTCGGCGGTCGGGTCCCAGCGGAGCGTGGTGTGGCCGAAGTCGTCCTCGGGCGGTAGGAGGGACGTCCCCGGCGCGCTCGCGAGCTGCGCGGCCCAGTGGACGGCCAAGCGCGCGTCCGTGAGCTGGCGTCCGAGGGTCGGGTCGAGGGCCGTCCATCCATCGTTCATCTCGTGCCTCCTGCGACGCGCCTGCTAGCTTCGCCGCGATGCGCATCTTCAGTGAGTCTCGCATCTCGCACCCGCAGGAGGCCGTGTACGCCGCCTACCGGGACCGCCTCCCCGAGATCGCGGCCTACATCCCCGACGTCAAGGCGATCGTCCAGAAGACCCGGGAGGACGTCGCCCCCGGCGAGATCAAGATCCACAACGAGTGGATCGCCGACCGTGACGTGCCGTTCTTCGCGCGAGGCTTCCTCAAGCCGGAGATGCTCCGCTGGGACGACTTCGCCCACTGGAAGGACGCGGAGGGCGCGGTTCACTGGAGGCTGAAGCTCCGCATCTTCACCGACAGCGTCACCTGCGGGGGCGTCAACCGGTTCGTCGCGGACGGCGTCGAGCACACCCGGGTGGTGCTGGACGGGGACCTGGCGATCGACCTCGCCACGGTGCCGGGGGTGCCGAGCTTCCTCGCGGGCGGCCTGCGGCCCAAGCTCGAGCAGTTCATCGTCGGGCTGATCACGCCCAACCTCGAGCGCGTCAACCAGAGCCTCCAGCAGTTCCTGGACGACCACGGCGGCTAGTCACCCGGAACCGCAGGGAGTGGCACATCCCGGCGAGCCATCGGCGCACGAATCGCTGAGACAGGTGCCTAGGGCGCTCGACGGACGTGGCGGCTGAAGCGCCAGGGGCCGCTGTCCTCCTCGACCGCAGTCGGCCCTCCGGCCGGCGTCAGCGGCCCGAGCACGGCGCTCCGGGTGCCCAGCAGCCGGCCGCGCGCCCCCGGCGCCAGCTGCCCCTCGAACTCGCTCAGGAGAAGCTCGTCGACGCTGGGCGCCCCGCCACTCCGGTAGAGGTCCGCCGCGACGCTCGGGCCCGCCTCGACGCTGACCGCCCGGCACGCCCGGCGCCGCTCCAGGTACGCCAGGGCGCTCGCGAGGGAGGGTGAAGGGTCGCCGACCACGTCGACGCGCGCGGGCAACGTCCGCCGGAGGGGGGGCACGGCGCGCTCGCTCGTGAACACGACCGGCTCGGCCCAGCTGTGGTAGGCGGGGTGGTCCTCCGGCAGGTGGTGGCCGCGGGTCAAGATCAGCAGGAGGGGCGGCCCGGCCCGCCGTGCGACGGCGCGCCGGTAGGCGGACAGGCCCTCGGAGCTGCGGCCGGGGCCCTGGAGGTCGTACGTCAGGTCCGCCTCGTCCCGGAGGATCGCCCCCGTGACGACGATGCCGTCCACCCGGGCCCGGGTCAGGTTGAGCAGGAAGAAGTCCGTGGGGCTCTTCGGCGCCTCCTCGTTGATGCGGATCACCCGGAGGTCATCGACCTCCGGCGCGACGGCGACCACGTGGAGCACCCCGGACGCCTCGGGCAGCGGGCCGCCATAGAGGCCGCCGATCGCCGCCTCGACCGCTGCCACGTCGACCGCGCTCGTCACGTCGAGGGCCACCGACGCGCCTTATCGCGCCCGGTGGGCTCGGTCCACCGCCGCCCCCCGGTCGGGCGAGCGGGGAGCCCTCGCCCGCTCCGGGTACTCCGCGGAGCGAGACGTGGGTCGGCACTACCGCTTGCGGAGCCAGACGGCTCGCGCGTCGGTGAACTCCTCGTGCCCGTAGCGGGACCCCTCCTTGCCGAGGCCGGACTGCTTGATGCCGCCCCACGGGACGTCCGGTCCCATCGTCGGGTGGTCGTTGACCCAGACGTTGCCCGCGTCCAGGCGACCGACGAGGCCGTTGGCCCGCTCGAGGTCGGACGACCAGATGCTCCCGCCGAGGCCGTAGTCGGTGTCGTTGGCGCGGGCGATCGCGTCGTCGAGATCGTGGTAGCGCAGGACCGGGAGGACGGGCCCGAAGGCCTCGCGCTGCACGATCACTGCGTCATCGGGGACGTCGGCGAGGATGGTGATCGGATGGAAGTAGCCCGGTCCGGCCGGAGCCTGGCCTCGGAACGCGATGCGTGCGCCCTTGGCCACGGCGTCGTCGACCGCGGCCCGGACCACGTCGAGCTGCATCGCGTTCTGCACCGGGCCGACCTGGGAGGTCTCGTCGGTGCCGGGGCCGACCTTGACGGTCCGGCCCACCTCGACGAGCGCGTCGATCACCTCGTCGTGGCGGGAGGCCGGCACGTAGAGGCGCTTCAGCGCCGCGCACACCTGGCCGCAGTTGGCGAAGCCCGCCCAGAAGAGGTCGGCCTTGATGGCGTCGAGATCGACGTCGTCGAGCACGATCCCGGCGTCGTTGCCACCGAGCTCCAGCGTGAGCCTCTTCAGGTGGGTGGCCGCGCTCGCCATGATCTTCTTCCCCGTCGCCACCGAGCCGGTGAAGGTGATCTTCCGGATCGCGGGGTGCTCGGTCATCCAGCGGCCGAGCTCGTCGCCGCCGCTCACGCAGTTGAGGACGCCCGGCGGAAGCACCTCCTGCGCGAGCTCGCAGGCCCGGAGCGTGGACACCGGGGTGTACGGCGAGGGCTTGAGCACCACGGTGTTGCCGGTGATGAGGGCTGGTCCGATCTTGAAGAAGGCGAGCAAGATCGGATAGTTCCAGGCGGTGATGGCGCCGACCACGCCGAGGGGATGGCGCCGAAGCTCCACGCGCCACCTGTCGCTGTCCCGCAGCACCTCCGTCGGCAGCTCGAGGGCGGCGTCGGCGGCCATCCACTTCAGGGAGCTCGCCAGCTCGCCGTGGCCCTTGCCGAGCGGCTTGCCGACCTCGCGCATGATCAGCTCCGCGAGCTCGTCCTTGTGCTCCTCCAGCAGGCCGGCCGTGCTGCGGAGCGCGTCGCCTCGCGCCTCCTGGGACAGCGCGCTCCAGGGCCCGAAGGCCTCTCTGGCCGCGGTCACCGCCCGTTCGAGCAGCTCCCGGGGGGCGTCGCCCACCCGGGCGAAGGGCTCCGCGGTCGCGGGGTCGACGACGTCGAGGGTGGGCGCCGCGGTGACGGGCTCGCCGCCGATGGACATGGGGTAGGTCTTCATTCCCGGTTCTCCTCGTGCGTGCTGGGGGCGGTCCGGAAGAGCGTCTCCCATTGCGCCTCGGTGTGCTTCTGGCCCCTCGCCATCGCGCTCTCGTCCTCTTTCGGCTTCACCCGGGCGGCCGGCCGCGCCGCGAGGGCCTCGCTCCAGCGGTTGACCTCCGGGTAGTCCTCGATCGCGATGCCCTGCCCCTTGGCCGGACGGACCCAGGGCCAGCATGCGATGTCGGCGATCGAGAAGGCGTCGCCCACGAGGTGCTCGCGCCCGGTCAGACGCTCGTCGAGCACCTCGTAGAGGCGCCGCGCCTCCCCGAGGTAGCGGCTCCGCGCGTAGGGCTGTTCGATGCCCTGGCTCGGCGCGTAGCTGACGAAGTGGGTCGCCTGCCCGAGCATCGGCCCCTGGTTGGCCATCTGCCAGAATACCCACTGAAGGGTCTCGTAGCGTAGGTCAGGGGCCTCGGGGAGGAGCTGCCCGGTCTTCTCGGCGAGGTAGAGTAGGATGGCCCCCGACTCGAACAGCGTGAGGGGGGCCCCGGCCGGGCCGTCGTGATCGATGATGGCCGGAATCTTGGCGTTCGGGTTGATGCGCCGATAGGGCTCGGTGTGCTGGTCGCCTCGCGTGATATCCACCCAACGGATCCGGTAAGGAAGAGCGACCTCCTCGAGGCAGAACAGCACCTTTCTCGCGTTGGGAGTGCGATAGTAGAAGAGATCGATCACGGGCGCTTCGTCCGGCCCCTGCCGTATGCTGGGATGTTGGCTAAATGTGGTAGGTCTCGTGGAAGCGGTTCGCGTAGGCCGTCAGGTTCTTCTTGTCCCGGATGTAGGGCTTGCCGGGCCACTCGAAGGGTACGTCCGCGGTGTGGCGGATAAAGGAGTAGACCGACGCGTCGATGCTCCGGGGCTTGTCGCCCATGAACCACGTCTTGTTGCCGAGGAAGCTGCTCAGGGCATCGATGTCCTGCTTGAAGACGTCGAACACTTCCTCGTCGCTCCGGCGGCCCATCCCCTGACCGTCGAACTCGGCGACGATGCGGCCGCGGAACGCATCCAGGGCGGCGCGCAGCTCGGGGCCGACCTCGGCACCCGACACGATGTAAGGGATATAGGTCTCCCAGCCCTTGTCCTCGCGCCATCGCGGCTGGATCACGCCGCTCCAGTAGACGTGCTCCTCCAGGAGCCGATTCCAGGCGAGGGCCTGGGCCGCTTCCTCGGCGGTCTGGTCCTGGTCGAGGGGGTCGCCATACTTCTCCTTGAAGTAGTTGATGATCGCGTTGGAGTCGCCCACCTTGGTCCCATCCTCGTCGATGATGTACGGGAGCTTTCCGTGGGGGGCGTCGTCGTCGAGCTTGGCCAGGTCCTGCGCGACCAGCTCATACTCCAGACCCGTCATGGTCATGTAGTTGACCAGCTTGGTCACGTACGGGCTAATGCATGGTACCTTCCATGCCGGGACGTATTGAAATACCTTGATCGCCATCGCTTCACCCTTCCCTTGAAATCGATACACTCCTCCCTCACCAGGGAAGGAGCTCGCCGCTGGAGTGCCGAAACTGCCCCGAGCTCTCCAGCGTGAGATCATCCATGCAGCGGATCAGGCCCTCTGCTGCTGCCTCCGGCGTGATCCAGGGAAGATCCCGCGGGAAGTCCTTGGTGAGGTCCGTCGCGGTCAGCCCCGGGTGCAGCGCCAGGACGGCGACGCCCTTCGGCACGAGGTCGTGGTGGAGGTTCAGCGTGGCCATGTTGGCGGCCGCCTTGCTCATCCGGTAGGCGTACATGCCCCCGGAGGAGTTGTCGGAGAGCGCCCCCACCCGGCTCGTGACCACGCCTACCTTCGAGCCCGCCCTGAGCCGGTCCATCGTGGCCTGCACGACCCGGAGCGGGCCCATCGCGTTGATCTCGAACTGCCGCCGAACGTCCGCCAGATCGATCCGGCCGAGCTCGTCCACGCCGAGGACGCCCGCCACGTTGACGAGCCAGTCGAGGGTCACCTCGTCCGAGCGGAGCCGGGACGCCATCGCGTCGACCGCGCTGTCCGAGGTCACATCGACGGCCGGCTCGACCCGGACGCCCGTCGCGGCCAGGTCCGCACCCTCGCCCAGGCACGCCGCGATCACGCGGTCCCCTCGCTCCGCGAGCTGCTCCACCATCGCCCGGGCGATGCCCCGGTCGGCCCCCACGATCAGGATCGTCGCCATCGGCTACTCCGCCGCCCGCGGGGCGTCCGCCGTCTCGGCGCCGATCGCGCCGGCGCCGCGGAGGGCGTCGATGCGCTCCGCCGGATAGCCCAGCTCCTGGAGGACCTCGTCGGTGTGCTCACCGAGGCGCGGGGCCCCGCGCGGGGCCGCCGGCGGCGTGCCTTCGAAGCGCGCCGCGGTCCGGGGCTGCCGGAGCGTGCCGGCGACCGGGTGCGGATTCAGCCGGAGCACGTCGGAGGCCAGCACCTGCGGGTGCTCGATCAGAGCAGAGCGGGTCAGCGCGGGGGCTGCAGGCACGTCATGGGCGTCGAAGAGCTGGAGCCACTCCTCGGTGGTCCTCTCCCGCAACGCAGCCTGTGTCATCTCGAGACGCTCGTTGACGTGCTGGTCCCGACCCGCGGGCGTGGCGAACCGTTCGTCGTCCAACCACTCGGGTCGTCCGACGGCCTTGCAGAGGCCTCTCCACTCCTTGTCGGTCATGACGCTGACGGTCATGTAGCCGTCCTTGGTCTCGTAGATGAGATCGATGAAGCTGGCCGCCTCCTGGGCAGACACCTCGCGACCGTAGAAGGTCTGTCCGCCCATGTCCGAAGCCCAGAGGAAGGAGATCACGGCGTCGAGCATCGAGAGCCGGACGTGCTGGCCCTGGCCCGTGCGCTCCCGGCAGAGGAGCGCGCTGACCGTGGCCTGGGCCGCGGTGACGGCCGTGAGCTTGTCGGGGAGGATCGTCCGGATCAGCCTCGGGCGCTGGGTGTCGCTCCCCGCCTGGATGGTCGTGAGGCTGCTCAACGCTTGCACGATCGGGTCGTACACGCGCTTGTGGGCGTAGGGTCCCTTCTCGCCGAAGCCGCTGATGCTGACGTAGACGAGCCGCGGGTTGATCGCGTGCATCGCCTCGTAGCCGACACCCAACCGGTCGACGACGCCGGGACGAAAGTTCTGGAGAAGGACGTCTCCATCTCGAACGAGATCACGGAGGACCGACCTCCCTTCCTCGCTCTTGAGGTTGATCGTCACCGACCGCTTCGACCGGTTGATGTTCAGGAACATGGAGGAGAGGCCCCCCTGGCGGTTCCGCAGCGACCGCGTGTGGTCGCCGGCGCCGGGGACCTCCACCTTGATCACGTCGGCGCCCTGATCTCCCAGAATGTCGGCCGCCCACGGCCCGGAGAGCATCGTCGAGAGATCGATGACGCGGATGCCGTCGAGGGGTCCTGTCATGCCGTACACCTCCAGAGTGGGCCAGCCTAGCGGCCGGCGAAGCAGCCGGACAATGGGCGATTCTTGAACTCTTCGTCCGGTGTAGCTAAACAGCACGCTCGGCCGCGAGCCGTCGATGGCGATGCTGAGGAGCCTCTACCGCATGGGGATCTTCGCGCGCGTGGTGGAGGAGGGGTCCTTCACGGCGGCGGCGGCCAGCCTCGACCTGGGCAAGTCCGTGGTGAGCCAGCACGTGCGGATCCTCGAGGAGGAGCTCGGCGTTCAGCTCCTGAACCGGAACACGCGCACGCTCCACATGACCGACGAGGGGTCACGCTTCTACGAGCGCTGCCGCCGCATGCTGGACGCCGCGGAGGGCGCCCTGACCGACGTGGCCGCTGCGCGCCACGAGCCGCAGGGTGTCCTGAAGGTCACGGCGCCCCTGAACCTGGGGACGAGCCGGCTGTTCGTGGAGACGGTGCGGGAGTACCGCCGCGCCTACCCGAGCGTCGACATCGAGCTGAGCCTCGACGACGCGGTCACCGATCTGATCGGGCACGGATTCGACGTGGGCCTGCGCGTGGGATGGCTCTCCGACTCCGCGCTCTTCGCCCGGCGCCTCGCGCCCTTCCGGCTGACCCTCGCGGCCTCGCCCGCCTACCTGAGGGACCACGGGAGGCCGAGGCGCCCGCCGGACCTCCTGAAGCACTGCCTGATCGGGCTCGGGGTGCTCACGCATCCCAGTCGGATCGAGCTGATCAACCGCTCCGGCCGTCGGGTCACCGTCAAGGTCCCACCGAAGATCCTGACGAACACGGGCATCGCCGGCCGTCAGCTCGCGCTCGCGGGCCTGGGCGTCGGCGTGCTGCCCGACTACGCGGTCCTCGACGACTACGCGTCGGGCGACCTCGTCGAGGTGCTTCCAGCCTGGCGGATGCGGGAGGGATCGATCAGCGCGGTGTTCGCCCATCGCGAGCGCCTCGCGCCCCGCACCCGCCTCTTCGTCGAGCTCCTCGGCGCACGCTTCCACGACGATGGCTCCACGTAGGCCGCGGGCCTCGCCCGCAGGCGCCCCCTCCGGATTGTCCGCTCTCAGGCGACGCTGTTTCCGGATAAGCGCCATTGCTCCGGGAAAAGCGGAGCGCCTAGGCTGATGCACAGGTGACGTGAAGACGTCACGTCGCCCACGGACCGACCCAGCGTCGGGGGGCCTCCGGGCCGGTGGGGCGACGCGCTCGACGACGCGTGACAAGTGAGCGGGGTAAGCGATGACGACGCTGAACAGGGATGACTGGTACGACATCGGGCGTGACCTGGACTGGACGCTCTCCTACGTGGACGAGGAGGCGGCGTTCCCGGCGGCCTGGACCGGAGCCGAGGGAATCCCGAAGGACGCCTGGGACGACTGGGACGAGCCCTTCCGCGCCAGCTTCCGGGAGTACGTCGCGACGCAGCGGGAGAAGGACGCCGGCGTCTATGCCGTGAAGGAGGCCTTCAAGCGAGCGGGTCTCTACGGGAAGCTCGACGACGGGCACAAGGCGGCGGCCCACCTCCACATGGGCACCACGTGCCAGGTGGAGCAGATGGCGGTCAGCATGGAGGGTCGCTTCGCGCGCTTCGCCCCGACCGGGCGGTGGAGGAACATCGCGGTCTACGGCATGCTCGACGAGATCCGTCATGCCCAGCTCGACATGGCGTTCGCCCACGATCTCCTCAAGGAGGCGCCGCAGTTCGACTGGACCCAGAAGGCCTTTTTCACCAACGAGTGGGGCGTCATTGCCGTCCGCCACTTCTTCGATGACGTGATGCTCGACACCAACGTGGTGAACGCAGCGATCACCACGAACCTCACGGTGGAACACGGGTTCACGAACATGCAGTTCATCGCCTTCGCGGCGGACGCCATGGAGGCCGGTGACGTCAACTTCTCGAACATCCTCTCCTCGATCCAGACGGACGAGGCGAGGCACGCACAGCAGGGCTTCCCGACGGCTGAAGTCCTCGTCAAGCACGACAAGCAGCGGGCTCAGCAGCTCCTCGATGTCAGCTTCTGGCGAGCGCTCCGCCTCTTCCACACGCTCACGGCGCCGGCGATGGACTACTACACCCCGGTCCACCGGCGGAAGATGTCCTTCAAGGAGTTCATGCTCGAGTGGATCGTGAACCACCACGAGCGGATGCTCGAGGATTACGGCCTGCAGAAGCCGTGGTACTGGGACACGTTCATGCATAGCCTCGAGCACGGCGGCCACGCCCTCCACATCGGAACGTGGTACTGGCGGCCGACCCTCTTCTGGAACCCGAACGCCGGCGTGTCCAAGGAGGAGCGTAGGTGGCTCAACGAGAAGTATCCCAGCAGGGAGGACAGCTGGGGGTACCTCTGGGATGTGATCATCGAGAACGCGAAGAACGGTGATATCCCGCAGACACTGCCCCTGACGCTCCCCGCGCTCTGCAACATCTGTCAGCTGCCCCTCGGGTCGGCCTTCGATCGCCACCACCTGCAGCCCTACACGGCCACCCACGGCGAGCGGCTCTATCACTTCTGTTCGGAGCCGTGCCAGTGGATCTTCAGCCTCGATCCAGCGCGCTATGCCGAGCATCAGAACGTCGTGGACCGCTTCATCGCCGGGCAGATCCAGCCCCCGAACCTCGAGGGCGGCCTCCAGTGGATGGGGATCACCCCCGACGTGATGGGAGACGACTGCTACAAGTACCGGTGGGCTCAGGACTACGTTCAGGCTGACGCGGCGGAGTGATCCCATGGCGCTCTTTCCGATCTATGGCCGCTTCGTCGGCGACTTCGTGCCCCACCTCGTGCCGGCGGATACCGATGACGACATGAACGCGCTGGCGGAGAAGGTCGCCGTTCACTCGGTCGGTCGTCGCGTCCCGCCCAACCCAGCCGCCAAGGGCTACGAGGTCCTGGTCAACGACGAGGTGGTTCCGGCCGAGAAGACCCTCGGCGAGCTCGGTCTCCGCCCGCTGGAGTGGGTAGACGTCCGGTGGCGAGAGTAGGCGACGCGACCCCTCATGAAGTTCGTCAGGGTCTGCGATGCGGACGAGTTGTGGGACGGGGAGATGGACGCCTTCGACGTCGGAGAGGAGGAGATTCTTCTGGTTCGGCTCGACGGAGCCTACCGTGCATTCCAGGGAATCTGTCCACATCAGAGTGTCTCACTGGCCGAGGGGAGTCTCGAGGGCACGACGCTGACGTGTCGGGCTCACCTCTGGCAGTTCAACGCCTGCACCGGGCAAGGGATCAATCCGGCCAAGGAGCGCCTGCGGCGCTATCCCGTGGAGGTTCGCGACGGTGGAGTCTTCGTCGCGACCGAGGCGCTCGCCGAGCCGTCGGACGCCTGACGGGCTGCGCAGCGTCCTCGGGCGGATGAGACGGCGGGCTCGGGGGCAGGTCGATGCGTAGCGGCGGAGGATGGAGCGTGATGGCAGAGACGAAGAACGCGGTGGGGCCGGTGATCCGTTCCGGGGAGCTCGCGGATGCGGTGATCGAGGCCATCTACGACGACAATCCCGAGCGGGAGGTCACGGTCCTCGACCGTGGCGACTATGTGCGCATCAGCACGGATGGAGAGTGTCGGCTAACCAAGGCATCGCTCGAGCGACACCTCGGTCGGAGCTTCCCGCTGAGCCACCTCGAGATCGAGATGCCCTCCTTTGCCGGTCGGATGAAGACCCGAGGCGAGGAGTTCCTCTGGTACTACGAGAAGCGGTGACGAGCGCCATGGAACCAACGAATGAGACGTCGAGGCGGAGACGCCGCCGGTCGCGGGCCAAGACCTGGAGCCGCATGGGCAACCTCGGCCGCGTGCCGACGGAGTACGAGATCGTCACGCACGGCATGAACCACACGGCGATCGACGACGAACGCCTGCCCCTCGAGATGGGGCCGAGCCGGCATGGCAACCGTTGGTTGACCGAGCACCGGAACGAGGCGGCGCTGCGTGCGGAGAGCTGGGACGGATTCCGGGACCCGGACCAGATCACCTATCGCGCCTACAACAAGATGCAGGACGAGAGCGAGACCTACGTCGACCGGCTCCTCCAGGAGCTCACGGAGGAGAAGCAGTGCGACCGGGACCTCGACCCGGCCTGGCTCGAGGGTCTCGGCGTGGCCCTCGCGCCGCAGCGCTACCCGGTCCACGCACTGCAGATGCTCGCGACCTACACGACCCAGATGGCCCCTTCGAGCTACATCGCCAACTGCGCCTCCTTCCAGGCGGCGGACGAGCTGCGTCGGGTGCAGAGGATCGCGTACCGCACGAAGCAGCTCCAGATGGCCTACCCGGACCGGGGGTTCGGCGAGCGCGAGCGTGGGCTGTGGGAGGATCACCCTCACTGGCAGGGGGTGAGGAAGGCGCTCGAGAACGCGCTCGTCGCCTACGACTGGGACCGGTCCTTTGCGGCGGTGAACCTCGTCCTCAAGCCCGCCTACGACCACCTCTTCCTGCGCGAGCTCGCCGGCGTGGCGCGCCAGCGTGGGGACGACCTGGACGCGCTCGTGCTCGAGGCGCTCCACCACGACGCGGAGCGGAGCCGGACCTGGAGCGCGGCCCTCGCCCGCTACGCGGTGGGGGCGAGGGCGGAGAACCTGGACGTGCTCCGCGGCTACGTGGAGGAGTGGACGCCCCTGGCCGAGGAGCTCGTGCAGGGGGGCGCGTCGCTCCTCGCCGAGGCCGGAGGCGCTGACGGGTCGACGATCGCGACCCGGACGCGGGAGCGCCTGGCCGCGTTCCACGCCGAGGCCGGCCTCGCCTGACGCCTTCGTCCGGAGGCCCGACATGGACCACCTCGTCGAGCTGGCGGGCGAGCCGCATTCCTTCGATGCGCCCGCCGGCCAGAGTGTCCTGATGGCCGGCCTCGCCGCGGGCATCCCGCTCCCCTACGAGTGCTCGAGTGGGACGTGCGGGTGCTGCAAGGCCCGGCTCCTCGAGGGCACGGTGCGCGACCGGGCGCCCGCCGCGGCGGGGCTCACCCCCCGCGACCGGCGCCGAGGACGCGTTCTCCTGTGCCAGTGCGAGGCGACGAGCGATCTCCGCCTGCAGGTGAGCCCGGTCGAGGGCCTGCCCGCGGAGCCTCGCCCGCGGGACCTCTCCCTCTGCGTGACCCGCCTCGAGCGTCCCGGGCCACGCACGCTTCGGGTGGTCGCGAGCGCCGGCACGGCGGTCCCCTTCCTCCCCGGTCAGTACGTCCTCCTTCGGATCCCCGGGGTGGGGCGCCGGGCCTACTCGATGGCCAACCCGTCGGGCGACGAGGGCCTCCTCGAGCTGCTGGTCAAGGCGGTGCCCGGGGGCGAAGCGACCGCCTACCTGTTCGATCGCCTCGCGGAGGGCGACGCGATCGAGGCGGAGGGTCCCTTCGGCCGGGCCTACCTCCGGGAGGCCGCCGGCGGTCCGCTCCGGTGCGTCGCGGGCGGCTCCGGCCTCGCGCCGCTCCTGAGCATCGCGCGCGCCGCCCTCCCGGCGGGAGCCGAGGTCGACTTCTTCTATGGCGCGCGTACGCGGGAGGACCTGGTGTGCGTCGACGAGCTGGAGCGCCTGGCGCGGGTGCACGGCGGGCGCTTGCGTGTCGTCACGTGCCTCTCCGAGCCGTCCCCTCGGGACGGATGGGCGGGGCCGCGGGGCAACGTCGGCGACGTGTTCTTCGCGCAGGTCGCCGACCTGGCCGAGGCGCCGATCTACCTCGCCGGGCCTCCGCCGATGGTGGACGCCGTCCTGCGGGGCTGCGTGGTCGAGCGCGGCCTGCCCGCCGACCGGGTTCGCTTCGACCGCTTCTTCTGAGCGGGCCGAGCGCAGGGAGCGAAACGAGAACGATGGCTCTGCTCGATGACGACCGCTTCGCCCGCAACTTCATCGGGGGCGACTGGGCGCTCTCCCGGGAGGGCTACGAGCTCGACGTCCAGGACCCCCGAGAGGGCACGAGCCTGCTCGACGTCCCTCGCTCGAGCCGGCGCGACGTCGCCCGCGCGGTCGAGGTCGGAGTTGACGGGGCGCGGGCCTGGCGGCGGCTCGGACCGAGCGCGCAACGAGCGCGGCTTCGGGATGCGGTGGGCCGGCTCGAGGGCAAGCGCTCCCTCCTCGCGCAGGTGCTGGTCCTCGACACCGGCATGCCGCCCGACGCGGCCGAGGCCGCCGTCGCCCGGCTGATCGTCGCGGCGCGCCGCACCATCGAGGCGACCCCGGTCCCGGGCGAGGGTCCGACCTCCCGGGCCGACGGGCCCCGCCTGTTCGCCCACCTACCCGCCGCGAGCGCCCTTCCTGCCGTGCTGCTCGAGCCGCTGGCGGACCTCCTGGCGGGGCGGGCCGTGCTGCTGAAGGGGCCGGAGGCGGCTCCCCTCTCGGCCGTGGTGCTCGGCATGTGCCTCGAGGGGCTCCCGCGCGGGTCCTTCGGCCTCGTGCAGGGGGTGGACGGCGACAGCGCGAGCCAGCTCGCCGCGCTGCCCGGCGTCGACGCCCTGCGCTACCACGGCGGACGTGCCCTGGCGGCGACCGTGCTTCGCGCCGCCGCCAGCACCCTCAAGCCCGTCCTGCTTCGCACCTACGGCCCCCGCCGGCTGGTCGTCCTCGAGGGCGCCGCGCTGCGCGAGGTGGCCACCGCCGTCCGCGAGGAGCTTCGCCATCGGGCCGCGTCGCCCTATGCCGGCGGCTGGGTCGTCCATGTGGGCCCGTCCCAGGGGGCGCCGATGAGGGAGCTGCTGGCCGCGGCGATCGGCGCCCTCGATCCCGCTCGCTCCGCCTCCGCCCTGCAGCCCCTCCCGGACGAATCGAGCCTCCGCCGCGCCGAGGCCCTCGTGAGCCAGGCGGAGCGGGACGGCTACCGTCGATGGGTGGGGGGCGAGGCCGGTCGGCGCGCCCGGGGCTACTACCTCGCGCCCGCGCTCCTCGAAGGGCCGGACCCCACCAGCCGGCTCCTGGCTCTGGATCGGCCCGCGCCGCTCGTCTTCCTTCACGTCGTCCACGACCTCGAGGAGGTCCCTCGGACGGCGCCGGCGTGCGCCGCCCCGACCACGCACTGGGGGCCGGATGGCGCGCGGGAGCTGCCCCCGGAGAGCCTGGACCTGCGCCTCAGCGGTCAGAGCGGAACATGAAGGGGTAGCGCACCTCGACCGAGCCCCCCTCCGGCGCAGGGAAGCGCCATCGCTCGACCGCTCGCCGGATGCAGGCCTCCACCGCGGGGGCGCCGAGGGTGCTGGTGGGCAGGTCGACGTCCTGGACCCGCCCCGACCCGTCGATGACGAAGGCCACCTCCACCCGGCCCTCGAGCCGTGGGTTGAAGCGTACGCCGGCGTCGTAGCAGCGCTGGACCTCCCGGGCGCGCCGGCCGACCACGCGACGGATCACCGACGAGTCCAGCCGGCCGGAGTGCGCTTCGCCCCCGGCCGGCGGCGTGTCGGCGGCGACGACGGCCTCCGTCTCGTCGCCCCCCTCCGCGGCCGTCGCTCCCGAGCCGGGCGACGGGGGCTCGACCGCCGGCTCCGTCCCGGGCTTGCCCCCCTCGGTGGTCGGGGCGATGGGCGCGGCCGCGCCCGCCTCGACCGGGCTCGGCTCGACCATGGCCGCCACGGAGCTCCAGAGGAACCACGCGGCGCCGACGGCGGCGGCCGCGAAGAGGAGGACGAGGAAGCAGCCCAGGCCGAGCAAGATGGGGCCGGACCGGCCGGTGCGCTCGGACGGGTGGGGCTCGACCGTTTCGGGGCTCATGGCGTCATCCTACCCGTCCCGCCGACCGCATGTGCCCTCGATGCCGGTCGCTCGCCGCGCCCCGGGCCCCGGGCGGATGACCGCGGCCGTCGACGTCGCTCGACCGGGGGCAGGCCGCGCGGCGACCCGCGCTCCTCATCCCTCCCCGACGTAGGACACCCGGTAGACGCGCCCGCCGGACTCCTCGGTGAACAGCAGACTACCGTCGGGGAGCACGAGCACCCCGACCGGTCGCCCCCACGTCGTCGGGATGGTGGGCCGGACCAGGAAGCCGTCGACGAACGGCTCGTAGTAGCCGAGGGCCTGCCCCTGCTCGCTGAAGGGGACGAACACGATCTGGTAGCCGGTGCCCTGGGACCGGTTCCACGAGCCCCGGAACGCGACGAAGGCGCCGCCGCGGTACTTCGCCGGGAAGGCGGTGCCGCCATAGAAGGCCAGCCCGAGCGCCGCGGAGTGGGCCTGGAACAGCACCTCCGGCGTGCGGGTCCGGCGGGCGAGGTCCGGCCGCTCGCTCCTCGCTCCGCGCCGCATCCGGCGGGGGTCCAGCAGCTCCGGCGACAGGTAGGCGTACGGCCAGCCGTAGAAGGCGCCTTCCTCGACCTGCGTGAGGTAGTCGGGGACCAGGTCGTCGCCCAGGTGGTCGCGCTCGTTGACCGTGGCGTAGAGGGCCCCGGTCGTCGGGTGGAGGGCCAGCCCCACCGGGTTGCGCAGGCCGCTCGCGAAGGTCCGCATCCGACCCGTCGCGAGGTCGACGACCTGGATCGTCGCCCGGGGGCTCCGTTCGGGGTCGACGTTGCTCTGCGAGCCGATCGAGAGGTAGGCGTGCTCGCCGTCGGGTGCGAGGAGCAGGTTGCGGGTCCAGTGCTGGCGGTAGCCGCCGCCCGGCAGCTCCATGATCGGCCGTCCGGGGCGCCGCAGACGCCGCTGGCCGCGCCGCCACCCGAAGCGGAGCACGTAGGCCTGGTTGCCGACGTAGAAGTGCTCGTCGGTGAAGATCATGCCGAAGGGCAGGTCGAGGCCCTGCCGCTCCGTGACCAGCTCCTCGGCGTGCTCGGCGACGCCGTTCGAGTCCGCGTCGGTCAACGCCACGATCCGGTTGTCCCGGGAGCACGCGACCAGCACCCGGCCATCGGGGGTCCGGGCGAGCCAGCGGGCGTTGTTCAGGCCCTCCCGGAACAGCTGCACGCGGAACCCGGGCGGGACACGGAGCTTGGCGCCATCGGGCCTCTCCACGCGCTGGGGCGATCGGCGGACGCTGTCGGTCGCGAAGGGGGCGGGCAGGTCCTCGAGGTGGATCTCCACCGGCAGCGGTCGGAACGGCTCGCTCGCGACCTCCCCGGGTAGGGCCGGACGGGCCGGGGCCTCGGGCTCCGCGGCGGGCGTGGGCGTCACCGGCGGCGTCGGCTCGGCGACGGGCGCCGACGGCTTGTCGCTCGCGCTCCGCTCCCCTTGCCCGCCGCCGCAGGCGAGAAGCGAGAGCGCCAGGGCGGCCTGCGCGATCGTCCCCGGCGCGCTCCGCGCCCTCGCGCCCCGAGCGCGTACCGTGCGCCCGTGGCTCCGCCTCCGCGATGCTCCGGCATCGATGCCGCGCCTCGCGGAGGAGATCGGCGGGCGCGAGCCGGGCGCCGAGGGCCGCCGAGGCGCTCGGTACTTCCGGCGCGGACGTCTAGACTGCGGCCCGTGGCGCTCCTGTTCCACCTGTCCGACCTCCACCTCCTCGGCCATCCACGCGAGCAGGCATCGATCCTCCGCTCCCTGGTGGGCGCCGTGGAGGGGGAGCGGCGCTTTCGGGGCCGGCGGGCCGACCTGCTGTGCCTGACGGGCGACGTCTTCGACAGCGGAGCGGTGGCCCTCGACCGGGCCGCCGACGTATTCGCCGAGCTGCTGGACGCGCTCCACGACGCGCTCGGCGGGCAGGTCCCGACCGTCGTCGTCCCCGGCAACCACGACACCCGTCGCGCCGGCGTCCTGGCCCCCTCGAGCGACCGCCTCTTCCGGCGGCTCGCTCGGGCCGTGGAGGGCCGCGCCTGGGTGCACTTCGGCGGGCCGTTCCTGGCCGAGGTGCTGCCCCCCGAGTTCCACGGCCTCCCCCTCTGGGTCGTGGCCTACGACTCGACCCACCTGCCGGGTGGCGCCGTGGGGGCGGGGGGCGTTCTGCGGCAGGAGGATCTGCTGCGCGCGGCGGCGATCATCGACGGTCACCATCCGGACTGGCCGGTGCTCTTCCTGCTCCATCACCACCTGATCCCGACGCCCCTGACGGACCTCGGGCCGATCGACACCGCCAGCGTACCGCGGGCCCTTCGCTGGGTGGTCGAGCACGCCATGCCGGCGCTGGTCTCGAACGGCGATCGCGAGGAGCTCTTCATGACCGCGCTGGGGGCGGGCACCGCGCTGTCGACCCTCCACACGCTCCGCCGGGCGGTCCTCGTGCTCCACGGCCACAAACACTACGCGACCACCCGCCTGCTGTCGGGCACGAGGGAGGATCAGGGGGACGTCCTGATCGTCAGCGCCGGGAGCGGCGGCACCGCCCAGGCCTGGCGCCCGAGCCGGCAGCAGCAGCGCGCGGACGTCGCCCGGCTCTGGCCGTCCTTCAACGTGATCGAGCTCGACGCCGACGGCGTGGAGGTCGACCAGGTAGCGTTCCCCTGGCGTCAGCGCGACGTCGAGGCCGTACGCCGGCGGCCCATGGTGCGGGCGGGACGCGCGCTTCACCGCTGGCACGCCCAGCCCTTCCGGGACCTCGCCGCGATCGAGCCGGGGCCGCGCCTCGACGCCAACGAGGTGCGGTTCCGCCTGACGCCCTCGACCGCGCACGGCGGCGAGCGGTGGGACCTGGCCGTCGCGCGACGGATCCGCTTCGCCGCGAGCAGCCCGGCCGAGCGCTACGTCGAGACGATCGGTGGCTCGTCCGGGGCCGCGCTCGAGCTCGGGCGCGGGACGGAGCGGATCGACGCGGGGAGCGGCCTTCCCGCCCAGCTCCGCGTGGACACCGCCGGGCAGGCGACCTACCGGCTCGTCGGCGGGGTCGCCCGCACCGCCGCGGAGGAGCGTCGCTTGGCCGGCCGGGCGGCGACCCCCTTCGGCCGGCTCGAGCTGATGAACCGGTACCAGTGCGCCAGCGCGGAGCTGAGCGCACACGGGCTCCAGGGGGCCGAACGAACGGCCTTCGGCAGCGCCACGGATCTCGGCACCGGTCTCGAGCGACCGGTCCCGGTGCGCGTCGAGGACGGCGCGGCGTTCCTCACCGTCACGAGCTGCCCGCCGCGGACGCTCCTCCGGCTCTACTGGCTGCTCCAGGACGACCAGGTCCCGAGCTTGACCAGCGATCTACCGCCCCCCGTCGAGACCCCGGCCGAGGCCGAGGGCGACGTCCCGCCGCCCGCGCAGGAACGGGACGTCGGCTGACGGACGAGAAGACGTCCCGGGCGATCCGCGTCGGACGTTCGACGCGGAGGTCGAGGCCGACGTGGGCCGCCCCGGGGTCCCTCCCAGGCCGCCTCGCGCAGGGGGCGCGCCGGGCGGGTCAGCTCCTGGATCCGGTCGAGGTAGGCGCTCAGCGCCGGGCGCTCCGCGAGGCGCGCCCGCTGCCAGGGCGTGAGGTCGTGGCGGAGGCTATGCAGCTGACCGAACATCGCGAAGTCGGCGCCCGACGGCCCCTCGCCGACCCAGAAGCCGTCGCCGCTCGGCGCACGATCCTCGAGCTGGTCGAGCAGCGCCTGGAAGCGGGACCAGCAGGCGTCGGGTCCGGCTCGCCACACGTCGCGCTGCACCAGGCTGCGCAGCACCTCGTCCCGAGCCCGGGGGATCACCCACCAGCGGACCGGGGGCGGAGCCTCGCCGAAGAAGGCGCGCTGCACCCCCGGCCAGTTGCGCTCGTCGGCCCACCGCGCGGCGACCACGAACCCGTGGAGGGAGCTGTCCGCCAGCTCCTCGAAGAGGAGCGACTCCGCCCGCGCGACCCGGCCCGACGGCCGGAGCCTCGACGCGCGCCACGCCGTGATCCGGGCGAGGATCGCGGTCGAGTCCACGACCGCCTCGTCCCCGACGAGGAGGACGGGGACCTGCCCGAGCGGGTTGACGTCGCGGTGCCCGCCGGGCGTCGCGCGCCGTCGCGACGTGAAGGGGAGGCCGGCGAAGCGGAGGGCTCGCCGCACCTTCAGGCAGAACGGGCTGAACGTCTCGAGCTCGCGGTCTCCGGTGTCCAGGAGCTCGCACAGGGTCAGGGGTTCGACGGGGTCCATGGGTCCTCCTCGGCATCGGGTTCACCCATGGCGTAGCGGGGTCGGTTGTCAGGGGAATGTCAGGTTTGTCGGGGCGTGCCTTGCTCCAGGCCGTGAAGCGGACCGAGCGGCTCTTCGCCCTGGCCGAGGTGCTGCGGGGGCGGCGCACGGGGGTCACCGCGGAGGAGCTGGCCGAGCGGTTCGGGGTCACGGTCCGGACCATCTACCGGGACCTCGCCAGCCTGCGGGAGGCCGACCTCCCGGTGGGCGCGGAGCGGGGGCGCGGCGGCGGCTACGCGCTCGACCGCCGCTACAGCCTGCCGCCGGTCAACTTCACCGCCCGGGAGGCGGCGGTGCTGGTCAGCGCCGGCCTCTACCTCGACCGGATGCGCGTGATCCCTTTCGTCGACACGTAGCGGGCGGGGATCGACAAGGTGCGGGCGGCGCTGGACGCGAGCGCCCAGCGCGAGCTCCTCGCGCGGCTGTCGACCCTGGACCTCGTGGGGGTGCCGGCGCAGCCGGTGCGGCCGGAGGTCCGGGCGGCCGTGGAGCAGGCCTTCTTCGAGCAGCGCACGCTCCGGATCCGCTACCTGGGCCGGGATCACGTGCTCGCCTGGCGCCGCGTCCGGGTCCGCCGCGTGGTGATGGACCGTCGCGAGACGCTGCTGAACTGCGACGACCTCGACAAGGGGGAGCCGCGCCAGTTCCGGCTGCACCAGGTGGCGGAGGCCGCGGTGGAGGG
This sequence comes from Sandaracinaceae bacterium, assembly GCA_050331215.1. Classification (GTDB taxonomy): domain Bacteria; phylum Myxococcota_A; class Polyangia; order Polyangiales; family Sandaracinaceae; genus JBHJHB01. The sequence continues at coordinate 48,620 of JBHJHB010000117.1, read as the reverse complement.
CGGGCAGGGGGACCCGTCCGCCCATCGGCCACCCGAGACGTCCAGCTCGAAGGTCTAGGAGCGCCCATCCGTTCGCCGGCTGCTGCGCTCGGCCGACGGGTCGAGCGCCTCGACCGCTCTGGGCTAGGGCGCGCGCTCGGCGAGGTCGCACACGATCGGCACGTGGTCGAGGTAGCGCACCTCGCTCACGGGCTCCGTGCCGGACGTGACTCCGATCGCCCGGCAGTCGCCCACGAAGGCGTCGCTCACGACGTGGTCGATGCTGAACATGCCCCGGTAGGTGGGCGTCTCGCTCGGGTCGGTCTCCGTGAGAAACCGGAAGGGCGACCCGTCGCCGACCCTGGCGGCCCAGGCGTCCGCGCTGCCGTCCAGGCCGAGCGCGCGCCCCGGGTCGGTGTTGAGGTCGCCCAGGATTACGTTCTGCGCCCCGTTCGCGCCGGGCTCGCCGTCGCCGAGGTCGTCGAAGATCTGCGCGATCTGGGCGATGCGGCACTGCTGGTCCTCCGCCGAGAAGCCGCTCGTGCCGTGGAGATGGACCACCGTCAGCTCGCCCCCCGCGACCAGCTCGACCACGCCGCGACCGACCCGGGACCCGCCGCCACAGTCCGGCACCCGGCTGCCCGCGAGCCCGTTCAGGCAGAGCGCCCCGTCGCAGCCGCGCCAGGTCCCGAAGCGCCGGCGCACCCCCACGCACTTGTCCTCCCGCTCGAGGTTGCAGGCGATCTGATAGCCCGCACCGAGCACGACCTCCGCCACCGTGGGGTCGCCGTCCGCCCAGGTCTCGCAGACGAAGCCGGCCCGCGCCTCGGCCGGCACCGCGGCGCACTCCGGGCTGTAGAAGACCTCCTGGAACGCCACGAGGTCCGGCGCCTCGGCCTGGAGGAAGGCCCGGACGTCCTCGACGACCGGCGCCCACGCGAGCCCGTCCCCGTAGTGGTCGTCCGAGGCCCGCGCCTCCGTCGACGTGTACCCGTCGTCCGGCGGGTCGTCGTGGGGGAGGCTCGGGGTGGTGCCGACGTTGAACGTGATCGCGGTGAGCGTGAGCCCCCGATCGTCGCTGCCGCTGCAGCCGGCCAGCGCGAGGCAGGCGAGGAAGGCGGGAGGGCCGAGGCGCGTCATCGTCACCGACGCTAGCGGCCGCGTTCGCCGGCCGCGCGACACCTCCCTGAACGCCCCGTGTCGCGAGCGCGGCGGTAGCGGAGGCAGGGCACGCCGTCGTAGCGCAGGCGCCCCTCGAGCCGCATTCCGACCTTCTCGAGCACCCGTCGCGACGCCGCGTTGTCGGGGAGGACGAGGCCGATGATGCTCTCGAGGCCGAGGGTGCGGAAGCCGAACTCGACGCACGCGCGGGCCGCCTCCGTGGCGAGGCCGCGGCCCCAGTAGGCCGGAAGGAGGCGGTAGCCGAGGTCCACCTCGCCGAGGTCGGAGAGGTGCTTGAGCCCCGCGAAGCCGATCACCCGCCCGCTGACCTTGTCGACGCAGAGCCAGCGCCCGAAGCCATGGCGCTCGAAGTCCGGGTAGCTCGCGATGCGCGCCCTCATCTCCCCGAGGCTCGCCGGCATCGGCTCGTGGGTGTAGCGCATGACGTCGGGGTCGGTGTTGAGGGCGTACATCGCCTCCGCGTCGTCGACCCTGGCGGCGCGCAGGAGCAGGCGCTCGGTCTCCGGCCCGATCCGGTAGGGTGGGTGAGGGTCGGGCATCGAGAGGGAGGACGCGGCGCGCCGGGATCACTGACGCTGGAGCGCCCGGAGCAAGGCCATGAGGCGGGCGCGGCGCTGACGGTCCGACCGCTCCCGCCGGATCCAGCGCCGGACCAGCCTCGTGGCCTCGCCGCCGTAGGCCGCCACGATCAGCGCGGTCGCCTCCTCGTGCGCCTGCGGGCTCGCCGCGAGCCGCATGAGATCGGCGCGCATCAGCGGGTCGCCCCGGACGCTGGGATCCTCCTGCCAGGCCCGGCGGTAGTTCGCCAGGGCCTGGCCGCTCCGACCGCGGTCCAGGTACTCCCGCGCGAGGATCAGGCGGCCTCGCGGGTCGTCCGGGTGCCGCCGGACGTAGCGCCGGAGCTGACGGATGTGGGCGTCGTTCAGCGGCTGGCCGTTGTCCTGCCGGCCGCGGAGGAACGTCAGGAGCGGGCCGGCGGACTCGCGCCACGGGTTCTCCGCGGGGTGGGCGGCGCGAAGCGCGGCCGCCTCCTCGGTGTCCGGGAGGCCGTTCGGGTCCTCGTCCTCCGCGCCCTCGCCGTCGCCCCCCGTCTCCCCCGCGTCCTCTCCCGTCGCCTCGTCGTCGTCCGCCGACCCCTCGGCGTTCGCGACCTCCCCGGGCTCGTCGCTCGCGGCCGAGCCGTCGTCGTCGCCCTCGTCCTCCTCGCCCTCCGCGGTGTCGCCGCTCGCCGTGTCGGCCGCGACGGGCGGCTCGAGCGCGGAGTCCTCGCCCGTCTCCACCGCGGTGAGCGCCACGGCCCCGGTTGGCTCGGGAGGGCCGTCGTCCTCGAGCGGCACGCGGGTGGGCCCCGAGGTCGCCGCCGCCACGGCACCCGCGGGCTGGCCGCGACCGGCCCAGAACCCGGTGGCCCCGGCGGCGACGAGCAGCACGAGCGCCGCGGCCGCGAGGCCGAGCCGACGTGCCCACGAGGGACGGCCGCCCGCTGCCGGCGCCGCCGGCGCGAGCTCCGTGACCGCCGCGGCGCGGCTGCGCTGGACCTCCTCCCCGGGCGGGGGCACGTAGCCGGCCGGCGTCAGCCGGTTCAGGGCGCGCAGCATGGACGCGCCGTCCTCGAAGCGCGCCGAGGCGTCCTTGGCGAGGGACCGCGCGAAGAACGCTTCGATGTCCGGGTGCACCCTGGCGCCGGGCGCCCGCTCCCCCACCGTCGGCGCCGGGGTCAGGAGGTGGTGCCGGACCATGTCCGCCCCCTCCTGCGCGTCGAAGGGGTGGCGGCCCGTCAGCATCTCGAAGAACAGCACCGCGGCCGCGTAGACGTCGGCGCGCTGATCCGCGCGCGCGCCGCTCGCCTGCTCGGGCGCCATGTACGCGGGCGTCCCGACGATCAGGCCGCTCCGCGTCAGGTCCGCGCCCGGCCCCGAGCCGTCCATGAACTTGGCCAGGCCGAAGTCCAGGATCACGACGTGGAGCCGCCCCTCCGCGAGGCGCTGGACCTTGACGTTCTGCGGCTTGAGGTCCCGGTGGACCACGTCCCGGCTGTGGGCGTAGGCGAGGCTGCTCAGGAGCTGCGCCATCAGCTGGAACGCCTCGTCCGGCGTGGGCCGCTCCCGGCCGAGGAAGGTCTCCAGGTCGTCCCCCTCGACCAGCTCCATCACCAGGAAGGTCAGCTCCTTGGTGGCCAGGAAGTCGACCACGGTCACGATGTTCGGGTGCGAGAGGGCCGCGAGGGCCATCGCCTCGCGCTCGAAGCGGCGCTGCAGATCCGGGACCGTCTGGTACTGCTCGAGCAACACCTTCAGCGCGACCTCGCGGCCGAGCACGCGATGCTGGGCCCGATAGACCCGGCCGATGCCGCCCGTCCCGAGGAGACCCGTCACCTGGTAGCGGTCCGCGAGGACGCGGCCGACGAGGGCCGCGGGGTCGGCGGCGACCTCGTCTACGGACGGGAGGGACACGGACATCGACATCGACCGCCTCATGGTCCCCCCAGCCGGGTCGGGCGGCAACGGCCCGCGCTCGCGCCCTACGTCACGCGGCGCGGGCGGGCCACGCCGAGGCCAGGCCGGGCGAGCAGCGCGACCAGCCCCAGCGCGAGCATCACGGCCCCGAATCCGTAGGGAAGCTGGTCGTCCAGCTCGTAGAGGGGCGTCCCGACGACCGGGCCCACGGTCCGGCCGAGGCCCTGGGCCGAGCTGGCCAGGCCGGCCACCGCGCCCTGCTCGCCGTCGCCGACGGCGAGGCTCGTCGCCGACGTCACCCCCGGCAGGGCGAGCCCCTGCCCGAAGCCCTGGAGCAGCAGCGCCGCGAGCAGCGCCCCGTAGCTCTCCGCGAACACGAAGAGCACGAAGCCCCCCAGCGCCGCCGGGAGGCCGAGCAGCATCAGCGTCCTCGGGGTCCAGCGGACCCGGCGCACGATCACGCCCTGGGTCAGGACGGCCACCATGCCGTAGAGGGCGAGGGCGATGCCCACGACCTCGGCCGCCTCGAGCTCGTCGAGGCGGAGCCGGTCCATGAAGGCGAAGGCCACGGTCTGCTGCATCGCCACGGAGGCGACGGTCGTGGCGAGGCCGACCGCGAGGAGCGGCCACACGCGCGCGGTCAAGGTCGCGCGCTCCGCCTCCGGCGGCTCCTCGCCCGGGGCCGGGCCCGCCCGCTCCGGCTCCGGCAGGCGGAGCGCGACGAACAGCGCGTTGGCGAGGGCCACCGCGCACGAGAAGTAGACGGGGGCGAGGAGGCTACCGGTGGCACGGGCGATCCCGGCCCCGATCGCGGGGCCGAAGATCAGGGCCAGCCCGAAGGCCGCGCCGATCATCGCCATCGCGGCGGTGCGGTCCTCCCGGCCGGACAGGTCGGCGGCGTAGGCCTGGGCGGTCGGCAGCGTCGCGCTCGACAACGCCCCGCCGAGGACCCGCCCCAGGAGGAGGAGAGCGAAGAGGAGACGGCCCTCGACCAGCCCGCGCAGCCCGAGCTCCCCGACCACCCCGAAGAGGAGGAAGCCGCCCGCGAAGCCCAGGATCCCGGTCAGGAGCACCGGCCGGCGCCCCCAGCTCTCGCTCCGCCGGCCCCACTGGGCGGCGAAGAGGAACTGCATCAGGGCGTAGCCCGTCGACAGCAGGCCGACCTCGGTCTCGCTCAGGCCGAGCTCCCGACCCAGCGGCGCGAAGATCGGAAACAGGACCGAGAACCCGAGGACGCTGTTGAACAGCGCGACGAAGAGCAGGAGCATCGGGTTCATCGGGGGGCGCCGGCGGCCCGCTCCGCGCCGGGCCGTCGAGGCGGTGTGTCGGCTTCCGCTGCGGGCGTCAACCTCGCCGGCCCGCCTCGCGCGCCCTCGGGACCGAAGCTAGCTTTGCCGCATGGCCAGCGACCTCTCGATCGTCGCGGCCCTCGGTCCGACCAACACCGGGAAGACGCACCGCGCGGTCACGCGCCTCCTCGAGCACGAGTCGGGGATGATCGGCCTCCCCCTCCGGCTCCTGGCCCGGGAGGTCTACGACCGCGTCACCGCGAAGGTCGGCGAGGCGCAGGTGGCCCTCGTGACCGGGGAGGAGAAGCGCATCCCGAACGGGGCGCGCTACTGGATCTGCACCGTCGAGGCCATGCCGGTGGGGCGGACGGTCGACTTCCTGGCCGTCGACGAGATCCAGCTCGCCGCGCACCGGGAGCGGGGCCACGTCTTCACGGAGCGCCTGCTCCACGCCCGAGGGCGCCGGGAGACGTGGTTCCTCGGTGCGGACACGATGGCGCCCCTGATCCGGGGCCTCCTGCCCCGGGCGGACGTTCAGCGCCGGCCACGCTTCAGCACCCTCCGGCACGCGGGGCGGAGCGGCCTCGGGGCCCTGCCGCCGCGGAGCGCCGTCGTCGCGTTCCGCACGGACGAGGTGTACGAGCTCGCGGCGCGGCTGCGCCATCGGCGGGGCGGCGCCGCCGTCGTGCTCGGGGCGCTGTCGCCCAGGACGCGCAACGCCCAGGTCGCCCTCTACCAGGCGCGGGAGGTGGGCTACGTGGTCGCGACGGACGCGATCGGGATGGGCCTCAACCTGGACGTCGACCACGTCGCCTTCGCCTCGGTCCAGAAGTTCGACGGTCGGGAGCGGCGACCCCTCGCGGTCCCGGAGCTCGCCCAGATCGCGGGCCGGGCGGGGCGGCACCGGCGCGACGGGACGTTCGGCACGCTCTCGCCGCTGCCCGCCTTCGATCCGACGGTAGCGCGGCGCCTGGAGGAGCACCGCTTCGGCGCCGTACGCCGCCTGGTCTGGCGCAACGCGGACCTCGACCTGTCGAGCGTGGACGCCCTGATCGCGTCGCTCGCCCAGGCGCCCCCGGAGGAGACGTTCGTGCGGGTGGAGCGGGCCGACGACTTCGACGCCCTCCGGGCCCTCGCCGCCCGCCGGGACGTGAGGGACCGGGCGACGTCCCCCGCCTCGGTCGCGCTCCTCTGGGAGGTGTGCCAGGTGCCCGACTACCGGAAGCTGCTGCTTCTGAGGCACCTCGCGCTCCTCGAGGAGCTCTACCGGCACCTCGCGGACGGGCAGGCCCTGCCGGCCGATGTCGTGGCGCGCCAGGTCGCCCGGATCGACCGCACGGACGGCGACGTCGACCACCTGACCGCGCGCCTCGCGTCGATCCGGGTCTGGACGTACCTGAGCCACCAGGCCGGGTGGCTGCCCGACGCGAGGCACTGGCGGGGCCGGACGCGGCAGGTCGAGGACCGCCTGAGCGATGCCCTCCATCAGCGCCTCGTCGAGCGCTTCGTGGCCACCGGGCGACGGCGCACGGTCCCCCTCGCCCCGCGGCGGGGGCAGCGCCCGTCCGAGGGCCCCTTCGCCGCGCTGGCCGAGCTACTCGCGGACGAGGCGCCGTCGCCGGGGCCCGACGACGACGTGGACCGCGTGGTGGACGCGCCGCACGACGCCTTCACGCTCGAGGCGGACGGCCGGGTCCGGTGCCGGGGGGCGGTCGTCGGGCAGCTCGCGCCCGGCCGGTCGCTGCTCGCGCCGGAGGTCCGTGCGGCGGAGCGCCTTGGGCCTGGCGCCCGCTCGCGGGTTCACCGCCGCCTCGCGGCGTTCCTCAAGGACCTGGTCCGGGAGCTGCTCCTTCCGCTCCGACCGGGCTCGGAGGTGCCGAGCGGACCGGTCCGGGGGCTGCTCTACCAGCTCGAGGGGAGCCTTGGCACGGTGCTGAGACGCGCCGCGCGCCGCCAGGTCGACGCCCTGTCCGCCGACGACGAGGCCGCCCTGCGGGAGCTCGGGGTCCACGTGGGCGCGCGGGCCGTGTACGCCTCGGCGCTGCTCGAGGCCCGAGCGCTTCGGCAGCGCGGCACGCTGGTCCGCGTCCTCCACCCGGCGGCCGTGCCCACCGAGCCGGTCGCCTGGGTCGCCACGGACCGGTCGGTCCCGAGCCGCGCCTACCTCGCCGCAGGCTATGTCCCGGTCGGGCCTCGGGCCCTGCGGGCGGACGTGCTCGAGTCGCTGGTGACCGCGCTCCGCGCGGCGTCCGCGGTGGACGAGGCGCCGGCGCTCCCCGAGGCGGTTGTCGAGGCCCTCGGGCGCCCGGGCGGAGACGAGCAGGCGCGGATCCTCGGTGCCCTCGGGTTCGAGATGCTGGAGCGTGGGCGGTACCGGCGCCGCCGCCGGTCCCGCCGGCGGCGACGTCCGCGCGTGTCACGCTCCGAGCCGGGCTAAGCCCGCGCCCGACGTGGTCGCTCCGCCCGCGGGACGTGAGAAAGCCCACGTGACCGTGAGCCGATCTGCCGGCGCCAGGATCTCGCGGTCGTGGGCCCCCCGGGAGGGGCCAGCTCCGGTAGAGTACGCTCCATGAGCGCGGTACACAGCGAGCGGATCGGGGCCGTCGCCCGGCTGACGATCGACGACGGCAAAGCCAACGCGCTGAGCGCGGAGCTGATCGATGCTCTCGATTCTTCGCTGGTCGAGGCGCGGGCGGCCGGCGCGAAGGCGGTGGTCCTGCGGGGTCGACCGGGTCGCTTCAGCGCGGGCTTCGACCTGAAGGTCATGCGGTCGGGGCCCGACGCCGCCGTGGCTCTGGTCGCCCACGGCGCGCGCTTTCTGATGGATCTCTTGCTCTTTCCGCTGCCGGTGGTCGGCGCGTGCACGGGCCACGCGATCGCTGCCGGCGCGTTGACGCTCGCCGCCTGTGACCGCCGGATCGGGGTGCGAGGAGAGACCGCGATCGGCCTGAACGAGATCGCCGCGGGGATGCCGGTGCCGATCTTCGCCCACGAGCTGGCCCGGGCCCGGCTCGACCCCCGGGCCCTGACCGACGCGGTGCTGACGTCCCGGCTGTACCCCCCCGAGGAGGCCGCGGCGGTCGGGTGGCGCGACCGGGTCGTCGACTCCCTCGAGGCGCTCGACCGCGAGGCGAGCGCGGAGGCCGAGCGCCTCGCGGAGCTTCCCGGGGGGCCCTTCGCTCAGACCAAGCGGAGCCTGCGGGGACCGCTGGTGGAGCACGTCCGGGCCACGCTCGAGGCCAACCTGGCGGAGTTCGGGATCGGGGGGGCATCGTGAGGCCCGGACCGGGCGGGGCGGGAGGCCCGCGGCTCCACGCCTGGGCTCTCGGGGCGGGGCTGCTCGTCGGCGGCGTGGGGTGCGCGTCGAGCTTCACGCCCAGCGTCGACGGCGCGCGTGGGCGCGACGACCTCGACGCCCAGGAGGTCCAAGGGCTCTGCGAGGAGGCCGCGGACTGGCTGCTCCGCAACGATCTCGAAGGCTTGTTCGCCGCCGAGTGCGAGTTCGAGGCCGCGCGGGCAAGCGTCCCGATGGTGGCGGCGATCGGCGAGGAGGCCGCCCAGGCCGGTTGCCGTTCCGCGACCGCCGCCTGCATCGACCTTAATCGGGTCAGCGACGACCCTCGTATGCTCTGCGGTGTCACGGGCGCCGCGCCGATGTGTCCGGTCACCGTCGACGACTATGCGACGTGTTTGAACGAGGACCTGGACGAGCGCGAACGTGTCTTCAAGAGCTTCGACTGCGACGACGTCGAGGAGGGGGCGGAGATCCCCCGCCCCTACGACGACCCGGACAGCTGCACGGACCTCCGCACCGTCACGGGCTGCGGCCGCGTGCTGCCGCCCCTCGGGCTCGACTGACCCCCGGGGTTTCCCCCGACCGACGCCTGGGACGATCGGCCCCGAAGCCCTATCCTTGCGCCGGCGCAGCGTATGTCCCAAAACAGGGACGTTCGGCGGCCCAGGAATCGAGATTGGGACTTGCGAGCCGGGCGTAGCGTAGCTACGACCGGCCGCGAGTCACCGTAAGCGTTTCGGACCTGGCCACTGAACGTCCGACGCTGGGAATGACTACTAGCGTGTACTCTGTGCGTTCGAGACGCCGAGGCCGGCGTGGTTGCGTCGCACGGGCCGGGGGGCCGGGAGGCATGAGATGAGCACGAAGGAACCGGTCGCGATCGTGGGAATGGGGTGTCGGTTCCCGGCAGGTGCAGGCGACCCCGACGCGCTCTGGCGGCTCCTCCTCGATGGCGTCGACGCAATGGTCGAGGTCCCGAAGGATCGGTGGGATCATCGCCGCTTCTACGATCCGGACCCGGACCGGCCGGGCAAGATCTACGTGAAAGAGGCCGCGTTCCTGCGCGAGCGGATCGACGAGTTCGACGGGCTCGCCTTCGGGATTTCCCCGCGCGAGGCCCACTACATGGATCCGCAGCAGCGGGTCCTGCTGGAGGTGGCGTGGGAGGCCTTCGACGACGCCGGGATTCCCCTCGAGTCGGTGCGGGGGCAGGAGGTCGGCGTCTTCGTCGGGGGTTTCACCCTCGATAGCATGGTCACCCAGCTGGCCTACGAGAACCAGCACATCATCGGCTCCCACTCCGGCCCGGGCGCGACGATGACGATGCTGGCCAACCGGGTCAGCTACGACTACGACCTCCGCGGCCCGAGCGTGCCCATGGACACGGCCTGTACCTCGTCGCTCGTCGCGACCCACTTCGCCTGCCAGGCGATCTGGAACGGGGAGTGCGACATGGCCCTCACCGGGGGGGTCAACCTGATGCTCCGCCCGGGCTTCCCGATCGTGATGTGCAAGGGCGGGTTCCTCTCGCCCCATGGGCGCTGCATGGCGTTCGACGAGCGCGCCGCCGGCTACGCGCGAGGCGAGGGCGCGGGCGTCGCGGTCCTCAAGCCGCTCCGGAAGGCGCTCGAGGACGGTGACCGCATCTACGCGACGGTCCTGGCGAGCGGCGTCAACCAGGACGGCCGGACCCAGGGCATCAGCCTGCCGAACGGCGACGCGCAGGCCCGGCTGGTGGACCGCGTGATCCGCGAGGCGGACGTCGCCCCGCGCGACATCAGCTACGTCGAGGCCCACGGCACGGGCACTCAGGCCGGCGACCCGACGGAGGCTGGCGCCCTGAACCAGGTGCTGCGCGAGGGGCGGGGGCCGGACGAGAAGGCCTGGCTCGGCTCGATCAAGACGAACATCGGCCACCTCGAGGCGGCGGCGGGCGTCGCCGGCCTGCTGAAGGCCGCCCTGGTCCTCCACCACGGTCAGGTGCCGAGGAACCTCCACTTCGAGCGGCCGAACCCGAAGATCCCCTTCGACCGGATGTCCCTCCGGGTGCCCACGGAGACGCAGCCGCTCCCGGCGGACCGCCCGGCCGTGGCCGGGGTCAACTCCTTCGGCTACGGCGGAGCGAACGCCCACGTGGTGCTCCGGCAGCACACCGACGCGCAGGTCTCGACCAAGGCCGAGCGTCCCGGTCGCGAGGGCCTCTTCCTCACGCCGATCACGGCCCGGGACCCCGAGGCCCTCGCCGCGCGCGCGGGCCAGATCGCGGCGGCGCTCGACGACAACGACCTCGCCGACGTCGCCTACACGCTCACCCACCGCGCGTCCCATCACAACCACCGCCTCGCGGTGGTGGCGGAGACCAAGGGGGACCTGGCCGCCAAGCTCCGCCACTACGCGGAGAGCAAGAGCCCGGACGCCGGCGTGGTCGGCCAGGTCACGGAGCGCCCCAAGACCGCCTTCGTCTTCACCGGCATGGGTCCGCAGTGGTGGGCGATGGGCCGCGAGCTGATCGCGGCCGAGCCGGTCTTCGCAGCCGCGATCGACGAGGTGGACGCGCGCTTTGCCGCGCTCGCCGGATGGTCCCTGAAGGACGCGCTCCTCGCCGACGAGGCGTCGAGCCGGATGGCGCGGACCGAGGTCGCCCAGCCGACCAACTTCGCGATCCAGTACGCCCTCACGCGGCTCTGGGCGGCGTGGGGCATCCAGCCCGACGCGGTCGTCGGCCACAGCGTGGGCGAGGTCGGCGCCGCCTTCGCGAGCGGCGCCCTCGACCTCGAGGACGCCGTGCAGGTCAGCTTCCACCGGAGCCGCCTCCAGGCCACCACGGCCGGCCGGGGCACGATGCTGGCCGTCGGCCTCGGCGAGGACACCGCGGCCGAGCTGTGCACCATCTACGACGGGGTCAGCGTCGCGGCGGTCAACGGCCGCAACGCGGTGACCCTCGCGGGCGACGAGGCCTCCCTGAAGGAGGTGGCCCAGGGCCTCGAGGCCGAGGGCGTCTTCCAGAAGATGCTGACGGTGGAGGTCGCCTACCACAGCCACCAGATGGAGCCGATCCGGGAGGAGCTGACCGCGAGCCTGTCCGGCCTGCGGCCGCGCCGCGCCGAGGGCATGGCGCTCTACTCGACCGTGACCGGCGCTCCGGTGGCCGGCGACGAGCTCGACGCGGCGTACTGGTGGCGCAACGTGCGGGAGCCGGTGCGCTTCGCGAAGGCGATGGAGCAGCTCATCGCCGACGGCTACACGTGCTTCGTCGAGGTCGGCCCGCACCCCGTGCTGCGCACCTCGATCGCCGAGGCGATCCGCGCCGAGGGCGTGAGCGCGACGAGCTACCCCTCGATCCGGCGGGCCGAGCCCGAGGTGGCGCGCATGCTCGAGACCCTCGGGGCGCTCTGGACGCTCGGCCACAAGCCGCGCTGGGATGCGGTGAGCCCGACCGACGGGGACCTCGTGCGGCTCCCGACCTACCCGTTCCAGCGCACCCGGTACTGGAACGAGTCCGAGGCCTCCCTCGAGCGGGTCGGCGCGCAGCGGAGCGACCCCCACCCGCTGCTCGAGACGCGCGTGGTGACGGCCCGGCCGACCTGGGAGACCGAGCTCAGCCCGCAGATCCTGCCCTGGATCGAGGATCACAAGGTCGGCGGCACGGTCATCCTGCCCGGCGCGGCCTACGTGGAGACGGCCCTCGCGGCGGCCCGGCACCAGGCGGAGGGGCGCCACGTGGTGCTCAAGGACCTCGACTTCCACCGCCTGCTCAGCGTGGAGCCGAAGCGGGTGGTCGACCTTCAGGTCGAGTGCGACGTCGAGGGCGGCACCTGGCGGATCGCCTCGGCCGAGCGCGGTAGCGGGCAGTGGCACGACCACGCCAACGGCTTCGTCGTCACCGACAACCCCGAGGCCGTGCACCCGCCGCGGGTCGATCTGCTCGCCCTCCGCAAGCAGCTGAACGGGGCCGGCGTCATGGTGGGCCGCCTGTACCGTCAGCTCGCGGGGCGGGGCCTCGAGTATGGCCCCGACTTCCAGACCCTCACGGCGCTCCATCCCCACGGCGACGAGGTGCTGGCGCGCCTCGAGCTGCCACGGCCCGAAGAGGCGGCGGGCTACGTGATCCACCCGGCGCTCCTCGACGGGGCGTTCCAGGCCGTGGTGTCCCTGGTCGGGGAGAGCCGCGACGGCTCGCCGCTCGTCCCGACGGGCCTCGACCGGGTCGAGGTCTTCGAGCCGGTCGGTCCCCGCGCCTGGGCCCACATGAAGCTCCTCCACCACACGGCGCGCGAGGTGCAGGCCGACCTCCAGCTCCTCGGCGAGGACGGGCAGGTGCTCGCGACGCTGGACGGGCTCACGCTCCAGCCGATCCCCACGGCGGACGCCGAGGCCGCGGACGAGCGCACCTACGTCTTCGAGTGGCAGGAACGCGACCGGACGGGCAGCGCGGCCGGGGAGGGCACGACGGTGCTCGCGCTCGGTGACCCCGGCATCCTCGACGGGCTCCAGACCGCGCTCTCGGCGCAGGGCGCCCGGGTCCGGACGGCCCGCCTCGGCCAGGAGAGCTTCGACGAGCCGGTCGACCGGGTGGTGCTGTTCGTGCCGCGGGCCGGCGACGCGCCGGTCGACGAAGTCGAGGCCCTCGGGCTCCAGCTCGTCCAGCTCGTGAAGCGGATGGCGGCCCGGTCCCCCGCGCCGTCGCTGTGCCTGGTCTCCCCGCTGTCCGGGGAGGGGTCCACCGGGCTCCTGGGCACGCCGCTCTGGGGGCTCGCCCGCGTGGCGCGGGCCGAGCTCGCGGACATGACCATCCGCTCGGTCGCTGTCGCCTTCAACGGGAACGCCACCTGGGCTCGCCTCGCGGAGGAGGTGCTGAGCGACGACCCGGAGACCGAGGTGCGCCTCGTCGGCGAGCGCCGGGAGGCCCGCCGGCTCGTCACCCTCGAGCCGGAACAGGCGGAGGCCAGCCACGAGACCCAGGAGGTCGTGACGACCGAGCAGAACGTCGTCCTCGCGATCGACCAGGTCGGCTCCCTCGGCTCGCTCCACTGGCGGGCCATCCCGCGGCGGGCGCCCGCCGAGCGCGAGATCGAGGTCCGCGTCGAAGCCTCCGGCATCAACTTCAAGGACCTCCTGAAGTTCACGGGGCAGCTCAACCCGCGGGTGACGCGCAGCACGTTCCTCGGGGACGCCTGCGGGATGGAGTGCGTGGGCGAGGTCGTGCGGGTCGGGCCGGGCGTGACCCGCTTCCGGGTCGGCGACCGCGTCCTGGCCGCGCCCGCGGAGGGCAGCTTCCAGGGCTACGTCACGACCGACGAGACGACCGCGACGATCGCCCCGAAGACGTTGAGCGCGACCGACGCGGCGATCCTGCTCCCCTACCTGACCGCCTGGCACGGGCTGATGAACATCGCCCGGCTCGAGGAGGGGGAGACGGTCCTCATCCACAGCGCCGCGGGCGGCGTCGGCCAGTGCGCCGTGTCGATCGCCAAGATGGTGGGCGCCAAGATCATCGCCACGGCGGGGAGCGAGGAGAAGCGCCAGTACCTGCGGGAGCAGGGGATCGAGCGCGTCACGGACAGCCGGTCCCTCGCGTTCGTGCAGGACGTCCGGGCCTGGACCGACGGGCGCGGGGTCGACGTGGTGCTCAGCGCGCTGACCACCGACGGGCTCCTCGAGAGCGTCCGGCTGCTGGCGCCCTGCGGGCGCTTCGTCGACATCGGCAAGAAGGCCTTCATCGACAACGATGCGCTCCCCCTGCGCATCTTCAACGACGGCCTCACCTACGCGTCGATCGACATGGACCGCATGTTCCTCGAGCGGATGCCCTTCTGCATCGACGTCGTCGCGAAGTGCATCGAGAAGCTCGACGAGGGGGCGCTGTCGCCGATGCCGACGCAGGTGTTCAAGGCGTCGGAGGCGGTTGATGCGTTCCGCACGATGGCCCAGGGGCGACACATCGGCCGCATGGTGATCGCCCTCGACCGCCAGCGCGTCGACGCCCGGCTGCACACGGGGGACGCGACCGACCTGATCCGCCAGGACGGCACCTACGTGGTGACCGGCGGCCTCGGCGGCTTCGGCCTCGAGGTGGCGAAGTGGCTGGCCGAGGAGGGCGCAGGGGCGCTCCTTCTCCTCGGGCGCCGCGGCCTCGAGACCCCCGGTGCTCCCGAGGCGGTCGCGCAGCTCGAGGCCAAGGGGGTGCGCGTGTTCGCCGAGGCGGTGGACGTGTCGCGGGCCGACGACCTCGAGCGAGCGCTGGCCAAGGCACGGGCCGTGCACCCGATCCGGGGCGTCTTCCACTGCGCGATGGTGCTCGCGGACGAGCTGCTCCGCGACCTGCGCGAGGACAGCTGGCGGCGCGTCCTCCTGCCGAAGGCGCGCGGCGCCTGGCACCTCCACCGGCTGACCGACGCGGACCCGGTGGACCACTTCGTCGGGTTCAGCAGCGTCGCGGTCGCGATCGGCAACGCGGGCCAGGCGAGCTACGTCGTGGCCAACGCGTTCCTTGACGGCCTGGCGGCCTACCGCCGGGCGCGCGGCAAGGCGGGCCTCAGCATTCAGTGGGGCGTGCTGAAGGAGGTCGGCGTCGTCACCCGCCACGCGCAGGTCGGCGATGCGCTCGAGGCGAGCGGAATGCAGGCCCTGACCACCGAGGAGGCGCTCGAGGGCCTGCGGCGCACCCTGACCCTCGACCGACCCGAGGTCGGCGTCTTCGGCGTGGACTGGGAGCGCTTCACCCTCGCCAACCCGACCGTGGCGGCGCAGCCGATCTTCGCCAAGGTGCGTGGGGGCGCCGGGCGCCGGGCATCGCCGGCCCTCGCCCTCGCCCGGGAGCTGCTGCTGGTCGATCCGGAGGAGAGGGTGAGCTCCCTGGCGGATCGGCTGCGGCAGGAGCTCTCGGGGCTGCTGCGGGTCGACCCGTCCCAGATCGGCTTCAAGCAGTCGCTGACCGAGCTCGGCGTCGACAGCCTGCTCGCCCTCGAGCTGGTCAGCGCCCTGCAGAGCCAGGGGATCGAGGTCAACGTGGTCGACCTGATGCAGGGCCCCACGCTCCAGACGCTGGCGGAGCGGACCGTGGACCAGCTCGCGGACATCCTGCGCCAGCACGCGGAGGACCTGCTCGCCAGCGTCGATGACATGGCCGAGGAGGAGGTCGAGGCGCTCGTCGCCTTCCTCGGTCAGGACGTCGAGGGCCCGGGCCAGGCAGCGCCGAAGGCGCCGGCCACGCCGCGCGTGGGCGCGGGAGCGAGGGCGGAATGAGCGACGGCGACAAGCGCGAGCTCCTCCGGAAGCTCCTCGCGAAGAAGAACGCCCCGGCGGCCAGCAACGGGACCTCCGGCCCGGCGACCAGCGCCCCGAAGGAGGGCGACTTCGACAACTACAGCTACGACCTCTTCCTCAGCGGGGCGGGGACGGAGCTGACGGAGGGCTCCCGCTTCGCCGAGTGGGTCCAGAAGGCCCGCGCGGAGCGCCTGTACGCCTTCCAGGCGCCGCGCCTCGCGGCGCAGCGCACCTCGACCCGGCTGCGCCGCGAGGACGGCGCCGAGTACGACGTCCTCAACTTCTCGAGCTACAACTACCTCGGCTACGGCGTGGAGCCGACGGTGGTCGAGGCCGCGAAGGAGGCGCTCGACCGCTGGGGGCTCGGCGCGGCCAGCTCCCCTGCCGTCAGCGGCTACATGGCCCTCCACGTCCGGCGCGAGGGGATGCTCGCCGACGCCTACAACGTCTACGGCCACGACTACGGCGCGACCGTCTTCTCGAGCGGCTACGGCGTCAACCTCGGCGCCATCCCGGCGATCATCAAGCAGGACGGCTACGTCGTGCTCGACGCGGAAGCCCACATGTCGCTCGTCGAGGGGGCGAAGCTGAGCGGTGGCCGTATCCGCTACTTCCGCCACAACGACGCGGACCACCTCCGCCAGGTCCTGGGCGAGGTCTGCGACGGCAAGACCCGGGTCCTCGTCTGCCTGGAAGGCGTGTACTCCGCGAGCGGCGACATCGGCGCCGTGCGGACGCTCGGGGAGATCGCCAAGGAGCGGGGCGCGATGGTGCTGGTCGACGAGGCCCACTCCTCCCTGCTGATGGGCGACAAGGCGCTCGGGGTGGTCGAGCACGAGAACGCCCTCGACGTGGTCGACTTCATCGTGCTCACCTTCAGCAAGGCGTTCGGCGCCGTCGGGGGCGCGCTCCTGTGCCCCCGGGAGCTGGTGCCCTACTTCAACTGGTTCAGCCGCACGCGGTTCTTCAGCTGCGCGCTCGACCCCGCCGTGACCGGAGGCCTGATCCGGGTCTGCGAGCTCGGCTTCGGCCCGGACGGGGACCAGCGACGACGACGCCTCCACGAGAACGCCGCGCGCCTGCGCCGGCAGCTGGAGGGCCGGGTCCCGGTGTCGGACAGCCGCACGTGGCTCCTGCCGGTGATCTTCGGCGCCGACGACCTGATGCTCAAGGTGTACGACTGGCTGCAGAGCCGGGGCCTCGACACGAGCGTGATGGGCTTCCCCGCGACGCCGAAGAACCAGGCGCGCGCGCGGATCTTCGTGACCAGCGAGCACACCGCGGAGCAGCTGGACCGCGCCGCCGACCTGCTCGCCGAGGCGGGTGAGACGTTCGGCTTCGCCCTCCGCTGACGATGCCCATCGAGATTCGCGAGCACACCCCCGGAGAGGACGTCGCCGACTTTCTCCGGGTGGCGAAGGTCGTCTACGGCGGCGATTCAAACTACGTCCCGCCGCTCGACTTCGACCTCCGGGACCGGATGAACCCGGCCAAGAACCCGATGTTCGAGCACCTCGACGCCACGCTGTTCACGGCGTGGAGGGAAGGGGAGCTCGTGGGCCGCTGCTCGGCGCAGATCGACCGGCTGCACGTGGAGCGCTGGCAGGAGAAGACGGGGTTCTTCGGGTTCTTCGACACGGTCGACGACGCGGAGGTCGCGCGCGCCCTCCTGTCCCGCGCCGGGGGGTGGCTCGCCGCGCGAGGGATGACGGCGATCCGGGGGCCCCTGTCGTTCAACATGAACGACGAGGTCGGCCTGCTGGTCGAAGGCTTCGAGATGCCGGCGGTGTTCGGCATGAACTACGCCAAGCCCTACCAGGGGGCGCTGGCCGAGGCCGCCGGCTTGACGAAGGTCAAGGACCTCTACGCCTGGAAGTACGTCGTCCCTGACATCCCGCCACGCGCCGAGCGCGCGTGGAAGCGGATCACCGGCATGGACAACGTCACCATCCGGTCGATCGACCCGAAGAAGCTGAATGAGGAGATCGCCCTTCTAACGGAGATCTTCAACGAGACCTGGGAGGACAACTGGGGCTTCGTCCCCGCGACGGAGGCGGAGGGCCGCAAGCTCGCCGAGGACGTCAAGATGATCCTCGACCCGAACATGGTGTTCTTCGCCGAGATCGACGGTGAGCCGGCCGCGATGTGCGTGACGGTGCCCAACCTCAACGAGGTGACCCGGGACTTCGGCGGCAAGCTCTTCCCCTTCAACGTCCTCAAGCTGCTGTGGCGCACCAAGGTCAGGACCCCCGAGAGCGCTCGCCTGATCATGCTCGGGGTCCGGCCGAGCGTGCAGCGCAAGAAGCAGTTCGTGGGCCTGGCGACGGCGATGTTCGTCGAGCTGGCCAAGCGCGGCTACCAGCGCGGCTACCAGTGGGGCGAGCTGAGCTACACCCTGGAGGACAACCACCTGATCAACCAGGGCATCAAGTCGATGGGGTCGACGCTCTACAAGAGGTACCGCCTCTACGAGAAGCCCCTCGAGGGGGCGGAGGCGCCTCGGGTCGATCCGACGTCGGATACGGAGCTCCCGCCCGCGCCGGACGAAGCCGCGCGAGACCCGCGAGGCTGACGCCGGCGTACGCCGCCGAGAGCGCGATCGCCCAGCCGAGGCTCGCGGCGCGGGCCGGGAGCGCGGCGGAGGCAGCGAGGAGCGCCAGCGGCGTCGCGAGGAGCCGCGCGCACTCGAGGCGCCGCGCCCAGGGCCGCCCCTCGAACAGGCCGCCCCACGCGATGAGGGCGGCGAGGATCCAGGCCGAGACCGGGAGCGCGCTCGCCAGGTGGGGGTCGTCCGACGCCGGGACCAGCAGCGCCACGGTCGCGAGGCCGATGGCGACGAACTGCGTCAGCACGTAGGCCCGGAGCGCAGGGGAGAGCGTCCTGCGATACAGCGGGCGGTCCGGGGAGACCGGCCCGAGGGCGACCGGCCCGCCGAGGTCCGCGGGGCGCCACTCCGGAGGCATGATACAGACCGCGAGGCGGTCGCGCCACCTTCGGGTCCGCCGGGCCATCCGCCAGAGGTAGGCCCAGGCCTCGACCTGCGCCCACAGCGGGTTCCAGCTGCGGAGCGGCCGGACGGTGCCGTAGCTGGGCTCCTGCCGCTCCGGCTGGAAGGTGCCGAACAGCCGGTCCCAGATGATCAGGATGCCGGCGTAGTTCCTGTCGAGGTACTCGGGGTCGATGCCGTGGTGCACGCGATGGTGCGACGGCGTGTTGAGGACCCACTCCAGGGGACCCAGCCGGCCGATCAGGCGGGTGTGGATCCAGAACTGGTACAGCGTGTTGAGCGTGCTGACGACGATGAACACGGCCGGGGGGAGCCCCAGGACGGCCAGGGGCCAGTAGAAGACCGCGCTCATCAGGCCCTGGAAGGCGCCCTGGCGAAGGGCGGTCGTCAGGTTGTAGGCCTCCGACTGATGGCGCACGACGTGGGGCGCCCAGATCGCGTTGACGCGGTGGCTCGCGCGGTGGAACGCGTAGTAGAGGAGGTCGACCGCCAGGGCCCCGAGCACCCAGACGAGGACCGAGCCCCCGTCGAGGTCGAAGAGGCGCAGGTGCGCGTGGATCGCCACGTACGCGCCGATCACCCACAGCTTGAGGAACAAGCCGGCCACCTGCTGGGTGACGCCGCAGGAGAGGCTGTTGATCGCGTCGTCCGTCCGGTAGACGTCGCGGAGGCCGCGTCGCGCTGCCACCGCGAGCTCCAGGCCGATGGCCACGAAGAAGGCGGGGATGGCGAGGGCGATGATCGGGGCGCTCACGGGCCGACGGCGGCGGCGGCCACCGCGCGACGGGCCCCCACCGCCTTCGATCTACCTCAGAGCACCGTGGCAGCAAGCTCGGCGAGCTCGGAGCGCTCGCCCCGCCGCAGCGTGATGTGCCCCGCGATGGCCGCGCCGCGGAACCGGTTCACGGCGTGGACGAGGCCGTTGCTCTGGGCGTCCATGTACGGGTTGTCGATCTGGTAGGGGTCGCCGGTCAGCACGACCTTCGTCCCCTCGCCGGCCCGGGAGACGATCGTCTTGACCTCGTGCACCGTGAGGTTCTGGGCCTCGTCGACGATCAGGTACTGGTGCGGGATCGAGCGCCCGCGGATGTAGGTGAGGGGCTCGATCTCCACCATGCCGAGGTCGAGCATCTCCTCGTAGGAGCGACCGTTTCGGCGGTCCTCGCCGGTCAGCCCCATCAGCAGCTCGAGGTTGTCGAAGATCGGCTGCATCCACGGCCGGAGCTTCTCCTCGGCCGTGCCCGGCAGGTAGCCGAGGTCCCGCCCGAGCGGGAAGATCGGCCGCGACACGAGCACGCGCTGATAGGCCTTCTCCTCGTGGGCCTTCTGGAGCGCGGCGGCGAGGGCGAGCAGCGTCTTTCCCGTGCCGGCGCGGCCCACCATCGTGACGAGCTGGACCCGGTCGTTGAGCAGGAGGTGCAGCGCGCAGGTCTGCTCCCGATTGCGCGGCGCGATGCCCCAGACGCGCTGCCGGAGCTTCGGGAGGGGACGGAGGCGGCTGCCGCTCTCGTCCACCCAGGCGAGGCCGGTGTGGCTCGGCTGCTTGCGGTCCCGCAGCTCGACGAACTGGTTCGGGACCGCGCCCTCGGGGGCCGGCGCGTCGTGATCGCGAAACAGGGCGTCGACGACCTCGCCGTCCACCTCGTCGACCCGGAACCCCGTGTAGTGCTCGTCGAGGCGCGTCCGGTCGTGCTCGTAGTCCGCCGCGATCAGCCCGAGGGCGTCGGCGCGGATGCGGAGGTTGACGTCCTTCGACACGAGGATCGTCGGTCGCTGGGGGTCGGCGCGGTGCGTTTCCAGCGCGACCTGGATGATCCGGCTGTCGACCTCGTGGCTGATCGTGCTCAGGCCCTGGTCCAGGGTGCTGCTGCTGAAGGCCACGCGCAGCCGCCCGCCGTCCGGGAGCTCGACCCCCTCCGCGAGGTTCCCCTGGGCCCTCAGCGTGTCGAGGCTCCGGCTGCCCCACCGCGCCGAGCGCCCTAGGCCGTTGAGATCACGCTTGAACTTGTCGATCTCCTCGATGACGTAGATCGGGAGGATCACCTCGTTGTCTTCGAAGGCGAACATCGCCTCCGGGTCGTGCAGCAGGACGTTGGTATCGAGGACGAAGTTCTTGGTGACCACCGCGACCATCACTTCACCGCGGCTCGGCCGCGAGGACGATGCTGATGCCCCGCCGGCCTGCCTGCGTCAAGCGCTCGCCTCCCCGTCCGACCCATCGGGGCCGGTGCCCTCGGACCCGGTCCGCTGCCGCATCCCGGCCGGCGTACGGCTCAGGGGCGTGCCCTGGAGCAGGTAGGCGAACAGGTCCGCCGGGGTCCGTCCCCCGAGGAGCGAGACCAGGTTCATGTTCTCCGCGGCCGACCTCATGACCTCGCTGTCCGCCGCGGCGTGGAGCGCGGCCACCAGCTCGGGCTGGACCGCCGTGAGCTTGATGGCCTCCGCCTCGGCCACCGCGCGGGCCCGGGCCACGTCCAGGTCGTGCATCACCTTGGCGTGCGCCTCGTCGAGATCCTGCACCGCGCGACGCGTCTCCGCCTCCACCTCGGCCAGGGCCCGCCGCCGCACGAGGGCGGCCTCGTGGCGCGCCTGGTCCCGGGAGAGCTCCGCCTCCACGGTCTCCTGGCCGTAGGTTCGCTCGGCCTGACCGGCGGCCATGCGCCGCTCCGCGTGGAGGGCCTCCGCCCGGGCCGTGACGCGGTGCTGGGCCTCGACGTCCGCGATGCCCTCCTCGGCCTTGCGTCGGCTCGCCGCTCGGAGGATCTCGTGCTCCTCCTCGTCGACCGCCGCGCGGTGGCGCTCGCTCTCCAGGCGGCGGCTGGCCTCCTCGTCCTTGAGCTGCAGCTCGACCGCGGTCCGCTGCACCTGGCCGAAGACCGTCGCCAGGCTGGGGTCCGTGAAGCGCACGCCGAGCACGTCGACCTCGTCCACGACCATGCCATTGTCGTCGAACGCCCGGCGCTCGGCCTCACCGAGCAGGATCGTCCGGACCTGCTGAGGCATCTCGCGCACCAGGCGCGTGGCGGGCAGGCCCCGCGCCGCCTCCCGCAGCCGCGCGCGGGCGACGTCGGCCAGGCGCTTGATCGGGTCCTCGACCTGGAACCAGCGCTGGCGGCCCTCCTCCGACGACGCCTCGAAGTGGGCGGCATAGGACAGCCGCAGCTCGAGCGACACGAAGTCGGCGGACTCCACCTCGAAGGTGTCCTCCACCCGCAGGCCCTGGACCCGGAGGAAGGCGGTCCGCTCCCGATGGCTGCCGTCCTTGCGTGGCCCCGCGGAGAGCTCCAGGGCGGTCAGCGCCTCCTCGTACTCGAGGAGCACCACCCTGGGGCCCACCTCGACCCGGCGGCCGTGCCGCGACGTGATCAGCACCGCCTCGTTGTTCGGGATGGTGATCGAGAGCGCCCAGGGCGTCTCGACGAAGTCGTCGGGGGTCCGCTTGTGGGGCTCGGCATGGCCGATCCAGAGGTTCCACTGGTCGCGGGGAACCCGGCGCAGCACGTGCTGCTCGCTCCGGGGGTCGACCAGGTGGGAGCGCTCCCCGCGGACCATCCGGACCATGCCGGTCCGCAGATCGCGCACGTAGATACCGCTCTTCTGATCGATGCCGATCGCCTCGACCACCACGCCGTCGTGGTCGTTGCCCCAGTGGGGCTCGCGCGTCTGGGGGTGGACGATCTCGGCCTCGATGATCGGGAAGAAGACGCTCGGCCGGCCCCGCACGATCAGCTCGTCCCCGGGGGTGTAGTCCCGCTCGTCGATCGGCTGGCCCGGCGGCAGGGTGGTCGCGAGGCGCTCGTGGCCGATCGGGCTGATGATGCGCAGCCAGAGCGCCTCGTGCTCCCCGAGCTCGTAGGCGTCGTAGACCCGTCGGCGGCTGCCGCGCTGCATGAACGTGTCGTTGGGTCCGGGCGAGACCCGGGCGGGGCCGCGCACGATGCGGCGCTTGCCGTCCGCGTCGAACAGCACGCAGAACTCCTTGGGGCCCAGCACGACGGCCCGACGCGCGTAGGGGTCCCGGGCGGCCCGGGCGTCGGCGGCGCTCCGCGACCGGCGCGCTTTGCGCTGGCGGTCCTCGAAGGCATCGTCCAGCGCCGTGAGGATCACGGCGCGGTGCCCCAGAGGCAGGTCCGAGCGGTGGCGGAGCTCGTTCTTGAGCACGCTGAACTGGCGCTTGTTGAGGCCGGCCCGGACGAGGGCGACCAGCCGCGCCGCCTCGGACTGGACCTCGGCGGGGAGGCTCTCGACGCCGTCGCTGCCCGAGTCGTCGTCCCCGGCGTCCTCGATCAAGGGCGGGACGACCTCGATCCCCGTGGGTGGGATGAAGAACTGCGTGTGCCGCCCCTGGATCACGATCCGCTGACCCACCTCGAGGCGGCGGCGCGCCTCGCCGCCGCCGCCCGTCGAGGGCGTGGGCCCGCCCGGGTCGGGAGGCTCGTCCCCGGCGTCGATCACGGCCTGGTCGAGCTCCGCCGCGCGCAGCACCGTCTGGAAGAAGGGCGCGCCCTCGTCGACGGGCCCGATGACCTCGAGGAGCAGGTACTCCGTCGCGCTGAGCTTGTGGGCAGGGCGGACGACGGCGGACTGACCCGGCCACAGCGGGAACGCCGCCGGGCCCGGGATGATGCGCTTGGTCCCGAGGTCGAGGTCCTTTTCCTTGTTGCCGCCGGGGACGAAGGAGCCGTTGGGCGAAGCCGGCGCCGCGCTCTCCCGGACGGGGTTGCTCAGCACGATGTACTCGCCGTCCTTGGCCACCGGGAAGGGGCGCGCCTCCATCGGCGCCGTCTCGACGTTGCCGCCCTCGGGGAGGCGCACGATCCGGTCGTTCGCGCTCGGCGTGAACTCGGTGGGCCCGACGTGGGTCAGGATCTCACCGCTGGTCTCGTTGAGGGACCAGAGGAAGAAGCGGCGAGGGACCGGGATCTTCTGGCGCGTGTCGCTGGTCATCGCGTCGACCTCCCGCATGGCGGCTCGGGGCCACTCTACCCCGTCCGCCCCGACCGTGGTGGGGGCGGGGACAAGAGGGAGCTACCCGGCGATGACTGGGGGGTTCCGATGCGGGATTCGAACCCGCGACCTCCAGGTTCACGACCTGTCGCCCTACCTCCGGGCTCATCAGAGAGAGTCGCCGCCCGCGTGGTAGCTCCCACCGGAGGAGGACGGGGCGATGGGGGACGCCTGACCGTCGCGCGCGCCGAGCGCCCCCCTACGAGCCGCCGCCGCCCGTGACGCAGAGCACGCGCGTCAGCCAGCTCACCCCGCCCCGGTCGTCCCGGACGACGAGGACCAGCCGGAGGTCGAGGCCTTCGACGGGGACCTCGTCGACGCGGGGCGGCTCGAGCTCGACCTCGATCTTCGCCTCCTGCTCGTCCGCCTGAACGATCGAGTAGTAGCGCTCGAGCTCGCCCGCCGTGACGGCGTGGGACACGAGCAGCTCCTCCGGCTCGCCGTCGACCCGCTCGCGCGCCTCGGGTCCGAGGCTCCACGCCAGGAGCGCCGGGGTGGTCGGCCCGGACGCGGGCGCCGCCGGCCACCTCCGGGTGGCGGGGTCGGCGCAGCCCTGCCCCTCGGGGATCGGGTCGCCGTCCAGCGTCGGCGAGCCGTCGAGGCGTGGGTGGCGGTTGGCCTGGTCGGTCGACGTGCTGATCCGGAGCATCACCTCCTCGCCGTCGCCGTCGGGTCCGCCGTCCGCGCAGCGGAGGGCTTCCGCCTCCGGCTCGCCGCCCGTGCACACGACGCCCCGGAGCAGGACGCGGCCGGCCACGTCCGGGAGCCCGAAGGTCAGGGCGATCGGCCCCCGACCCCTCGGCGAGGCGAAGGGCTCGCCGTCGCACCCGAGCCCGTCCCGGCTCTCCGGCGAGGCCGGGCACGCCTCGAAGCGCCAGGCCCGCTCCCCCGTCCGGTCGCGGGCCGGGTCGACGCCGAGGCCGCGAACCCGCACCTCGTCCCCGGGGGCCGGCAGGGCCGAGGTCGGGTCGTTCGCGTCCTCGACGCGGAGCGCGAGGACCCGAGGCCGGTCGATCCACCAGGGCTGCCGGTCATGGTCGGCGCAGGCGCTCGCCGCGAGGACGAAGGAAGGGGCGAGGAGGAGCGCACGGATCGAGCGGTTCACAGGTCACCTCGGATGCCGAGATTCGGGATGATCGGGAAGCCGTTGGCCGGCAGGTCGTCCCGGTAGTCGAACGTGTACCGGCGGCCATCCTGCGCGGCGTGGTTCGTCGCGTTGAGCACGTCGAGGGACAGCTGGAGGCGCCCGTGCATGCCGAACCGCCACGTCTTGGCGACGCGCAGGTCGAGGCGATACCAGACTGGGTTCCGGGCCGTGTTGATGTCCCCGTAGCGCGGGAGGAATCGGTCGGTCGTCGCGTCGTAGACGGAGCCGGTCACCGGGGTGTACGGGGTGCCGCTCAGGAGCCGCAGCGTGGCCCCGACCTCCCAGCCGTCGCCGAGGTCGTAGGCGAGCGCCGTCGTCAGGACGTGGCGCTGGTCGAAGTCGAAGGGCCGCCAGGCGCCGTCCCGGTCCCGGCGCTCGCTCCGGCTGAGCGCGTAGGCCAGGGAGCCCGTGAAGCGGCGGTCGCCGATCCATCGCGCCGCGAGCTCCGCGCCGTAGGCCCTGCCGATCCCGTCGTTGACCAGGTAGGGAGCGTCGCCGTCGGGGGTCGCGACGATCCGGTCGAAGAAGTGCTTGTGATAGGCGTCGAGGCTCACCCGCAGGACACCGCCGATGTCCTGCTGGACACCGACCGTGCTGTGGACGGCTCGCTCGGGGCCCAGGTCCGGGTTGCCGAAGCCCTCGATCGTTCGGCCGAGCTGGGGCGGCTGGGCGAAGAGCCCGACCCCGGCCCGGAGCAGGGTCGTGTCGGTGACCTGCGCCCGCGTGGAGAGGCGGGGCTCCGGGCTCAGGACCTGGACGTCGCCGATGTAATCGAGGCGGATGCCGGGGACGAGGCTCCAGCCCTCCACCGGCGTGATCGTTCCCTCGACGTACACGGCGGAGCGGACGTACAGGAAGCGGCCTGCGCTCTGGACCTGGGGCTCGTCGAAGCCGAAGCCCGTCGGATCGCCCTCCGGCGGGGGGGCGGGCGGCCCGGTGTAGCTCGCGTTGGCGTCGTGGGACCACAGGTCGTAGCCGACCGTCAGGCTCGCCCACGGGGCGAGCACGGCGTGGAGCTCGCCCCGGCTGCCGACCTCCAGGCCCTCGTCCTGGCCACGGAGGAGACGGCCGAGCTGCTGGTCGTAGCCGAGGTAGCCCGCCATCACGCGCAGGTCGTGGCGGACCCGCGGCCCGTAGCGGTGCCGCCACGCGAGCTGGCCGCGGGGGAACTGGGGCCGGTTGAAGATCCGCCCCTGGATCTGGGGGGCGCCGGCCGGGTCCTCGAAGTCGAGCCCGATCTCGTCGTAGCTGCCGTAGACCAGGAGGCGGAGCGTGTCGCGCTCGTTTGGCCGGTAGCGGAGGATCCCCTGGTAGTCAGCGTAGACCGGGGCCTGGGTGACGGCCTCGTCGCCGAAGACCGCGCCGTAGATCGCGTCGATCCAGCTCCGGCGCACCGCCACTGCGCCTTCGACGACGGGGGACCCGCCCTCGACGTATCCCCAGGCATCGAGGAGGTTCACGGCGAGGCCGCCGTGGACCCCGTCGCGGAAGCGGTCGCGGACGGTGACCTCGATGATCGCGCCGAGGGCACGCCCGTAGCGAACCGAGTAGTTGCTCGGGTAGAGCGCGACGCGGTCGAGGAGGCGTGCGTTGAAGAAGCTCGTGTAGCCGCCGACGTGGTTGAAGGCGAGAACGGGAGCTCCTTCCAGCATCACTTGCGTATCGAGCGGGTGGGAGCCGCGGACGATCACGTCCGTGGAGCTCGCCGTGGTGCTGACCCCCGGGAGGAGCTCCACGGCCCGCAGCGGGTCGCCGTGGGCGCCGGCGAGGCGCCCCACCTCCTCGCGGTCGACGTCGTGCCGCAGGACCTCCCGGGCTGGCGTCCGCACCTCGGCCGTGGCGCCGAACCCCGGGTCCTCCGGGACCGCGAGGTCCGGCGTCGCCGTGTGACCCGGCGCGGTCGGCGCCACCTCCTCGCCCGGAGGGGCGGCCGGAGCGGCCGCGTCCTCGGGCTGGCCGTCGGGGGGCGGCGGCCGCGCCGTGGGTGGGCTGAACACGTAGCGGAAGCGGATCCGGGCCGCGATCGGCGTGCGGCCCCGGCGAGCCGGCGCGAAGCGGAAGGACCGGGCCGCGCCCGCTGCCGCCTCGTCGAAGGGCTCGCCGGCGCCCTCCACCACCCGGACCTCCGTGACCTCCCCGGCGGCGTCGATGTCGAGCTCCAGGACCACGGCCACCTCGCCGTCCGTCAGGAGCGAGGCGTCCACCACCGCCTCCACGAAGTGGGTCAGGGATGGCGGGGTCAGCTCGGGCGTCTCCTGCCCTCCGGCCACGGAAGGACGGAGGAACAGCAGTAGCGAGATGCCGGCGAGCAGGAGGAGAAGAAACAGGCCAAGGCGGGGAATCTGGTCCGGATAGAGCATGGGACACTCTCCGACAGCCGAGTGCGCAGCTCAGCGCATCGGCTTGTCAGGCGGTAGTGCCCGCTGCCGGAGAAGGCGTTCAATGGGACGAGCCGGAGGCGGGGCCGCCGCTCGGCGTCTACGCTCAGAACTCCAGGACGCGGATCGGAGAGGGCTGAGCGGACCGGAACCGGCCGGGAACCTGGTCTTCGCCCGGCGTCCGGTACTCCTCGGGGATATCGTCCCAGCGGTCGTAGTTCTGCCCGTTCACCCGGAAGCGTTCCGGCTCGCGCGGGCGCTCCGTGGGGCCCTCCTCGAGCATGAGGTCGTAGCTGTCCTCGGGGGGTGCCTCGCCGGCCCGGTCGCCGCCGAAGACCAGCTCGTAGCGGCCGTCCTGGTCGACGTCGGTGCGGATCCAGAGGAGCCCCAGCACCTCGTTGTAGGTGCCGTCGCCGAGCATCTCGAGGACGGCCCGGTTGAAGTCGGCGACGATCCGCTCCGCGTCGGCGAGGTCCCGGCGCACGGCGAAGTGCAGCGTGCGTCGCGCCAGCGGCACGGTGCCCACGGCGAAGGCTCCCCGGGCCTGCTCCCGGTACTCCTCGAAGAGGTGATGGACCTCGAGGTCGTCGACGAGCGCGTAGTCGAGCTCGCCGTCGATGATCGCCTGCAGGTGCTCCGTGACGGTCTCCGCCTCGACGAGGACCGGCCCCTGGGCCTCCGTGACCATCTCGCCGTAGGCGTAGCCCTCCACGATGCCGATGCGCTTGCCCGCGAGCTCCGAGAGGCTCACGGCGCTGACGTCGCTCCCGGCGCGGCCGACGAGGACGATCCGGTTCTCGAGGTAGGGGCGCGAGTAGAGGAGGAAGCGCTCGCGTTCCTCGCCGCGCCAGATCGCGGCCGTCCCGTCGTAGGTCCCGGCGCGGAGCGCCCCGGTGAGCGTGCCGTTCGGCACGATCTCCTGCGCTGCGCCGCGTCCCGAGCGAACCAGGGCCCGCCGGACGATCTCGATCGCGATGCGCGGCTCGCCGGGCTCGTCGACGAAGGGCGGCCACGGCGTGGAGGCGAGGTGCAGGTTCGAGCCGCAGGCCGCGGTCAACAGCAGGGCGAGGCAGGCGAGGCGGGTCATAGCGTCCTTCCGGTCGCGCAGCGCGACCGGGGCCGTAGCCTAGCAGCCTGCTCGAGCTCGCCCGGGCGCGACGCCAGCGAGCCTCGAGATCAGCCGCCGGGGGGGGCGCCGCCGGACGGGTAGGCCACGGGGGTCGGCATCGGCCCCGGGAGCGGCGGCAGGTGCGGCAGGAGGCTGCGCTCCCCTTCCCGGTCTCGCTCGGCGCCCGCGAGGGCCTCCCGGTGGGCCGGGGTCCCGGGCCGGAAGAAGCGCAGCGCGAGCTCGTTGCCCAGGTTCGCGAAGGCCCGGTCCGCCATCACGCTGTACACGAGGCCATCCTGGTGCGGGTGGGTGCCGGGGGCGGCACCGAAGCGATGGACGGTGAAGTGCTCCGGCGGCTCGACGGGCACCTCGATCGACCACGGCGCGGCGGAGCCCGGGACGCGCATCACGATCGCGAAGTCGACGTGGATGCCGACGAAGCCACGGGGGCTGCGGTCGCTGGTGTAGACCGCGCCGCTCGGCTGGAGGACGTAGCGCACGTCGAAGGTCGGGCGGTCGAGGCGCGCGGTGGCCTCGGCCTCGGCGGTCCGGACGGCGTGGCGCAGCGCCATGACGTCCTCGGGGAAGACCGCCGCGAAGCCGCGCTGTAGGCCCCGCGTGATCGAGGTCTCCCTCTGGGCGGACCGCTCCGGCGTGAAGTGGACGGACACCGGCGCGATGCCGCCGCGGACCCCCTCCTCCTGCGCGAGGCGTCCGAGGTTCAGGTCGATCGCGCGGAGCGCGTCGGCGCTCGGTGCGAAGAAGCGCACCTCGATCGGCGGCGAGTCGTGCGCCTCCAGCCAGTCGAGGAGGTGCCCCATGAAGCGCGGCATGCGTGGGTCGCCGCTGGCCGCCGAGGCCAGGAAGTCCCGCCGCACCTGGACGAACCGCTCGTGGATCGCGGCCCGCGCCTCCCCCACGTGGGGGTTGTCCGGGTAGCGGGACACGAAGCGACGCAGCGAGCTGACGGTTCCCGACTGCCGCGCCTCGCGGAAGGCGGCCTCGGGGAGGTCGTGGGCGATCACCTGGGCGGCGCGCCAGCCTCCGTTCTCGGCGTAGGCCTCGAGGTCGGCCACCGAGCCCCGCGCGGTCGCCGTGGCGTAGGCTGCCTGGTCGCTCGCCAGGTTGCGGGCCAGCCACGCCGGGGGCGCGAGGACGACCGCAGCCAGGGAGACGGCGAGCGCGTGCTCGATCAGGGGCGGGACCGGACGCGCGAGCGGCGCCCCGCTCGCGGCCTTGGCCTCCCGCGCCGCGACGGCGCCGGCGCGCCATGCCTCCGTGCCGCGGGCCTCGAAGAACACGTCGAGGGCCCGGAGCGCCTCGAGGTCCCTGCGCTCGACCGCCTCGGCGACGCGCATGCGCGCCACCCGCAGGTCGAGGAGCACCTGCTCGGCCTTGTCCCGGCCTCGCACGCTGAAGACGACGCTGCGGTGCCCCTCGAAGCGCATCGTCAGCTCCGTCTGCTGATAGACGCCGTTCACGTAGCGGTGCACCGCGTCGAGCTTGGCGAGGCTGCCGAGGGAGACGATGGTGAGCTTCGACGACGTGGCCAGCACGACGTCCGTCGGGAAGACGTAGTTGCCGCGCGCGAAGGGGAGGCGGCGCGCGAGCACGAGCACGCGGATCGCCCGAAGCGCGCCCCAGGCGGCCAGGACCGCCAGCGCGGCGTAGGCGGCCATGAGCCA
Source organism: Sandaracinaceae bacterium (assembly GCA_050331215.1). Classification (GTDB taxonomy): domain Bacteria; phylum Myxococcota_A; class Polyangia; order Polyangiales; family Sandaracinaceae; genus JBHJHB01. The sequence continues at coordinate 18,821 of JBHJHB010000117.1, read as the reverse complement.
CAGCGGCTGGGTGAAGCGGTGGACCTGCCCGAAGTCGTGCGCCGCGAGGCCGAGCGCGGCCGCGACGCCGAGGAGCGAGAGGAGGGCCCAGCCGACCACCGCCGAGATCCGGGCCGACCCGGACGCGAGCAGCGGCGCGGGGGCGCCGGACCCGGCGATGCTCTCGACCAGACGTCGGCGCGTGGCCGGTTCGAGGGCGTTGAAGGGGATCGTGCGATGCGTCGCGGGGGACTGCGTCATGGCTTCCCTCCGGTATCCGTCCCGTCGCCCTCTTCCTTCCCTCGGTCGCGGTTACGTCGAGGTGAACCGCGACGCCTGCGCGGCGCGCCGCGGAGGGCGCGCGAAGACCGGAGGGGTGTCCCGACGGAAGCCTTTTAAACCAGCACGGGATTCGAACCCGTACCGACGGTTTGAGAGACCGCTGTCCAACCTTGGACGAACCTGATTCGTGCCCACGCCCACGTGGCCACCCCTCGTGGGGGCCGACGGGCGGGGTCGTGGCGCCTGACACCGCCCGGGCGAGCCGGCCACCCGGCTCCTGGCCGGCGCAGCACCGGTCGATCCGCCGGCGTCCTCGCGCGCCCTTCACGTCACCTGAACGAGGGCCAAGAACCGGTCTAGGGTCCGCGGCGAACAGGAGCTACACGTGCCGGCGACGCGCGTTGCGCGGGCGCCAAGGACCAGCGAGGTGAGGATGAAGACCCGGGTGCTGCTCGAGGGGTTGGCGTTTCCGGAGGGGCCGAGGTGGCGGGAGGGCCGGCTGTGGCTCACGGACCAGCACGCGCACGAGGTCGTGACGGTCGACCTCCAGGGGCGCGCCGAGCGCGTGGTCACCGGGATGGAGGACCGGCCCGGCGGGCTGGGGTGGCTCCCGGACGGGACGCCCCTGGTCGTCGGGATGACGCGGCGACGCATCCACCGCATCGCGGACGGTCGCCTCGAGCTCCACGCCGACCTGCACGACCTGGCGTCGTGGCACTGCAACGACATGGTGGTCGACGACGTGGGCCGCGCCTACGTCGGCAACTTCGGCTACGACGTCGATGCCGGGGCGCCGCCCCGCCCCGCGGAGCTGATCCTCGTCGAGCCGAACGGGCAGGCCCGGGTGGTGAGCCGCGACGTCGTGTTCCCGAACGGGATGGGGATCACCCCGGACCGCCGGACGCTGCTCGTCAACGAGACCTTCGCTCACCGGATCAGCGCCTTCCGGATCGAGGAGGACGGCTCCCTGAGCGGCCACCGGCTCTGGGCGGACGTGGGGGAGGCGACGCCGGACGGCCTCTGCCTCGACGCCGAGGGAGCCGTCTGGTTCGCGTGCACCACCTCGGGCCGGCTGTACCGCGTGCTCGAGGGTCAGGCACCGTCCGAGCCGCGGACCCCGCGGACCCCGCCGTACGCCTGCATGCTGGGCGGGCCCGACCGGCGGACCCTCTTCAGCGTCGGCGCGGCGACCCACGTGCCCGAGGAGGCCGCGCGGCTCCGCTCGGGTACCGTCGAGGCGTTCGAGGTCGAGGTGCCGGGGGCCGGCCTGCCCTGACCTGACCCCGGGTGTCCTCGCCGACCCGCGCGTCGGCCGGGCTCCGAGGCCAGGGTCCATGACGGCTGCCTGCCCCCGCGGCTCGGAGCGCTCGCCGGTTGCCCCAGAGCGGCCTCCGCGGTCCACCCGCAAGCGCTCCGCAGCGACCGGCGAGCTCACCTGGAACGGGACTAGGGCAGCACGACGGGGAGCGTCGTGGCGATCCACTCGTGGTCGTCGGTCACCTCCACGACGACGAGCTGGACCGGCGGGAAGCCGTTGACGATGTTGATGACGTCCACCGCGCCCCCTGCGATCAGGAGGTAGCGGGCGAAGCCGCCGCTGAAGTCGAAGGGCGCGAACCAGGCGTCGACGGTGGAGCTGCCCCCGTCGCCGACGCCGAAGACGACCTGGCCGGTCTCGTCCAGCGTCACGCCAGCCGGCGCGCTCGGCACCCCGTAGGCGAGCGGGTCGAGGACCGTCAGGGTGGTGAAGTCGGTGCTCGGGTCGGTGATCGGCGGATCGGCCCGGAACGGGCGTACCATCGGGTTGGCGTCGGGGCCGCCGTGCAGCGCCATGACCCGCGGCCGCGTCGGCTGCCCCGCGTCACGCTCGATCGCCGGCCGCATCGCCACGACCTCGAAGGGGACGGTCCTCGACGAGCCGATGCCGATCGCGACGAGGAGGTAGCGTTCGCCCCGGGTGAGCGCGCCGAATCCGTCCGTGAAGTCGGGCGAGCCGGCCGGGCGCATCGGGCCCGGTGCGGCCTCGAAGAAGTCGAGGGCCCCGCTGGTCCGCGGCGCCCGCTGGAACGGGCCGGCGAAGGTGCCGAAGTCCGCCGCCGCGACGAGCTCCTCGTCGTCGAGGAAGATGTCCATGTCCTCGGCGCTCGAGCCGCCGCTCGTGTCGAGGTCGAGCGCCAGGTGCAGGATGTGCAAGCGCGGGTCCTGGCGAACCCAGACGGTCGGCGAGGACGTCGTATCGCCCGGAAGCACCGCGAGGAGCGCGAAGCCGTCGTCCTGGCGCGGCAGCCGATCGACCAGGCCCGTCGCGATCACGAACACGGTGTCGCCCGCGACGAGGCCGTCGATGGTGAAGGTCGAGACCGGGTCCGTACCGTCGGCGACCTCGAGGCGGGGCGTCGCGCCGACGTCCACGCCGAGGCCGGCCGCGGGGCTCGCGTCGAAGCGCGCGAGGCCGGTCAGCTCCGCGGTCCCGTCGAGGCCGACGTCGATGTCGACGTCGGGCGCGTCGCTGCCCGCATGCACCACCCGGACCTGCGCCTCGGCCGGCCCGGGCGCGGCGAAGCCCTCCTCGAGCGCCAGCAGCCGGAGCTCGTCCGCCGGCGCGGTGCTTCCGAAGAGCCCCGCGACGACGACGGTGACCTCCGTGCCTTCGACCAGGGACACGTCCTCGCTCGCGACCACCCCGCCGGTGCTAGCGTCCACGGCCTCCAGCGTCACCGGGCCCGGCATCGCCGTCCCGTAGGCACTCGCGTCCCCGTAGGCGAGGTCGTCGGCCAGGAGCGAGGCGCTCCCCTGGACCCGCACGTCGAGGAGCGGTGCGTCGGGCGAGGCGTGCACGACGCGGATGAGCGTGGGGGGAACCCCGAGGTCGGGGAGGCCCTCGTCGCCGCCGGCGTCGCCCGCATCGACCGAGCCCAGGTCGCGCGGGCCGGCGTCGAAGGGCCCGGCGTCGACCGGACCGCCATCGGTCGTGCCGAGGTCCGCCCTGCCCGCGTCCGGACCGGCGGCATCCGGCCCGGCGTCGGACATCGCCGCGTCCGGCGTCGCGCCGAGGTCGGGCGCCCCGCCGGCGTCGGGGCCGGACGGGGACCCGCAGGCGGCAGCAGCGGCGACGAGCGCCACGATGGAGGGAAAGAGGGACGAAGGGAGGGAAGCTCGAGCAAGCATCATTCCCTAGGTGTAGACCTCATCCGACGCGTTGTCAGCGGCCTCGCCCGGGCTCATCCGTCGCGGAAGGAGGTCGGAGGCCGCTTGCCGAACCACGGGCGCGCCTCCTCGAGCTGCGCGCTGAGGCGCAAGAGCGCCGCCTCGTCGGCGTAGCGTCCCACGAGCTGCATGCCGAGCGGCAGCCCCTCGGCGCTCTGCTCGAGGGGCACGCTAGCGGCGGGGTGCCCCGTCGCGTTCCAGATCGGCGTGAGGATGTAGCTCGTGATCTTGCTCCACCACGCGTCGACGGTCAGCCGCGGCTCGTTCTGGTTGAGCTCCCCGATCGGGACCGGGTCCCGCGTCAGCGTCGGCGTCAGGAGCACGTCGTAGGTCGCGAAGAACGCGCCCATGGCGCGCGAGAGCTGGTTCATGATCGCGAAGGCCTGCTCGAGCTCGAGGGCGCTCAGGCGCTTGCCGAGCTGGTACGCCGCGAGGGTGGCGGACTCGAGGGTGATGTGGCTCGGCGCCCGGCGGCACGCCTGGGCGAGGACCTCGATCAGGGAGGCGATCGACGAGCTCCAGATGCGGACGAGCGCCAGCGTGACCGCGTCGGCGGGGTAGGTCGGGGCGGCCGGCTCGACCCGGTGCCCGAGCTCCTCGAGGAGCTTGACCGTCCGTCCCAGCGCCTCCTTCATCTCGGGCGTCGGCTCGCCGTGGCCCGGCAGGGTCTCGGCCACGGCGATCCGCATCGACCCCGCGTCGGCGCCCACCTCCTCGGCGAAGGGCCGGTGGGGTGCCTCGGCCCAGTAGGGCGCCCCCGCATCCGGGCCGCTGACCGCGTCGAGGAGCACCGCCGCGTCCCGGACGCTGCGGGGCACGGCCAGCTCGACGGCGAGCCCGGGGAGCGGGACCCCGACGTCCGGGCCGGCGGGGGTCCGGGCCCGGGTCGGCTTCAGCCCGAACAGCCCACAGGCCGACGCCGGCACGCGGATCGAGCCGCCCCCATCGTTCGCGTGGGCGAGCGGCACGATGCCCGCCGCGACCGCCGCGGCCGACCCGCCGCTCGAGCCCCCCGGGCTCCGCTCGAGGTTCCAGGGATTCCGGGTGGGACCGAACAGCACCGGGGCGGTGTTCGCGTTGAACCCGAGCTCCGGGGTGTTCGTCGTGCCGACGGTGACCAGCCCGGCCTTCCGGAAGCGGGTCATCAGCTCCGTGTCATGGGGGAAGGCGAGGCCCTGGCTGAGCCGGCTGCCGAGGTTGCACGGCACGCCCTCCGCGTGGAGGGCGAGCTCCTTGATCAGGAAGGGCACCCCGCGGAAGGGGCCCTCGGGCAACCCGGAGGCGATCTCCTGGCGGGCCTGATCCTCCAGGGTCGTGAGGACGGCGTTCAGGGCCGGGTTGACCTGGTCGATCGCCGAGAGCGCCGTCTCCACGAGCTCCAGCGGCTGGACCTCGCCGCGCCGCACGAGCTCCGCGAGCCCGACGCCATCCCGCTGAAGATACTCCGATGCCTTCATCGCCGTCCTCTCCCGGGTCGTGACCCTCGGTTGGTATCACGGCGGGAAGGCCGGCGACGATAGGGGGGCCTACAGGTCGACGACGGGGAGCTGCGTGCGGCGCTTGTCGCCCTGGTAGTCACGGACGTTCTCGAGCCTGAGCACCCCGCGGGGGCAGACGTGGGCGCACATGCCGCAGCCGACGCAGGAGGCTCGCGTGAAGCTCTCGTTCGACTGCGCGTAGCTGCGCACGTCGATGCCCATCTCGCAGTAGGTCGTGCAGTTGCCGCAGCTGATGCACATGTCGGGCTTCACGGTGATCCGGAAGCGACCGAGCTTCTGCTGCAGGCCGAGGAGCGCCGCCATCGGGCAGAAGTTGCGGCACCAGACGCGGGCGCCGAGCAAGGGGTAGAGGCCCACGCCGACGACCCCGGCGAGGAGCGCCCCGACGATCATCCCGTAGAGGCTCTTCATCGAGAAGAGGGAGCTCCCCGCGACGACCTCGTGGACGGTCCCGCGCCAGCCCCCGACCTGGTCGGCCACCAGGAGGCCGGTGGAGACGATCGCGAGGAACATCACCGTGTGCACGGCGATCTTCTCGAAGCGCCACGACGCGGTGGAGCTCGGCGTCAGGTGCCGCCACGGGTCGCCGAAGGTGTTGGCGAGCCCGCCGCAGCCGCAGACCCAGCTGCAGTACCATCGCTTGCCGAAGAAGAACGCCGCCAGGGGCGCCACGAGGAAGGCCAGCACCACGCTGGTGATCGCGAAGACCAGGGGCACGGCGCCCAGGACGTCCGGCCGCAGCTTGTACCAATCGAGCGGCCAGATCGCCGCCGCGAAGTACTCCCACTTCCAGTAATCACCCGGGCTCGCGCCGGCAAGGAGCGGCATCACGAAGGGCAGCAAGAAGGCGAGGCTGACCTGCACGGCGATGTTGACGGCGATGCGGTACTGGTTGTAGCGCGCGTTGCCGTGGTGGCGGAGGTAGTAGATGCCCCCGGCGACCATGCCGATCGTGTAGAGCAGCGCGTAGAGGAACCAGCGGTTCCGCAGGCCCATGGCCTCGGCGAGGTAGGACGTGTGATAGAAGAGCCAGCCGATCGCGTCCCGCTGGCCGTCGGCGGGGGCTGCGCCGACGGCGCCGCGCAGGCCTGCCTCGAGGCCGAGGTCCAGGTTCGGGTCCGCGAGGTAGTAGAGGTCCAGGTAGAAGAGGATCAGGGCGACGGCGATCAGCCAGGCCGTCCCGTTCTTGCTGCGCCAGCCCTCCCGGAACGTCCGGTCGAGCCCGTTCTGTCCTTGCAGGTCCAATCGATGTCTCCGTTGTCCTCAGACCGGTGGGGGGGGCATCCGGTCCGGGATGACGCTCGGGGCCGCGCCCGGCAGGTCCAGCTGTCGGGCCGATGCCGGGATGACGAGGGGCGGCGTGAGCTCCGTGTCGAAGCTCGCCTCCGTCAGGTGGTCGAGCACGAACGCGAGGCTCCGTCGCTCCTCGATCCAGCGCAGCATCACCGCGTGGTTCCAACGCCTGCCCAGCAGGTTGAAGCCGATCACGCGGTCTCCGCTCAGGACGACGCGCGTCGTGCTGCGGACCGGTCCCTTCTCCTCGTAGAACCAGTTACGCTCCTCTTCGACATTCATGTTGACGAGGCCGGCGGTCGTGTACTCGATGTCCATCAGCTTCGCGCTGTTGTACCAGAGGCCTCGATCGTAGCTGGCGCGGCGATCGCCGAGCAGGGACCGGCCGGCCACCCGGCCCTGATCGCGCGCCGTGTACCAGAGCTGCTCGGGCCGGACCGCGCCGTTGTACCAGCGCACCGCCGCGCAGTCGCCGGCCGCGAACACGTCCGGCACGCTGGTGGACAGGTGCTCGTCGACGACGATCGCGCCGCTGCGGTCCTGGAGCTCCACGGGCTCGCCGACCTGCCGGTAGGGGCCCTCGCCCTGCGGGGAGGGCCGGAGCCAGTCCGTGTTCGGCACCACCCCGATCGCGATGATGCAGAGGTCGCACTCGTACTCGCCCTTGTCAGTGACGAGCGTGCTGAGGGTGCTGTTCCCGCGAAGCTCCTTGACGTTCTCGTCCAGGTGAACGCGGACCCCGTGGTCGCTCATCCGGTCGCTGATCCACCGGCCCTCCCTGGGCTCGAGGGCGATCGGCCAGAACCAGTCCTCCCGGATCAGGAAGCGGGGGTGGAGCCCGGCGGCGTGCATCACCTCGACCGCCTCGATGCCGATCAGGCCGCCGCCGCTCACGGCGGGCTCGCGGGGTGCCCCGCCGCGCCGGCCGCGCACCTCCGGCCGAGGCCGGTAGGGCGAGTCGGGCGTGCTGAAGGCGAGGTGGTGCCCGGGCCGCGGCGGACGTCCGCCGTGGCGCGGGCCGCCGTGCACCTCGGTCTCGAACCACTCGAGGTCCTGCAGGGTCACGAAGTGGCCGACCCCGTCGAGGTCCGACCCCGGCCAGACGCCTGGCCGGGGCTTGGAGCCGCAGGCGATCAGGAGACGGTCGTAGGACACGGCGGGCTGGTCGCCGGCCATCAGCACGCGCTTGCTCGCCGTATCGAGCCCGATGGCGCGGGCTCTCACGCGGCGGATGCGCAGCCTCTCGTACAGGTCGCGCTCGTGGGGCTCGATGCAGCGGTGGCTGAGCTGGCCGCTGAACACCCACATCAGCGCGGTCCGACTGAAGAAGTGGTCGGACTCCTCGCTGATGATGGTCACGTTCCAGGCGGGCTCCCGCTCGCGGACGGTCAGGGCCGCCTCGATGCCCGCCACCCCGTTGCCGATGATCACGATGTCCATGGAGCGAACCCCATATGACGGGCGGGCGCGCCGCGTTACCCGCCCGCCGCGACCCCTGGGAGACGGCTCCGTGACGCGCGGCCCTCAGAGGCGCAGCGCGTACACGAAGCTGGCCTGCGGGAAGCGCCGGTAGCGCTCCTGGATGATCGCCTGCGGCACCGCGTCGCCGTCGACGTAGCGATCCGCCAGCTCGAGCGCCCGTGACCGATCGTTGGTGGCCTTGATCCGCATCACGAGGCCCATCAGGTCCCGCGCCGCCGCCGGGAACGCGTCGTACTCGATGTCGAAGGCGCCCTGGTCGGTCCCGTTGGCGGCGGTCGCCGTCGGATCCCAGCGGAGCGCCCCCCGGGCCATGAGGAAGCCGACCTGGATCGCCGCGAGCTGGCTGTAGGCCTTCCGCTGTCCGCTGGGTGTGTACATCCCGCGGCTGATGTGGCCCATCGCCCAGACCATCGAGTCGAGCGCCGCCTCCCGGCGAGCCGTCTCGTCGAGGATGCCGCCCTCGCCGAGGAGCGCCAGCAGGAACAGGGCGCCGCTCTGGGCCTTGAGCTCCTCCAGCATCGACGCCAGGCCGCCCCCGAAGGCCTCGGCGGGCGTCTCCCCCCCGAAGGTGTAGCCGCTGAGGGGGCCGAGGTTGTGGGTCGCCTCGTGGAGGATCGTGCTCATCAGCGAGGCCTCCCGGCCCTCGGCCCAGTAGGCGAGGGCGTCCTCGGTGAAGAGCGCCTCCGCCATCTGTCGCCGGGTCCGCTGGCTGTCGAGGTCCTGGTAGAGGTTGGTCATCGCGACGGTCCGGCCACGCCCTTCGTTCCGGACCGGTCCCCAGTTGGGCAGGCTCTGCCCGAGCGTCGCGCCGAAGGGGTCCCGGTCGTCCCCCGCGTTGATCACGATGTCGATGAAGTCGGGCAGGTGGAAGGCCACCTCCCGCGCCTCGTAGGTCCCCGCGCTGACCTCCGCCATCGCGTCCTCCATCCGGGTCATCAGCGGCGTGAGGCGGGTCTGCCAGTCCAGGGAGTCCCGGTTGATGAGGGCGAGCGTCAGGTGATAGCCCGCCTTGTGGCTGCACGGGTCCCAGTAGACCTCGTCCGGCCCCACCCGCACGTACCAGCGGGAGTTGAGGGCGTTCATCTGCGACCACGCCTCGTCGGCGGGGAGCCAGTCGTTGGTGGTGAAGCCCTCCGCGGCGGCGCGAAGGTAGGCGGCGAGTGGGACCTCGTCGGGGTCCTCGTCGAGGATCGCCGCGGCCTCGCGTAGACCGGCGGCGATCGCGGCGGACGCGTCCGCGTAGGCCTCGTGGTACGGCACGCCGACGTGCTCGCCCCCCCGCTCGCGGACCACGGTGAAGGGCCCGAGCAAGGCCTCCGCGTCCTCCCGGTCCTCGAGGACGCGGCAGAACCCGTCCTCCTCCTGCATCCCGGCGGGATAGACGTCGACGGGCTGGTCCGGCGCTCCCTCGAGGGCGGAGCACGCCTCCTCGGCCTCCGTGGTCGCGCCCCGGCAGTGCACGCCCCAGTTGCGCCGGAAGAGGCTGCGGCTCTCGACGTCCTCCTCCGGGAGGCGGTCGGCCATCGCCGCCATGCCGGTCTGGGTGGCGTAGAGGTCGTCGACCCGGTGGGCGACCTCCAGCATCTTGGCCGCGAAGCGGCGGTGGACGTCCGGCAGCGCCCTCAGGTCGTTGTCGACGATCCGGGGTGCGACGGCATCGAGCTCCTGACGCACGAGCGCGCGGCGCGGATCGCTGGGGACCGGGTCGCTCGCGGCCGCCACGAGCCCCGCGTAGGCATCGCGGAACGCGTCGGTGAACTCCTCGCCGTCGACCCACGTCCGGGCGGCGGGATAGAAGAGGAGGCTCCGGACCTCGTCCGGGTCGGCGGCCCCGTCCTCGTCGACGTCCTGCACCCAGAAGAGCGGCACGTTGCGGCGCACGGCGAGGCGGTTCAGGTCGAGGCGCTCGAGCTGCCGGAGGTCGGAGCCCTCCTCGGTCGGGGTCGTCTCCCGGGCGGGGGACGCGGCGGTGGCGCCCCCGCAGTGGGCCGCACCGAGCGCGGCGAACGCGATGGAAAGGCGTTGGATGCGCATCGGTAGGCGACGATAGCAGAGACGCCAGATGCGCCGAGACCGGCCCTCATCGTGGCACGGGGAACTTGGCGAGCTTGCGCTGGAGCGTTCGGCGGTGAAGGCCGAGGAGCCGGGCGGCCCGGCTGATGTTGCCGTCGCAGTCGGTCAGGACGCGCTGGATGTGCTCCCACTCGGCCCGCGCCAGGCTCGGGACCGTCGAGGGCGGCTCCACCGGCCCACCCGCGGTGCTACCGCGCTGGAACGCCTGCAGGATCTCGTCGATGTCCGCCGGCTTGGTGAGGTAGTGGACCGCGCCGCGGCGCACCGCCTCGAGCGCCGTGGCGATGCTGCCGTAGCCCGTCAGGACGACGATGGTGCTCTCGGGATCGAGGGCATGGAGCCGCCGCAGCACCTCGAGGCCGCTCATGCCCTCCATCCGCAGATCGAGGACGACGTGCTCGGGGCGCTCCACCGCCGCCAGACCCAGCGCCTGCTCCCCGGACGCGGCCTGCCGGACCTCCCATCCGCGGCGCTCGAACGCCCGGGCCAGGCGCTCCCGGAAGCGCTCGTCGTCATCGACCACGAGAACGCTCGGCGCCGCCTCGGCGGACGAGCTCACGACGACTCCGCCTGGGGTGTGCGGGGGACGGTCAGGCGGGCGAGGGTGCCCTCCCCCGCCGTGGAGCGCAGCTCGAGCCGGCCCCCGAGCTGATCGGCGAGGGCCCTCACCAGGAACAGCCCCAGGCCGAGGCCAGCGCCCTCGCCGCCCCGCTTCGTCGTCACGAACGCGTCGGCGGCGCGGCCCAGCAGCTCCGGCTCCATGCCGACCCCGCGATCGCGCACCGCGACCGTGAGGTCCGACGCCGACGTGACGACGTCGAGGTCGACCGTCTCCCCGGTCGGGGTCGCCTCGAGAGCGTTGCGGAGCAGGTTGCCGATCGCCAGCAGCAGGGCCTCGCGGGGCACTACGCTCGTCCGCTCGTCGTCGTCTACCCGGACCCGCACGCGCCCCTGGTCCGCGGCCGGGAGGCGGCGGTGAGCGAGGGTGGCGAGCTGGCGGGGGGTGACCGTCGAGAGGCTCTCCCCTGGCGCGTGGCCCGCGCGAGCGGCCAAGCCGTCCAGGATCGCGCGGCAGCGGCGAGCCTCGGCGCGGATCAGGCGGGCGTCCTCGACCGCCTCGCCGCTGGCCCCTTCGGCCGTGAGGACCTCCTCGAGCTCGCCGGCCGCGAGCGCGATCGTGCCGACGGGGCTCCCGAGCTCGTGCGCAGCGCTCGCGGCCAGGCTCGTCAGCGCCGCCACCCGGCGGCTCCGGTCGGTGCGGCGGTGGGCGGCCCGTAGCTCCGCCTCCCGGCGGGCCAAGACCGACGTCAGCCGGGACACGAAGACGGCGATCAGGCAGGACGCGATCGCGAACGCGAGCCACATCCCCCGCAGGTGGCCAGCCATCGCGTGGTGGGGCGCATCGACGGGCCGGACGGCGAACAGCGTGCCGTACCCGAGCAGCGACAGCGCGGTCAGGGGGGCCACCCAGCGCGGCCCGAGGAGCATCGCCGCCTGCGTGATGTGAACGAGGTACAGCACCGTGAACGGGTTGAGGGGCCCGCCGGTCAGGTGGAGCAGCAGCGTCAGGAGGGCGGTGTCGAGCAGCAGGACCGGGCCGACCACCTGGGGCCCGACGCGGTGGCGGACCCGGTCGAGGGCCAGGTTGCTCAGCGTGGACAGACCGAGCAGCCCGAGCGCGGGGGCGGCCGCCATGGGCGTATCCGCCGTCCAACGGGCGCTGAGCACCGCGACGGACTGGGCTGCCAGCATCCACCACCGAAGCTGAACCAGCCAGGGCAGGACGAGTGCTCGGGTGGACGGGCTGCTCATCGTGGCGTCAGGCCGGCGGGAGGTGGAGGACCAAGCCGGCCTCCAGGCGGGTCATCAAGGCGAGGCCGAGGGCCTCGGGACCGAGGTCGCCGAGGATCTGGCCGTCGAACGCGGGACCGAGGTCCCAGGACAGCCGAAGCGTGGGCGGCGCTCCCGGGAGGTCAAGCGCGAGCTCCGCCGGTTGGCCCGCGTCGTCGAGGAACGGGAGGGTGACGAGACGTTGGCCGACCCCGTCCACGAGGAGCGGTTCGGCCCCCCGGCGCCCCGTGACGACGAGGGATCGGTCCCCGAGGGGCCCTCGGGCCTCGTCCGACGGGACGATCGTCAGGCGGAGGGCGCAGTAGTCGCCCGGGGGCGGGCGCAGCCGTCCCAGCATGGTGGGCGCCGAGGTGCGGTGAAGCGGGACCGCGACCGCGCGCTCGCTGAGCCGCCCGTCATCGCCTGGGTGGTGGGCCCGTGCCCCGGCCGGACCCCACCGCACGGTGGGCGATCGCGGGACGGGCCGGGCCCCCTCGGGGCCGCCGTCGCACCCGACGAGGGCGATCGAGGCCACGCGCACCCAGGCCTCGTCGATGAGGACCTCCACCCCGTCGGCGCTGACCGCTCGCTCGGTGCGGCCCTCGACCTCGACGTCCACCGTGAGGCCGTCCCGGAGCTCCAGGACGCACGCGGGCAGCGCGGCCGGGACGAGCAGGGAGGCGAGGAGGGCCGCCAGCCCGAGGGGGACCCGGGTCGCCCCGCCGCGCCGGCCCCCCTCACGCATCGAGCACCGCCGACAGCTGGAGGTATGGGCTCTCTCGACGCGTCTGGCCCGAGACCTGGAGGACCGGGACGCGGACCGCGAGCGAGAGGATCAGGTCGGTGACCGGCGACCAGAGCACCTCCGGCGACAGGAAGAGCGCGAAGTGCTCGGTGGACGGATCCCGCCGACCGAGCACGAGCGCGGGGGCGTCGTAGCGCGTGTCGACCGCGCCGCGGAGCGTTACGTGGGTGTCGACGCGGTACTGGACCGCGGTGGTCGTCCGCACCGAGGTCCCCGGCTCCTCCTCGTAGCGCCCTGCCAGCGGTACCCGCACGACGCCGCTCGTGAACAGCGCCCAGGGGTCGGCCAGGTAGGTCAGGAACAGCCCGGCCAGCGGATCGATGGTGCCGGTGCCGCTCTGGGCGTCGACCGGGATCCGACCCGTGGGTCCGCCGTGGTCGAGCGACGTGGGGAGCTTCACCCCGAGCGTTCCTCCGACGAGGAAGGACGGCGCGAAGCTCCTGTCTTGCCAGACGGTCACGCGTCCGGTGAGCTCGAGGTCTCCCGGTCCGAGCGTGGTCGCGCGTGCGCCGTTGGCCCAGCCGACCGACCGGAGCACGAGGGGGAGCTGCGCCGACAGGACGAGGCGGTCCGACGGCGCGTAGGCGGCCGCCAGGGAGAGCTGGAGCTCGCGGATCGTCGTGCGGTCGACCCCGCTCTGCCCGAAGCGGTCCGCTCGCGCCTGGGCCTGGAGGCTCACGCGCAGGCGGCCCTCGAAGGGCGTCCCGTTGCCCATCACCGTGAGCGTCGGGTCGCCGCAGCCGCAGGTCGCGCACGCCTCGGCGTGGGACGGCAGCGACGCCGCAGCGATCAGGAGGACGAGGCCGGCGCGAGCTCCCCGGGGCACGGCAGGGTCCTACGTCCATCCGCGACCCCGGAGAAGCGCGCGCCGTGCGGCGTATCGTCGCGCCTCCGACCGGGCTCGGGCCTCTCCGCGGGCGCAGGCGGAGGGCTCGGCGACACCGCGCGGCGGACCATGGACCCCGGGCCCCAGGGCGCCCTATACCGGGCGGGTGCCGGAGCTGCCGGAGGTCGAGCACGGGCGCCGGGTCGCGGAGCGGGCCGCCGCCGGCCGGGTCATCGTCGCTGCCGAGGGCCTCGAGGACAGCCTGGTGTTCCCCGAGCGAGACGGCCCCGCGGTCGCGGCGGCGCTCGTCGGGCGTCGCGTCGAGGGCGTCCACCGGCACGGCAAGTACCTGTTCTTCACGCTCGAGCGGGGACCGCACCCCTTGTGGCACTTCGGGATGAGCGGGGCCTTCCGGACCCCCGGCGACCGACCGCTCGCCCTCGAGAACGGGCCCGCACGCGAGGACCGCGCGTGGCCGCCCCGATTCTGGAAGCTCCGGCTCGAGCTCGAGGGCGACCGCGCGCTCGCCTTCACGAACGCCCGGCGCCTCGGTCGGGTGCTGCTCCGGGACGACCCGCGGGGGACCTCGCCGATCCGCGACCTGGGCTTCGACCCGCTCCTGAGCCCACCGCGCCTGCCGGCGTTCCGGGCGCTGCTCGCGCGGCGCCGCGTCAACGTCAAGGCTCTGCTCCTCGACCAGTCCTTCGCGGCGGGGGTGGGCAACTGGATCGCGGACGAGGTGCTGTACCAGGCGGGCCTCGACCCGCGGCGCGACGTCCCGTCGCTGAGCGACGACGAGGTCGCGCGCCTCCACGGGAAGCTGAAGCACGTGGTCCGGACCGCGGTGAAGGCCGACGCCCGGAGCGATGCCTTCCCCCGCACCTGGCTCTTCCATCGCCGGTGGGGCCGGCGCCCGGGTGCCACGACGGCCCGTGGCGAGCCGATCGAGCACCTCACGGTCGCCGGCCGTACCACGGCCTGGGTCCCGTCGCGCCAGCGCTGAGGGCGCGCAGCCCTTCGCCCGCCCGCTCAGAACGCGACGAGCACCGTGGTGTTGTCCGTGGTCTCCTCGGCGAGCGCGGTATCGATCAGCCGGTGGCAGGCCTGGCTGGCGCGCTCGGAGGTACGCAGGATGTCGGCGATCATGTCGTCCGAGACGGCCCCGTAGAGGCCGTCCGTGCAGAGGAGGAGCCGGTCCCCGTCGAGGGTGTGGAGCCAGTGGCTCTCCACCCGGACGTCGTCCGAGGACCCGCCGATCGCGTTGAGCAGCACGTGGCTGAGGTGGGCGAAGGCCGCGCCGGCCTCGGGGGCCCGCTCCTCGGCCTGGGCGGCCAGCGTGTGGTCTCGCGTCAGGCGGCGGAGGGCTCCGCCGCGCAGCAGGTAGGCCCGGCTGTCGCCGACGTGGGCGAGGTAGAGCTCGTCGCGGGTCAGGAAGGCCATGGTGAGGGTGGTGCCGAGGCGTGGGCTCGCCCGCTTGCGGTCGGCGACCTTGCGCATGCGGGCCTGCACCGCGCACGCGGCCTGGCCGAACCCCTCCAGCAGCTCCTTGCGGTGGGCCTCGTCGATCACCCCGGCCTTCCACGGCATGCTCCGGAGCACGTGCCCGGCGATGCCGTCGACGGTCACCGCGCTGGCGAGGTCGCCCGAGCCTTCGCCCCCCATCCCGTCCGCGATCACGAGCAGCGTCCCCGCTCCGTCGAGGTTCTGCTGGGTCGCGGTCTGGACGCTGGTCTGCTTGACGCGCAGGAGCCGGTGAAGCTCCGCGACCAGGAAGTGGTCCTCGTTGCGCTGCCGACCGCCGACGCTCGTCTGACCGCACACGTCCCACGCGCGTCGGTGACCCTCGCGCCGCGACAGAGGGCGGAGGTTGGGTAGGGTGGTGTCCGGGTCTTCGTTGGCCCCTGCGCCCTCGTCCATGGTCGTCCCTTCGTCCGCCGTGACGGTACGGTTGCCCGAGCCTACCTGCTCTCCGGCCCGGGGTCCGCGACGAGCGTGAAGTCCCCGGTCGCCGATGCGTGGTAGGTGCCGACCCAGACCCGGTGGTCTCCGGCCCCCAACGGTACGCTGAGGCGGGGCTGCAGATCCCCGGCGCCGTCGTCGTCGCAGTGCACGCGGCCGTCGGCGTCGAGGAGGGCCAGGACGAGGTCGCTCCGGGATCGCGTGCTGAGCACGACGCGGCGCGGTGAGTCCAGGTGGAGGAGCGCCGTCGGGGGCCCGGGGAGGTGGCCGCGGCAGCCGGCCTGAAGCCGCTCCGCCGGGATGTCGCCCGACGTCGAGCCGCGCCAGGAGTACGACTCGGCGGTCAGGGGCCCGAACGTCCCGAGGCTTCCCGTCGAGGCCTGGCGCTCCAGGTGGGGCGGAGGGTCGCCCGGCCGCCGGGACCGCAGGCTCAACGTGAAGGAGGCCGAAGCGCCGTCGGCGTAGGTCCCGATCCAGACGCGGTGCTCGCCCGGCGCGAGGGGCGCGCTGAGGTGCGGGTTGAGGCCTTCCCCCGAGTCGTCGTCGCACCGGACGGCGCTGCCCTCGACGGCCTGCAGCACCATCACCAGGTCCTCGCTCGACGTCGTGGACGCCACGAGCTCCCGAGGCTCGGAGGTGCGCACGACCACCGTCGGCGCGTCCGGCACGTGCCCCCGGCAGTCATCGTCGAAGGCGGAGGCGTCGTGCTGGCCCCGCGTCTCGGCGTCCAGCGGGGGCGGGTCCGGAAACGCGTCGAGGTCCACCAGGCCGTAGGCCGGTGGACCGGCCGTCGGGGGCGCCCGCCCCGGCTGGTGCTCGCCGAAGATCCCGTAGGCCACGCCGCCTGCCGCCGCCGCCGCGATGACCGCGCCGACCAGCACGGGTCCACGCGCGGCGCGCCGGGCCGTGGAGCGACGGCCCTCCGTCGAGGCGGGACCGGCCGAGGACCCGCTCGCGGGCCGCTCGGCCTCGAGCGCCCGGACCCGGGCCCGGAGCTCGTCGGCCTCCTCGGCCCGGGCGCGCAGCTCCTCGGCGGTGCGCTCCGCGTCCTGCAGGTCCCGTTCGAGGCCCCGGATCCGCGCGCGCAGGGCCTCCGTCTCATCCCGGAAGGGCACCCCTCCAGCATACGGGATCGGCGCCGGCGCGGCTCAGGGGAGGTGTCCCGCCTTCACGTAGAGGAGGCAGCCGCCGTCGCTCGCCAGCGCCGTCGCCCCTCCCGGGGGTACGCGAAGCCAGCTCCCCCGGGCCAGGGCGGTCTCGCCGTCGCGCGCGTCGCCGTCGAGGACGAACAGCTCGAAGCCCGCGGGGTGGGTGCGGGTCGGCAGCGCGGCCCCGGGCGCCAGCCACCAGCGCTCGACGCGCTCCGGGTAGGCGGGGTGCTCGTAGAGGCGCTGCCGCCGCACGCCGGGGAGGTCGGGGTGGGCGGCCCACGGCAGCTCGTCGCCCGCGACCCGTAAGGGGGTTCGGTCCCGGCCGGGGAGCTGGCGCAGCTTGACGAACAGCACGCAGCCGGCGTCGGAGAAGGGCGCGTGCGCGAAGCCCTCGGGGTTGACCAGGTAGGTCCCCGCCGGGTGGTGCCCCCGATCGTCGCTGAAGGTGCCCTCGAGGACCAGGATCTCCTCCCCGTCGGGGTGGGGGTGCCGCGGGAAGCGGCTGAGCGGCAGGTACTGGACGACCGAGGTCACCCGCCCGGCCTCCTTCGGCCCGCTGAGCTCGAGGCGCTTGCGGAGCACCGTGGGGCTGGGGCTCTCCGCCCAGGGCATCTCCGCGGTGTGGACCACCACCCGTGCGCTGCGGTCGGCGTGAAGCTCGTCCCCGGCCATCGCGGAGGAGCCCAGGGCGGCCCGATGCCGAGCGGACCGGCGGAGGCTCACCTCGAGCACGAGCACGACCGCGACGAGGACGACGAGCCCCCCGGGCACCCACGCGAAGCCCAGGCCCAGGGTGTCCGGCGCCGCCTCGGCCGGGGCGAAGCGGCCCGCGAGGACCGCCGCGGCGGTGTTCGTGACGTGGGCGACGACCGGCAGGGCGAGGCTCCCGCTCCGCTGGCCCAGGTAGGCGAGGTACAGCCCCACGGGCAGCACCGCGATCACGTGGTGCGGGTCCGCGTGGTAGGCGCTGAAGAGCAGCGTGCTGAGGGCGACCGCGACGAGCGGTCGTCGGAAGGCGCGCTGGAGCAGCCCGCGGAACAGCAGCTCCTCGCTGAACCCCGGCACCAGCGCCATCGACGCGAGGGTCAGCCACAGGGGACCCGACAGCACCAGGACGTCGAGGGAGTCGAGGGTGCCGAGGCTCGGGATGCCGCTCGCGGCGGCGAGCCGACGCAGCAGATCGCTCGTGGGTCCCAGCGCGAGCGCGCCGAGCGGAGCGACGAGCAGCGCCGGCCAGGGCGGGAGCGGGCCATGCAGCCCGAGGGCCCGGCGGAGCGGTACCCTGGACAGCCCCGCGGTGAGCACGGCGGCGAGGGCCATGGTCGCGCCGGTCACGATGATCACCGGCGCCAGGAGCCCGATGTCCTGGGTCACCTCGAGCACGACCGAGGCGAGCTCCCGCGGCTCGGCCCCGGGCCAGGTCCAGAGCGCGACCACCGCCGCCTGCAGGACCATGAAGCCGGCCACCTGGGCGAGGAGGCCGCCGACCAGCACGCCGAGGAGCGCCTGCCAGGGGCGGACGCCGAGGCGGGGGGGCAGGGGGCGGCTCACGGTTGCCTGGGTATTGGCCCGCGGCGGCGCTCCGGCAAGCCCGGGCCCGCCCGTCGGCCGCCGTCAGTCGATCACGACCTCGTCGATCCGGACCACGTCGTGGCCGCCCTCGCCCTCGGTCTCTTCGGCCGGCGCCGGAGCGGCCGTGTCGGTATGCCACCAGCCGAGCAGGTAGTAGCCGGCGCCGAGGCCAAGGCCCGCCGCGAGGAGCACCACGGCGATGACCGCCGCCCACGCGATCGGCGAGAACCGACGCGGCGGCAGCGGGGGGGGCACCCTGCTGATCAGCCGATCGGCGAGCTCGGGCGGCAGGTCCAGCTCCTCCAGCTGATCGGCGACCCCGTCGAGCTGCATCGTCGCGGCGCCGTCCTCGAGGTCCTGCCGTCGTCTTCCCACGGCGGAAAAGTAGCGCGCCTTCCGACCCCCCGTCGAGCATCTGCAGGCCGGCGGACCACCTCCCCGCGCGCCGGGCGATCGGCGCCCCTGGCCCGCACCGGCCGGATCGCTCGCCGCGGTCAGGGCCCCACGTAGCGCGCCCGGGGTCGGAGCGAGGCCCCGCTCTGGCGTTGCTCGAGCACGTGCGCGATCCAGCCCGCGGTGCGGCCGAGGCCGAACAGCCCGCTGGCCAGGTCGGGCCCGCCGCCGAGCGCGCCGGCGACCGCGGTCAGCGCGACGTCGAGGTTCGGATGGAGGTCGGTGCTCGAGTGGACGTGCTCGATCAGGCGCAGCACGGTGCGGACCGGGGCGCGGCGCCCGGCCGCGCCCCCGAAGTGAGAGAGCCACAGCCGCCTACAGGGGGAGCCCACGGGGGAGAGCGGAAGGCCGACCCCCGGGCGCCGCGAACCCCGCGCCAGCCGCGCCCGGGCCAAGCCCAAACCCCCCCC
>JBHJHB010000116.1:0-2566 GCA_050331215.1 Sandaracinaceae bacterium | reverse complement strand
CTCAGCGGCTCGGAGGTCGAGCGGCTCTTGGCGGCGTTCGAAAGCCCCGTCCATCGCACCCTCGCGACGCTCTGCTACGGCGCCGGGCTCCGGGTCACGGAGGCGTGCAGCCTCCGGGTGACCGACATCGACGGCAGCCGTCGACTCCTTCACATCCGGCACGGCAGCAAGGGCGGCAAGCAGCGCCAGGTGCCGATGGCCCGCCGTCTCTACCTCGAGCTGCGCGCGTACTGGCGTCAGGTGCGCCCCTCGGGCGAGCTCGAGGTACCGGGGATCCCGTCCTTCCGGAACTGCGACTTCCTCTGAGGCGTCCAGCGGTCCTGCTTCGGGGCACCTCGCACGGAGGGCCTCGAACGAGGGTCTTGCTTCGATGACCAGCGCGCCTACTCTCGTGATTAGCTCGTTCGTTAGGCCGAAATGGGCTACCGAGCGAACATTCTTCTCAGCGGAGGGGGTGCGCCATGACGTCTCGCGAAGTGTCCTTCATCCGAGGGCTCTGGAGCCTGTTGGCGGTCGCGGCGTTGCTCGTCGCGGCCGGGTGTTCCGAGCCGACCTGCGGGGCCGAGACCTGCACCGAGCAGCAGTGGGCCGACCGCGTCGACGCCACCTGGGGAGAGGCGCCGTCCCTCGAGGAGCGTCTCGCCATCTTCGACTACGCGTCGGTGATCATCGGGTCCGTGCACCCCGACCTGCAGGATCCGTCCCCCGATTGGAACGAGGCCCACGACGCCCTCCGCGCGCAGGACGAGGCGGCCGAGAGCTACGGCGCCTTCGCCGCCGTGCTCTTCGAGCTGGCCGACGCGGTCCGGCACACCGCGTTCGCGGAGACGACGGTCTGCGGGACGCCCAACCCGGAGCGCCCGCCCGTCGTCTACGGGTACACGACCCCCGCCCTCTTGGACAGCTCCCCCATCGACTGGCTCGGCGCCTGCGTTACCCCCCTGGCCGACGACCGGCTGCTCGTCTACCGAGTGGCTGACGACAACCCCGCCGGCCTCGAGCCCGGGGATGTGCTCCTCGGCTACGACGGGCTCCCGTGGCGAGAGAACGCGGAGGCCCTCGAAGCCTTGCCGCTGCCCCGTTGCAGCTGGCCCTACGGCCACGCCGACGCGGAGGACTTCGCCCGGATGGCCTCGGCCCCCCTCAACGTCCACCTCTTCGAGACGGTGGAGGTGCAGCGGTTCGGCGCGTCGGCGCCCGAGTCCCTGCGGACCGAGGACCTGCTCGGGTTCGCTTCGCCGCTCCTGTGCACCGGCCAGCTCCCCGTCGAGGGGGTCGAGTTCCCCTACGTGGTCCCCGTCGCCGATTCCCAGGCAGGCACGGCCCAGGACGTGAGCGCCGCCCGCCTCCCCGGCGACATCGGCTACGTGTACGTGTACAACATGTACGCGGGAGTGGGGCCGGCCCTCACCGCGGCCGTCGAGTCGCTCATGGACACCCGCGGGCTGGTCCTCGACCTCCGCACGGTGGTCTACGGGTCGCCGGACAACATGAGCGGCGCGATGGCCCAGCTCTTCGACGAGGACATCGACGTCATCACCCGGTGCTGGGAGCGGGACCCGGTCGGCACCAACCTGCGGCCCTGTCAGTGGCCCGGGCTCCGCATCGACGCGGACGAGGCGACCCTCTACGACCGCCCGATCGCCGTGCTGGTGGGGCCGGAGAGCTGGGGGGTGGCCGATCACGCGGCGTACATGCTCCGCCTCCACCCTCGCGCGCGTGTCTTCGGCTTGCCGACGCCCGGCGCGTTCCGCAACGATCGCGGCTACAACCCCCCGCCCCCGGCGTCGGACTTCGGTATCCAGATGTGGGTGGTCTCCGGCATCGAGCGGACGGCGGACGGCCGGGACCTACTCGACGTCCCGGTGGCCCCGGACGAGGAGGTCTGGCTCACGCCGGAGGACGTCGCGGCGGGCCGGGACACCGTGGTCGAGGCGGCCCTCGCCTGGATCGCCTCGGAGAACGACGGGTAGGCGGCCGACAGTAGAGCACGCCGTACTCCGTCGGCCCCGGCACCTCGGGCAGCTCGGTCTCGCCGAGCCGCTCGAGGAGGTTCACCTCGATGGTGCTCGACATGTTGCTGAGCGGCAGGCCGTTCCAGAACATGGTGAAGGGGTCCTCGAGGACCCGGCCGGCCTCGCTGATCAGCCCGAAGCTCAACACCACGAATACGTTGATCGGGATGATCCACCAGCCGAGCTCGGCGGCGAGGCAGAGGGGGAAGAGGAAGGCGAAGGTCAGGATCAGGCGCTGGGCGATGAACCCGTAGCCGCGCGGCAAGGGCGTCTTCTTGATTCGCTCGCAGCCGCCCTGGACGTCGAGGAGGACGCGGATGCTCTCGTCGATGTTCTGCAGGCGCAGCGGGTCGGGGGGTAGGAAACATGAACGCCCTCCGCGACCCCTCGAGGAAGTTCACCTAAACCCTCTTGAACCAAGCCGCTTCGCGGCAGGGAGGCCCACCGTTCGCGGCTCGATGAGCTGAGGGCCGGCGTCCTCCGCCGCCGTCTCCCGCCACCCTCTTCGATCCGCCGTCCGACATCCGGCCGGCGCGAGCGAGGAGGACGTG
>JBHJHB010000115.1:0-3797 GCA_050331215.1 Sandaracinaceae bacterium | reverse complement strand
GGTGGGTGGCCGCTCACCGTGTTTCTCTTGCCCGACCTCCAGCCCTTCTACGCCGGGACCTACTACCCGCCGGAGGACCGCTTCGGCCGGCCCGGCTATCGCCGGGTGCTGCTGGCCGGGGGCGAGGCCTACCGGAGCCGGCGCGCGGACGTCGACCGGCGCGCGGCCGAGCTGACCCGCGCGATCGCCACCGTCACCACGGCGTCGGGGGACCCCTGCGAGCCTCCCCCCGTCGCGGCGCGGCGCGCCGCGCGCGCGGCCCTCCGGCGCTACGACGACCGCCACGGCGGCTTCGGCGACCGCCCGAAGTTCCCGAGCACCATGACCGTGGAGGCGCTGCTGCGCGCCCACCTACGCGGCGAGCCGGAGATGCTCCAGCGGGTCCGCCAGACCCTGGACGGGATGCGGCAGGGCGGCATCCACGATCAGCTCGGCGGCGGCTTCCATCGCTACAGCACCGACGAGCGCTGGCTGGTGCCCCACTTCGAGCGGATGCTCTACGACAACGCGCTCCTGGCCCGGCTCTACGTGGACGGGTGGCGGGCCACGGGCGACGAGGCCTACCGGGAGACCGCCCGGGGCGTGCTCGCCTACGTCGAGCGGGAGATGCGGTCCCCGGAGGGGCTGTTCTACTCGTCCCAGGACGCCGACAGCGATGGGCGCGAGGGGGCGTTCTTCGTCTGGCGGCCCGAGGAGCTCGTCGAGGTCCTGGGCGAGGACGACGCCCGGGTCGCGGCCCTCGCCTTCGGCGTCAGCGAGGGCGGGAACTTCGTCGACCCGCATTCCGGCGAGGAGGGGGCGAGCGTCCTCCACGTCAACCGGCCCCTATCCGCGGTCGCCGCGCAGCTCGGGCGACCCCTCGAGGAGGTCGAGGCGAGGTTCGGCCGAGCGCGGCGCGCGCTGTTCGAGGCGCGGGAGGCGCGCCCCAAGCCGTTCCGTGACGAGAAGGTCATCGCGACCTGGAACGGGTTGATGATCGGGGCCTTCGCGCTCGCGGGCGGCGCGTTCGGCGACGCCGGCCTCGTCGCGACGGCGCGGCACGCGCTCGACGCGGTCCGGGCCCGGCTCTGGGCGGACGGCGGGCTCCGCCGCCTGGCCAAGGACGGCGAGGCGAAGGGGGACGCGTTCCTCGAGGACTACGCGGACCTCGCTGGCGCCGCGCTCGACGTGCAGCAGGCCACGCTGGCGCCCGCCCCGTTGGCGTTCGCTCGGGCCCTGGTCGACGCGGCGCTCGCGCGGTTCTGGGACGAGGCGGAGGGGCTGTTCTACTTCACGGCTCGCGGCGCGCAGGACGTCGTGGTGCGGGCGGCCGACGCGAGCGACAACGCCGTGCCGAGCGGCACCTCGTCGATGGCGCACGCGCTCCTTCGTCTCCACGCCCTGACCGGCGAAGACGCCTACCGGAGGGTCGCCGAGACCGTGCTCCGCCGCTACGCCGCCGCCGCCGTCGAGCACCCCCTCGGGCACGGGCACCTGGTCGCGGCCCTCGATCGCTACGTGCACGGGCCCGTCGAGGTGGTGGTGGTCGCGGCGGACGACGACCCGGCGGGGGATGCCCTCGCCGCGGCGGCGCGGGGGGGCGCCTACGTGCCGGACCTGGTCCTTGCCCGGCTCGCCCCGGGGGCTGACGAGAACGACGGGGCCGTCGGTCGCGCCCTCGAGGGGCGCCGGCAGGTGGAGGGGCGGGCGACGGCCTACGTCTGCCGGGGCATGACCTGCAGCGCGCCGGTCACCGGCGTCGACGCCCTGCGCGCGCTGCTGGTCGCCTGAGGGCCACGGGGCCCGTCGGCGCCGGGCGCCTCCCCGTCGTCCACGTACGTCGGCGTCGGGCCGACCTCCTCGCCCGCGGTCAGCGGTAGGCCGGGTCGCCCGGGAGGCGGCCGTCCTCGCGCTCGACGCGCCAGACGACGCGCTCGTCCGTCCCCGGCGTGGTCCACACGCGGAGCTCGGGGTCGATGATGACCGCTTCGGGCGGGCCCGGAAGCTCCGCGAGCATCGCCACGCACCGCTCGGGCCCGAGGATGAAGCAGCCCGTCGACAGCGCGTCGGCGTAGATGCCCTCCGGCGCGAGGAGCGTCACCTGCACCGAGCGCCGGGCGGGCAGGCCGGTCGCCAGGTCGATGATGTGGTGCCAGTGCGTGCCCTCGTCGTCGACGAAGGCGTGCTCGTAGTCCCCGCTCGTGCTGATCGAGCCCCGGGTCGCCTCGAGGAAGCCGATGTAGCGGGTCTCGTCGCGCGGATGCTGGATGCCCACCCGCCAGGGCCGGTCGCCGCGAAGGCCGTACACCTGCACCTGGCCGCCGCCGAAGAGCATGAAGGACCGCGCGCCGCCTGCCCGGAGCACGCCAGCGGCGCGGTCGAGGGCATAGCCCTTGGCGATGCCGCCCGTGCCGATCGCCATCTCGTCGTCCGCGAGGCGGACCTGGCGGCGCTCCTCGTCGAGCGCGATCCGGCGCCAGCCCACGTGGGCGAGGCGCGCCTGGACCTCGTCGGGGTGGGGGACGCGTTCCTCCCCCGGCTGGAAGAGGTAGAGGCCCCTCAGCGCGGCCCACGACAGGTCGAAGGCGCCGTCGGTCCACCGCGAGACCTCGAGGCCCGCCTGCACCACGCGGAGCGTCTCGGGGCCAACCCCCACCGGCGCCTCGCCGGCCCGCTCGTTGATCGCGGAGACCTCGCTGTCCGCCTGCCACTCGCTCAGGATCCCCTCGAGTCGGGCGATCTCGTCGAAGGCGGCGGCGATCAGCGTCTCGGCCCGCGGCTCCGGGAGGCCGATCACCGTGGCCTGGAAGATGGTGCCCATCAGCGGACGGCTCCGCTGGACCGGCTCCCCCTCGACCGGCTCGAAGGTCGCCGGCTCGTCCCGGGGCGCCTCGCCGCTCGACGCTCCGCGGGGGGCCGCGGCCGCCTGGGCCTCGCGCGCGGGCGGCTCCGGCTCTTCGGGTTGCTGCGCGCGCCGACCCGAGCAGCTCGCCAGCGCGACCACGGCGAGCGCGACCGGGAGCGCCTTCAAGGGAAGCGCACCTGGAGGCCGCCCGTGACGTCCACGATGAAGCTGAGGGCCCGGACGAACAGCACGTTCAGGCCTCCCTGGGCGTAGACGCCGAGGAAGCGGGCGATGTCGAGCTGGAGGCCGAACTCGCCGCGGACCCCGGCGTCGACGGCCGGCCACTCCCGGGCCATGCCCGCGTTGGTCACGTCGAGCCAGACCCGGCCGCCGAAGAACACCTTGAAGGCCGAGCGGGGGTCCGAGTAGCCACGGATGCCGATGCCGAACGCGAGGAGGTTGCTCGTGGTGGGCTGTTCGCCGGCGAGGCCGAGGCGGCCCATCGCCGTGAGCTCCACGCCGTCGTTGAGGCCGAAGCTCGCCTCGAGGTCGAGCACCGCGGAGCCGACGCCGTTGCAGAACGTGCCGGGGTCCTCGTCGTCGGGGACGGTCCGGCAGCTGTCGTCGTTGGTGTAGCGCAGGGCGAACACGAAGGGGACGCCCGCCCCGACGCGGAGGCCGACCTGGTTGCGGTGGGAGAGGCCCGGTTCGGGCTCCTCCGCCTCGACCGCCTCCCGCGCCGCCTCCCGCTCGAGGCGGCGCTGCTCTTCCTGGAGCTCCGCCTCCCGCTCGTCGACGACCACCGCGGGGCCCTCGGCCGCGGGCGCGCCGCCGTCGGGGCCGCCGTCGCCGGGCGCGCCGTCCTCGGGGGGCTGGGCGCCGTCCTCGGGGGGCTGGGCGCAGTCCTCGAGGGGCTCGGCGCAGTCCACGGGGGGCAGGGCGCGGACCGAGGGGGCCGGCGGGCGGAGCACGG
>JBHJHB010000114.1:0-98417 GCA_050331215.1 Sandaracinaceae bacterium | reverse complement strand
CTCGGGCGGCTCGGCCCGCTCGGGCGGCGCGCGGATGCGGCCCGGGCGCCGTCGGGCGATCCGAGGCCGCCGGTCGCCCACGTCCTCTCCCGGGCTCAGCCCCTTGCCGGCTCCGACGTACCCTGGACGCGAGGGCTCGTTCCTCATGACCCGTCTTCACCTCGCCTCCCGCCGCGCGACTCGCCACCTCGGCCGCGCCCTCGCCCCGCTGCTCCGGGTGGGCGACCGCGTGTGGCTCGAGGGCCCCCTCGGCTCCGGCAAGACCTTCTTCGCCCGGGGCCTCCTTCGCGCCCTCGGGCTCTCCGAGGCGATCCCGGTGACGAGCCCCACCTTCGCCCTGGTCCACGAGCACGCCGCGGACCTGCCGGTCCTCCACCTCGACCTCTACCGCCTGAGCTCCGCGCGGGAGCTGGACGAGCTGGGCCTCCTCGAGGCGATGCCCGAGGTCGTGGCCGTCATCGAGTGGGGCGCCCGGTTCCGGGGGGCGCTGGGCGCCACGGGCCTCGAGATCGCGCTCGCTCCCCATCCCGAGGGCGGGCGCTGGGCGGAGCTCACCGCGATCGACGAGCGCGGGGGGGAGATCCTGCGGCGGCTCCTCTCGTCGGCGCGGGTGCGCGCCCTGAGCGCCTGAGCCCGACGAGCCCTGGGCCGGCCCTCGGGCATCGCGCGGCCGGCCGCGTCGGCCCTTGCCGCTCCCGGGGGCCTCTGGTAATCGACCCGGCGCCATGCCCCGCCGGGACGACCTCCGCCGGATCGTGATCGTCGGGTCGGGACCGATCGTCATCGGGCAGGCGTGCGAGTTCGACTACTCGGGCACCCAGGGGGCGAAGGCCCTCCGGGAAGAGGGCTACGAGGTGGTGCTGGTCAACTCGAACCCGGCCACCATCATGACCGACCCGCAGTTCGCGGACCGGACCTACGTCGAGCCCCTCGACGCCGAGGTGCTCGAAGCGATCCTGGAGCGGGAGCGGCCGGACGCCCTGCTCCCCACCCTCGGCGGGCAGACCACCCTGAACCTCGCCCTCGAGCTGGCCGGATCGGGCGCGCTCGACCGCCTCGGCGTCGAGCTGCTCGGCGCGAAGGTCGACGCGATCCGCAAGGCCGAGGACCGGCAGCTGTTCAAGGAGGCGATGGAGCGGATCGGCCTCGGCGTGGCCCGCGCCCACCTCGCCACCTCCCTCGAGGAAGCGTTCCGGGCGGTCGACGAGCTCGGCTTCCCGATCATCCTCCGGCCGTCCTTCACCCTCGGCGGCTCGGGCGGCGGCATCGCGTACAACCGCGAGGAGTTCGAGGCGAAGATGCGCTGGGCCCTCGCCCAGAGCCCCGTCGGATCCTGCCTCGTCGAGGAGAGCGTCCTCGGGTGGAAGGAGTTCGAGCTCGAGGTCATCCGCGACAACGTCGACAACTTCAGCGTGATCTGCACGATCGAGAACATCGATCCGATGGGGGTCCACACCGGCGACTCGGTGACCGTCGCCCCCGCGATGACGCTGCCCGACAAGGAGTACCAGCGCCTGCGCGACGCGGCGCGAGCGGTGATCCGCGAGATCGGCGTGGAGACGGGCGGCTCGAACGTCCAGTTCGCGGTCAACCCCGACGACGGCCGCGTGGTCGTGATCGAGATGAACCCCCGGGTGAGCCGGTCGAGCGCCCTCGCGTCGAAGGCCACGGGCTACCCGATCGCCAAGGTCGCGGCGAAGCTGGCGGTCGGGTATCGCCTGGACGAGCTGACCAACGACATCACGGGCACCAGCGCCGCCTTCGAGCCGGTGATCGACTACGTCGTCGTCAAGATGCCCCGCTTCGCGTTCGAGAAGTTCCCGGGCGCCGACCCCCGGCTGACGACCCAGATGAAGTCCGTCGGGGAGGCGATGGCGATCGGGCGCACCTTCAAGGAGGCGGTGCAGAAGGCCGCTCGCTCCTTGGAGATCGGCCGCTCCGGGTTGGTGTCCCTCCAGGACAAGGTGGACTACCGGGCCCTCGCGCAGGCGATGCGCGACCTGAGCGAGCCCGACGCCAACCCGGAGCCCCTCCCCCCGACGGGACCCGAGCTGGCGGTCGAGCTGCCGCCCCCGACCCGGGAGGAGCTCCGGGACGCCGTGCTCGACCTCTCCCGGACGCCCCTGGCGGACCGCCTGTGGACGGTCACGGACGGCCTGCGCCTCGGCCTCGGCGTCGAGGCGCTCCACGACGCGACGCGGATCGACCCCTGGTTCCTGACCCAGCTCGAGGAGCTGGTCACCGAGGAGCGGCGCCTGCGGGACGCGCCGACCCTCGAGGCCGACGACCTGCGTCGGGCCAAGGCGATGGGCTTCAGCGACCGGCAGATCGCCGAGCTCCGGCGGGACGGCACCCGCGCCGCCGATGTCCGGTCTCGCCGACAGGAGCTCGGCGTGGCGCCGATCTACGCGCGGGTCGACACGTGCGCGGCCGAGTTCGAGGCCCGGACGCCCTACCTCTACTCGACGTGGGGGCGCGAGTCGGAGGCGGAGCCGACCGATCGGCGCAAGATCATGATCCTCGGCGGCGGGCCGAACCGCATCGGGCAGGGCATCGAGTTCGACTACTGCTGCGTCCACGCCGCGTTCGCCCTCAAGGAGCGCGGCTTCGAGACGATCATGGTCAACTGCAACCCCGAGACCGTCTCGACCGACTTCGACACCTCCGACCGCCTCTACTTCGAGCCCCTCACGCTCGAGGACGTCCTTCACATCGTCGACGTCGAGCGGCCCGAGGGCGTGATCGTCCAGTTCGGCGGGCAGACCCCGCTCCGGTTGGCGGTGCGCCTCTCCCGGGCCGGGGTGCCGATCCTCGGGACCAGCGCCGACGCGATCGACCGGGCCGAGGACCGGGAGCGCTTCGACGAGCTGCTGACGTCCCTCGGGCTGAGGCGGCCCGACGGTGGCATCGCGCGGGGCCGGGACGAGGCCTTCGCGGTGGCCGACCGCATCGGCTACCCGCTGGTCGTCCGGCCGAGCTACGTGCTCGGCGGGCGCGCGATGGAGATCGTCCACTCTCCGACCGACCTCGCGCGGTACTTCGCCGTGGCGCTGGCGGCGGTGGACGACGACGCGGCGCCGACGATCCTCCTCGACGAGTTCCTCGAGGACGCGATCGAGGTGGCCGTCGATAGCGTGGCGGACGGCAAGGACGTGCTGATCGCCGGGCTGATGCAGCACATCGAGGAGGCCGGCGTCCACTCCGGCGACTCCTCGATGGTGCTGCCGGCCCACGCCCTGCCGCCGGAGGTGCTGGCCGCGATCCGCTCGAGCACGAGGGCCCTGGCCCTCGAGCTCGGCGTGGTCGGGCTGATGAACGTTCAGTTCGCGGTCCGGGGCAGCGCGGTCTACGTCATCGAGGTGAACCCCCGCGCCTCCCGGACCGTGCCCTTCGTCAGCAAGGCGCTCGGGGTTCCCCTCGCGCAGGTCGCGGCGAAGGTCATGGCGGGGGCGACGCTGGCCGAGCTCGACCTCGATCACGACGTGCGGCCGCGGCACGTGGCGGTCAAGGAGTCCGTGTTCCCCTTCGCCAAGTTCCCGGGCGTGGACATCCTGCTGGGCCCGGAGATGCGGTCGACCGGCGAGGTCATGGGCATCGCCCAGCGCTTCGACACCGCCTTCCTCAAGGCCCAGCAGTCGACCGGCCAGCGCCTCCCGGACGCCGGTCGGGGCTTCGTCAGCGTCCGGGACCACGACAAGGCAGCGGCGGCGGAGATCGCCCGATCCCTGTCCCGCCTCGGGTTCACGATCGTCGCCACCCGGGGCACCCGCCACGTGCTCGCGCGCGCCGGCGTCGACGCGGAGCTGGTGCACAAGGTCTACGAGGGCCGCCCCCACGTGGTCGACCGGCTCCGGAACGGTGAGATCGCCATGGTGATCAACACCACCCAGGGCGCGAAGGCGATCCGGGACAGCTTCTCCCTTCGCCGCGCCACGCTGCTTGCCGGAGTCCCCTACTTCACCACGATCGCCGCCGCGACGGCGGCGGTCGGGGCGATCGAGGCCCGGCGGGCCGAGCCCCTGACGGTACGGTCCCTCCAGGAGTACCACGCCGATCTGAGCCGGCCGAGGACCGCGCCTCCCGGCGACCGATGACGCCCGCGTCCGGCGGGGGAGGCCGCCATCGGCCCGGGTGCGCGGCGGACCCGGTCTCGCCTTGATGGTGCGCGTCGTCGCCTGCTAACTGATCTCCGATGGACAAGCTTCCGATGACGCCGGAGGGCCACGCGGCGATGAAGGCGGAGCTCCACCACCTCAAGTCGGTGGAGCGCCACGCGATCTCGAAGGAGATCGGCGTCGCCCGCGAGCACGGCGACCTCCGGGAGAACGCCGAGTATCACGCGGCGAAGGACAAGCAGGGGCTGATCGAGGCCCGGATCGCGGAGCTCGAGGACAAGCTCACGCGAGCCGACGTCATCGACACGAAGAAGCTGAGCGGCGACCGGGTCGCCTTCGGTGCCTGGGTGACCCTCGAGGACACCGACAGCGGCAAGGAGATGACCTACCGGATCGTCGGCGCCGACGAGTCGGACATCGACAAGGGCACGATCAGCGTGACGTCGCCCCTCGCGCGCGCTCTGATCAACCGCGAGGCCGGGGACGAGGTGACGGTCCAGGCGCCGGGTGGCGCCCGGATCTACGAGATCACCGACCTCTCGTGGACCGAGCCGGCCTAGGCCGGGGCACCGGTGGCGCAGGCTCACATCGCCGTCGTCGAGCGGTTCGCGGTCCCGCCGGGGACGCTGTTCGAGGCTCTCGTCGACCACGAAGGGATGAGCGCGTGGCTCGGCGCAAAGGTGACGGTCCTCCGCGGCGACGGGGGCGTCGGGACGGTGCGCCGCTTGCACCTCGGGCCCGTCGTCCTCGACGAGGAGATCACGTACGCTGACGCGCCGCGGCGCCTCGTCTACCGCGTGGTCCGCGGGGACGCGGGGCTCCTCCGGTTCCACCGGGGCGAGGTCGTCGTCGAGGCCTGGGGCCGGACCGGGTCGACCGTCCGCTGGGATGTCCTGCTCGATACGGTCGTGCCCGGCGCAAGCCGCCCCCTCGAGCTCGCGCTCGGCGCCGTGCTGCGCCGGGGGCTGCGGCGCCTACGGGACCGGTTCGCGGCCGAGGAGCTCGGCGTGGCGCCCCCCGCGGGGGACGGGGACCCGCGCGTCGTCGACGGGTAGGAGGGAGCGTGCACGACGGGCGCGGAGGTCCCGCTCGAGCGCCGAGTCGTTCGGCAGCCGAGAAAGGCTCGGAGCGCGACGGGGTTCAGGAGGGGCGGGGCCCGTCGACGCCCACGGTCGGGCCCTCGGGGAGGCGACGCCGCTGGTAGGCCTGGAGCAGGATCATCGCGACCTCCGCGGGGACGCCGAGGTAGCTCTCCTGGTAGCGGATCGTCGGGGCCCCACCCCGCGCGAGGACCAGCGTGCGCGCGGTGTGCGGTCCCTCGAGGACGGACCAGCGGCGGCGCTGGTCGATCGACACCCGGGCCAGGTCGGCCCAGCGGGAGCGGATCACGCCCTTCGGCGTCCGGATCAGCACCTCGGCGGGCGTGAGAAGCATCGAGGCGCCGCCCTGGTGCGCGACGTCGCGCCGCTCGCGCCCGTACCAGACGGCCGGGATGGCGATCATCACCAGCGCCAGGCTCCCGAAGATGCGCGGGTCGATCACGGACCAGCCCTCGGGTCCGAGGCGGACGAGGCTCTCCACCACCACCGCCGCCACCAGGAGGGGGAAGACAGGCCCGGTGCGCATCCATCCGCGCCCGTGGCGGATCAGCCGCGACCCGGGCGGCGGCCGCCCGCGCACCGCCTCGTCGTAGACCTCGATCGGCCGGTCGTAGGGCGTCGGCCAGGGCCCGTCGTCCACCTCCGGTGGCGCGCCGAGCCACCGCTGGAGCCGCTCCGCCAGGAGGCCGGGGGAGTCGTCGAACACGGGCGGGAGCGTGAGGTGGGTCCCGGGGCCGCTCAGCACGACGTGGACCGGCCGCCAGCTCGCCCGCGGGTCGCCCCCCTCGGCGACCCCGACCACGGTGCCCTTCGGCACCGCGCGCTCGCCGCGGGGCGTCGACAGGAGGAGACCCTCCGGGGTCAGCACCAGCCGGTAGCGACCGCTCCACAGCAGCACCGCGAGGCGGGGCAGGAAGCGCGCGACGAGCACCACGGTACGGACCGTGAAGCCGAGCGCCACCACCCGGAGGACGACCGCGATCGGGTCGACCGGGCTCCCGATCATCACCTCCCGCAGCACCGCACCGGCCCAGGCGATCGCGGCGAGGAGCGGCGCGATGGCGAGGGCGGTGACCTCCTGCGCCACGGCGGGGGGATGGCCCTCGAGGAGCCGGTCGACGTCCGAGGGCTCACCGGCCTGCAGCACTCGACGGGCCCGGTCGACCCAGGCCGCCTCGTCCGCGTCGCCCGAGGGCAGGCCCGCGGCGCTCATCGCTCGACCCCCGCGCAGCTCCGGCGCGCCGCCTCACAGCGTTCCCGGGCGTCCGCTTCGTGGACACGCTGGGCCTGCCGGCACACCTCGTCGGCCCCGGCGCAGACCTCCTCGGACGCCGGGCACGCGGAACCGGGCTCGCAGCGCTCCACGGCGGCGAGCCCGTGGGCCACGCGCGCCTCTGCGACCTGGATCCGCCGGTACGCCTCGTCCGCCTCGGCCTGGCTGAGGGGCCCGCAGCCCACGGTGCCCAGGCCGAGGATGAGCGAGCACAGCGCGCCCCGCGCCGCCCAGGTGGACCAGAGCCTGAGGGGGGCGTGGGGGGCAGCCAGAGCGGGGGCCTCGGGAAGACGGCGGCCTTGCGCCGCATCGGCAGGGAGCGAAAGGTCCTAGCGGGTCGAATCGCTCGCGGCAAGGCGCGCCGAATCGCGCCATGCTGACGTGTCCCGAGCCCTCGCCCCCCGCCGGCGACCGGTCGGTACACCCGGGCCCGCGGGCCCAGCCGACCTGCCTTCTCGGGACCTCCCGGACCGCCCCCCACCGATGCCCCTCGTCAGCCACGCCCGCCGCGAGATCCACCTCAAGATCGTCTACTACGGCCCGGGCCTGGGCGGGAAGACGACCAACCTCGAGGTGATCTACCAGCGCACGCGGCAGGAGCGCCGCGGCAAGCTCGTCTCCCTGACGACCGACGCCGAGCGCACGCTCTTCTTCGACCTGCTGCCGGTCCAGCTCGGGACGTTCCAGGAGTACGGGGTACGGCTCCATCTCTGCACGGTGCCAGGGCAGATCGCGCATGACGACACCCGCCGCCTGGTGCTTCGGCATGTCGATGGCCTCGTCTTCGTCGCGGATAGCCAGGCCTCGCGCCTCGAGGCCAACAAGGAGAGCCTCGCGAGCCTCGAGCGCAACCTCCGCCTCCAGGGGGACGACCCGACCCGCATGCCCCTCGTCGTGCAGTGGAACAAGCGGGACCTCCCGGACGCGCTCTCGCTCCCCGACCTGCGGAGGGAGCTCCAGGTGCCGGACGGCATGCCCCAGGTCGAGGCGGTGGCGATGTCCGGGGTCGGCGTCTTCGAGACGGCCAAGGTCGCGCTGAAGGAGTGCCTGCGGGCGCTCTCGGACCCCCGGGAGGCGCCGGAAGGGCGGAGCCCGTCGGTGCTCCCGGAGCGTGACCCCTCGACCTTCCCGCCGCCGGCGAGCGCGGAGGGCCGGGAGCTGCTGATCCTGGACCTCGGCCGCTTCGGCGCCCGCGAGGATGC
The DNA here is from genome assembly GCA_050331215.1 of Sandaracinaceae bacterium. GTDB lineage: Bacteria > Myxococcota_A > Polyangia > Polyangiales > Sandaracinaceae > JBHJHB01. Next base: position 90,727 of record JBHJHB010000114.1, on the reverse strand, counting down.
GTGAGGCGACGGGCGCTGGTCGCATGGTACGACGGGCGCGGACGGCTCCTCGTGGTCGACCGGACGCTCGGCGCCGGCGCCGGGGCGCCGGTCGTCGACCTGCCGGGAGGCGAGGTCGAGCCCGAGGGGCGCGAGGACCCCCGCGCCGCCGCGCTCCGGGGGCTGCTCCAGGAGACCGGGTACCTGCTGGCCGAGGGCGATGGCGGGACCGATCCCGACCAGCGGGTCGCGCTCCGGGACGCGTTCCGGGACGGCGGCCCCGAGGAGGGCCGGCGCGCCCTGGCCACCCTCGGCCTGCGGTGGCGGGTGGCTCCCCTCCTCGACGTCGGCCGTCGCGTGGGGCAGGCGCCGGACGGCGTGACCCTCGACGAGCGCCTGCTCGCGCTCCCGCGGGGGAGCGTGACGCCGGACGGCGGGCCGGACGCGGACCTCCTCGCGGGCACGACGCCTCGCTGGGCGACGCCCGCAGGCCTCCGGGAGGCGTGGGCGGGGGGCCGCGTGCTCCTGACGCCCACGCTCTCGGCGCTCCTCCGCCTCGGCGACGAGCCCGAGGAGGGCGCGCTGAGGCTCGGCTCCCCGGAGGCGCCGAGCCTCCTCTGGGAGGTGGCTCCGGGCTTGTGGCGCGAGCCCTTCCGGACCCCGACGCTGCCGCCCGCGACGCACACCAACGCGTACCTGATCGGGGCCCGGGAGCTGCTCCTGGTGGAGCCGGGGCCGTGGGACGCCGCGGAGCAGGGGCGCCTGCTGCGCTGGGTCCGGGAGGTCGAAGGGGCGGGGCGGCGCGTCGTCGCGCTGGTGCCGACCCACCACCACCGGGATCACGTTGGCGCGCTCGGGGCGCTCGCCGCCCGCCTCGACGTGCCGGTCTGGGCCCACCCGGAGACGGCGTCGCGTCTCCCGCGCGGCGTGGCGGTCGCCCAAACCCTCGAGGAGGGCGATGTGCTGACCCTCGACGGGCCGGAGCCGGCCCGGGTGCGCTGCCTCTTCACGCCCGGCCACGCCCCGGGCCACCTCTGCCTGTCCGACGTCCGGTCCGGGGCGCTCCTGTGCGGGGACATGGTGGCCAGCGTCGGGACGATCCTGGTCGAGCCGGGCGACGGCGACATGGGCCTCTACCTCGCGTCCCTCGAGCGGATGATGGCCGAAGCACCGTCGATGCTCCTTCCCGCGCACGGGATGCCGCTGCTCGACCCCGCCGCGGTCCTCCGCCGCTACATCGCGCACCGTCTGGCCCGCGAAGCGAAGGTAGCCGAGGCCCTCCTGGCGCACGATGGGCCAGCCCGGGCCGCGGACCTGTTGCCGCGTGCCTATGCTGATACCCCCCGGACGCTGTGGCCTCTGGCGGCGCTCTCGACCGAGGCCCACCTCATCAAGCTCGAGCGCGACGGGAGAGCCCGGAGCGGCCCGGACGGGTGGGTCAAAGCCTGACCCCGCCGAGTTACCGATCTGCCCGGATCTGCGCTACTTTCCGGGCACGTGGCGACTCCTGTACCGGACTCCACCCCGGACGCGTTGCGGCGCCTGTCGGAGCGTCTGAACGAGGTGCTCGCCGAGCTCGAGGCCCAGCGGGTCCTCCATCGCGCCACCTTCGATGGCCGCGTGACGCTGGCCTCCCGGCCTCCCCACGTGGTGCTCCAGGTGAACCCCCCGGCCGCGCGCCTCCTGGGGCTGTCCGAGACCGATCTGCTCGACACGCCGTTCCTCGACCTGATCGTGCCCTCGGACTGGGAGACCGCCGAGGCCCTCCTCGAGCGGGCCCGGCGCGGCGCGGGCGCGGCTGGCCTGGTCCAGCTCCGGCCGCGGCGCGCTCCTCCGGTGGCCGCCTTCGTCGCGGTCGTCGGCCATGACCCGGGCGGCAGCCTCACCTGCTCCGTGCGGGACCTCCGCAGCCTGGGGGGCGAGCAAGCGGACGCGTGGATGCGGCGGGCCGTCGAGGAGATGCCCCTCGGCGTCCTGATCCTCGACCGCAACGAGCGCCTCAAGGACTGGAACGCGGCCGCGGAGTCGATGCTGGAGGGTGAGTTCCAGACGGGCCGGGACCTCGCCTCCGCGCTCGGTCGCGCCTGGCCTCACCTCAGCTCGGCTCTCGAGGCGGCGCGCGGCGGAGAGGTCCGCACGCTCGGGGCGGGCGACGCCGAGGAGCTGGAGAGCGCCCACCGCGTCACCGTGTTTCCCGTCTTCGACGCCGAGGGCCGCCCGGACCGGATCGGGCTGCTGGTCGAGGACCGGCTGCTCGAGGCGGAGCTGCTCGCCGAGCGCTCGGAGCTCGAGCGCTGGCTGCGCGGCATCTTCGACGCGATCGGCGACGCCGTCGTCGTGACCGACCGGCATGGGCATGTCGTGGCCTGGAACCCCGGGGCCGAGCGCCTCTACGGCTGGAGCGTGGAGGAGGCGACGGGGCGGTCCTTCGCCGCCCTCGTCGAGGAGGAGACCGAGGTCGCGGTCGGCGCGCGCACCACGGGCAACATGGTGGACGCTCACGGCTGGGTCGGCCGCGTGATCCACCGGGATCGGGACGGGAGCTCCCTCGAGCTCGACGTCGTGATGCGTGGCCTCCTCGACCCGACCGGAGCCTTCGAGGGCAGGGTCGCGGTCTACCGCCCCAGCTCCGTGGCGGGCCAGCTCGACGCGCGGATGCTCCGCGCCGAGCGCCTGCAAGCCCTGGAGTCCCTCGCGGGTGGCATGGCCCACGAGTTCAACAACCTGCTCGGCGTGATCCTCAGCAACACCGCCTACCTCGGGGCGCGCCTCGGCGACGACGTCGACCTGAGGGATGCGATCGAGCAGATGCAGGACGCGGCGCGCCGGGGCGCGAACCTCACCCAGCGCATCAGCACCTTCGCCCGCGGCGCGAGCCCGACGAAGGAGCGTCACGCCGACCTCGTGGAGGCGGTGGAGGCCGTGGCGGGGCTCCTCGTCGCGGAGCGGCAGCGCGGCCTGCGCCTCGAGCTCGACCTGCCGGAGGGGCCGTGCATCGTCGACGCGGAGGCCTCCCAGCTCCAGCAGGCGGTGCTCAACCTCGTCCTGAATGCGCGCGACGCCGTCGGGGGCAGCGGCACCGTGCGGGTCTCGGTCCGGCCGAACCCCTCCGTCGGGGTGGTGGAGCTCTTCGTGGACGACGACGGGGAGGGGGTGCCCACGTCGCTCCGCAAGCAGATCTTCGATCCGTTCTTCACGACGAAGCCGCCGGGCGGAGGGGCCGGGCTCGGCCTCGCCGTGGTGCACTCGCTGGTCGTCGGGCAGTGGGACGGCGAGATCGACGTCACGGACGTCCCGGGCGGCGGGGCGCGCTTCGTCGTGACCCTCCCGATCAGCGCCAGCACGGAGCCGGCCGTGGACGAGCGGCGCCGGATGGCCACCCCGGAGCTCCGGAGCGTGCTGGTCGTCGATGACGAGCCGGCGGTTCGGGCGGCGACCGCGCGTCTCTTCAAGCTCCTCGGCGCGGTGCCGACCACCGCCGGGAGCGCCGCGGAGGCCGGGGAGCGCATCCGCGCGGGGGCCGTCCCGGACCTCGTCGTGCTCGACGTCGTCATGCCGCAGATGAGCGGCGACGAGCTCTACCGGGACCTTCGCCCCCAGCACCCGATGCTCCCGGTCCTGTTCGTCAGTGGCTACCCGGCGGGCCGCCTCGAGGCGATCGTCGAGGACGATCCCAACGCGGGCTTCCTCCAGAAGCCCTTCGACCTCCTCGGCCTGGCGTCCGAGGTCAAGCGGCTGCTTCGCGCCAGCGGGTAGGCCCGGAGGGAGGGCGGAGATGAGCACGAGCGCGCGGTGGCGCGCCGGCCTCGCCCTCCTCGGGGCGGCCGGCCTGGTCGGGGCGGGGGTGCTCTGGGCCCGGGGCTTTGGCGTGCGCCTCGACGGAGGCGAGGAGGCCACGGCTCGTCTGCGGCGGCCCCGCTACGCGGAGATCCCGAAGATCGACGTGCACGTCCACCTGCCGCCCGACCGCGCCGCGGATGCCATCCGGGTCCTTCGCGCCCACGGCATCGAGATGGCGCTCAACGCGTCGGGCGGGCACCCAGGGGACCGCCTCGACGCGAGCGCGGCCGCCTCCCGCGGGGTGGGAGGGCGGCTGCCGCCCTACTGCCACCTCGACTGGAGCGCGGCGGAGAGCCCGGGCTTCGCGGCCTACGTTCGCGTCGCCCTGCGCGAGTGCCGGGACGCCGGGGCGGTGGGGCTCAAGATCTTCAAGGCCCTGGGCCTCGGCTACCGCCTCTCGGACGGGTCCCTGCTGCGCGCGGACGACCCGCGCCTCGACCCGGCGTTCGAGGAGGCCGGTCGGCTCCGCCTCCCGGTCCTGATCCACACCGGCGACCCCCAGGCGTTCTTCCGGCCGCCGACCCCGGAGAACGAGCGCTACGACGAGCTCAGCGCCCACCCCGGGTGGAGCTTCTACGGCCCACGCCCCGACGGTGGGGAGTGGCCGAGCTGGGAGGAGCTGTTCGCCCAGTTCGAGGCGCGGGTCGCCCGCCACCCCGAGACCCGCTTCCTGGGCGCCCACTTCGGCAACGCGCCGGAGGAGCCGGAGCGGGTGGGGCGGATGCTCGCGCGCTACCCGAACCTGTACGTCGACACCGCGGCCCGCGTGCCGGAGATCGGCCGCTACCCGGAGACCCGGGAGGTGTTCCTGCGCCACCCGGACCGGATCCTGTTCGGCACCGACTTCCAGATGGGCTCCGGCGGGGAGTACGTGCTGGGGTCGGCGGGGGAGCGGCCCGACCCGGCCTCCCGCGTCGGCCCGTTCTTCGACGCGCACTGGCGCTACTTCGAGACGGCCGACCGCGCGTTCGCGCATCCCACGCCGATCCAGGGGCGCTGGACGATCGACGGGATCGCGCTGCCGCGGGACGTCCTCGAGCAGCTGTACCACCGCAATGCGGAGCAGCTGTTCGGCGTGCGCCTGCCCTCGACGACGCCTCCACCGGGTGGCTAGCGTAGGCCTCGAGGGGGGTGCGCGTCGCGGACCGCGCCGGAACCGCGGGGCTCTCCACCCCCTCCTCGGGCACCGGAGCCCGTGTCCGCGAAGGTCTCGGCGTGCACCCGAAGGCTCGACGTCAGCTCCGGGTGAAACGTCGCTCCGACCACGGCCCCCTGCTGCACCAGCACCGGAGCGCCACCGAAGCGGAGCCTCACCTCCACCCCGGGCCCCGTCCGGAGGATTCTGGGGGCCCGGATGAGGACGAGCGGCGTACCGTCCTCCGCCTCCGCCTCGGCGCTCCGCTGCTGGCGGCCGTAGGCGTTGCGGATCACGTCGACATCGAGCCAGCCCCGGCGGGCGGCGACGATGACCCCCGCGCAGGTGGCGAGCACCGGGCGGCCGCTCGCGACGTGGCGATCGACCGCGCGGGCGAGGTCGTCGGCCAGCAGGTGGAGCTGAGCCGTGCTCTCGCCCCCGGGCAGGACCAGCCCGTCCAGCCGCTCGATCTGCGCGGCCCGGCGCACGGCGCGAGCCTCGTGCCCGAGGGCTGCCAGGCGCTCGAGGTGCGGGGCGACGCCCCCCTGGAGCGCGAGGACGCCGACCCGCATCGGCGCTCTACGCTCCCCGGGGGGCGAGGCGCTCGCCATCGGCGAGCCGGGCCGCGTCGGTGCCGCGCATCGCCTCACCGAGGCCGGCGGAGAGCTCGGCCAGCCGCGCGGCGTCCTCGAAGTGGGTCGTCGCCATGACGATCGCCCGGGCTCGCCGCGGGGGGTCCTCCGACAGGAAGATGCCGCTGCCCACGAACACGGCGTCGGCCCCGAGCGCGCGGCACAGCGCAGCGTCGGCGGGGGTGGCGATGCCGCCGGCGGCGAACCGAGGAACCGGGAGCCGGCCCGTCTCGGCCACCTGGCGCACCTCCGCCAGCGGCGCGCCGAGCTCTCGCGACAGCGCGACGAGCTCCTGCGGGCTCGCCGAAGCGAGCCGGGCGATCTCGGTGGCGACCCGCCGGAGGTGGCGGACCGCCTGGCTGACGTCGCCGGTGCCGGCCTCCCCCTTGGTCCGGATCAGCGCGGCGCCCTCGGCGATGCGCCGCAGCGCCTCCCCGAGGCTGACGCAGCCGCAGACGAAGGGCACCGCGAAGGCGCGCTTGTCGATGGGGTGTTCGAGGTCGGCGGGCGTCAGCACCTCCGACTCGTCGATGAAGTCGACGTCGAGCGCCTCGAGCATCCGGGCCTCGGCGCTGTGGCCGATGCGGCACTTCGCCATCACGGGGATGCTCACGGCGGCCTGGATCGCGCGGATCCGGGACGGGTCGGCCGCCCGCGCCACTCCGCCCTCGGCCCGGATCCGGGCCGGAACGCGCTCGAGAGCCATCACCGCCACCGCCCCCGCGTCCTCCGCGACCCGGGCCTGCTCCGGGTCCACGACATCCATGATGACGCCGCCGCGGAGCATCTCCGCGAGGCCGCGCTTCGTCGTCCAGGTGCTCTCCTTCACCGCATCCTCCTCGCTACACGACGTCGACGACGGGGCCCGAGCGATCGCTCTCGACGACCGCCCGGAGCGCCTCCGCGACCCTCTTCGCGCCCTCGACGAGGCGCTCCGGCGGCTCCGCGCAGAACGTGACCCGGACCCCGGCCGGCGCCGGCTCCTCCGTCGCGTAGTGGTGGGCCGCACCGCAGAGCACGCGCCGCTTGCGCGCCTCCTCGGCGACGCGGACCGGGTCGACGTCGTCCGGCAGCTCGAGCCACATGGACAGCCCCCGCAGCGGCGTCGACCATCGCACCGAGGGCGGCAGGTGGGCCCGCAGCCCGTCGCGCAGAGCGTCTCGACGTGCCCGGTACGCCGGCTGGATCCGGTTGAGGTGGGCGACGAGGTAGCCGCGGTCGAGGAGCTCGGCCAGCGCGAGCTGCTGGACCGCCGACGAGCACAGATCGGTCGCGTGCTTGAGCCCCACCAGGTGGTCGCGGAGCGGCGGCGGGCTGACGACGTAGCCGATCCGGAGCGCCGGGATGAGGCGCTTGCTGAAGGACCCGACGTGGATGACGTCCGCGTCCATGGCGCGGAGCGCGGGCGGGATCGGCGCCCCCTCGAGCTCGAGGTCCGCCGCGTAGTCGTCCTCGACCACGGCGACCTGCGCGTCCCGCGCCCACGCGAGCACCGCCGCCCGGCGCTGGCGGCCGATGCATGCCCCGGTGGGGTTGGCGTGGTTCGGCATCAGGTAGAGCAGCTTCGGGCGCCGCGCGCCCAGGCGGTGCAGCGCATCGAGCCTCGGACCGTGCTCGTCCTCCGGCACCCCGACGACGTGAGCGCGGTTGGCCGCGAAGACCTGGAGGGCGCCGGAGTAGGTCGCGACATGGCTCAGCACCACGTCGCCCGGATCGAGGAGCGCTCGCGCGACCAGGTCGAGGGCCTGCTGGGAGCCGGTCGTGACCACGACGTCCTCGGCCGGGGCCGGGACCCCGCGGCGCGCGAGGTCGCGCGCGATCTGCCGGCGCAGCGCGCCGAGGCCCTCCTTCGGCGCGTAGCCGAGCACGCGCTCCGGCCGGGTCCGGAGCACGTGCTCCAGGCACCGGCGGTAGGGGCCGACCGGGAGCAGCTCGGACGGCGGCTGCATGCTCGCCAGGTCGATCGCCCCTTGCGGCGCCGGGTCCCGCCGCGAGCGCAGGAACCGACGGACCGGCTCGTTGCGCACGGCCTCCGACAGGAGGGACGCGTACGGGAGCGCGCGCTCTGCCGGCGCCTGGGTCGTTGCCGGCCCCGAGCGAAGGCCCCGGACGAAGGTCCCTCGCCCGACCGCGCTGGTGACGAACCCCGCCGTCTCGAGCTCGCCGTACGCGCGGACCACGGTGTTCCGATGCGTGCCGAGGTGCCTGGCGAGGTCCCGCGTCGGCGGCAGGCGGTAGCCCTCCGGGAACGCGCCCGACGAGATCCGGGCCGCGAGCTGGTCGAAGATCTGCCGGTAGTAGGGATCCCGGTGGTTCGGGGCCAGCGTCACGCCGAGGTCGGGCATGCGCTCGTCGTGGTCCAGTTGGCTCCCTCGCTCAAGGGCCAATCCGCCGAGACGCGCGGGATCGACAGGGCCAATCGTCCAGGAAGGTCGGGCCCGCGTGAGATCCTCTATAGGCCAATCGCCGTGATCGATCAGTCCAATCCCCGCGGTCCCGTCCCGGCGGGGCCGCCCGAGGCCGGCCCCGGGCGCCCGCCGCACGGGACCTCGGGGCCGCCCGTCAGGGCTGCTCGCGCGCGAGCTTCTCCATCGCCTCGGGGGACTTCGGGATCGCCGCGGTCATGCTCTCGTGACCGTCCTCGGTGACCAGGACGTCGTCCTCGATCCGGACGCCGATCCCCCGCCAGCGCTCCTCCACGTCGGCGTCGAGGGGTACGTACACCCCCGGCTCCACGGTCAGGATGAAGCCCGCCTCGAGCGGCCGGGCCTCGCCGTCCACGAAGTAGAGGCCGACGTCGTGGACGTCCATCCCGAGCCAGTGGCTCGTGCGGTGCGGGAACAGCGTCTTGTAGCGCTCCTCCGCGACCGCGTCGTCCACGGGGCCCTCCACGAGGCCGAGATCGACCAGGCCCTCGGTGATCGTCCGCAGCGAGACGTCATGTACGTCCTCGACGGTCGCTCCTGGCCGCACGGCGTCGATCGCGCGCGTCTGGGCCTCGAGGACCAGGTCGTAGATCGCCCGCTGCTCCGCCGTGAAGCGGCCGTTGACCGGGAAGGTCCGCGTCACGTCGCACGCGTAGTAGTCGACCTCGGCGCCGGCATCGATCAGCAGGAGGTCCCCGTCCTCCATGCGCCGGTCGTTGCGACGGTAGTGCAGGACCGTGGCGTTGGGGCCGCTGCCCACGATCGGGTCGTAGGCCACCCGCTGGCTTCCGCCGCGCAGGAACACCCGCCGGAGCTCGGCCTCCACCTCGTACTCGTGGAGGCCCGGCCGCGCGATGCGCATCGCCGCCAGGTGGGCCTCCCGGGTGACCTCCGCTGCTCGGGCCATGGTGCGGAGCTCGTCCGCGGACTTGCGCAGGCGCTGCTCGTGCAGCACCAGGGCCGGGTCGATCAGCCGGGTCGGGTAGGCCTTGCCCTTGCGGTGGCGGCTCCGGGCGGTCCTCAGGGCGGCGCCGAGGCGGACGTCGAAGGCGGGATCCTCGCCGAAGGCGTAGAGCAGGGTCGTCGCGCCCTCGAGGTAGTCGGGCAGGCGCCTGTCGAGCTCGTGGATCGGGAAGGCCTCGTCGAGGCCGAGGTCGCCCTTGGCCCCATCGACGCCGGCCCTCGCCCCGTCCCACATCTCCCGCTCCGGGTTGCGCTCCCGCAGGAACAGCACCGCGTGGTGCTCCGGGTGGACCGTCGTCAGCACCAGCACGCTCTGCGGCTCGTCGAGGCCGGTCAGGTAGAAGAGGTCCGAGTGCTGGCGGTAGGCGTGCTCCACGTCGTGGTTCCGCAGCGCGGTGGGCTGGGACGGGAGCACGGCGACCGCGCCCTCCGGGAGCGCCGCGAGCAGGCGCTCCCGGCGGCCGGCGTAGGTCGTGGATGCCATGAGGTCCGCGGAACGTAGCAGGCTCCCTCGCGCCCGCCGTCCCTCTCCGGCGGTCTCGCGTCAGGCGAGCAGCTCCGCCCACCGGGCCGCGGTCACCTCGACGTCCGCCCCGAGCTCCGCGGCCCACGCCTCGACCGTGAGCGTCTCCCCGCGTTCGGCGGCCGCGCGCACCAGCGGCCCCACCCGCGGGTTTCGGTACCAGTCCTCGTCGCAGCGCTCCCGGAGGGCCACCTGGAGCGCGGGCAACCAGCGCAGCGCGCGCAGCCGCGCATGGCGAGGCGCCCGGGGTGCGCGCGCCCAGGCCTCCGCCAGCGGCGGGGGGACGTCGACCAGGAGCGCGCGGCGGAGCGCCTCGGCGGCCGCCTCGGCCCGCGGCTCCCTTCCGGCGACCCGGGCGGCCGCCGCCTCGGCTCGAGCGTTCAGCAGCAGCAGGGCCACGGCCGCCCCCCGGGTGGCGCGGACGTCCCGCTCGTCCCGCTCGAGGACCCCGCGGAGGTAGGCCGGCTCGGCGTAGAGGCCGGCCAGCAGCAGGCCGAGCGCGTGGCCGGTCGTCGCGGCATCGGGACGGGCCCGTCGATCCGGCAGGGCGGGGTGCGCGAGGGTCGCGCCGAGCGCCCGCCCGAGCCCCTCGGCCGCGGCCAGCTCGGAGGCCAGGCCCAGCTCCCACGGCGACGGGGCGATGCGTACGTCGCGCGGGTCGCCGAGGGAGAGCACCATGGCGCCCGGGTCGCCCGGGTCGCGATGGGTCGCCTCCGTGCGGACCCGTCGGCTCAGGGCGGCGCCGAGCGCGAGCGGACCGAGCGGCGCGGCGACCCGACGCCACCGCGCGGAGGGCGCGAGCCCGACATCCCCCGCGCGCCTCAGGGCCCACGCCAGGTCCAGGGCCCGCGAGAGCTCACCCCGGCCGTGGGCGACCCGGTCGAGGGCCTCGGCCGTGGCGTCGTCGGTCGCCGCGAGCAGCGCCTCGGCCTGCTCGGCGACGTCCGCGGGCCCGGCGTCGTCCGCCCCGAGCCACGCCAGCTCCTCGGCCGCCTCGGCAAGGTCCTCGTCGCCAGCCCGGCGCGCCCGGGCCCACCGGTCGTAGAAGGGGTCGAGGGCCATGGCCTGGTCGCGCCGCCGGTCCCCGGCGTCGGTCGCCAGCAGTGTCCCGACCAGCGCGGCCGGCGCGAGCGGCCGGGAGTCCCAGGTCACGGGCGCGCCCCACGCGGCGCGCGCCCTCGCTGCCGCCCGGACCCGGGCCGGCGCGGTCAGCGCCCGCCGGAGCTGACGGACGAGGGCCAGCAGGTCCTCCTCGGGGAGATCCCCTCGCCCGGCGACCTCCTCGAGGCGCTCCCGGCATCGCCGAGGGTCGGGCCGGCGCGCGGCGACCGCGGCGGCCGGCCGTGCGTCGGGGTCAGCGCGCCAGCGGGCCAGGGTCTCGCGCCCGGTGAGCTCGGCGAAGGCGGCGAGCTCCTGCTCGAGCGCGGTCAGCGGGTCCATCGCCCTCGCCATGGGAGAGCGCCGCCCCCCTGTCAACGGAGCTGCTAGGTTGCCGGTCCGTGACGCTCGGTCGAACCATCTGCTTCGTCGGCGCCGGCAACATGGCCGGCGCCCTGATCAAGGGCCTCCTCCGGTCCGGCGCGTGCGGGCCCGCCGAGGTGCTCCCGGTCGACATCCGGCAGGAACGCCTCGACGAGCTCGTCCAGGCGCACCCCGGGCTCGCGGTGACGTCGAACCTGGCGGACGCCGTGGGGGCCGCCGACGTCGTCGTCCTGAGCGTCAAGCCCCAGGTCTTCGACCGCGTGCTCCCCGAGGTGGGGCAGGCGCTGCGGCCCGACGCGCTGGTGGTCTCGATCGCGGCGGGCGTGTCCCTCGGCGCGATCGAGGGGCGGCTCCCGGTGCGGACCCGCGTGGTACGCACCATGCCGAACACGCCGGCCCTGGTGGACTGCGGCGCGACGGCGGTGGCGGGCGGTCGCCACGCGACGGACGAGGACCTGGCGCTCGTGACCCGGATCTTCGGCCACGTGGGACGGACGGTGACGGTCGAGGAGAGCCTGCTCGACGCGGTCACCGGGCTGAGCGGCTCCGGGCCGGCCTACATCTTCCTGATCATCGAGGCGCTGTCGGACGCGGGGGTGAAGGTCGGCCTCCATCGGGCCGACGCCCAGCTCCTGGCCGCCACGACCGTGCTCGGCTCGGCGCGGCTCCTCCTCGAGACCGGCGAGCACCCCGGCCGCCTCAAGGACATGGTCACGAGCCCCGGCGGCACGGCGATCGCGGGGCTCCACACGCTCGAGGCGGGGGGGCTCCGCACCACGCTGATCAACGCGGTGGAGGCGGCGACGGAGCGCTCCCGGGCCCTCGGCGAGGACATCGCCCGTCGGCTGCGGGCGCCCGACGACGACTGACGTTCGGGGGGCGCCCGCGCGACGGCTCCCTACTCCCCGGCCGGCTCCGAGGTGCTCTCCGCCGCGGCCAGGGCGTCGTCCATCGCCCCGCTGCTGTAGCGTGCCCAGTAGTCGTCGAGGGCCCCTTTCACTTTGCCGCTCAGGAGGAACAGGCCCGCGATGTTCGGGAGCGCCATCCCCAGGATCATCAGATCGCCGAAGTCGGTCACGTTGGCGAGCTTCAGGATCGATCCGAGGACCACGAAGACGAGGAACATCGACTTGTAGACGAGGGAGGTGCCCGTCCCGAAGAGGAAGGACCAGGCTCGCTCGCCGTAGTAGCTCCAGCTCACCATCGTGGAGAAGGCGAACAGGAACACCGCCAGCGCGAGGACGTAGGGGAACCACGGCAGCACGCTCTCGAAGGCCGCGGATGTCATCGAGACGCCCGCGATGTTGCTGTCGCCTTCGGCGTAGCTCGGGTTGAGGTACTCGCCGGTCACCACGACCACGAGACCGGTCATGGTGCACACGACGAGGGTGTCGATGAAGGGCTCGAGCAGCGCGACGAGCCCCTCCCGGACGGGCTCCGAGGTACTGGCCGCGGAGTGGGCGATCGACGCCGAGCCGACCCCGGCCTCGTTGCTGAACGCCGCCCGCTTGAACCCGGTGATCAGCGTGCCGAGCACACCCCCGAAGCCCGCCTCGAGGGTGAAGGCGCTGCCGACGATCGTGCCGAAGGCGGCCGGGACCGCGGGCGCATTGCCGACCAGGATCACGAGGCCCGCGAGCACGTAGATCCCGCACATGAAGGGGACGATCGTCTCCGCGACGCGTCCGATGCGACGGATCCCACCGATGATCACGATGCCGACGAGGGCCGCCAGGACGATCCCGAACAGCAGGGCCTTCCCCTCGAGCCAGGGGATGACCCGCGACGCCTGGGCGAAGGCCTGGTTCGCCTGGAACATGTTGCCGCCGCCGAAGCTCCCGCCGATGCACATCACGCTGAACAGCACGGCGAGCCCGCGCCCGAGGGCCCCCAGGGGCCCGACCGAGGCGGGGATGAAGGGGAACAGGCGCCGAAGCCGCGCCTCGGTCAGGCTCCCCTTCAGGTCCTCCTGGAGGTCGTCGAGGCCGACCTTCAGGTAGCGCATCGGGCCCCCGAGCACCCGACCGCGCTCGTCCACCCGTCGGTACATCTGGCCGAGGGTGCACTCCGTGAACTTCGAGGTCATCCCGAGGAAGCCGGCCGCCACCATCCAGAAGACTGCGCCGGGGCCCCCGACGCTCACGGCGATCGCGACGCCGGCGATGTTGCCGAGGCCCACGGTCGCGCTGAGCGCGGAGGAGAGGGCCTGGAAGTGGCTGACCTCCCCTTCCTCCTCCGGATCGTCGTACTTCCCGAGGGTGATCTCGATCGCGTGGCGGAAGCCACGTACGTTGATGAAAGCCATCCGCAAGGTGAAGAAGGTGGCGCCGAGGACCAGCCAGAAGACGATGAAGGGGAGCTGGAGGTCCCGTTCGTTCCCCCGTCCGTCCCAGAAGATGAGGTCGAAGTAGAGGACGGCCGCGATCGGGTCCACCAGGATGGCGCCGAAGGCGTCATCGACCGCGTCGGCCCAGCCCCGAGGGACGATCGGGGCGGGTGCGGGGGCGCCGATCCGGGGGCTCTCGTCCCCCGTCTGGGCGAGGGCGGACAGCGGGGCGGCGCCGAGGAAGACAAGGAGGAGGAGGGCGACGAAGGAGGCGGGCAGGCGGCGCATCAGGCTCCCGGTGCGGTGGCGCGGTGGGCCGCGCAGACCACGAGAGCCCGGAACTATTCCAGAACGCCCCGGACTCGGCCAGGGTGCCGGCCCGGGCGTCGTCGGCGATTCCAGAGCGCGAGCAGCGCCAGCGCGGCGAGCACCCAGAGCAGGCTCCCCGCGCCGACCCCGCCGCGCGCGACCCGGGCTCCCGTGCAGCCGGCCATGGGCGGGGCGAGGACGACGTCGCTGTAGATCGAGAGGATGCCGGCGGCGTCGTCCTCTTCGATCGTGCGCTGATGGAGGTCGCCGGCGCCGATGTCGGGCCACATCGTCGCCATCCGGTCGTCCTCGGTCTCCCCGAGGCCCAGCACGTGGCCCGCCTCGTGGGTGAGCACCGAGCCGAGGTCGTAGACGCCCGGGTCGAGGGGCTCCCCGGGCCGGGCCATCGCGAAGCGTTGCGCTGCGTTGACGAGGATGTCGGCGTCGACGATCCGGCCCGTGCTCTCGTCGTAGGTCGTCGCCGTCACGGCCAGGAGCCCCTCCTGGAAGGGCCAGTCGTCGAGGAGGTAGACGCCGTGGTGGCCGTCCCCGGTCCGGTACGGGACCGACGGCGTCGCGTCGTCGACCACGAGGTCGGGGCCGCCGAAGCCGCGCCATGCCTCCGCCGCCAGGGCCAGGGCCTCCGCCGCGGCGCCCCGGGGAAGGGCCCTCCGGAGGCTGTCGTCGAGGACCAGCTCCACCTCGGCCTGGGTCCATCGGACCGTGTCGCCCCGAGCGGTGTGCTTGGTGGTGTAGGCGTGCGCCGGCGTAGGCATCCCGAGGCCCGACAGGAGGACGAGAGCGAGGGTGCGGCGCGCGGTCACGGTCCCAGCAAACGGAGCCGCTCCGGGGGCCTGTAGGTCCGAGCCCTTGCCGAGCGTCATCACCTTGACTACGGAACGCGGGGCCGCTGTCGGTCCCGGCACCCCTCACGATGTCCCATCGATTCGCGTGCGCTCTGCGGGCCCGCGGCGCCGACGCGGGTCGGCCCCGCTCCTTCGCGCTCCCGGGCGACCAGCCCGACTTCTTCCGCGCTCGGGCCTTCGTCCTCGAGGAGCTCCGCCTGGACCTCGAGCTGCGGTGGTCGACCCACGAGGTGGCCGGCAAGGCGTCTCTCGTTCTTCGGCGCCTCGACCCGGACGCCCGCTGGGCCGTGCTCGACGCGGTGGAGTTCGCCGACCTGACCGTGACGCGGCTCCGCGACGGCGGGCGCGAGCCGGCGGCGTTTCGCTACGACGGGGAGCGCCTCGAGGTCGACCTCAGCGACGTGGGCGACGGCGGGCGGGCCGACGTCGAGGTCGCCTACCGGTGCCAGCCGCGGCGAGGCCTCTACTTCGTCGGTCCGGACGAGGCTCGCCCGGATCGCCCCCGGCAGGTCTGGACGCAGTGCCAGGACACGGACGGGCGCCACTTCTTCCCCTGCCAGGACCACCCGGGCCAGCGGATGCGGACGGAGGTGGCCGTCACGGTGCCCGAGGGGATGGTCGCGCTGTCGAACGGCGCGCTGGTCGAGGAGCGGCCCGCGCCGGAGGGGACCCGCTTCGTGTGGCGCCAGGAGCAGGCTCACCCCGCCTACCTGGTGACCGTCGTCGTCGGGGAGTTCGACGTCGCCGAGGACGAGGTCGACGGGCTCCCGCTCACCTACTACGTGCCGAAGGGCCGCGGCGAAGCGATCGAGCGGTCCCTCGGGCGCACCCCGGAGATGGTGCGGCTGTTCGCGGAGCGCCTGCAGACCCCCTTTCCCTGGTCGAAGTACGCCCAGGTCGTCGTGAGCGACTTCATCTTCGGGGGGATGGAGAACACGTCGGCGACCACGCTGTTCGAGCGCGCGCTGCTCGACGAGCGCGCCGCCCTCGACGCGGAGATGGACACGCTGGTCGCCCACGAGCTCGCCCACCAGTGGTTCGGCGACCTCGTGACCTGCCGCCACTGGAGCCACGCCTGGCTCAACGAGGGGTTCGCGACGTTCTTCGAGCACGTATGGATCGAGCACGCCGACGGCGAGGACGACTACCTCTACTCCCTCGAGCGGGACCTCGACGTGTACCTGGCCGAGCACCGCACCCGCTACGCGCGCCCCGTCGTCACCCGGTCGTTTTCCGCGCCGATCGACGTGTTCGACCGGCACCTCTACCAGAAGGGCGGTCTGATCGTGCACGCCCTCCGCCGCACGCTCGGGGACGGGCCCTTCTGGCGGGGGCTGGCGGCCTACCTCGAACGGTTCCGCGGCCGGGGGGTCGAGACCCGGGACCTCCTGCACAGCCTGGAGGATTCGACGGGGCGGGCCCTCGAGGGCTTCTTCGCGACGTGGATCGAGCGGGCTGGCCACCCCGTCCTCGAGGTGTCCGCCGAGCCTCGCGACGGGGTCGTCCGGGTCACCGTGACCCAGGCCCACCCCGGCGCCGACGACGACCTGTTCGAGGTGACGCTGCCCGTGGTGCTGGCGACGGAGGCCGGCGCGGTCGAGCACCGGCTCCGGGTGCGGCGCGAGCAGGAGACCTTCTCGCTGCCTTGCCCCGAGGAGCCGCGCTACCTCGCCGTCGACCCGGCGCTGACCGTCCCGGGCGTCCAGCGGCTCAAGCTCCCCCGGCGATGGCTGACCGCCCTGCTCGCCGACGCTCGCCCGGCGCGCGCGCGGTGGCTCGCGGCCCGGGCGCTCGCGGACGTCCGGGAGCCGAAGGCGCTCGAGGCGCTCCAGCGCGCGCTGACCGAGGACCCGTTCTGGGGGGTCCGGGCGGAGGCCGCCAAGGCGATCGGCGAGCACGGAACCTCGGCCGCGTTCGAGGCCCTGGCGTTCGGGGAGGGCGACGCGTCGCCGCGCACCCGCCGCGCCGTGGCCAAGGCTTACGGGGCGTTCCGCACCGGGCCGGCGGCGGCCCGGCTGATGGCGTGGATCGAGCGGGGCGATGCGTCCTACCTGGTGGAGGCGGAGCTCCGGCGCTCCCTCGGGCGGACGCGCAGGGCGGAGGCGCGGGCGATCCTCGAGGCCCGACTGGCCCAGGACGGGCCGAGCTGGGGCGAGGTGCTGCGGAGCGGCGCGGTCGACGGCCTCGCCGCGCTGCGGGACCCGGCCGCGGTGGAGACGCTGCTCGCGCTCCTGCGGACGCCGACCACGGACGACCTGCTCCGGCGCTCGGTGCTGAGCGCGCTGGCCGACGTGCGGGAGACCACCGAGGACCGGCCGACGCTGCGCGCGGTGCGCGAGGAGGCGGAGCGCCAGCTCGACCGGTTCGACCCGAACGTTCGCGCCGCCGCCGTGCGGCTGCTCGCCGCCGTCGCCGACCGCCGGGACCTGCCGGTGCTCCGCCGGGTCGCCGAGCACGACCTCGATGGCCGGGTCCGGCGGGTCGCGGGCGAGGCGGTGCGGGACGTGACCGCCGAGCAGCGGCAGCTTCCGAGGATCGCCGCCCTCGAGGAGCAGCTCGAGAAGCTGCGGCGGGAGCTCGGCGAGCTTCGGGCCGAGGTCGGCCAAGAGACGCCAAAAACCTAAGGATTCTCGGGTCTCCGCGGCCGGCAGGCCATTGACCACCGAGGTCGGAGATACTAAGAACCGGGCGTCGGGCGAGCGAGGCGAGCGTCGCCTCCGCTCGACGCTTGGCGCTCCGGAGCCCCGATGCTGGCTGTCTACCTCCCCGTGGTCCTGATGTTCGTGGTCGCGGTCACGATCCCGGTCCTGATGTTCGTCCTGACCTCGCTGCTGGGGCCGAAGAACCCGACCCCGGAGAAGCTGATCCCCTACGAGTCGGGGTCGGAGACCGAGGGCGCGCGCCACGTTCGGCTCAGCGTGAAGTTCTACCTGACCGCGATCCTCTTCGTGGTCTTCGACATCGAAGCGGTGTTCCTCTACCCGTGGGCGTCCCAGTTCCGGGGCCTCGGATGGTTCGGGCTCGCCGAAATGATGCTGTTCATCACCGTCCTGGTCGTCACTCTCGTGTACGCCTGGCGGAAGGGAGCTCTCGAATGGGAGAGATGAAAGTCATGGGCGGCGTGGACTCGGGTTTCGTCACGACCCGGTTCGCCGACCTGCTCTCGTGGGCCCGCAAGTGGTCCCTGTTCCAGTACCCGTTCGTGACGGCCTGCTGCGGCATGGAGTTCATGTCGGTCGCCGGTCCGCGCTACGACATGGCCCGCTTCGGCGCCGAGGCCCCCCGGTTCAGCCCACGGCAGGCGGACCTGCTCTGGGTGGTGGGAACCGTCAGCCAGCGCCAGGCCCCCGCCCTCAAGCGGATCTACGAGCAGATGGCCGACCCGAAGTGGGTCCTCGCCTTCGGCACCTGCGCCTCCTGCGGCGGCTTCTACGACAACTACGCGACCCTGCCGGGGATCGACAAGGTCATCCCCGTCGACATCTACGTCCCGGGCTGCCCGCCCCGCCCGGAGGCCGTGTACGACGGTCTGATGCTGCTCCAGGAGAAGATCCAGGCGGGCACCGAGGGCGCGCTGGTCGTCCCCCCGCGGGAGGTGCCGCGCCTCGCCCAGCTGAAGAAGAAGAACACCTCGACCGTGGTCGAGGGCACCAAGGCGATCCGCCGCCTCGAGCGGGAGGTCGGCGCCGAGCGGGCCGCCGCCCTCCTCCAGGAGGAGCGCGGGCGTCAGACCCACGGTCGGGACAGCTGACACCCGCCCCGGAGGCCGCCCCATGAGCAAGAAGCTGGTCGACCGGCTCGCCCGGTCCCTCGGCGACAAGGTCCTCTCCGCCTCCGCGGAGCGCGACGACCCCGAGATCCGAGTCGCCGCCAAGGATTACAAGGCCACCGCTGCCTACCTTCGGGAGGACCCGGAGGTCGCCATGGACCACTTCCTGGATCTCACGGCCGTCGACTACCCCGAGCGCGCCCCCGAGGAGCGCTTCGACGTGCTCTTGACCGTTCGCTCGATGGCCCACAACCACCGGGTACGCCTGGCGACGCGGGTGGCGGACGGCGAGGGCCTGGCTTCGGTGACCGACATCTGGCCCGGCGCGGGGTGGGCCGAGCGGGAGGTCTGGGACATGTTCGGCGTCCCCTTCGCCGGCCACCCCGACCTGAGGCGAATCCTGATGTACGACGAGTTCGAAGGGCACCCGCTCCGCAAAGACTACCCGATCGAACGCACCCAGCCGCTCGTCGCCTACCGGGACGTGACGGGGATCGACAAGATCCCGCCCTTCGGCCCCGACATGGGTCAGCCCTGGAGCCGCATCGACTGGGAGGCGCGCCTCCGCGGCGAGGACCTCCAGGTGTCGCCCGCGATCGGCCTGCAGGTAGGCCAGCGCCCGGCCCTGAGCAGCGGGTCCGAAGACGTCAAGGCCCTCCCGACCGGGGACGGAGAGGCCGAGGAGGAGACCGCCTAAGATGGAGCCCTACTACGAGGAGCAGGAGGACGAGAACACCCTCGAGCTCCCCTCGGAGCCGATGAGCCTCAACATGGGGCCGTCCCATCCAGCGATGCACGGCACCATCCGGATGGTGCTCGAGCTGGACGGCGAGACGGTCACCGACGTGGACATCCAGCCCGGCTATCTCCACCGGGGCTTCGAGAAGTCCTGCGAGCGCGGGACCTGGACGCAGGTCTTCCCCTACGCGGACCGGCTCAACTACGTCTCGCCGATGCTGAACAATGTCGGCTTCTCCCTCGCCGCGGAGAAGCTGATCGGCCTCGAGGTGCCCGAGCGCTGCACCTATTACCGTACGATCCTGGGGGAGCTGGCCCGGATCTCGGACCACCTCACCTGCAACGGCGCCACGGCGATGGAGCTCGGCGCGTTCACGCCGTTCCTGTGGTTGATCAAGGTGCGCGACTTCATCTGGGACATCCTGGAGGAGGAGACCGGCGCCCGGTTGACCCACAGCTTCGGCCGGATCGGCGGAATGGCCCACCCGCCGACCGAGACGCTCAAGGAGCACACGCTCGCCGTGCTCCCGGAGGTGGACGTCGCCGTGAAGGAGACGGAGGCCCTCCTCCTCAAGAACCGCATCTTCCTCGACCGCACCCAGGGGGTCGGCGCCCTGGACCCGGAGCAGGCGCTCGCGATGGGCTGCACGGGGCCGGTCCTTCGCTCCACCGGCGTGGACTACGACGTCCGCAAGGCCATGCCCTACATGTTCTACGACCGCTTCGACTGGGATGTCCCGGTCGGCCACGATGGCGACAACTTCGACCGCTTCATGGTGCGTTTCGAGGAGGTCCGGCAGTCGATGAAGATCATCCGTCAGGCGGTCGAACAGATGCCTGATGACGGCCCGGTCATGGTGGAGGACATCCGCTACGTCCTTCCCGAGAAGCCTGACGTCTACAACACCATCGAGGGGACCATCGCCCACTTCAAGCTGGTGATGGAGGGGATCAAGGTGCCCAAGGGCGCCGTGTACGTGAGCACGGAGGCCGGCAACGGCGAGCTCGGGTTCTACATCGTCTCCGACGGGAGCGGCACGCCATACCGGGTACGGGTCCGGCCGCCGTGCTGGTTCAACCTCCAGGCCTGTCGGGAGATGATCATGGGCGAGATGATCGCCGACATCATCCCCACGTTCGGGTCGATCAACATGATCGGCGGTGAGTGCGACCGCTGAGGCCGCCCGCGCGAGAGCTACGTAGAAGGACACGAATGCCGACGTTCACCCTCGACGGTCAGGAGATCCCCTTCGAGCCGGGGGACACCATCATCCGTGCCGCCTGGCGCGCCGGCGTGGAGATTCCCCACTACTGCTGGCACCCGGGTTTGACGGTCGCGGCGAACTGCCGGATGTGTCTCGTCGAGATCCGCGGCGGGCGGGTCGCCCAGCTCCCCGTCCTCGCCTGGGACGCGAAGAAGAAGAAGTACGTCGACGCGCTGAAGCCGAAGCTCCAGCCGTCTTGCCAGATGCCGGCGCGGGAGGGCATGGAGGTCTACGCCAGGAGCGAGGTCGCGCTGAAGGCGCAGCAGTCGACCCAGGAGTTCCTGCTCCTCAACCACCCGGTCGACTGCCCGATCTGCGACCAGGCCGGCGAGTGCAAGCTCCAGGACTACTGGCTGATGAGCCAGAAGACGCTCAAGCGAAAGCACACCGAGCCGGTCCACAAGCCCAAGGGCGTCCGCTTCGGGCCCACGATCGTCTACGACGCCGAGCGGTGCATCATGTGCACCCGGTGCATCCGCTTCTGCGACGAGGTCGCCAAGGACCACGTCCTCGACATGCGGGAGCGCGGGAACACGAACGAGATCGTCCTGAGCCCGGGCCGCGAGCTCGACAACGACTACACGTTGATGACGGAGCACGTGTGCCCGGTCGGGGCGCTGACGAGCCGCGACTTCCGCTTCAAGGCGAGGGTCTGGTTCCTGCGCACCGCGCCGGGCGTCTGCACCGGCTGCGCCACCGGCTGCAACAGCCACGTCGACTTCGATCCGCGCTACCAGCGCGTCTACCGCCTCCGGCCTCGGGACAACGAAGCGGTCAACGACTTCTGGATGTGCGACGACGGGATGATGTCCTACAAGGCGTTCCACGAGGATCGCATCCTGACGGGCCGGGTGCGGGCTGGCGGCGCCGTGGAGGAGGTCTCGCGGGAGGGCGCGGTCGACGCGGCCGCTCGCGTGCTCGAGCGGGCCCTCGGCGACAAGCTCGCCGTGGTCCTGAGCGCCCAGCACAGCAACGAGGACAACTTCGTCCTGGCCCGGCTCGCGAGCGAGCACTTCCAGACCTCCCGCCTGTTCCTCGCGGCTCGCGCGGGCTGGGCGGGCGACGACATCCTCAAGCACCCCGACCGGAACCCGAACCGCGCCGGCGCGCGCCTCGTGGCGGGGCGGGACCTCGAGGATCTCGAGGCGCTGATGGAGGCGATCGAGCGGGGCGAGATCGGCGCCGTGCTGTCCCTCGGCCCGTGGACCCGCCTCGACGAGGACGCGCTCGCCCCCTTGACCGCCCTCGGCGAGGAGGGGGTGGGCAAGGTCGCGCACATCAACCTGACCGCGAACGCTGGGCCGCTCTCGTCGACCGCGTCGATCGTGATCCCGGTCGCGTCCGTCGCCGAGACGAACGGGACCTTCGTCAACGCCAAGGGCATGGCCCAGGAGTTCCGGCGCGCCGTGCGGGCCCCCGGAGGGATCACGCCCGCCTGGGAGACGCTCCTCGACATCGGCCGCCGCCTCGGATACGAGCCCACCAGGCAGCGCCTCGGCGACGTCCGACGGTCCATGCCAGCCCGGCTGCCGGCCCAGGCCGGGGCGGAGCCGGCCCCGACCCCCGCCTGAGGAAGCTCCGATGGTCCTCCTGGTCGTCTCGACCGTACTGAAGATCCTGCTCGTCATCGCGATCCTCCTGGGGATCGCGCCGGTGCTGACGTGGCTCGACCGGCGCCAGAGCGCGATGCTCCAGGACCGGGTAGGCCCTCACCGGGGCGGGATCCCGCTGCCGTCGTGGGCCGCCTATGGCATCCGCGGCCCGCTGAGCTGGGGGGCTCAGGCGGTGGCGTGGATCAGCCTCGCCCTGGCCGCGGCCGCGCTGGTGAGGGGCTTGGTCCTCGCCCTCGAGCCCGTCGGCCAGCTCGCCTTCACCCTTCCCCTGTTCGGCACGTTCCTCGTCGGACCGGGGGAGCTGATCGTCCTCGCGGTGGTCGGGGTCCTCGTGTTCGCGTTCCACCGCGCCGCGGCGTGGCTGATGCGCAACCTCGTGGAGGGTGACCGCCTGACCGCCTTCGGCCTGGTCCACCCGGCCTTCGACGCGGTGAAGATGATCTTCAAGGAGGACTTCGTCCCGCCGAAGGCCGACAAGCTCCTCTACGCCCTCGCGCCGATCATCGCGCTCGTCCCGGCCTTCGCGACCTTCGCGGTCATCCCGATCGGGCCCGCCGTGTACTGGGGACCGGCGGGCGACCCCTTCCGGTACCTCGGGAGCGTGCTGAGCGCGCCGGAGGCCGCGGCGGCCGCCGCCACGGTCATCCCGCTCCAGATCGCCAACGTCAACGTCGGGATCCTCTTCGTGTTCGCGGTGGCGGGCCTCGGGATCGTCGGCGCTGCGATCGCGGGGTACTCGAGCGACAACAAGTATGCGCTCCTCGGGGGGCTGCGCGCAGCGAGCCAGATGGTCAGCTACGAGGTCACCCTCGGCCTCACGCTCGTCGGCTGCTTCATGATCTACAACACGCTGCTCCTCGACGGGATGGTGGCGTGGCAGCAGGAGCACGTCTGGGGGATCGTCGTCCAGCCCGTGGCGTGCGTCATGTTCTTCTTCGCCGCCCTCGCCGAGATGAAGCGGGTTCCCTTCGACGCTCCGGAGGGGGAGAGCGAGATCGTCGCGGGCTACTTCCTCGAGTACTCGGGGTTGAAGTTCGGGATGTTCATGACCGGTGAGTACGTCGAGCACATCACGAGCTCGGCAATCCTGGTGACGCTCTTCTTCGGTGGTTACCACGTCCCGTTCCTCGCTTCCGACGGCTTCCACTTCGCGTGGCTCGGCTTCGATATCCTCCTCTACCACTGGGTGGTGGTGCTCCTTCAGGTCGTGGCGTTCCTCGTGAAAGTGGTGTTGTGCATCCTACTTCAGCTCCAGGTCCGGTGGACCGTGCCGCGGCTTCGCTATGACCAGATCCAGCAGCTTTGCTGGAAGATCCTCCTTCCCCTGTCGCTCGCGAACATCGTCGTGACCGGCGTGGTTATCCTCCTCCTCCAGTAGGCAACATCCGAGGCAGTCCATGGCCTACAAAGTCAACAAGCCCCCCCGCACGCTCGCCGAGCAGGCCTATGTCCCCGAGATCGCCAAGGGGCTCAGCCTGACGATCCGGCGGCTCTTCCAGAACACCTTCGGCAAGCCCGAGAACCGCCAGACGGCGACGGTGGAGTACCCGGACGAGACCCGGGAGTACCCGGAGCGCTTCCGGGGGGTCCACCGCCTGACCCACCGGTCCGACGGGTCTCCGCGCTGCGTGGCCTGCCTGTGCTGCAGCACGGCGTGCCCGGCCCAGTGCATCTACATCGAGCCGGCGGAGTACGAGCCCGACGACCCGCGCTACGGCTACGAGCGCTACCCGAGGGTGTTCGTCATCGACGAGCTCCGCTGCGTGTTCTGCGGCTACTGCGTCGAGGCCTGCCCCTGCGACGCGATCCGGATGGACACGGGGGTCCACGTCCCGGCGTCGACGGAGCGGGAGCACTTCATCTACGACAAGGAGACCCTGATGAGCATCCCGGGGGCGGACGGGACCTACCTGACCGGGAACCCGCGGCACGAGCCGGGCGACCCGTCCCATCCGGGCGTCACGCGCGAGCAGGGGCACTAGGAGGCCGACGGGCGCCGCCCGTCGGGGGAGCGCGGTCCATGGCTGGCGACGAGCGCGACGATGGCGGTGCGTCCCGCTCCGGTCCCTCCGCCCACACCGTGGCGGTACAGGGCGGCGAGCCGCGCAGCTACCCGAACGACGCGCTGGCGGCGCCGATCGTCCAGACCGCGACCTACACCTTCCGCGACACCGCGGCCCTGGTCGAGTACATGAAAGGCCGCGTCGTGCGGGAGGAGTACGGGCGCTACGGCAACCCGACGGTCCGCGTGGTCGAGGAGAAGGTCGCGGCCCTCGAGGGGACCGACGACGCCGTCGCCTTCGGGAGCGGCATGGCCGCCATCACCACCGCGATCCTCGCCCTCGTCAAAGCGGGCAGCCACGTGGTCCTGTTCCGGGACTGCTACCGACGCACGCGTCAGTTCGTCCGCCAGGTGCTCAGCCGCTTCGGCGTGGAGCACACCCTCGTCGACCCGGCCGACCTCGACGGTCTCGCGGCCGCGATCCGACCCGACACCCGGCTCGTGATCAGCGAGGCGCCGACCAACCCCTACAACACCGTGGTCGATCTGCCGCGAATGGCGGCGTTGTGCCGGGAGCGGCGCATCAAGACGATGATCGACGCGACCTTCGCGACGCCGATCAACCTGCGCCCCGCCGACCACGGCGTGGACCTCGTGGTCCACTCGGCCACCAAGTACCTCGCGGGGCACAACGACGTGCTGGCGGGGGTGGTCGCGGGCCGGCGGGGGCTCGTCTCGCTGGTCCGGGATCTGCGTCACGTGCTGGGCCCGGTCCTCGACCCCCACGCCGCGTTCCTGGTTCTCAGGGGCCTCAAGACGCTGGCCGTGCGGGTCGAGCAGCAGAACCGGACCGCGATGGCCCTCGCCGAGGCGCTCGAGGCGCACCCCAGGGTGAGGCGGGTCTGGTACGCCGGCCTGGCGTCCCATCCCAACCACGACGTGGCGCGCCGGCTGCTGAGCGGCTTTGGCGGCGTGGTGACGTTCACCGTGGATGCGGACGGGGAGGGGACCACGCGCTTCGTCGACGCGCTCCGCATCCCGCGCATCGGACCGAGCCTCGGCGGGACCGAGTCGCTGGTCGAGCAGCCCGCGCTGATGAGCTACTTCGAGCTCTCGACCGAGGAACGCCTCGCCCTCGGAATGCCGGACGAGCTGGTGCGGTATGCGGTGGGGCTGGAGGATGCGTCGGATGTGATCGCGGACGTGCGGGAGGCGCTGTCCGCGCTCGGGCCGCGGCCAACCTAATGAGCTGCGGCGGTGCAGACGGAGCCCGGGCGGTGCAGACGGAGCCGAGGCGCTCTCAGACGAAGACGATCTGAGCGCCCTCGCTCATCTCGAAGAAGTCCGTGGCCGTGATGACCGAGTCGACCTGGGGCATCAGGTCGTCTTGCGTCCGCCCGAACATCTTCATCGCGAGCTCGCAGCCGTAGAGATGGCACCCGGACGCCGCGAGCGTCTCGACCATCTCCTTCGGTGACGGGAGCTCGAGATCCGTCATCTTCTTCTTCATCATCGACGTGGCCATGACCTCCATACCAGGGAGGCCCATGAGGAAGGGCGGCATCGGGGTGGACGGGTTCCCCACCATGTTGACCCAGAGCTTCTCGACCTTGTCCTTGGTCACCACATCCAGGCCGTAGAAGGTGAAGAAGATGCTCACTTCCCACCCGACCATGCGGGCCGCGTTCGCCATGATCAGGACAGGATAGGATTCGTCGAGGCCGGACTTCGCGCAGATCAGCGAAATCTTGCGGCCGACGGAGGTGGGGGCCGCGGCCGGTTGGGTCGGGGCGTCCTCGGGGCTTCGGGCGAAGGGGAGGGATGGCATGACGAGTCCTTTCAAACGCAGCCGACGGGCTTGGGGACGCCTGCGATCATCGCGCAGGTCTTGCCTGGGGTCGGCGCGAAGAGCCGGTACATCGCTTCGGTCCCCACCCCCGATCCCATCGCGATACGTCGCACGTTGGGCGACGCCCCGGTGCTCGCGTAGTCGGCCCGGACCCACGCCATGACGGCGCGGTGCTCGTCGTCGAGCGTGATGCCGAGGCCGGCCGCGATCTTCTCGCCGAGCTCGGGGGTCCAGGTGCTCGGGTCGATCAGGAAGCCTCTCGCGTCGAAGTCGTGTCCCTCCCAGCGGATGACCTCGGCCTCGGGCGGGGGGGCCGGGGCGGAAGCGCCAGCGTCCCCGGCCGATGCGGGCTGGCCGTTGGTCCTGCGCACGGCGGTCTCCGGCGCACGTGGAGGGCTGGCTCCCCCCCGGGCGCGCCCGATCCGCCGGATCATCTCGTCCACGACGCCGAGGCCGCGCTGGACGTCCGGGTCGCGAGAGGTCGTGCGCGCCGCCCCGAACAGCCCCATCGGGCGTACGTCGTCGGGGTGGTGGAGCACCTCCGTCGTGTCGTTGGCCAGCTCCAGCACGTCCGGCTGGGTCACGTTTCGCACCGTGTCGAGGATCGCGACGAGGCTCTCCGCCAGGCGCCGTGCGTCCTCGGGCTGGAAGTGTGCGAGCACATGCTCGACTCCGGCGCCGAGCTCCCGGAGCATCGCGAAGGCACCCCGCCGATCCCAGTCGTCGAGCCGGCGCGTCGTCGCGTCCATCATCGCTCGAGCGATGGGGCTCATCTCGGTCACCAGCTCGCGGGTCCAGCGCTGACCGGCGAGGGCCTGGTCGAGCTTCCGCTCGAGCTCGTCGATGCGGGCGAGGATGTCGGCGCTCGTCGGGGGCGTCGTCGCAGTCACCGGCTCAACCTCGCTTCCCGGCCATCAGCATGCGGTGGGCAAGAGGGAGCTCGCCGCCCTGCACCAGGACGTTCCAGTAGAGCCAGCGGAACGCTAGCTTCCCCCAGTGGTTCACCTCGCTCTCCTCGAGGAGGTGGAACGGCCCGAGGCCCGGCAGTGGGAACCGTCCCGGGAGGGGCTCCGTGTCGTAGTTGAAGTCGATCAGCATGGCCTTGCCATGCCCCGTCTCGATGAAGCAGTTCGCGTGCCCGTCGAAGGAGGGCTCGAGGGGCCGGCCCGCGATGAACCGCTGCAGGTTCTCGAAGAGGACCTCGCCCGCGAAGTGCGCCACGGACCCCGCCTTGCTGGTCGGCAGGTCCGTCGCGTCGCCGATCACGAAGATGTTCGGGTGGGCCTTGCTCTGGAGCGTGTGCTTGTCCGTGGGGACGAAGCCCATCTCGTCGCCGAGCCCCGAGCGCGCGATGGCCTCGTCCCCGCCGTGGAGGGGGACGGTCACCAGCAGGTCGAACGGCTCCTCGCGTCCGTCATAGGACACCAGCACCTGCCGCTCCTCGTCCACCGCCTTGGCTGCGAAGCTCGTCACGCTGCGGATCTGCCGGTCCTCGAGCATCGAGCCGAACGCCGCCGCCGCCCTTGGCTTGGTGAAGGCCGCGTCGAGCGGGGTCACGTAGACGATCTCGATATCGTCGCGCAGCCCGCGCTCGCGGAAGGCGGCGTCGGCCAGGAACGTCAGCTCGAGGGGCGCCACGGGGCACTTGATGGGCATGTCGACGATGTCGACGACGAAGCGGCCTGCCTCGAAGGCATCGAGCCGGTCGGCGAGGGCCTCGGCCCCCTCCAGCGTGTAGAAGTCGAAGATCCGATCCCGCCAGAGGGAGCCGGTGAGGCCGGGCGTAAGGTCGGGCCGTACGCGCGTGCCGGTGGCCACGACGAGCACGTCGTAGGGCAGACGGCGGCCGTCCTCGAGGGTCACCTGCTGGGCCCCCGGATCCACGGTGTCGACCGTGCCGAGGACGAGCTCGCATCCCTCGCCGAGGAGCTCGGCGCGGCTCCGGACCAGGTCCCTTGGCTCCGAGAGTCGGAAGGGCACGAAGATGTAGCCTGGCTGGTAGTGGTGGACGTCGTCCCGGTCCACGATGCGGACCGTCCACTCCTGTTTCGGCAGGGCGGCGGCCATCTTGTTGGCCATCATCGTCCCGGCCGTGCCCGCTCCGAGGATCAGTAGGTTCTTCATCGCCTCCACCGGACGAGCACGCCCCCGAGAAGCGACGGCGGCCCGCAGCCTTGGGAGGTCGGCACCGGGCCCCGGGCGTCATCATCCGGGCACGGTGTTCACCTGGCTGTCACACGATCGGTTCCGGAGGCTGGGGCATCCCACGACCAGAGCGCAGGATCCCGGGCTTAGCTCTCCATCTCCGGGTTGTTCATCTGCCGCAAGACCTCGCGCGCCTCCTCGGAGCCCTGGCCGCCCATGTCCCGAGCTGCCATCAGGAGGCCGCGGGCTCCCCAGCCGCGGTAGACCTCCGCGACGAGCTCCCGGTGGAGAGGATCGTCGCCGTGGAGGGCCTCCCAGAGCTTCTCGCGGACCTCCCTCGCGCTGAGGCCGTCGTGGCCGTCCCAGCCCGACTTGAGGCGGTCGAGGATATGATTCCAAGCGTAGCCCTGGCTCTCGCCGCCCTCGCCCTCGTTCAGGAGGTAGGCGACGCGGAGACGGCGAAAGATCTGGCCGTTCTCGAACATCTGGGCGGTGAGGAGGTTGTAGCGGTTGTTCTCTTCGTTGAGGACGTCCTCGCGGACCACCCGGGCGAGCTCGTCGTCCTCCGCGAGCCAGTAGGACAGGCGCCGGGCCTGCTCATCGGTGCCGCTGAGGATGATGACGTAGGCGGCCTCGCGGCGGGTGTCGGGCGACTCGAGGAGCCGCGACACGGCGGCCGCCACGTCGGGGGCGTTGGCGTAGCCGACCGCGACCGCAGCCGCCGTGCGGACGTCCGTCGGCGCGTCGGAGTCCTCGATGAGACGGAGCAGGTCAGGGACGAGGTCCGGGTCCGGCACCTGCCAGAGCGCCGCGACGTAGTAGCGCCGCGCGAACTCGTCGAGCTCGTCGTCGCGGACCTTGTCGACGACCGTGCGGCGGATCTCGGCGTCGGCGACCGCGCCGAGGGCGTAGCCGGCCTCCAGGCGGAGGCGGCGGTCGTCGAGCGGGTCCTCGATGACGTCCATCAGGTCCTGCGCCGCATCCGGGCGTCCGTAGCGACCCATCGCGTTGATGGCGGCCTTCCTGTCGAGGAACAGATCCTCGTTGAAGCGGTTCGGCTGGCTCATGTCGACCCGCTCGGGTCGCGGCACCTCGTCGAGGAGCTTCTCGTAGGCCGGGTCGTAGTCCAGCTCGGCCAGAGCGATCGCCGCCGACGCGACGTCGTCGCCCTTGAGCTCCTCCATGATCGCGGGGCCGACGTCCGGGTCCCCCGTCGCCCCGAGCGCGCGCAGGATCGACGCCTTGCGGAGCGCGTACTCCTCGTCCTGCAGCATCGCGAGGAGGCCCTCGGCGGCCTCCGGGACGCCGTTGATGCGCAGGTTGTCCAGCGCCCGGCGGGCGGTGGTGAGGTCGGCGTGGCGCGCGAGCACGAGGAGCCCGGGCACCGCTCGCGGATCACCGATCTCCGCCATCCCGAAGACCGCCAGTCGCCGGTACTCGTCGTCCTCGTGGGTCGTGTAGGGCTCGAGCACGTCCCCGGCCCGCGGGTCCCGGTTGCGGGCGACGATCCGGAGGAGCTCTCGTTCGAGGGCAGGCTCCTCGACCTGGGTGATCAGGGCGCCGATGCCCGGCGCGCCGACCGAGTGGTCGAGGGACTCGAGGACGGGCGCCCGCAGCCGCGGGACCGCCTCGAGGATCCTGAGGAGCGGCTGGGCCGCGCGGGCGTCGGCGGTGCGACCGAGCCCGGCCGCGGCGGCCTGGAGCACGTTCTCGTCCGGGTCCTCGCGGCCGAGCTCGTGCTCGATCAGCCGGCTGAGCGGGTCGACCACCTCGGGGGTCCCGATCTCGGCCAGGCTGAGCGCCGTGAGGGTGCGGACCGGGAGCTCGTCGTGGGTGAGCAGATCCTCGCTCGAGAGGCGCTCGAGGCCGAGGACCTCCGCGATCACCTTCGGGTCGAAGCCGGGCTGGCCCTGGAGGCGCCCGCTCGCGAACTCCTCGATGATCGCGTCCTCCGCGCGGGACTCCTGGAGCACGGCGAGCGCCCAGACCATCGCCGCTCGGTCCCCCTCGGTCGTATCCGGCAACGCGGCGAGCAGCGCCTCACGGGCGGAGTCGGCACCCGGTGTGCCGATCTGGGCGAGCGCGCGCGCCGCTCCGATGCGCACGGTCGGCAGGGGCGATCGCAGCTTGGCGGCGATCTGAGGCACGGCGTCCGCATACCGATACTCGGCCAGCTTCTCGAGGATGCGGAGCTCGACGTCCTCGTGGGTGGTCTCGTCGAGGATCGTGGTGATGCGGCCCAGGAACTCGTCCTGGTCCGACGAGTGCTCCTGAGCCTCGTGGTACGCGTCCCAGCGCGTCTCGTAGGACTGCGTGTTCTGGAGGTACGCCACCGAGCCGAGGGCGACCGCAGCGATGACGATCGCGGCCGCCCCGACCAGGGCCAGGGTGGTGCGGCCGCGGATCTTCCGTAGCGCGGCGTCGTCGTCCACGACCGCTCCGAGGTCGGCGACGGGCTCCGTCGCGCCTTCTTCGCCGACCGGCAGGTCGCCTTCGTCACGCTCCTCAGGATTCGATGCCATCGGGGTTCCTCGTCGCCGTCAGGGGGCCTTGCCGGACCCGCAGGGGCGGGTCGACCCGGGACCTTACCGTCCGACCGGACCGGCCTGCAATGGACGTGGACCCGTGCCCCGCGTCCGGCCTCGCCGTCGTCCGGCGCTGGGCCTGGCCGCGACCCGGCCAGCGAGCCGGTCGGGCCGCCACGTCGTGCAAGTGTCCGGAATCGCTGTTGACCCGGGCAGGCCCAAGGATATACTGGCAGCCGGTTCCGCGGAGGCGCGATGACGAAGTCGGAGCTCATCGATGCGGTGGCTCGCCGCACTCGGATCACGAAGAGCCGGGCGGAGCAGGTCGTCAACTGCATCTTCGACGCGATGACGGCCAGCCTCGAGCGGGGAGAGGGGATCGAGATTCGCGGCTTCGGGAGCTTCACCGTGCGGGACTACAAGGCCTACAACGGCCGCAACCCGAGGACCGGGCAGACCGTGCCGGTCCCGCCGAAGCGCCTTCCGTTCTTCAAGGTGGGCAAGGAGCTCAAGGAGCTCGTGAACGAGGGCTCCGAGGCGGCGGACGGCTCGAGCCACCTCGATGCCTCGTCGATGGTGCGCAACGCTCACGAGGCCCACGAGGGCGGCGCCGAGTAGCGATGGCCAGCGTGACCGTCGCTCCTGCGCGGGAGCAGCTCGACGTCCTCAGGGCCGGCGTCATCGACCTTCAGCGGGAGGAGGAGCTCCTCGCGAAGCTCGAGGAGGGCCGGCCCCTGCTGGTGAAGGCCGGCTTCGATCCGACCCGGCCCGACCTCCACCTCGGACACACCGTCCTGATGGACAAGATGCGTCAGTTCCAGGACTTCGGGCATCGGGTGGTGTTCGTCGTCGGGAACTTCACGGCCTCGATCGGCGACCCGACGGGTCGCAGCCAGACCCGGCCGGCCCTCGACGAGCAGGAGATCGAGGAGGGCGCTCGCACCTACGCCGAGCAGGCCTTCCTGATCCTCGACCGGGAGCGTACGCACCTGGTCTACAACCGGGACTGGCTCGGGCGGCTCACCTTCGCCGACGTGATCCGCCTCGCCGGGCGCTACACGCTCGCGCGGATGATGGAGCGGGACGACTTCAAGACCCGCTGGGCCGAGCAGCGGGCGATCAGCATCCACGAGCTGCTCTACCCGCTCGCCCAGGCCTACGACTCGGTGCACCTCCGGGCCGACGTCGAGCTGGGCGGAACCGACCAGCTGTTCAACCTGCTGGTGGGCCGAGAGCTCATGCGGGACTACGGGATGAGCCCGCAGGTCATCATGACGACGCCGCTCCTCGAAGGGATCAACGCCCGCACGGAGAACGGACGGATCGTCGGCGACAAGATGAGCAAGTCCCTCGACAACTACGTTGCCGTGACGGAGCGCGCGAGCGAGCAGTTCGGCAAGCTCATGAGCATCTCGGACGACCTGATGTACCGGTACATGGAGCTCCTGACCCCCCGAACCGCGGACGACGTGGCGCGGGAGGTGCGCGCGGTCCGGGACGGGCGCGCCCACCCGAAGGACCAGAAGCTGGCCCTGGCCGCCGAGATCGTCGAGCGCTTCCACGGGCGCGACGCCGCGCTGAAGGCGCACGAGGCCTGGGAGGCCCAGTTCTCGCGTCGCGAGGTTCCGGGGGACATGCCGGTCGTCGAGCTCCAGTCGGCCGGACCGCTGCCGTTGCCGCGGCTCCTCGCGGACGCCGGCCTCGTCAAGAGCACGAGCGAGGCGCGCCGTCGAATCGAGCAGGGCGCGGTGAAGATCGACGACGAGCGTATCGACGACGTCCACTTCGCCGTGGCGGCCGACGGGGTCCAGCGGATCGTGAGGGCCGGAAAGCGGGCCTGGGCCGCGGTCACCGTCCTGGAGGGGCAGTAGCCCGTCGTCAGACGCGGGCCTTGTCGAGGATCTGAGGCAAGAGCTCCGCCTCGGGGTCGATGCTGGCGAGCAGCGCGTCGGCCGGGCACTGCCCCGCCTCGAGGAGCGTGTTGACCTTCTCGAGGTGGACCGTCTCGTCGGCGCCGGCCCGGTTGAGGTGGCCGAGCCGACGCAGCCCGCCCTCCGCGATCGCGACCAGCTCGCGCGCCCACCAGAGGACCGGTCGGCCGGCGAGCTCGGCCTGGAGCCCCCGCTCCGCGACCGCCGGGCGAGCCGCCTCCACGGTGTCGTGGTCGAGGCTGCTCACGAGCCCTTCGGCGGCCCCGAGCGCCTGGTCGTCGTAGAGGAAGCCCTTCGTCAGCGCCGGCAAGGCGCAGACCATGGGGGTCGGCTGGGCGTCGGCCCCCCGCACCTCGAGGGTCTTCTTGAGGCGGACCTCCGGGAAGAGGGTGTTGAGGTGAGTCGCCCAGTCGCCGCGGGTGGCGGTGGCGCCCCCGAAGCCCTCGGTCAGGAACGAGCGGAACGTCTGCCCGGTGTTGAGGAGCACCTCGCTGCCGCGCTTGACCAGGAACATGGGGACGTCGAGGGCCCACTCGACGTAGTCCCGGAGGGTGAAGTCGTCGGCCCAGGCGAAGGGCAGGAGCCCCGAGCGGTCCGGGTCCACCGCGAGCCAGGTCCGGGCGCGGCGGCTCTTGTCGCCCGTCCGGTGGCCCTCGGCGAAGGGGCTGTTGGCGAAGATCGCCGTCACGACGGGCGAGAGCGCGAGCGACACGCGGAGCTTCCGCACCGCGTCGGCCTCGTCGGCGTAGTCGAAGTTCGCCTGCACGGTGCAGGTGCGGCGCATCATGTCCAGCGCGTAGGCGCCGCGGGTCGGCAGATAGCGCTTCATCACCCCGTAGCGGAGCTTCGGCACCCAGGGCAGATCCTCCTGCCGCGCGAAGGGGTGGAAGCCGAGGCCGAGCCAGGCGACGCCCATCTCGTCGCTGATGTCCCTCAGCTCTGCCATGTGCCCCCGGAACTCCGCGCAGGCCTGGTGGATGGTGCCGTACGGCGCACCGGAGAGCTCGAGCTGGCCGCCCGGCTCGAGGGTGATCGACGAATCCCCCCGCCGAAGGCTGATCACCTCCCCGCCTTCGTGCTCGCGCTCGAGGAACCAGCCGTGGCGCTCGGCCAGCTCGAGCAGGATGGTCGATACGCCCCGCTCCCCGTGGAAGGGCAGGGGGCGCCCATCGGTCACGAAGACGCCGAACTTCTCCGCCTCCGTCCCGACCCGCCACCGAGCGCGCGGCGTGAAGGCATCGTGGAAGGGGGCGAGCAGGTCGTCCAAGCCATGGATCAGGGGCTCGTCGTCACGAGGCTGGGGCAGGGCTTCCTCCGGGGTCCCAGGCGGGGCGCCTACGTTTGACCGTCGGTTCTCGACGCCAATACTCTCTCCGGCCAATGGGAGCCCATCGCAAGTGAACAGGGCGAGGACGGATGGGCTCCGCGGGGCCGAGCTCCGCGTGCAGGGCCGCCTGGAGGGGGCCTCGAACCTGCGGATCGACGGCGCGCTGGAGGGCGAGATCGACGTCGAGGGAGGCCTCTGGATCGGCCCGGAGGGCCGCGTGGTCGCGCCGCTGTCGGTCACCCGCCTCGACGTGGAGGGCGAGGTGCGGGGCCCGGTCCGGGCGCGCGCGGTCAGCGTGAGGGCCGGCGGGCGCGTGCTGGGGGACGTCATGGCGGGCCGGGTCACGATCGAGGACGGTGGCGCTCTGCACGGCGGCATCGACATGGAGTTCGACCTACCGACGGACGAGGTGGGACGATGAGCAAGGAGTCGCTCCTGCCGGAGGGCATCGCCCTGGCCGGCTCGATCGAGGGGACCGGCGACCTGGTCGTGGCGGGCGCCATCGACGGCCCGATCGATCTCGAGGGATGGCTGACGATCGAGGCCTCGGGGCGGGTGACCGGCGACGTCCAGGTGACCGGGCTCATCGTGCGCGGCATCCTGATCGGCCAGAGCCTGGTGCGCGACACCCTCCGGATCGAGGCGTCGGCCAAGGTCGTGGGGGATGCGCGGGCCGGTCGGGTGCAGATCGAGGACGGCGCGCGGGTCCGCGGGCGGGTCCAGATGACCGACGAGGATGGGCGCGCCCCCGGCTCACGCAAGCGCCGGCGCCGAGGCCGGGACCCGGAGGAGCGTGCGCCCCGGGAGCACGATCGGGAGGACCGGGCGGCGACGCGCCGGGCGCGGCGCCCGGCGGAGGAGCGCGCGCTCCGCGAGCCGGCGCCGGAGGCCCCCGGCGACGAGCCGGCGGCCGGCCGCCGTGCGCGGCGCGAGCGAAGCCGGCCCGCTTCGAAGCGTCGGTCCCGGCAGGGTCCGCCCGAGCCCACGATCCCCACCGTGGGGCGCCAGCGCGTCCAGCGCCGCGACGTGGACCCCGACGGTAGCGGCCGATGAGCCCCCCCGGCCCGGTGCTGGACCGCCTCCGGGACCTCCTTCGGGAGCGCAGCTACGCGCGCCGGCCCGTCACGCTCGCGAGCGGCCGAACGAGCGACTTCTTCATCGACGCCAAGCAGACCGTGCTGCTCGCCGAGGGCCACGCGCTGGTCGCGGAGGTGCTGCTCGATGCGGCCCTCGAGCTCGCGCCGCGGCCGGTGGCGGTGGCCGGGGTCGAGCTCGGCGGCTGTCCCCTGGCCAGCGCCGTGGCGCTGCGGTCGGCCGACCGCGGCACGCCGCTCGACGCCATCTACGTGCGCAAGGAGCTGAAGGACCACGGGAGCCAGCGCCGCCTCGAGGGCGACGGTCACCTTCCGGACGGGGCGCCGGTGGCGATCCTCGAGGACGTGGTCACGACGGGGGGCTCCACCCTGCGCGCGGTCGCGCCGCTTCGCGCGCGGGGCCTCACCGTCACCGGCGTGATCGCGCTGGTCGACCGAGGTGAGGGCGGGGCCGAGGCCATCGCCGCGGAGGGCATCGCGCTCCGGGCGATCTTCCGCCGGGAGGACTTCCATCGGGACGCCGCCGATGGCGCGTGAGCGGGGGCGCGGCACCCTCGCGCTGGCCGTCCTCCTCGCGGGCTGCGGCGCCCCGGTCCTGTCGATCACCCCCGAGCCCCGGAGCTTCACGCCCGGCGACTACGAGAGCGTGTACGGCCGCTGGACGCGCGAGGCGCACGAGTTCTCCTTCGGCCGGCTCGAGACGCTGCTGAACGTCACCGCGACGTTCGAGTCCTGGGAGTTCCGCTGGGCCTACGTCGTGCGCTACGCCGCCGACTACAGCCTGCCGACCGAGGATCGCACCCGGCTGCTGCGGGAGACCCTCGCCGACGCCCAGGAACGCCATCGCTTCCTCGTCACGCTCGCCGGCAACCTGTTCCCGGAGAGCAACCTGGCCGACGAGCGCAGCGCCTGGCGCGTGCTGCTGGTCGATGAGCGGGGCCGCCAGCTCGGCCCGGTCGAGATCACCCGCGTGCGGCGCCCCGGCGCGGCGGAGCGCGTGTACTTTCCAAGCGTTACGCCACAGCGTCAGACCTTCCGGATCGCGTTCTCCACCACGCACGAGGACGGCACCCCGACGGTCGCCGAGACCACGGAGCGGCTGATCCTCCGCTTCACCGGGGCGGAGGGGACAGTCGACCTGGTGTGGCTGTTTGACGATCCGACGTGAACCGGCGTTGACAGCCTCTTCCGGCCACCGATAGAATGGTCTCTGGCCTCGATAAGGTTCCGGATTGACAGGCTTTTAGGCTTCTCCGGGCCCTGGCCGCCCGCTCGTCACGCGGGGAGGAGGATGGGAACATGCGGAGCACGACGGCACGAGTGGCGACGATCGGAGCTTTCCTCGGGGTGGTCCTGCTGGGCTGCCACGCGGCCCCGGACGACGTGGAGGGCCAGGCCCGGGAGCTGATGGACAGCACACGCCGGGAGAACGCCCTCCAGAACCTCAACCGGCTCTACGACGCGGCGCGCCGAGCGGACCGTGACCAGGAGCACGGCGAGAACGTCGAGGCCTTCGCGGACGCCGCCGTGCCCGCGGTCACGGAGGCCTACCTCAACACCACGAGCGACCGGCGAAACCAGTACCGGATGCTCGAGCTCCTCGGGCGCATCGGGGACCCGCGGGCGATGCCGGCCTTCCTCGCCGCCCTCGACTACCAGCCCGAGGTCACCGAGAACCACGCGGTCTTGGTCGGTCAGACGTTCCGGCGCATGGAGATCCCGGAGGACCAGATGGGCCCCGCGATCGAGGCCATGTCGGAGGCGCTCCGGCGGATCCAGGGCGACCGGCAGGAGCACAACACCCTCCGGCTCGAGCTGATCCAGACGCTCGGCCACCTCGGTGACCCCCGGGCCACGCCGGTCCTCGTGGAGACCGCGCTGCGCATGTCCGAGGACCAGGACATCATCATCAACCGCCTCGCGATCCAGCAGATCGCGAAGATCCGGGACCCGGAGGCGGTCGGTCCGATGATCGAGGCCCTGTTCATCTTCCAGATCAAGGACAACAACCTCGAGAAGGCGGACGTCCAGGCGGAGCAGGCCCTCGTGCAGATCGGATGGCCGTCCATCCAGCCCCTCCTCGACACGCTGCACGGGGAGAACGAGGCGGCGAACCGCCGGGTGGACCAGCTCCTCGCCGTGGTCCAGGAGCACGATCCGGCGGCCCGGGAGTTCGATCGGTCCGCGCTCCTGTCCGACGCGGTGACCCGGGCGCTCGGGTTCGTCGGCCACCCCGTGGCGTTCCCCGTGATCATGGAGCGCATCAGCCCGCTGACGGACATCCGGCTCGACCGGGACGGTCAGCCGACCGGGGAGGTGGCCTACAGCGTGGCGACGATCGCGCAGAACAGCGCGATGGCGCTCTCCCAGCTGAGCGTCGCGGGCGAGCTGCGCCAGCGGGCCCGCGACGCGTTGATCGGGGTCTACCGGCGCGTGCCGAAGGGGACGCGGACGGACCTGATCCGGGTCATCCTCGAGTCCCGGGACGAGGGGTACTTCGACTTCTACGTCGAGGAGGTGGAGAAGGAGGAGGACGAGATGCCCCAGCTGCGTCTGATCTCCTTCCGCGGGGCGACGATGGTGGCCGACGCGGAGCAGATGCAGACGGTCCGGCGCCTCTACGAGGCGGAGCCGGGGCCGGCGGAGGGGGGCTACAAGCAGAACCTCGCGGAGCTCGAGCCGGTGTTCGAGGTGACCGAGGAGTGCGACCGGGACCTCGAGTGCTGGCTCGGCAAGTTCGACGACGACAACCCCCTGATCGTCCAGAAGGCGACCTACATGGCGGTCCGCCTCGGCCGCGGGAACGACGCGGTGGTGGACCCGCTCGTCGACCTGATCCGGCACGGCAACTTCGACGTGCGCCTGTCCGCGCTGCGCGCCCTCGAGCGGGCCAGCCCCAACGGCAGCGAGCACGCCGTGCGGGCGATCGACGAGCTGGCAAACGAGGAGGCCGGGACCCGGAGCTGGGAGCGCTTCGCCACCTCGGCCCGCATCACCCAGGGTCGCCTGCGGACGTGGGCGCACAGCGGCGACGGGATCCAGGTCGCCACGTCGGAGGGGTAGGGCGCCCTCCTGCGCCGGGGCGGGCGCCCCCGCCGCCGGCGCGTTAGAGAGTCACCGTGCTGCAGCTCGAGGTCGTC
The DNA here is from genome assembly GCA_050331215.1 of Sandaracinaceae bacterium. GTDB lineage: Bacteria > Myxococcota_A > Polyangia > Polyangiales > Sandaracinaceae > JBHJHB01. The sequence continues at coordinate 52,848 of JBHJHB010000114.1, read as the reverse complement.
GAGGGACAGGACAAAGGTCGACGCCTGGAGTCGGCGGACGACGTGATCCGCATCGGGCGCTCGGAGCAGAACGACCTCGTGCTCGGCGAGTGGCACGTGTCCGGAGAGCACGCGTCGGTCATCCGCGTCGGGGACCAGTACGTCGTGCGGGACCACCACAGCACGAACGGCACCCGGATCGACCGGGACGGCGAGCTGATCGACGTCGGCGACGAGCCGGGACGGGAGGCGGAGGTCTTCGGCGGCGACGAGGTCCACCTCGGCGACGCCGAGCGGCCGGTTCGGCTCGCGGTGCAGGTCGGGGAGGAGGCCGACGAGACCCGCATCGTGTCGGTCCGCAAGGTCGCGGAGCTCGCCGAGGTCGAGGCGGAGGTCAGCGCCGACCGAGCGGTGCTCCAGGCCCTGTACGACGCGCAGAAGGACATCAGCGCGTGCATCGATCTCGACGAGGTGATCGATACGGTGGCCCAGCGGGTCTTCCGCTTCCTGAGCCGGGCGACGCACGTCACCGTCGCCCTGCGGGAGGACGTCAACGGGGGCCGGCGACGGGCGCGCTACGTGCCGGTGGGGACGCGCGTACGGGGCGGCGCGAACGCCGACTCGGTGCCGATCACCCGCAGCGTCTTCAAGAAGGTGGTGGCCGAGCGGGCCGCGGTCCTCGCCGCGGATGCGAAGCGGGACGTGGGGGAGACCGCGTCGATCATGGGCGCCCAGATCGAGAGCACGATCGGGGTCCCGCTGTGGCAAGCGGACGAGATCCTCGGCGTGGTCCAGGTGGACAACCGGGACGCGAGCGGGGTCTTCCGGGAGCAGGACCTCGACGTCCTGGCCCTCCTGAGCCAGTCCGCCAGCCAGGCCTTCGCCCGGGCTCGGCTCGTGGCTGCCTTGCGCGCGGCGGAGGAGCGGGAGCGCAAGGAGAACGACTACCTCAAGAAGCGGGAGCAGGGCCGTCGCTTCGACGGGATCATCGGCGAGGCGCTGGTGATGAAGAGCCTGTTCGACCAGCTTCGGAAGGTCGTCAATACGCGGGTCACGGTGCTGATCGAGGGGGAGACGGGGACCGGCAAGGAGCTCTTCGCGAGCGCCGTCCACTACTGGTCCGACCGACGGGACAAGCTCTTCGTGGCCCAGAACTGTGCCGCGATGCCCGAGAACCTCCTCGAGAGCGAGCTGTTCGGGCACAAGAAGGGCGCCTTCACGGGCGCCACGGACGACAAGAAGGGCCTCTTCGAGCTCGCGGACGGCGGGACGCTCTTCCTCGACGAGGTGGGCGAGATGCCCCTCGCGCTGCAGGCCAAGCTGCTCCGGGTACTCCAGGAGGGCGAGGTCCGGCCCGTCGGCTCCGGCGTCACGAAGCGGGTCGACACGCGGATCGTGGCTGCGACCAACCGGGATCTCGAGAAGGAGGTGGCGGACGGGCGCTTCCGCGAGGACCTCTACTACCGGCTGAAGGTGTTCCCGCTCCGGGTCCCGCCCCTCCGCGAGCGGAGGGAGGACATCCCCCTCCTCGCCGGCCACTTCCTGCGTCGGTACGCCCAGGAGTTCGGCCGCGAGGTCCAGGGCTTCAGCCAGCAGGCGATGGAGCTCCTGAGCGCCTACAAGTGGCCGGGCAACGTCCGCGAGCTCGAGAACGAGGTGCAGCGCCTCGTGATCCAGCTCGACGAGGGCCACTTCGTGGAGCCAGAGCACCTCTCCCCGCGGATCCGTCAGGTCGAGAACCTCCTCGACAAGGTCCATCCCCGCAAGGGCACGCTCAAGGAGATGATGGAGCAGGTCGAGAAGTGGGTGCTCCTCGAGGCGCTGAAGGAGCACGGCAACAACAAGAGCCAGACCGCGCGCTCCCTCGGGATCACGCGGGAGGGCCTCCACAAGAAGCTCAAGAACTTCGGGTTGACCTAGCCTTGGCGCTCTAGCCCTCGCCCGTGCCGTCCCGTCGCCGGGGGTAGACCAGGGTGGCGCGCTCCTCAACGTGGCCGTGGGTCTGGCTGACCTCGTCGTGCGGGGGTGGCCCTCGACCGTCCGCCTCCGCCCGCGCGGCCCCGAGGGGCGCCGGCGGGTCCTCGAACGTCTTGCCGAGGTCGAGGGGCGGTGGCGGTCGGCTCCCCGCGCCGGGGGGCCAGCTCTCCGGCGGCGCGGCCTCCGGGAAGAGCCCGCAGAGATAGCGGCGCAGGTCGGGGGCGGCCGCGTGGAGGCCGGCGTGGCGCTTCACCGCCTCGAGCTCCTCGTGGAGGTCCATCGCGGTGGCGGGACGCCGGTCCCGGCGCTTCGACAGCGCCCAGCGCAGGACGTCGTCGATGCCGTCGGGTAGGTCGGGGTTCAGCGTCCTGAGGAGCGGCACCTCGCAGCGATAGATGTTGTGGATCGTCTCCATATCGGTCCGCCCGAGGAACAGCCGGCGGCCCGCGAGCAGCTCGTGCAGCATCACGCCGAGGGCGAACACGTCGACGCGGTGGTCGATGTCGACGTGGAGCAGCTGCTCGGGGGAGAGGTAGGCGAGCTTGCCCTTGAGGACCCCGGCCTCCGTCTTGACCAGGCGACCGCGGGCCCGGGCCAGCCCGAAGTCCGCGACTTTCACCTCCCCCTCCCAGCTCAGGAGCACGTTCTGCGGTGAGATGTCCCGGTGGATGACCTGGAGCGGCGTCCCGTCCGGCGCGCAGGCGAGGTGGGCGTGGTGCAGGGCCTCGCAGATCTTCATGCCGATGTGGATCGCGAGGGCGGCCGGGACGGCTCCTTCGCGGTCCCGCTCCCGGTCGAAGACGCCGCGCAGGTCCCGCCCGGCGACGTACTCCATCGCCAGGAACACCGTCCCCTCCGCGCGCCCGAGGTGGTGCACCTCCACGATGTTCGGATGGGCGAGCCGGACCGTGATCTTGGCCTCGTCGACCAGCATGTCGACGAAGGAGCGGTCGGCGGCCAGGCGAGGGAGGATCCGCTTGATCGCCACCGGTCGCTCGAAGCCGGCCGCCCCCAGGACTCGGGCCCGGAACACCTCGGCCATCCCGCCCCGGCCGATACGTTCGATCAACTCGTAGCCACCAAATGAGGACCGGGCCATGACGTCCGTGTCTTCCCCCGCGTCGAGCCTGATGCCCCCGTGGCGGACCGGTCAAGGTGGAGTGCTTCCAGGCGCCCGGACCATGCTAGGGCTCCGGCGTGGGGCCGGAGCGCTCCACCGTCTCCAGCACCAGGTCGACCTCCGTGCCGATGCGGACCTGCGTCCGACCCCGGGGCGACTGCCGGCGCACCCGCAGGATGAGGCCCGGGCCGGGGTCGGTGAACACGCCGTTCGGGCGCCCGGTCTCGCCCACCTGGAGACCGGCCTCCGCGATGGCCCGTCCCGCGGCGCGGGCCTCCATCCCCACGACCTGCGGGACCGTCCGCGCGGGCGCCACGACCTCGACGCGGATCGCCTCACCCGGCGCGATCCGCGCCTGCGGGGGAGGGTCCTGCTGCACGATGCGCGCTCGCTCCGCTCGGCGGTCGAGGCGCTCGTCCGTGGCGAGCCGCAGGCCCAGCCGCTGGACGACGCTGAGGGCCTCGTCGGGCGAGCGGCCCACCAGGTCCGGGACCGCGAGGCTCTCCCCCTCCACGGTCACCGCCACGGTCCCGCCCGGCGCGACCCATCCGCGGGCCGCGGGCCGCTGCGCGAGCACGGTCCCCGGCTGCCGTCCGGTCACCTCCGCCTCTTCGACCGCGAGGCGAAGGCCGAGCTGCGCGAGCCTCGACGCGGCTGCGTCGGACGACTGCCCGACCACCTCGGGCACCTGCACGCCGCGGCTGCCGAGGCGCAGCGTCACCTCGTGGGCCTCCGATCCCGGCGGGGGGCTCTGGCCGACCACGAGCCCTACCTGGTCCGGCGGGCCCGGCTGCTCGCCCACCTGGCCGAGGCTGATCAGCGGCAGGGACGCGAGCTGGCGGCGGGCGGCGTCGAAGCGCATCCCGCGGAAGTCGGGAAGGACCGGCTCCGTGAGGTAGGGACGATAGCGGTTCAGCCGCTCGTTGAACTCCTCGCGGGACACGGTCCTCACCACCGTCCGATGCGCCCCCTGTGAGCCGGCACCCGGCGACAGCTCCAGCTCCTCCGCCGGGCCGACGGACCGCTCGGTCCGGGCCTGGCTCGACCGCACCACCACCCGCCCCTCGAAGACGGTCAGGACGTGGGCCCCCGCCTCCGGATCGACCCGGACGGCGTAGCGCGTCCCGGCGACGCCGGCCGTGAAGTACTCCGTCGCCGCCTCGAGGCGCCCGCCGAAGAGCACCTCGCCCAGCCACACGAACAGGCTCCCGATCTCGACGCGGCTCCCCGGGAGCACCAAGGCGTGGCCCTCGCGGAACGCGATCCGCACGTGGACGCCGGGACCGGTGGTCAGGACGTCTCCCTCCTCGAGGTCGACGCCCTCCGCCGGCGGGACGTCGACCCCGCCACGCTCGAGGCGGAGCCCCCCCGTCCCCGCGCCGGCCTCGCGGTAGACCGTCTCGATCCGGGGTGGGATGCAGCCCGAGAGGAGCAACCCCGCGGCGATCGCCGCGCCGATGCGGCGAGCGCTCCTGGACCGCGACCCGCTCACCGCGCCGCCGCGACGTAGGCGGAGGCCGCGCCGAGAAGTGGATAGAAGCCCTCGAACAGTAGGTCGAGAAGGGTCGCGCTCACCAGCACGAACGTCACGGTGAGTCCGAGGACGAAGAGGAGTGACCATAGGCGTACCCTTCGGTGGTAGCGGAGGCGGACTCGAAGCAAAGCAGCAACGAACGATGCGATCACGATCAAGCCGATCTGGAGCGGCGTCGATGCCTCCTCCACGATCTCCCCGTCGAGGAGGCTCCAGAGGATGCTCGCGTGGAGGCGGGCGCCATAGACCGGGCGCCCGAGCGTCCTGAGGTGCCGCTGGTCCCCCAGCGCCGGCAGCTCGACGCCGACGAGCACGGCCCGGTTCGCCGCCGCGCTCGGCGCCGCGAGGACGTCGGCGTAGGCGGCCTCCCTGACGCCGTCCGGAGGGCGGCGCCCGAGGTCGAGGATCGCCAGGCCGACCCGGTGAGGGTCGGCGGCACGGGTGCCCTCCGTCGCGGCGGGCGTCGCGAGGAAGGCGCAGTCCGCCCGCGCGAGGGCCACCGAGCGCCGGGCGGTCAGTGGAAGGGGGCGCACCTCGTCGCGCTCGGGGCGCTCGAGGGAGAGTCGCCCCGACGCGGCATCCCAGAGCACCCGCCCTCCGCGGTGCAGCGCGTACGTGGCCAGCGCCAACCCGAGCTTCCGCTCGTGCCCCCCGCCGCTGATCATCAGGGGGGCGTACGCGAGGGCGCCGGCCTTGAGGCCCATGCAGAGATGGGTGCGTTTGCCCCGGGCGCCGGCCGGGCCCGTGCCCTCGAGCGCTCGCCGGAGCTGGGGAGAGGTCCCGCTGGGGGTCCGCTCGCCGATCACGACCGACGTCCCGCGCCCGATGGCCTCTCCGATCGCGCTCGCCAGTCGATCGGTGGCCGACTCCGCCCCCGCGTCCCCGCACGGGGCGTCCGCGTCCGGGAAGTAGACGTCGAACGCGACCACCCGGGCCCCCGCCGACGACAGCGCATCGAGGAGCGCCGCGTGGTGGCAGCGGTAGGCGGGCCCGTAGGGTCCCCCGAGGCGGTCGACGTCGTCGGGGGTCAGGCGGACGTACAGGAGGTCCTCCGGCACGGGCGCCCGGCCCGCCCACCCCCGCGCCGTCATCGCGAGCCACTGCCAGCGCGTGTCGACGTCGATCGCGTCGAGCAGGTGGCTCCCGAGCGCGAGGACCACGAGCGCCCCGACAAGCGCGGCCGCGCGCGCGGCCCGGAGCACGGCGCCGGCCCAGTCGCGGATCGAGAGCTCGATCTGCGCCTCCGGTCGGCCCAGCGCCTGCGCCACCTCCTGCAGCAGCGCTCGACGCCGGACCGGGTCACCGCCGAGCGACCCCGCGAAGTCTCCGATGTCCAGGGTCTGCACGATCCGAAAGCGGAGCGGCAGCGTCGCGCCGTCGAGCCGAACGGAGACCAGCTTTCGCCGCCGGGCGGCCTCCTCGGCCTCCGCCCGCACCCAGTCGCTCGCGACCGCGGCCTCGGACCAGAGCACGACCACCACCCTGGCCTCGCGGTGGGCCCTCTCGATCTGGGTATCGAAGGGATGCCCGGCCCGCAGCTCGGGGTCCCACCAAACCGACCACCCGTCCGCGATCAGTGCGTCCTTCACGGCCTGGGCCGCGGCGCGGTCACGGTGCGAGTAGCTGATGAAGACGTCGGCCACGTGGCTCCTCGGAGCCCAAGCGCTCCGCGTGGGAAGGGCGCAACCCTTCCACCCTAACAGCCGCGTCGACGCGACGAAACGTAGCTCGCTGCCTTCGCGACGAGATCCCCATCCGGCGGCGCGACGAGCGCGGGGGCGTCTCTCCGCCTCGCGGGCGCGCTCCCTCGGTGCCTCCGTGGGCGTTCGTTCCGTGGCTCCGGCGGCTCGCGCTGAGGTATCGTCCCGGCGATGGCACGGGCCTTTCGGGAAGGGGCCGGCGTGCTCCTGGTGGCCGTCGCGATGGGCGGCCTCTTCTACGGTGTGGTGGAGCTGCGGGGCCACGACTACCTGGCGGCGGCCCTTCTCCTGCTCGCGGGGCTGTCGGTGCTCCGTGCCGGCGTCGAGCTCCTCCGGCCGACGGTCGGGGAGTGATGGGGCGGCTGGCGACCCTCGCGGTGGCCCTCCTCGTCGTCGCCTGCACCTCGCCCACGGCCGCCCCGGAGAGGGAGCGGGGCACGGCCGCGCGCGGCGCTGCTCACGTCGGGGATGGCGTGGTGGCGACGGTGGGTGGGGAGCCGATCGGGATCGACGACGTGGTCCGGGTCGTCGAGCGCTACGACCTGCCGCCTCGGCTGGCGCTCGAGCGGCTCGTGGAGCAGGCGCTCCTCGCGCGGGAGGCGCAGCGGCAGGGTCTCGAGGAGGACCCCCGGGTCCGGCGCGCGGCGCGCCGGGCCGCGGTGCAGGCGCTCCTCGCCCGGACGGTGGAGGGTGACGCGGTCGCCATCACGCCCCTCTCGCCGGAGGAGCTCGCGCGTCGCTACGAGGAGCAGCGGCTCCGGTTCAGTCGGCCGGAGCGGCGCCGATCGGTTCAGCTCGTGGCGCCGGTCCCGTCCGATGCGTCGCCCGAGCAGGCCGCCGAGGCCCGTCGGGCGGCCGAGCAGGCCCAGCGGGAAGCCGAGGGAGGCGAGCAGCCCGCGGCCTATCTGCGCGCTCAGGCCCGCCGGGTCCCGGGGTCCGTCGAGCTCGTGTCCGAGGAGCTCCCGCCGCTCGCGCGCGACGGGCGCGGCGACCCCTCCTTCCTGGCCGCGCTGTTCTCGACCGACGGCCCGGGCCTGGTGGCGGGCCCCGTGCGCACCGAGCTCGGCTGGCACGTCGTGGCGGTGACGGAGGTCGAGCCCGCGGAGCATCGAACGCGCGAGGAGGCCTACGCGGTCCTGCAGGCCGACCACGAGGCCCGCGTGCGCGCGGACGCGGTGCGGCGCCTCCTGGCCGACCTCGCCGGCCGCACCCCGGTGGGCCTCCAGCCGGAGGCGAGCCGGATCCTCGCCGAGATGGGGCCGGTCGAGTGAGGTCGCGGAGCCGCAGCTGGGCGCGCGAGTCCCCCCGAGACCAGGACGAGAGCGCCTTCACGCCCATCCTCCGGCACCTCCTCCATCGCACCACGGGCGTCCTCGCCGCTGCGTTCGTCGACGACCAGGGCGAGTGCATCGACTACGCCTCCGCGCTCCCTCCGTTCGACGCCAAGGTCGCCGGGGCCCACCTCCGGGTGGTGATGAACGACGTGACCCAGCGGCTCCGGCCGAGCCACGGCCAGGCGTTCCTGATCGAGGTGCAGGCGGGCGACCGCGACCTGATCGTCCGGCGGATCGCCGACGACTACCTGCTGGCCGTGGTCGTCAAGGCGCGCGGCGTCACGCGGCGGCTCCTCGGGGGCGTCGAGCAAGCGGTCGAGGAGCTGCGGCGGGAAGGCGGGATCGCCGAGTCGAGCTGGGAGCCTTGGCGGGACCCGGTGAAGGTGGAGCTCCGGGATGCGGTCGGCTGGCCCTATGCCCCGAACGCGTTCCTCCAGAACGGTCGCCGGGTCGTGGTCGACGACGTCCTCGGCCGGTGGACCGAGGGGGCGGGGCGCGCCAGCCGCATCTGCTTCCGCGTCCGTACGCAGGATGGAGAGGAGCTGACGCTCGTCCACGACCGGGCCGACGACTCCTGGGAGCGCCAGCGCGAGAGGCACCACTAGGCTGCTGGCAGCCCGCCAGGGCCGCGGGCTCAGCAAGCCCACGTGCACGTCCGCGTCCTCCCGACGCTACAGCAACGGCCACAGCAGGATCCCGCCGATCATCCAGGCGCCGCCGAACAGCATCATCAGCGCCGTCAGGCCGATGATGTCCCGCGCCTGGACGCCGGTGATGGCCAGAAGAGGCAGCGCCCAGAAGGGCTGCAGCATGTTCGTGCACTGGTCCCCGTAGGCGACCGCCATCACGACCTGCGCCGGCTCGAGGCCGAGGCGCAGCGCCGCTTCGAGCGCGATCGGGCCCTGGACGGCCCACTGGCCGCCGCCGGACGGGACGAAGAGGTTCACGAGGCCGGCGCTGACGAAGGTCACCACGCCGTAGAGGCCGTCCGGGGCGAGGCCGGTGAGGAACGTCGCGACGGCCGCGGCGAGCCCCGTCTCCCGCATCACCCCCATGATCCCGGCGTAGAACGGGAACTGGAGCACGATGCCCGCTGCCCCCCGCGCCGCCTCCTCGATCGCCTCGGCGTAGCGGCCGAGCGAGCCGTGCCCGACGAGCCCCGCCGCCAGGAAGGCGAGGTTGATCGTGTTCGGGTTGAGGGACGCGAGGCCGTTCGCCCAGAGATCGAGGGCGAGGGCCGAGGCGAGGGGCAGCGCGATCAGGAGCATCGTGACCGGGCTCGCCGACAGCCGCTCCGGCACGTTCAGCGGGGCGGCCGCGGCCTCCTCCGGGCCGTCGTCGTGCGCCACGGGCGCCGCGCCGACGGGCTCCTCGGGCGCGGCCCCGGGGAAGGCCTCGATGCCCTGGGCCTCTGCGCCGCGCGGCGCGAGCATCGCCGCGAGGACCGGCAGCAGCAGGAGGAGGCCACCCGAGACGACGAGGTTGGGCACGCTGAGCACCGTCGACGTGAAGGGCACGGGGCCGACCGCGGCGGCCAGCGCGGGTCCGAGCAGCTCGTTCAGGTCCTCGACCGTGGTCGTCTTGAGGGGCGCCGAGCCGGACAGGCCCCCGTGCCACAGCATGAGGCCCACGTAGCCGGAGGCCACGAGCAGGGGGTAGTGGTGCGGCACGCCGCGCTCGCGGCAGCTCGCGCCGACGTCCCGCGCGAGCAGCGCCCCGACGATCAGCCCGAGCCCCCAGTTCAGGAGCGCGGCGACGCAGGCCCCCAGCGCGACGAGCCCCGCCGCCTGGGCTCCCGTCCGCGGTTGCCTCGCGACGCGCCGGATCAGCCCTCGCACCGCCGGAGTGGCCGCGAGCGCGTGGCCCGTCACGAGGATGAGGACCATCTGCATCGTGAAGGCGAGGAGGCTCCACAGCCCCGCCCGGCCGCCCCAGGCGGAGAGGATCTCGGTCGGGCTGCGGCCGGTCGTCACGAACGCGGCGACGAACACCACCACCGTGAGGAGCACGGCGAGGACGAAGGGGTCGGGCGCCGTGGCCCGGAAGAAGGCCTCGAAGGCCGAGCCGATCCCGCGCAGCATGGACGTCCTTAGCGCGTCCGCGCGAGGGGGGGGAAGGAGGTGGCGCCAACCGGCCGTATGGTACGATCGACGTGGTGACGGCACCGAATCCGCCGGCGGAGGAGTACGATCCCCGCCTCGGCACGACGGTCGGTGGGTATGAGCTCGTCGAGCACATCGCCGACGGGGCGACCGGCTCGGTCTACCGGGCCCGGCGGCCCGACGTACCCTACGCGTTGGCGCTCAAGATCCTGCACCGGGACCACCTCGACGATCGCGTCACGGTCGAGCGCTTCCGGCGGGAGTACGACACCGCCTTGATGCTCGACCATCCCCACGTCGTGAAGGTCGCCGACTTCGGTCACGACGCCGACGGCATCCCCTTCATGGTGATGGAGCTCCTCCACGGCGTGGAGCTCGGGGGGGTGCTCTCTCGTCAAGGACGGTTGCCGGTGGCGCGCACCCTCCGCATCCTCGCCCAGACCGCGCTGGCCCTCGAGCACGCCCACTCCTTCGGGGTGATCCACCGGGACCTGAAGCCCGACAACATCTTCCTCTGCGATCGGCCGGACGGAGTCGATGTGCGGCTCCTCGACTTCGGGTCGGTCAAGCTGCAGATGGAGCTCGGCGAGAAGCTCACCGCCTTCGGGACCACGCTCGGCTCGCCCTACTACATGTCACCCGAGCAGGCGAAGGGCCTCCAGGACCTCGACGCGCGCACGGACGTGTTCGCTCTCACCGCGGTGCTGTACGAGTGCCTGACCGGGCAGGTCGCCTTCGAGGGCAAGAACGTGGCCGAGATCCTGATGAAGATCCTGCGGCAGCACCCCGCGCCGCCGTCGAGCGTCGATCCGGCCTTGCCGCGCGCGATCGACCGGGTCGTCGCGCGGGGGCTCGCCAAGGACAAGACCGAGCGCCCGAGCACCCCGACCGAGCTCGTCGAGCTGGCCTTCGCGGCCTTCGGCCTCCGCGGGAGCGTGGAAGCGTGGGCGGGCCGGGCAGAGCCGGACTTCCAGGCCGCCCTCGCGGCCGCGGGCGCCGTGGCGCGGGCGCAGGTCGTCCCGCCCACCAGCGCGCCCTCCCGCAGCGCCCGGGCCGCCCCGGTCGGGTTCCCGAGCGCCGGCGCCGCCAGCCGGCCGGTCACGTCCCGGCCGCCCGGCCGTGGCCGCGGCATCGCCCTGTTCCTGGCCCTCCTGGTGCTCTTCTTCGTCCTCGGGGCCGTCGGGGTCGTCGCGGTGCTCGCGGTCGTCGGCGCCTGAGGCGCATCGCGGACGGGTCGTCCGCTGCGTCAGGTCGGCCGGCCCAGGTCGGGGGGGAGGCGGAGCCGCTCCTCGTCGCAGGCGTAGGTCGTCGGGGTCAGCCGGATCAGGCAATGGAGCGGGATCGGCAGGTAGGGCACCTCGTGCCGCGGGCGGTCCATCAGGTAGGCGTAGAGCGCCCGAAGCACCGCCTGGTGCGCGATGACCAGGACCGGCCGGCGCTCGCGCTCGAGCTCGAGGATCACGGGCTCGAGGCGCCGGATCACGTCCATGTAGGACTCCCCCCGCGGGTAGCGATAGGTGAGCTTCCGCTCCCGCCGGGCCCGGTACTCCCGAGGGTGCCGCTCCCGCACCTCGGCGAAGCGCAGCCCGTCGAAGGTGCCCGCGTCGATCTCGTCGAGCGCCCGCCACTCCGTCGTCGGAATGCCGAGCGGCTCCGCCGTGTCCTTCGTCCGACGCAGCGTGCTCGTCCAGACCCGCAGCCCCTGCTCCGGGAGCCCCCGCTGGCGGACCTGCTCGGCGAGCTGGTGAGCGAAGGCCTCGCCCGCCTCGCTGAGCCCCGGATCCCCGCCGATCCGGTCCTCCACGTTGAAGCGGGACTCCCCGTGGCGGGTCAGGAAGAGGCTTCGCGGGACCACGTGGAGGTTCATCAGGAACGCCACCAGCCGCGACGGGAGGTAGCCCTGGATCCGATGGAGCTCGACCCGCCGCCCGAGGTCGATCAGCCGGATGAAGCTCCCCTCCTCCTCCCCGACGGGCTCGTAGGCCCGCACGTAGTGGGCGATGCGCTGCCGGAAGTCCCGGACCGCCTCCTCCGGGTCCATGCCGGCGTAGTCCGGGCTGTGGAGCTTCGTCTGGCGGATGTTCGACTCGATGACCGACTCGTCCTCGCAGACGCTCTCGACGAAGACCACGGCCAGCCCGTGGGCGCGGAGGCGCGCCGCGACCCAGGCCCGCCGCTCCCGCGTGGAGTTGGTCGCGTCGTAGACGCCGACCTCGCCGCCTTCGGCGAAGAAGGCGAGCATCTCGTCCAGGGTGGCGCGCGCCGCCGCCTGCCGCGCGGCCTGTCCGGCTTCGTTGCCGGGGTCGAAGAAGCCGTGGAGCTTGCGCGGCCCGACCTGGCGCCGCCGCACGTTGCCGACGTTGAACACCTCGGTGCGGTACCCGAGCCAGCTGAGGTAGCGCCGGAGCCGCCGGGCCATGTGCGTCTTGCCGCGGGCCGGGAGGCCCACGAGCACGAGGGCCAGCCGGTATGCCTCCGCACGGTCGGGCGTCGAGGCGAGGGCCATCGGTCCTCGGTGTGCCAGACGCCCAGCGCCGCGGCCAGGGGGGCCCGCGCGCGCCCGCTCCCCGGCGGGCCTCAGGAAGTTGATCGCGCCGCGGCGCGGTGGCACGCCCTGGGCATGCAGGTCGAGGGCGCGTGAGGCTCGGGGCGCGGGAGCGGGGGACGCCCGCGGGGCCGAGGCTCGCCCGCCTCGCGGGGTGGCTGCTCGCCCTCGGGTGGTCGGTCGCCGCGGCGGGCTGCCCCCACGAGGGGGGCGCGCAGGACGTGAGCACCCTGCCCCGGATCAGCACGCCGGACGCTGACGCGGAGGCGGATCTGCAGGCGGCGGAGGACGCCGCCGCGGCCGGACCCGCCCGGGAGGCCGAGGCCCGGTACCTGGCGTTCCTCCGCGAGCACCCGGACGACCCGCTGCGGCCTCTCGCGCTCCTCGGCCTCGGCCAGGTGCACCTCGCCCGCGGCGACGTTCAGAGCGCGTGGGCGCTCTTCGAGGAGGCGAGCGCCAGCGAGGACCCGGCGGTCGCGGAGCGGGGCCGCTTCTACCAGGGCCTGGCGCTCCACCTCGGGGGCCGGGCGGCCGACGCGATCCGGCTGCTCCAGCCGCTGGTCGGGCGGGTCACGGACCCCGAGCAGCGCGTGCTCCTGCTCCGCACGCTCGCGTCCGCGGCGGCCCGGGAGGGGGACCTCGGGCTCGCGCTGAGCGCCCTCGACGAGCTCGCGGGCGCCGAGGACCTCCCGGAGCCCGATCGGATCGACGGGCGGCGCCAGATCCGGGAGCTGGTCGAGCAGGCGCCGCCTGCGGCGATCCAGCAGGCCTACGACGAGTTCGCGCGCGACCGGCCCGTCTGGCCGGAGATCGCGCGGCGGGCGCTGCGCCTCGCCTACGACGAGGGGCGGATGGAGCGCGTGATGGCGATCGTGACCGAGCTCCGGGCGCGGGAAGGGGAGCTGAGCCCCGAGCTCGCCGAGCTCGCGCTGAGGGCGGAGCGCACCGAGCAGGCCGACCCGCGCGTCGTCGGTGCGATCGTGCCGCTGACGGGGCGGGCGCGCCGCATCGGCCAGCAGGCGGTCCGCGGCCTGATGCTGGCGGCGGGCCTGCCCGGCGACGCACCCCTGCCGGCGGACGCGCCGCAGCTCGTGCTGCGCGACGACGGCGGGGACGCCGAGCGGGCTGCCGAGGCGGTCGAGGAGCTGGTGAGCGTGCACCGCGCGGTGGCGATCATCGGCCCGCTGACGGGCGCCACGGCCCGGGCGGCGGCGGAGCGGGCGCAGGAGCTCGGCGTCCCGCTGATCAGCCTGGCGTCCGATCCGAGCGTGACCGACGCCGGCGCGCGCGTGTTCCGCCTCTATCCCGGCCCTGCGGAGGAGACGCGCAGCCTGGTGTCGGCGGCGTTGAGGCGCGGCGCCCGGCGCTTCGCCGTGCTCCATCCGGACCGGGGCTACGGCCGGACGATGGCGCGCGCCTTCGCCGCCCAGGTCGAGGCCGCCGGCGCCCGGGTCGTGGCGACGGTCGCCTACCCACGGGAAGCGACGGCCTTCGGTGACCAGGTCGCCCGCGTCGCCCAGGCGCGCCCGGACGCGGTGTTCGTCCCGGACCGGGGCGAGCGCCTCGCGCTGATCGGTCCCGCCCTCGCGGCCGAAGGGCTCTGGAGCCGGCTCGCGGGCGAGGACCCGCCGCGCGGGGGTCGCGCGATCTCGCTCCTCGCGCCGAGCGTAGCGCTCGAGCCGGAAGCGGTGCGGCCCAGCGCTCGCTACCTCTCCGGTCTGCTGGTGGCGTCGCCCTTCGTCAGCGACGCGGATGCCGCGGCGGCCGCCTTCGTCGCGGCCTACGGTCGCGAGTTCAGCCAGGCCCCGAGCCGCTACGCGGCCTACGCCTACGACGCCTACCGGATGGTCCGGGCCGGGGTGGACGACGCCGGCCGCGGAACCCGCCAGAGCCTCGCCGAGTGGCTGACCACCAGCGGGCGCTCCCTCACGGTCGGCTCGAGCGACGGCCTCGGGCCGGACCGCGCGCCGGCGTCCGCCACGTCCGTCGTCGAGCTGCGGGAGGGTACCTTCGCCCCGCTCCAGGAGGACGATGACGGCGAGAGCTGACCGGGCGAGCGCTGGGCGGCTGGTGCCCGTCGCGCTGGCCGCGAGCGCCCTCGTGACGGTGGAGGCCGGGTCCGCTCAGGCCCCCGTGCCCGGCCCCGAGGTCGGCACGCCGGTGGAGCTCGCGCGATGGGTCGACCGCGAGGGGGACGCCGCGGTCCTCGATGCGCTGACCTCGGCCGACCGGCAGACCCGGATGCTCGCGCTCCGCGCCGCCCCCTGGATGCATGGCCCCGAGGCAGCGCTGGGGGCGCTGGCGGGGCTCGCGCGGGGCCGCGATCCGGTCCTCGCCCCGGAGGCGGCGCGGGCCGCCCTGCGCATCGCCCTCGCGCTCGATCGCGACGGCCTCGCTCGGCGGGAGGCGGTCCTCGCCGACCTCCAGGCGGCTGCAGCCACCCTGGACGCGCTGGCGGACGACGACACCGCCCGCCCCGATCTGCGCGCGGCGGCGCGGGCGGCGGCGACCGCGCTGCGGCAGCAGGCCGGGGCGGACTGAGCTCAGAAGCAGGCGGGGTCGTCGGTCGCGGTCCAGCCGCTCCCGACCGTCACGTCCCCCGTCGCGACGAAGCCGCGCGTGTCCGCCTCGGTCAGGACGAACTCGCCATCGGTCCAGATCCCGGCCCCGACCGCGATGTTCTGCCGGTCGTCGCCGGCCATCTCCTCGCTGACGCCCCACCGGACGAACGCCCGGATGTCGTCCACGCTGGTGAAGCGGCCGGTCTCGTAGATGCTGAGCTGGCTGTTGTTGTCGACCCGGAGGCTCGCCGGAAGGTCGAGGGTCACGGTGCCGCCCGCCGGGATCACGCCCGCGTTGAACATCTGGTAGACGCCGATCTCCCGGCAGTACCAGTAGTCCGGTGCGTCGATCGGCTCGCTCGAGACGTTGCGGAGCCGGATCCGGTCGTCGATGAGGTCGAGCGCCTCGATCACCAGGTCCTGGCCGCTGGCGGCCACCGGGGCGGCGGTGACCGAGCAGTCACCGCCTCCCTGGTCGGGGTCGCGGCCCATGTCGGCGCCCCCCGAGTCGCCGCACGCGGCGAGGGCCAGGGAGGCGAGCACGAGGAAGGGTCGGGCGTGAGTCGTCATGGCGAAGAGCTCCGGGGGCACGAAGGACGAGGCAGGCGCGCGGGGCGCGTCACGTTCCGTCGGGCAAGCGTCACGTTCCGTCGGGCAAACAGGGTGCCGGGACCGACCGGAAGCCGCCCTCGACCGTCACGTCGCCCGTGGCGACGAACCCGGCGTCCTCCCCCAGCACGTCCACGGTGTCGCCCTCGGTCCAGAATCCCGCGGCCCCCGCGATGTCCTCCCGGTCGGTGTTGCCGGGCTCGCTGCCCCAGCGCACGTACGCTCGGATGTTGGCCACGCCCGCGGCGCCGGTGAACGGGCCCATCGTGTAGACCGCGAGCTCGTCGCTCCGGTTCAGCGTGAGGCCGGCCGGGGGGCTGAAGGTGACCGAGGCGCCCGCCGCGAGGGAGCCGAGGCCCATGCCCCGGTAGGCGCCGGGGCCCTTGCACATCTGCCATCCGCTCAGGTCGAGGGTCTCGGAAGAGACGTTGCGGAGCTCGACGACGTTGTCGTCGAGGTTGACGGCCTCGATCACCAGCACCTGACCCGCGGCGGGCATCGGGTTGAGGACCGGGCAGATGATGTCGCCCATGTCGGGCTCCATCCCCTCGTCCGGAGGCTCGCCGGCGTCGGCCATGCCCTGGTCCTCGTCACGCCCGAGATCGGGCATGCCGAGGTCGGCGCCCGGGATCGGCTCGTCGTCGGGCGGGCCTCCGTCGGTCCCGTCGCCCGACCCGCAGCCGGCGGCCAGCACGCCGACGAGGCCGAGGGTGAGCGCCGCGCGAGGGCGGCCGAGCGTCGCGATGAGAAGTAGGCGAAGCATGAGGATTCTCCAGGGGCCCCGTTCGGACCGTCAGGTGCGCCGGATCTAGCAACATTCACCCGGGCTGTCCGCTGCCTGCCCCGCCCCGGGCGCCGGCACCGGACCAGACGCGCGCGAGCTCCGCCAGCTCCTCCACGCTGAGGGTCTCCCCCCGCCGCCGCCCGTCGATCGATGCCGCGGCGAGCGCGGCCTCCACCTCGTCGATCCCCCGGCCCGTCGCGCGCAGGGCGCGGCCGAGGGTCTTGCGGCGCTGAGCGAAGGCGGCCCGGACCACCGTCCGAAACGCCTCCGTCTCCACGGCCCGGGGCTCCGAGTGGGCGCGGAGGCGCACCACCGCGCTGTCGACCTTGGGCGGCGGGTGAAACGCGCCGGCGGGGACCCGGAGGACCGCCTCGACCCCGAAGGCCGCCTGCACGAACACCGTGAGGGCTCCGTAGGCCTTCGTGCCCGGCGACGCGACGAGCCGGTCCCGGACCTCCCGCTGGACCATCACGAGCGCGCGGTCGACGACCGCGCGCTGCCCGACCAGGTTGCGCAGGATCGCGCCCGTGATCGCGTAGGGCAGGTTCCCGACCACCGCCGTGCGGGGCCTCCGCGCCACCTCGGCGAGGTCGACGGTGCTGGCGTCCCCCGCCACCACCCGGAGCCCCGGCACGGCGCCCAGCTCGCGCTCCAGCACCGCCACCATGTCCCGGTCCCGCTCGACCGCGACCACTTCGAGACCGGCCCGGAGCAGCGCCCCGGTCAACGTCCCGAGCCCGGGGCCGAGCTCGACCACCCGCTCGTGCGGCGCGGCGGCCAGGGCGCGCACGATTGCGTCCACCACGCTCCGGGCCACGAGGAAGCTCTGGCTGAAGCCCCTCTTCGGCCGGAGGCCGTGGCGCGCCAGCACGCGCCGGGGGTCCTCCCAGCCCGGGACTTCGGCCCGACCGTCGTCGCCAGCATCGGCGCCCTCGCCCCCGCCGCCCGGGCCGCTCACGCCGCGCGCCGCGAGCGCAGCTGGGCCCGCGCGACGAGGAGCCCCGGCTTGTCCTGGGCGGTCGCGCGCCGCACGTGCCCGCCGAGGGGGGCGCGGCGCCTCCGCGCCTCCTCGAAGCGGCGCCGCTCGTTGCGCACGTAGACCCGGAACAGGTCCTTCTGGAGGCGGCCGACCGGCAGGTGCACGAAGGTGCTCCCGTCGGGCACCACCACCGAGACCGCGTGGCCGTGGCGACGGACGAGCCTGATCGCGTCCTCCATCGGCGTGGGGTCGCCCAGGCCGTCCAGGTCCGTGACGACGAGGATCGACATCGGCGTCTTGCTTCGTCCCCCCGCCACCCGGAGGGCCTCGGCGAGGCCCGGCGCCTTGGCCCCGTCGCGCGGGTCGGGGCGGTAGGGCAGGGGGATCCCCCGCGCGCGGCAGAAGCGGCGCAGGGCCGCCCCGGCCGGGCTCGAGGCGCGGGCGGGGGGCGTGTCGCCCGCCGACGCGAGGGCCTCCTCCACGTGGCGCAGCAGCAGGGAGACGTTCCAGCGGGTGCCCCGGTCGAGGCTGAAGTCCACGCCGTCCTGCTGGCGCACGTAGCGGCCGACGACCGCCGCCACCTCGTCGTCGTCGACCTCCGTCAGGTCCTCGTCCACCGCCTCGGTGGCCGCCAGGAGCGCCTCGAAGATCCGGAGCAGCTGGGGAGGCCCGTCGTCCGGCGGGACGTGGGCGAGGATGCGGCCGTCCACGGTGATCAGCCCGAGCCGGTCGCCCCGGTCGAGCGCCCGGCGGGCCTCGGACGCCGCCGCCTCCACCGCGAAGTCGAGCTTGCGGCGGCCGAGCTCTCCACCCCGCATCGTGCCGCTCACGTCGCAGAGCACGTAGCGCGTCTCCTGGACCTCCTGCTCCACCTCTCGCACGAGCAGCTTCCCCGCGCGAGCGCTCGCTTTCCAGGCGATGGACTTGAAGGGGTCGCCGGGCCGCAGCTCCCGCAGCTCCCGCAGCTCCGTGCCGCTCCCGGCGGGGCTGAGCAGGCTCGCGCCGCTCCGCTCCACCGGCCGACCGGTGATCGTCCGCGGCGCCGCCCGGACCCGCGCCGCGGCCTGGGGGAGCACCTTGATCACGAGAGGGTTCGGGAAGTAGAGGGGCACCTCGAACAGGCCGAGGGGGCCGGGGAGCGTGACCGCGAGGCCGTGCAGCACGACGCGGCCCGCGGCCGGGGCGATCAGCCGGAACCCGAACTCGGTGCGCGCGTTGGGCGCGAGCGGCAGCACCGGGGGGTCCTCGCCGAGGACCCGCGCGCCCCGCGCGATCAGGGGGTTGAGGCCGCCCAGGGTGATCCGCATCGCCCCGCGATGCCGGAGGAAGCAGCGCACCTCGAAGGGCTTGCCCGGGATCACGGCGCCGCCGCCGCTCCCGGGGTCGGCGTGGCCGAGCCACCAGGCGAACTCGAGGCGGTGGCGGCGCACCCGGCGGCCGAGGGGCATGGTCACGGCGAGGGCGAGGCTCAGGCCGACGAGCACCGCGCCCCCGAGCAACGCGGCCGAGGCCGACGCGAAGGCGATGCCGGCCGCGACGGTGGCCAGGGCGCCGAGGAGCAGGAGCGTCGCGGGTGTCGTGGGGAGGGGGAGCACGGCGAGGCCCGACGCGTCAGCGCTCCCGGCGGTGCGGCACCTGCTCGAGGGCCTGGCGGACGATCGCCTCCTGGGCCACGCCTTCCATCTCCGCCTCCGGCGTCAGGACCAGGCGATGGGCGAGGACCGGGACCGCCAGGGCCTTGATGTCGTCCGGCAGGACGTGGCCCCGGCCGTGGACCAGGGCCCGGGCGCGGGCGCCGCGCACGAGGCCGAGGGAGGCGCGGGGGGAGGCCCCGAGAAACAGGCGGGTGTGCTCCCGCGTAAAGCGGCTCAGCCGCACGACGTAGTCCAGGATCGCGTCGTCGACGTAGACCCGATCGACGAGGTGCTGCAGCGACAGGATCGGCTCGGGCTCGAGCACCGGCCGCGGCTGGGGAACCCCGTCGCTGAAGCGGCGCAGGATGCCCCGCTCCTCCTGCGGGTCCGGGTAGCCGATCACCAGGCGGACGAGGAACCGGTCGATCTGCGCCTCGGGCAGCGGGTAGGTCCCGGCCTGCTCCACCGGGTTCTGCGTGGCGAGGACGATGAAGGGCGACGGCAGGGCGCGGGTGTCCCCCTCGATCGTGGCCTGCTGCTCCTGCATCGCCTCGAGCAGGGCGCTCTGGGTCTTGGCCGGCGCGCGGTTGATCTCGTCGCCGAGGACGACGTTGGCGAAGATCGGCCCGAGGCGGAGCTGGAACGTGCCCTCCCGCGGGGACAGGACGTAGGTCCCCGTGATGTCGGCCGGCAGCAGGTCCGGCGTGAACTGGATCCGCCGGAACTCGCAGCCGAGCGTCGCGCTGAAGGCCTTGACGAGGGTCGTCTTGGCCACCCCGGGGACACCCTCGAGGAGGACGTGGCCGCGAGCCAGGAGGGCGGTCAACAGGAGCTCCGGCACCCACGGTGGTCCGACGAACACCCGCTGCACCTCGGCGACCACGGCGCGGCTTCGCTCGGCGGCGGAGGCGAGGACGGCAGGCTCGAGGCTCTGAGGGGTCATCGGCGCTCCAAGCCTAGAAGAAGGCGCTCTCCGGTCGAGACCAGCTCGTGGAAGCGGGCCTCGGTGATGCGGGGCGGGTTGAGCTCCCGCTGGTCGTAGAGCCTGTCGAGCTCGACCAGCAGGCCCCGCAGCGCCGCGCGGTCCTCCTCGCCCATCCCGCGCTGCTGGGCGGCATCGAGGACGGCGCCCAGCGACGTGCGCCCCGCGAGGTCGAGGTGCTGCAGCAGCGCCTCCTCGAGCTCGACCTTGTACACCATGAGCGGCTGGAAGAGGCTGACGCGGCCCGAGCCGAAGAACGCGAGCCGGCCCGCCATCCCGCCCTCGGCGGCTTCCCGGGCGAACATCCGCTCGCCGCGGTACGGGGAGCGTCGCGGCAGCGTCCCGGTGGCCCAGAGCGTGGCGAGCGCGAGCAGGGCGAAGCTCAGGACGCGCAGCGCCAGCGGCGGCCGCTCGAGGCCGGCGAACGCCTCGAGCGCCTTTCGGAGGTCGTGGAAGGACCGGTCCGCGCCGGGCTCCCCGAAGCGGCCCACCACCTGGACGTCGGGGCCGACCAGGAGGACGCGGCCCCCCGGAGATCCGTCGAGGTAGGTCAGCAGGTTCTCCGCGAAGCGGCGGTTGCCACGGAACTCGAGCATGTTGTTGATCAGGACGCTCGGGTCGCTCAGGGCGACGAGGCGACCCTCGCCCACGGCCCCCGCGAGGACCACCGCCTCGCCTTCGGTCAGCTCGAAGGCCGGCGTGAGGTCCGAGTGGTACAGCATGGCGGGATGGTTGGTCACCAGGGCCGTCACGCCCCGGGTCAGGCGGTGATGACCGCGGGGCCGGGCGACCAGGAGCGCCGGGTTGCTGCGGAGCTGCAGCGCGCCCTCCGGCGACGGGCTGCCCCGTCGGATATCGAACGCCGCGAGGAGGCTGGCCCCCGTGCCGAAGTCGTCCGCGAGGGCCATCCGTCCCCCGGCCTGCAGAAACGAGGTGACCGGCCGGATCGGGAGGGGCTGGCGCGGATGCAGGACGAGGAGCGCGTCGTCCGGGGCGAGGGTGCCGATGTCGATGCGGCCCGGGATCTCCACCGCGATCCGTCGGTCGTCGGCCAGCTCGACCAGCGCCGAGGTCCCGTTCCACCCCTCGTTGGCGGGATCGTAGTCGGCGTCCGGCTGGGCCCTCGCGATCGGGCTCAGCGCCCACGCGACGACGAACACCGCGGCCCAGGCCTTCCGCACCGGGGCGAGGATAGCAGCGGTCCGAGGATCCTCCGCTCGCCCGGGTCGCCCTCCGCTCGTGAGATCTCGGGCGAAATCGGGGGCGAAGGGCGCCGTTTCTGGACGGTGAAGGATGGCGCGGGACACTGTATCGATCGAGATAACGGATTGCCCTGCGGATCCAAATGACTACAGTCCCTGCACACGACGTCGACCCTAGGGTGGCGTTGGGCGTACGAGGGCCACGAAGGGAGCCGATACGATGCTGCCTCCGTTCATCATCGAGCAGATCCGGAAGCGGGAAGAGGACGAGCGCCGTCGAGGCGAGTCGCCGGTGCTTCCCCTCCATCTCCCGGACGCCCCGATCGCCCCCGCGGGGGACGACGACGCGCCCGACCGCGGCGTCGTGATCATCGACCTCGGCTGAGGCGGCGCGCGGCTAGTCACGGGTCGCCTCCGCCCACGCCTCCGCCACGGCGGCCGGGCTCCATGGCTCCCCGGGCCCGAAGACGCCGGGGGTCTCCCGGCTGCCCAGGGCGTAGAGCCGCGCCCCGGCGACCCCGACGACCTCGCCGGTGACGTCCGCCGCGCGGTCCGAGGCGAGGAAGACCCCGACCGGTCCGACGAACGCCGGCGTCATGCTGTCGTCCGCGATCCCGCGAAAGAGCGGCAGCTCCTCGGTGGTGCGGGTCCGCGCGGTCGGCGCGATCGCGTTGACGCGGACGCGGTGCTTGCGGAGCTCGATCGCGGCGCTGCGCGTCAGCCCGACCACGGCCGCGGACGTGGCGGCCAGGGCCGCTTGCTTCGCCGCGCCGAAGAAGGCGGCGGCCCCGCTGTGCAGAACGATCGAGCCCCCGTCGCCGCGCTCGATCATCGCCCGCGCGGCGGCCCTCACGAGGCCGAAGCTGGCCTTGATGTGCACCGCGATCGCGCGGTCGAGGAGGTCGTCGTCGAGCTTGAGGACCGTGCGGGCCGCGACGACCCCGGCCGCGCTGATCAGGGCATCGAGGCGACCCTCCGCGTCGAGGGCGGCGCCGACGACGCGCGCCGGCCCCGCCGGTCCGGCCACGTCGATCGGGGCCGCGTGCGCGACGCCGCCGTCCCCCCGGATCTGCGCGGCCACGGCCTCCGCGACCGATGGGTCGCGGCCCTGGCCGTGGACGTCGCCGCCGGTGTCGACGACCAGGACACGGGCTCCCGCGCGGGCGCACGCCAGGGCGTGGGCGCGCCCCACGCCGCGGCCGCCGCCGGTCACCGCGACCACCTTGCCATCCAGCATGCGCCCGTCGTCCACCGCCATGGGAAGGACGATAGACCGGCTGGCGCGGCGATGCGCGCCGGCGCGCGCTCCGCTACACCGGTGTCGGGCTCGCTACCTTCCGCGCCACTCGCGCCGGAGGGCGATCGTCAAGTCATGGAGCGCGGCGGCGACGTGCACGCCAGCGCCGAATCCGAGGCCAACGGGGTGAAGGGAGAGCGGATCGGCAGCTACCACCTCGTCCGACGCCTCGCCCTGGGCGGGATGGCGGAGGTCTTCCTGGCCCGCCGCCTCGGTGAGGCCGGCTTCGTGCGTCACGTGGTGGTCAAGCGGCTGTTCGCGCACCTCGCCGAGCACGCTCAGCAGACCCGGATGTTCCAGGACGAGGCGCGCCTGCTGTCCGAGCTCAGCCACCCGAGCATCCCCCAGGTCTTCGAGCTCGGGCGGGACCGGGACACCTGGTACCTCGTCATGGAGCACGTCGAGGGCATGACCCTGGCCGAGCTGATCCCGCCCGGGCATCCGCCGCCCCTCGACGTCGCGGTGGGGGTCGTCCTCCAGGCCGCCGAGGCGCTCCACCACGCCCACGAGCGGCGGGATCGCCACGGCCGACCCCTCCGGATCGTCCACCGGGACGTCACGCCCCACAACCTGATGCTCACCCCCGACGGCGTGGTGAAGGTCATGGACTTCGGGGTCGCGCAGACCGCGGCCCGGTCGGACACGGACCCCACCTTCCTGAAGGGCACGCTGAGCTACATGGCGCCCGAGCAGGTGCGGGCGGAGCCCGTCGACCGGCGCGCCGACGTCTTCGCTCTCGGCGTCGTGCTGTACGAGCTGACGACGGGCGTCCGGCTGTTCGCGGGACCGGAGGTGCGGGTGATGACCACGATCGCGGAGGGGGACGTTCCGCCCCCGCGGCAGCGCTACCCGGGCTACCCGCCGGAGCTCGAGGGCGTGGTCATGGCGGCCCTCGCGCGCGACCGGGCGTCGCGCCTCGCGACCACCGGCCTCCTCGCGGAGCTCCTGGAGGGCTTCGCGGGACGACATGGTCTCACGGTGGGGCGGACGGCCGTGGGGCGCTTCGTCCGCGCCGTCGTCAGCGGTCGGCGTCCCGAGCGGCCCCGCCTCGAGCTGATCCTCGACGCCTCGGGCTCCCGCACCCTCGACCTCGGTCCGCCGAGCCCGAGCGAGCTCGCGGAGCTCGACGACCTCGACACCGACATCGACACCGACATCGACACCGAGATCGACGCCATCCCGCGCGGCAGACCCAGCCTCGGGCTCGACGAGCGGGATACCCTCGAGGCCGGGACGGCCCCGGGCAAAAAGGGCCGGCGCTGACCGGCGGCGTCCGAGGGCGCCCGCTATACCTCGACCCATGGGTCGCTCCGGCGCTCGGCTGCTCGTCCTGCTCGCCCTGGTCGCCGCCCCGGCGACCCTCGCGGGGTGTCCGCGCGACGTCACCGCGCCGGAGCCGACGGGGCAGCCGTGCGAGGTGCCGGACGATCCGTTGGCGCCGGAGGACCTCAGCCAGTGCAACCCCGGCGAGACCTGCGGCGCGCTCCGCCTCTGCGTCGGGGGCTTCTGCGAGGAGGGCCGGTCCCTGGCCCGCCCCTGCCCGGCGCCGTAGCCCGCTCGCCGGCCGCCTCACCTCAGAGGATCTCGTACTCCTTGAGGCGCCGGTAGAACGTCCGGCGCGCCATGCCGAGGAACCGCGCCGCCTTGACGCGGTTCCACGCGTGGCGCTCCAGCGCCTCGAGGATCCGCTGCCGCTCCTGGGTCTTGTACTCCTCGAGGGTCGCCGGAGGCGCGGCGCGCCCGGGCGCCGCCTCGCCCTCGTGCGCCTCCTCCGCGAGCGCGCGCTCCAACCGCGGCGAGAGGGCGACCGGCTGGCCGTCGTCGGTCAGCGCGAGGTCGTCCGCGTCGATGACGTCCCCCTCCGCCATCACCCACGCATTGAGGAGCAGGTGCTCCAGCTGCCGGACGTTGCCGGGGTAGGGGTGGCCGACGAGGCGCTCGAGGGCCCCCCTCGAGAGCCGCTTCGCGGTCTGCTCGTCCCGGTCCGCGAAGCGCGCGAGGAAGTGGTCGCAGAGCAGCGGGATGTCCTCCGGCCGCTCGCGGAGCGGGGGCAGGAAGAGCTCCACCACGTTCAGGCGGTAGTAGAGGTCCTCCCGGAAGCGCCCTTCCTCGATCAGGGCGGTGAGGGGGGTGTTCGACGCGGCGAGCACGCGCACGTCCGCGGTCCGCTCCGTGTCGCTCCCGATCGGGCGGTAGCGACCCTCCTGGAGGACCCGGAGCAGGTCGACCTGCATCTTCGGCGGCATGTCGCCGACCTCATCGAGGAAAAGGCTCCCCCCCGACGCTTTGTCGAGCACGCCGGCCCGGTCCCGGTCCGCCCCCGTGAACGCCCCCCGGACGTGACCGAACAGCTCGCTCTCGAGGAGCCCCTCCGGGATCGCGGCGCAGTTGATCGCCACGAAGGGACCCCGGGCCCGGCTGCCCCCGAAGTGGATCGCGCGCGCCACGAGCTCCTTGCCGGTCCCGCTCTCCCCCTGGATCACCACGGGCACGTCCGCGTCCCGGACCCGCTCGACCACCGCGAACAGCCGCCGCATCGGCTCGCTCCGGCCGACGATCCCGTGCTGGTCGTGCGCCTCGCGCAGCGCGTCGCGGGCCCGGGTCAGCTCCCGGCGCGCTTCCTCGAGCTCGGCGGTCTTGGCGTGGAGCAGGTCCTCGATGCGCGCGTTGGCCGCCTCGAGCTCCCGGTTGGCCCCCTCCAGCTCCTCGCGCCGTGCGGACAGGCGCGCCATGAGCCGCGCGTTCTCGAGCGCGATCGCGGCCTGGTCGGCGAAGGCGAGGAGCAGGTCGAGCCCCTCCTCGCCGAAGCGGCCCCGGCGCATCCGGTGCTCGAGGTACAGCACGCCGACCGGGCCCTTGGGGCCGCGGATCGGGAGGCACGCCACCGACTTGAGCATCAGCCGGTGGACCGACACGTACTCCGCGAGGCGCTCGTCGCTCGCGGCGTCGACCGTGACCAGGGGCTCGCCGTCGATCAGGACCGCCTCGGCGATCGAGCGGCTGAAGGCGACGTGGGGGTCCGACGGGTGGGCGCGGTCCCGGACCGCGCGCGGGGCGAAGCCGCGGGTCTCGGCGAGCAGCACGAAGCCTCGCTCGGCCCCCGAGAGCTCGACCGCGGCGTCGGTCACGCGCTCGAGCAGGCGATCGAGGTCGTGCTCCGACGCCAGGCGCTTCAGGATCTCGAGCAACCGGCCGAGCCGGCCCTCGCCCAGGATCGGCAGCTCGCCGGGCGGCGGCACGCTCGGCCGTGGCCGGGCCCGGCTCTTGGCGCGAGCGGCCCGACGGCGCTGGTCGCTCCAGAACGTCTCGCGGCGCGCGGGCGGCAGGCTCATCGCGAGGCCCTCGAGCACCTCGACGGCCCGCTCCCACGCCCGGCGGGCCAGGAGCTCCGCGCCGTGCTGCTCGTGAAGGCGCGCGAGCACCGCCGCCGCGCGCCACGCGAGGGCTCTCGCGCCGCTGTCGCGCGCCTCCGCTTCGATCGCGGAGAGCTCGGAGGCCGCCTCGTCGAGCGAGCCCGCGCTCCCCTGGGCCCAGGCCACCAGCAGCCGCAGCCGGGGACGGAGCGCCACGATCCCCTGCCCTTCGATCAAGTCCCGGGCGTCGGCGAGGCGCGCCGCGGCCGCGGATCCGTCGCCGGGCCCGTCCCGCTCGAGCAGCGCTTCGGCCGCGTCGAGGTGCGTCGCCGCGGTCTCCCCGGCGCGCTCCTCCACCTCGCGCAGCCGCACGACCGCTTCGTCGTAGCGATGCAGCGCTTCGTCGGTCGCGCCACGCGCGGCGGCGACCCGCCCCTCGGCCCGCGCCGCGATCGCGCCCGCCTCCGCGTCGGCGCTCGCCGAGGTCCGCACCGCGCCCGCCGACGCGATGGCGCGGTCGAACGCCCCGAGGTCGGCGAGCACCTCCGCGGAGGCGGCGAGCCCCCAGGCGGGATCGCCCGCGTCGACCCCCGCGGCGAGGTCCAGCGCCTCGAGGGCGGCGGCGGCGTTCCCTCGCGCCAGCTCCCACCGGGCGAGCGTGCTCAGCCATCGACCCCTGTGCTCGGCCAGCTCTGGCTCGCTGTGGCGCAGTAGAGCACAGGCCGCCTCGGCCTGGCCCCTCCACCACAGCGCTTGTGCCTCCGCGAGGTCCATGGCCACGGTCGAGGTATGCCCTACGGCCCATCCAAGCACAAGTCGGCACAGTCGCCCGCTCCTTCCCTCCCTCGCCCGGCCGGCGGCGCGCGAGGGGGGATTCGGCTCCATTCCCCGAGCCGTTTTCTGGCGTCCGAGGGCGATCCCCGCGACGATCGGTCATCGTTCGCTGACAGCGGAGAGAGGGAGGTTCGTGCACCCCTCGGGTGCGGAGCAAGGCTGCGCCACAGGTCCCTTTTGGGGCGCAATTGCTCAATGTTTTCTTGACCGTGGGCGGGCCCTTGGCATGATCGGACGGGCGGCGACGGAGGCGATGGACCACGACGACAAAGGAACGGTCTCGACGGCGCCCGCCCGGGGCGCCGACGCGCTCGACGCGCCCGCGCCGGCCGTCGAGCCCGCCGCCCCTTCGCCGGCGTCGTCGGACCGCCGTTCGGCCTCGACGGAGGCGCGCCCCCACAAGGGGCCCGGGAGCCATCCGAACAACGTCCGGCGCCTGCGCAAGGAGCGGCTGATGTCGCAGGCGGAGCTGGCCCGGCGCGCGAGCCTCTCGGTGGGCACGATCGATCGCGTGGAGAAGGGCTACGGCTGCCGGATGGAAACGAAGCGCAAGATCCTGACCGCGCTCGGGCTCACCCTCGGTGAGCGCGCCCAGGTCTTCCCCGAGGTCGAGTGAGCCGGGCGCGGGCCCGGGACGGAGTGGACGAAGCATGGCCTCGAAGAACCTCGTCGGCGTCGACATCGGCTCGAGCTCCATCAAGGTGGTCGAGATCAAGGAGGCGCGAGGCCAGCGTCAGCTCGTGCGCTTCGGCTACCACCCGCTGCCGGATCAGACGATCGTCGATGGGCACGTGATCAACTCCGGCGCCGTGGTCGAGGGCCTCCACAAGCTCTTCCACAAGGCGCGGCGCCGCGACGTGGCGATGCGGGTGAGCGGCCACTCCGTGATCATCAAGAAGATCACGATGCCGGTCATGACCCCGGCCGAGCTCGAGGAGCAGATCGGCTGGGAGGCCGAGCAGCACATCCCCTTCGACCTCGCGGAGGTCGAGATCGACTGGGAGGTGCTCACGCGACGGGTCGAGCAGGGCCAGATGGACGTGCTGCTCGTGGCGGCCAAGCGCGAGGAGGTCAACGACCTGACGGCGCTCGCGCTCCAGGCGAAGCTCAAGCCGAAGGTCGTCGACCTCGATGCGTTCACCGTCCAGAACGCGTTCGAGGCCGGCTACGGCCCCCCGCCGGAGGACCAGACGGTGGTCCTGCTCCACGTCGGGGCGAGCCTCAGCACCCTGAACATCCTCGCCAACGGGACGACGTCCTTCACGCGCGACATCGCCAACGGCGGAAACCAGATCTCCGAGGAGATCCAGCGCAACCTCGGGGTCAGCCTCGAGGAGGCGGAGGCCTACAAGTGCGGGGGTGACGGCCGGTCCGTGGTGCCGCGGGAGGTGCCCGAGATCATCGACCAGGTCGTCGACCAGATCGCGGGCGAGATCCAGCGCAGCCTCGACTTCTACCTCGCGACCAGCGGCAGCGGCGACATCTCCCGGGTGCTGGTCAGCGGCGGCACGGCCAACATCCAGGCTCTCCTCGACGCGATCTCGCGCCGCTGCCACGTGCCCGTCGAGCGCTTCGACGCGATGCGGGTGGCCGCGCCCGACGCGCGCACCGTCGACGTCCCGCAGTTCGAGATTCGCGCGAGCCAGGCCGCGGTCGCCCTCGGCCTCGCGCTGCGCTCGGAGAAGGAGGTGCGGGCGTGATCCGCATCAACCTGCTTCCCGGCACCCGCCGGGAGACGCGGGGCGCGGGCGGCGGCAACACGCAGTTCTGGCTCGCGGCGTACTTCTTCGCCGCGGTGGGCCTGATGGTGGTGCTGCTGTTCGTCTACCTCGGCCTGACTCGCACGCTGAACGAGGAGCTCGCCCAGAACCGCTCGATCCAGCAGGAGATCGCGGAGCTCCAGGAGCACTCGGCGAGCATCGAGGAGGTGCGGGCGGAGCTCGAGGAGAGCCGGGCGCTCGAGGAGGTCGTCACCGAGCTCCAGCGCGCCCGCTACGGCCCGACCACGGTGCTGATGGAGCTGAGCCGTAACCTCAGCGTCGGCGGCGGGCCCACGATCGACGAGGACGAGCTCGAGCAGCTCCGGCGCCGCAACCCGCAGGCCGGCTTCGACCCCGGCTGGGACACGCGCCGGCTCTGGCTCACCTCCCTCGAGGAGGTGGACCGGCGCGCGACGCTCCGGGGCGTGGGCAAGACCAACGAGGACGTCGCGGAGTTCCTCCGCCGCCTGACGCTCAGCCGCTACTTCGAGCGGATCGAGCTGATCAAGACCGAGGGCGAGGAGGACCGCGAGAGCGGTATCGTGCTGATCGCCTTCGAGCTCACCGCGGAGCTCGTCTACTGATGGCTACCCCCTCCCCGCGCCGCGACACCTCCTTCGACGCCCTGCCCGTCGCCGCCAAGGTGGGCATCCTGGTGGGCATCGTCGCCCTGATCACCGCGGTCTACTACTTCGCGCTCCACATGGGCGTGACCGAGGAGATCCGGAGCGCCCGTGCGGCCCGCGTCCAGCTCCAGCAGCAGATGCGCGAGGCGCAGGAGCGCAACGCGGAGTTCGTCCGGCTGCGCGAGCAGCTCAGCGCGCGAGCGGAGCTCGACCGGGCCAACCTGATGGCGCTTCCGGACGAGGCGGAGATGGCGACGTTCCTGCGCGAGCTCAACCGCGAAGCCGAGCTCGCGGGGTTGCGCATCCTGCTCGTCGAGCCGCGCCCCGAGGAGCCCCAGGAGCGCTTCATCCGCCTCCCGGTCCGCCTTCGCCTCGGCGGGCGCTACCACCAGCTCGCGCGGTTCTTCCACAGCGTCAGCCGCCTGAACCGCCTGATCAGCATGGACGACATCCGCCTGGGGGAGCCGGAGGAGCAGGGGGACGAGGTGATCCTGGACGTCGAGGTCGAGGCCACCACCTACCGTCGGCCGCCCCCGCCGGAGGCCGCGCCCCCGGCGGCTGAGGGGCAGGCCGCGGCCGCCCCGACCGAGGAGGCGTCGTGAGGCGCGCGGCCCCGTCGCGGATCGCGCTGGCGCTGCCCCTGGTCGCCGCCCTCGGTGCGCCCGCGCTCGTCGGCTGCGGCGACGAGCCGATCCGGGTGGGGCAGGGTGTTCGGCCGCCGCCGGCCGCGCCCGCCACGACCGTCGCGATGGACGCGGGGGTCGACGCCGGCCCGTTCACCGCCCTCTACGGCGACGACGACTTCGTCGAGGCGGAGAACAACCGGGACCCCTTCCGCACCTTCCCGGTCGACCCGCAGCGGGGAGACGGCGGGGTCGGACCGCAGATCCAGGTCAAGATGCCGAACACCTCCGTCGAGGAGATGCGCCTGATCGGCATCATCACCGGCCTGCCGGACCCGCGAGCGATGATCAACGACCGGGAGGGCACCGGCTGGGTGGTCCGCCGCGGCGACGCGATCGGCCGGACCGAGGCGGTGCAGGCAGGCGGCACCGATGCGATCACGGTGTACCTCAACTGGCGCGTCGAGCGGATCCGACCGAACGAGGTCGTCCTCGCGCGCGACGATCCCAGCAACCCGGAGGGTCAGCCGATGACCCGGGTGATCCCGCTCCGCGAGGGCGAGCTGACGCTGCGCTAGCGCTGGCGCTAGCCAGGGTTGCCGTCGCGCTCGACCTGCCGGAGCTCGACGCGGAGGCCTGGCGCGGCGAGCCGCTCGAGGGTGCTCCGGGCCCGGCGCAACGAGGCTCCGATGTCACGTAGGTCCCTGGACCCATGGCCGCGCGCCGAGCTCGCTGTCCAGGCCGCGCTCCGCGCCGTGGCCCGCACGCAACGGCGCCGGCCCGGCGTCGCGCTCTTCAGCGCCGCGCTCTGCGCCGTCCTCGCGGTCCCCGTGATCGTCGGGGCGGGCGGGCTGACCGACGGGCTCACGCTCGACAGCGACTTCCGGGCCATGCTGCCCGACGAGGCGGCGAGCGTCCGGGACATGGCCGAGATCGAGCGCCGCTTCGGCGGTGGCCAGAGCCTGATGGTCACCGTCGAGGCGGACGACGAGGCGGGCCTCCACCGGTTCGTCCGGGACCTCGTGCCGCGGATCGCGGCCCTGGCCGACCACCACGTCCTCGCGGTCGACTGGAACGTCGGGGCGTTCGTCGACTTCGTGAGCGCTCATCGGCACCTCTACGCCGAGCTGGCCGACCTCTCGGAGCTCCGCGACGTCCTCCTCGCACGCCGCTCCTACGAGCGGGAGGCCGTCTGGGACCTCGGCCTCCTGGACCGGGGCGACCCCCCCGACCCCTTGGCGGTGCTGGACCGGCTTCGGGAGCGAGCGGAGCGGGCCCGCGGGCGCCTCGACGACTACCCCGGCGGGTTCTTCCAGGACCCGGAGCGAACGCTCGTTCTCCTGGTCGTGCGCACGGACCTGGTCGGCGCGGAGGCCGAGCCCACGGAGGCCTTGATGGCGGCGATCCGAGCCGAGGCCGCGGCGCTCGATCCGAGCGCCTACGCCACCGGCGTGGTGGTGAAGCTCGGCGGCACGCTGCCGGAGGTCCTCGAGGAGACGCGGAGCCTGGTGGCCGCCGTGCGCGACGCCGTGCTGCTCACCCTCGGACTCGTGATGACCGCGATCCTGGTCTTCTTCCGGCGTCCGCGGGCGGTCCCGCTGCTCGTCCTCGCTCTCGTGCCGCCCGTGCTCGTGACCTTCGCGCTGGCCGAGATCACGGTCGACTCCCTGAACGCGTCGACCGCCTTCCTGTCGAGCATCGTCGTGGGCAACGGCATCAACGCGAGCGTGATCTGGCTGGCTCGCTTCATGGAGCTTCGGCGGCGCGGCCTTCCGCTGGCGGAGGCCCTCGACGAGAGCCACCTCGGGACCTGGCGGGCGACCCTGACCGCCACGGCGGCGGCCGCGGTCGCCTACGCGAGCTTGATCGTGACCGACTACCGTGGCTTCCGGGACTTCGGGATCATCGGGGGCGTCGGGATGGTCCTCTGCTGGCTCTCGGCCTACCTCGTCCTGCCGGCGCTGGCCGTGGTCTGGGAGCGCTGGCGGCCGCTGCCCGCGCGTCCGGCGGCATCGTCGAACGTCTACGGGAGCCTCTTCGCCCGGGTCGTGCGGACCGCCCCTCGCGCGATCCTCGTCGCGAGCGCCGCGTCGACCGTGCTGGCGGGCTGCGCCGTGTCCTGGGCCGTCCTCCACGACCCCCTCGAGTACGACTTCCGTCGCCTCCGCTCGCGCCGAGCGCCGAGCGGCGAGCTGCAGGCGGTCCGTCGGTCCTCGATCCGGATCCTGACCCAGGCCCAGACCGGGTCGGCGCTGGCGGTCCTCGCGCCGACGCGAGCGGACGTCCCCCGCTTCGTGGAGCAGCTCGAGCGATACGAGCGGGGCGTGGACCCCGGCGCCCACGGGCCCTCCCGGACGCTGTCGGACCTCCTGCCCGCCGAGCAGCGGCTGAAGCGTCCGCTCCTGCGGGAGCTACGGGAGCTGATGCTGGAGCTCGGCGCGTGGATCGGGGAGGAGGAGTGGGCACGGATCGAGGGACACCTGCCCCCCGAGGACCCTCCTCGCCTGACCGTGGACGACCTGCCGGTCACCGTGGCGCGCCCCTTCCTCGAGCGCGATGGCACGCGCGGCCGGCTGCTCCTCCTCGAATCGTCCCCCGAGCAGAACGAGTGGGACGGCAGGTACCTGGTGCGCTGGGCGGCGGCCGCGCGCAGCCTGCGGGCCGAAGGGGCCGACGACGCTCCGCCCGTGGCGGGGACCGCCGTGGTCTTCGCCGATCTCTCCGCCACCGTCTGGCGCGATGGTCCGCGGGCGGCGGCCGTGTCGCTGCTCGCGACGGTCCTCCTCGTGATCATGGCGTTCCGCCAGCCGCGGGCCCGCCTCCTGACCCTCGTCGGGCTACTCGCGGGGGTGCTCTGGATGGCGGGCACGATGGCGCTCCTCGGGATGCGGCTGAACTTCCTCAACTTCGTCGCCTTCCCGATCACCTTCGGCAACGGCGTCGACTACGGGGTCAACGTGATGCGGCGCTTCGTCCAGGAGGAGGAGCGCGGCCTCGACCGCCACGCCGCCGTGCTCCACGCCGTCCGGGGCACGGGCGGCGCCGTCGTGCTCTGCTCCCTGACCACGGTCATCGGCTACCTCTCCCTCTACACGAGCAGCAACCAGGCGCTGAACAGCTTCGGGACGGCGATGGCGATCAGCGAGGTGACCTGCCTCGCGGCGTCCGTTCTGGTCCTGCCCGCGGTCCTTTGGGTCGGGCGGAACCGGCCTCCGAGGGAGCCCGTCGACTGAGCCACGCCTGCTCGGGGGGCCGTCGGCGTGGCCGCCTCGAGGATCCAGGCTGGCCGCGTGCGCGCGCGCCGCGCCGCCGCGGCGGAGGTCCAGAAGGGGTGACCCGATCCCGGAACCCCACGCCCCCGTGAGGCGTGAGAACGAACCTGCACAGCCGCACGCCGAGGGAGCGTCGATCCGAGAGACCCGCGACGAGCCCGGACCTTGCTTCCACCTCGAGGCGTCGCCTCTCGACCCTGGGAGAGAGCCATGCCTGACCTGGGACGCGTGTCCGGAGAGAGCCCCGCGCTCGAGGAGCTCGCCCCCGGGGCGGCGCCGGTGCCCGCTCCGACCGAGCACGAGCAGGCGGTGGAGCGGGCCGTCTGGCGGAGTCGGGCGGCCTGGCTGATCGGCGCGCTCACGATGGTCCGGCTCTGGGTCACCACGGCGACCCCGCTCGGCAACGGCGAAGCCTACTACCTCGCCTGGTCCCGCTTCCCCAGCCTGAGCTACTTCGACCACCCCCCGCTGGTCGCTCTCCTCGGCTCGCTGGCGCGGATCGGCGGGGCCAGCCGCGTGTCGGCCAGGCTCGGATCGGTGTTGATGAGCTTCCTGCTCGGGGTTCTGCTCTACCGGTTAGGAGAGCGGCTGTTCGGTCCCCGGGCGGGGTTCCTCGCCCTGGCGCTCGTGAGCGCGTTGCCCGCCTTCGTGATCCATGGCTACGCGTTGAACCCCGAGGCCGCCCTCGCGCCGCTCTGGGTCCTGGTGCTGCTCGAGGTGCAGGCCATGCGCGAGGGGCGATCCGCCTGGCACGCGGTGGTCGCGGGCGGCCTCGTCGGCGTTGCCTTCCTCGCCAAGTACACGGCGATCCTCCTCGTTCCCTCGACCTTCCTCTACCTCGCGACGTCGCCGCCGATGCGCCCGTGGCTGCGGCGGCCGGTCCTCTACCTCGGGGGCCTGGCCGCGCTCGGGGCGGCGTCGCCGGTGATCCTCTGGAACGCGACCCACGGATGGGCATCCGTCGCCTACCACCTCGTGGAGCGGACGGCCGCCGGCCCGGCGATCGACCCCGCCCTGCGCGCGCAGGAGGTTCTCGCCGGCCTCGCGTTCTTCTACTCGCCGCTCTTCCTTCCCCTGCTCCTCGGGGGGGCCTGGGTCGCCTGGCGGCGGCGCAAGGACGACCGCTACCGCTTCCTCCTCGCCTACAGCGTCCCGGCCCTCGGCTTCTTCCTCGCGGTGCTCATGCGCGTCGCGGAGCCCGAGCACCACTGGACCATGGTCGCGTTCCTCGGTCTCTCGCTGATCGCGGGGGCCCTCGTCGACGAGCTGTACGACCGGAGCAGCCGCCTCCGGACCTACTGGTGGGGGGCGTTGACGCTGAGCCTGGTGGCGTTCCTGACCGTGAACATCCACCTCCACACGCCGCTCGTGGTCGCCGCCATCCCCGAGGACGACTACGACGGGCGCTACGACTTCGGCAACGAGCTGTTCGCCTGGCCCGACGTGACGCGGGCCGTGCGGGACGCGGCGCGGCGCCAGGACGGAGGCGTGGTGGCCGCGGGGTCCTACTACTCGATCTGCGGGAAGCTCCTCGACGAGCTGAACGACGACCCCCCGGTGTTCTGTCCCGGCGCCCGGAGCGCCTTCCACGACTTCGGTCGCGCGCTTCCCCCCGACGACCATGCCGTGATCTACCTCGCCAACGACCGCTACCCCCAGGACCCTGGCCCGCTTCTCCCGGAGCACGCGTGTCGGGAGGAGCCGGGTGTCGAGCATCGCAAGGCGGGCCGCGTCGTCCGGCGGTACCGCCTCTGGACCTGTACGCCGAGACGGCGGGTCGCCGGTGTCGAGCGCAGGCCCTCCGGCGCCCGCGCGACCGACGGCGCAGCGGGCCGACCGTCACCGTGAGGGCGCCCTCGGGCCGGCGCCCGACACCGTGGCGGCCCTACGCCGTGCTCGCGGTCGCGTGCGGGCTCGTCGTCGTCGCCTCCCACGTGCGGGTCGCCTTCACCGGCGCCCTGACCGTGGATGCGCCGCGGCTCGGCGGCTCGCGCGCCGCCCTGGTCGCGGCCCTGTTCTGGGCGGGCCTCGGCCTCGGGGCGTGCGCCGCCGCGCGCGTGGTCCGGCGCGCGCGGGGCTGGGACCTTCGCCCCCGGGAGACGCTGCGCCTCGGCGTCGCCCTGTTCGTCGGCAGCAGCCTGTCCCTTCCGCTCCTCTCGAACGACGTCTTCTCCTACCTCGCCTTCGGTGACGTGGTGCTCCGCGGGGTCAACCCGTACGTCACGCCGGGCAGCGTCGCCCGGTCCGCGTTCGCGGCGAGCGTGACCCCGATGGTGGGTGGGCTCCTCGACGGCGGTCACGTCACGGCCCCCGCGGCGGCTGCCGACCGGTGCCAGTACGGTCCGGTGGGGCTCCTGGTCGCGGCGACCAGCGTCGCCCTCGGCCGCTCCCTCCTCGGCTCCCTGCTCGTCCACAAGGCCCTCGCGCTCGCGGTGGGCCTGGCGGCCCTCGCGCTCGCCGCGCGCTGGGTGGAGGAGGGCGAGCCGGATCCGCCCCCGCCCCACAACGGCCTGGCCCTGTTCGCCCTCGCGCCCGTGGTCTGGATCTACGGGGCGGGCGGAGCGCACTTCGACCTTCACGGGGCGGCGCTTCTGCTCGCGCTGCTGCTCCTCGTGCGCCGCCGGCGCTACGCGCTCGCGGCGGTCGCGCTCGCCCTGGGCCTCCTGATCAAGGTCACCTTCCTGATGTTCCTGCCCCTCGTGGCTCTCCACGGCGCCATCACGGCCGGCGGCCGGGCGCGCGTGGCGGTGCGGCGGACCGCCGCCGTGCTCGGCGTCGTCGCGCTGGTGTCGGGCCTGGCGTACGCGCCGGTGTGGGCGGGGCCGAGGACCGTGCTCGACCCCCTCGGCACGATCGCCGACAAGCCCCCGTCCACCTCCCATGTCGAGGTGCTGACGGACGTCGCCTACCTCGGCGGCCTGACGCTCCGCGGCGAGTCCCCCCCGCGGGGCTTCGACGCTCAGCGGGCCGCCAAGCGCCCGATCCAGCGCGCGCTCGCGGCGCTCTTGTCGCTGTTCGGCGCCCTCCTGGCCGCCTGGCAGCTGGTCGAGCTCCGTCGGATCCGCGACCCGGAGGAGCTCGAGCAGCTGTTCGGCCGCATCACCGTCGTGGCCTTCTGCTTCTTCAGCGCCGCCTTCCACCCCTGGTACTTCCTCCTGACCCTTCCCCTGTTCCTGCGCACCCGCGCCGCGGGATGGGTGAGCTGGCTGCTCCTCGTCCCGAGCCTCAGCGCGAGCTTCGAGATCCTCCAGGTCATCGAGCGGGACGACCCGCTGATCGCGGTCACGGCGGCGCTGATCGGCCTGTCCGTGGCGTCCTTCTGGTACCGCTTCTGGCCGCACCTCGTCCTCGAACCGCTCCGCGGCTCGACCCCGGCCGTCGGCCCCCGGTCGCGCGCGGCCGTCGCCGGCCCCCGTCCACCCTGACGCTGGGACGCTGGCGCCACCGCCGCGCCGTCCGCGCGAGCCCGGACCCGTCGCCGGCCCCGTTTTTTTGCTCCGGCGGCGACGGCGGGTGACTCTCCGGGCCACGTCCCGCGACGGCTCCCGCGGGCGTCCCACGAGAGGTACGCATGGCACTCCGCACCCGTCTGATCGCCATCGCCTTCGCCGGGCTCACCGTCGCGACGGCGGTCCATGCCCAGGAGGACGGCACGGTTCGGCTCCTGCGCGTGGAGGCGACGGCGTCGGGCGCACGGGTCGTGCTCAGCGGGGCCCTCGAGGTGCCGCGCTACGCGGTGCGGAGCCGGGACGAGGGCCGGGTCGTGGTGCTCGAGGTCGCGGGGGCCGAGCCGGCCGCCGACGGGATGACCGTGCGCGGGAGCGCGCCCCTGATCGAGCGGACCACGAGCAGCCAGACGGACCGCGGCCTGCGCCTGGAGCTCGGCCTGCGGGCCGAGGTCAACCACCGTGTCGAAGCCTCGCCCGGGCAGATCGTGCTCCTCCTCGACCGCGTCGGCGCGCCGTCCCCGCACGGCGCTGGCGGCGGCGAGGTGCTGACGGTGAGCGGAGTCCACGTCGAGCAGCGGGACGGCCGGGACCGGGTCGTCGTCCAGCTCAGCGGGCCGGGCGAGTTCCGGGTCCGGGAGCGGCCGGGGGAGGCGTCGCGGCTCTTCATCGCGGACGCCACCCTCGAGGGCGGGGTGGACCAGTCCCTCCGCGTCGACGACCGCCGGATGGGCGCGGTGCGGGGCGTCGAGGTGCGCCAGGACGAGCGCCGGGTCGTGGTCGAGGTCGACCGGGACCGCCGGGCGCGAGGGACCGCGATCCGGGAGGGCGACCGGATCGTGTGGCTCTTCACCGTGCCGCGGGCGACGACCGGCCGGCCCGCGGCGCGCACCGTCGCCCGCGACCCGGACCTGTTCGCCGAGGACGCCGGCGACGGGGCGGCGGAGACCGAGGTCGTCTCGGAGGAGGTGGCGGCGTTCCTCACCGACGTGCCCCTCCAGATCGGCCGCGCCCGGGACGACCGCCGCTACCGCGGGCGGAGGATCGACCTCGACTTCCACAACGCGGACATCCACAACATCCTGCGCCTGATCGCGGAGGTGGGCGGGGTCAACATCGTCACCAGCGACGACGTCGAGGGGACGATCACCATCCGCATGCGGAACGTCCCGTGGGATCAGGCCCTCGACGTGATCCTGCAGGCCAAGGGGCTCGGGATGGTGCGCCGCGGCAACCTGATCCGGGTGGCGCCCCTCGAGGCCCTCGAGAAGGAGCGGGAAGCGGCGATCGCGCGCCAGAAGCAGCAGATCCAGCTGGCCCCGCTCGAGACCCGGCTCATCCCGGTCAGCTACGCGACCGCCGACGAGCTGTCGCCCCGCGTCCAGTAGCTGCTCACCGAACGGGGCAGCGTCAGCGTGGACGAGCGCACGAACGTCCTGATCGTGCGGGACACGATCCAGAGCCTCGACGAGGTCGAGGAGCTGGTCCGGATGCTCGACACCCAGACCCCCCAGGTGCTGGTCGAGGCGCGGATCGTCGAGGCGAACAGCCAGTACACGCGCGAGGTCGGCATCCAGTGGGGCGGCTACGCCATCGCCAACACCGCCACCGGCAACCCGACCGGCCTGACCTTCCCCGCCAACATCGGCCTGCAGGGCGGCAACTTCAACACCGCGGGCGGCACGGGGACGCCGGGCCTCACGCCCTTCGGGGACGGGACGGTCGCCAACCCGAACTTCGCGGTCAACCTCCCGGCCCAGGTCACGGAGGGGAGCGGCGGCGCGATCGGCCTCACCCTCGGGTCCCTCAACGGCGCGGTCAACATCAACGTCCGGCTGAGCGCCCTCGAGGAGAACGGCGTGGTGCGCATCATCAGCAGCCCGCGCATCCTCACCCTCGACAACTCCGAGGCGAGCATCTCCCAGGGCACCCTGATCCCCTACTCCCAGATCAGCGCCCAGGGTGTCCAGACCGCATTCCAGGAGGCGATCCTCGAGCTGCGGGTCACGCCCCACGTCACCGCGGACGGAAGCGTGGCGATGGCGGTCAAGGTCACCCGGAACGAGCCCGACTTCACGCGGATCTCGATCCGCGGCGACCCGACGATCCTCAAGCGGGAGGCGGAGACCCGGCTGCTCGTGGAGGACGGCCGAACGGCGGTGATCGGGGGCATCTTCACCCGCAACTCGGGCCGCAACGTCGACCAGGTGCCCTTCTTCGGGGACATCCCGATCCTCGGGGTCCTCTTCCAGCGACGGCAGGTGCGGGACGAGCGGAGCGAGCTTCTCATCTTCCTGACGCCGCGCATCGTGAACCGCGCCGAGGCGCTGCGGCGCTAGTCACCTGTCCGGTCCGTTGCCGGGGCCGCGGCGGAGGGCGGGGCCGGGTCGTCGCTCCTCCCCGCCCGCGGTCCTACCCTCTCCTCGTGATGCGCCCGGTCTACCTCTCCGGGATGATGGGGACCGGCAAGTCGACGGTCGGCCGGCTCGTCGCGGCCCGCCTCGGGCGCCCCTTCGTCGACCTCGACGCCGAGGTCGAGGAGGAGGCCGGGCGGCCGATCGCGGCGATCGTCGCGCGGCAGGGCGAGCAGGCGTTCCGGCGCCTCGAAGGGGAGCGGGTCGCGGCCCTGGTCGAGCGGGAGGACGCACCGGTCGTCGCCCTCGGGGGTGGGACGGTGGCGCACGAGGAGAGCCGGGCCCGCCTCCGGCGCTCGGGCACGCTGCTCACGCTCACCGCCCCCCCGCGCGTGCTGGCGGCGCGCATCGGAGCGGACCGGGCCCGACCGCTGCTGGCCCGGGCGGATGGCCATCCGATGACGGACGACGAGCGCGCGGCGACCCTCGCGCGCCTCGCGCGGGAGCGGCAGGACGCGTACGAAGAGGCCCACGGCGTCATCGACGTGGACCGCCGCTCGCCCGACGAGGTCGCCGACGCGGTGCTCGCCGTCGTGCGCTCGGCCCCCGTGCTCGTGCCGCTCGGACGGCGCAGCTACCGGGTGCTCGTCGGGCGCGGCGTCCGCGCCGAGGTCGAGCGCGCCATCGCCCACTGGTCGAGCGCGCTCGTGGTCACCGACGCGAACGTCGCCGAGCCCTGGGCGCGCCCGCTCGCCCGGGCTCTCGGGGCGCCGGTCGAGATCCTGCCCCCTGGGGAGGCGCACAAGACCATCGCGACCGTCGACCGGATCTGGCGGGCGGCGCTCGCCTCGGGCGTCGACCGCGCGGGGGGCCTGGTCGCCGTGGGCGGCGGGGTGGTGGGCGACATGACCGGCTTCGCGGCGTCGACGCTGCACCGGGGCGTCGCCTCCGTCCAGGTGCCGACGACGGTGCTCGCCATGGCCGACGCCTCGGTCGGTGGCAAGACCGGCGTGGACCGCCCCGAGGGCAAGAACCTGGTCGGGTCGGTCCACCAGCCGGAGGCCGTCCTCGCCGACCTCGATACGCTCACCACGCTGCCGGCCGAGGAGCGGAGGAGCGGCCTCGCCGAGGTGGTCAAGGCTGCGTGGATCGAGGGCGAGGACGCGGTCGCGGCCCTCGAGGGGGCCGCGCCGGCGCTCGCGGCGGGCGAGCCGGAGGCCCTCGGGCCGGCGGTCCGGCGCGCGGTCGCGCTCAAGGCCGAGGTGGTGGCCGAGGACGAGCGCGAGGGCGGCCGCCGCCGGGTCCTGAACCTCGGTCACACCGTGGCCCACGCCCTCGAGGCGGCGAGCGGCTACGCGCTCCGCCACGGCGAGGCGGTGGCCCTGGGGCTCGTCGCGGCCTTCCAGGTGGCGGAAGCCCTCGGCGACGCGGGCGCGAGCGCCCAGCGGCGCCGGCTGTCCGCGCTGCTCGACGCCCTGGGCCTGCCCACGGACGTCGCCGGCAGGCTGACCCCCGACGTGCTGGATCGGTTCGGCGCCGACAAGAAGCGCGTCGGGACCACCCTCCATGCCGTGGTGCCCGGGAGGCCAGGGGAGGTGACGGTGACGTCGCTGGAGGTCGGCGCGCTCCGGCGGATGCTCGCGGGCTGACGTGTCTCTCCCGCCTCGGGCGGGACCGGGAGCACCGCGAGGCGGCGGAAGCGAGGCGGCATGGAGCCCGTCCGCGAGCGGGATCCGAGGCGGCGGTCAGGAAGTTGGCCCCGCCGGACGTGCTCCGTATGCTCTGGGCACTCGATCCGGAGAGGTCCCCGATGCATCGACGCCTTCGCCTGCTCGCTCTTCTCGGCGCCGTGGCCGTGCCCCTCGGGGGGTGCGTCGACACGGGCGCGGGCATCGCCATGTCCGGGGTGGTCCCGCCGAACGCGGAGTGCTTCTACACGCTGCAGGACGACGCGATCCAGCTGAGCGGCCTCCTCGACCTCAACGCCTCGGACGGGTACTTCATGGCGGCGCGCATCGAGAACCAGATGCTCAACGTGGGGGCCAGCGGCGTCATGGGCGTTCCGCGCGCGGACGTCAGCAGCGGCGTGATCGACGAGGCCCAGGTCCGCTTCCTCGACCCGTTGTTCGAGCCGGTCATTTCGCGCTTCCGCGTCCCGGCGAGCGGCTTCATCCCCTCCGGGGAGGACGAGCCGGGCGAGGGCATCGCGTCGGCCATCGTCATCCCCACCGCCGTCTTCGGCGAGCTGCGCGACGAGTTGATCATTGATCGCAACTTTACCACCGTCATCCTCGATCTCCGTTTCAGCGGCCGAACGCTCGGTCGGGAGCGGGTCACGGCCCCGGAGTACTTCTTCCGGGTCGAGCTGTGCGAGGGGTGTCTGCAGATCACGCCCCCCCCACGCGACCCTGACACCATGGACCCCATCTGCGTGATCCCCTGCCAGTTCGGTCAGGATGAGCCGTTCACCACCTTCACGGCGTCGGAGTGCGCGAGCGGCAGCTGACCTCGGCGAGGAGCCAGGGCCCAGGCGACGCTCGATCCGCTCCGTCAGCCCAGCAGCGCCCCGAACGCGAAGCCCAGGAGCTCCGTGAGGCTCGGTGAGCCCTGCACCGCCTCCGCCAGGCTCGCATCGTCCATCGGCCTCAGGCGCGCCTCGTCGAGGAGCGCCCGGGCAGCGCCCGCGAGGTCGCTCGACGCGACCAGGCCGCTGCGCAGCCGCGCCCGCTCCACCTCCTGGCGGTAGCCGTCGAGGTCGGTCCAGCGCTCGGTCGTCTCCAGGATCGACCGGAGGTCGGCCTGGGCCCGGGTCGACATCGTCCGCCACAGGTCCGCCGCCAGGCGCGCCGCTGCCTTGTCGACGTGGCGGCCGTTCGAGCTCGCCGGGCCGAAGGCGGCGCTGACCGCCTCCACCACGACGCGCGCCTCGCCGCCCGGCAGCGACACCACGAGCAGATGCTCCGGCAGCAGCGCCTCGAGCGCACGCCCCA
The DNA here is from genome assembly GCA_050331215.1 of Sandaracinaceae bacterium. Lineage (GTDB taxonomy): Bacteria > Myxococcota_A > Polyangia > Polyangiales > Sandaracinaceae > JBHJHB01. Next base: position 11,251 of record JBHJHB010000114.1, on the reverse strand, counting down.
GCTCGAAGCGGAGCTTCGCCTCCGTCCCGCTCAGGCGCCGCCCGGCCACGATGCAGGGGGGCAGGTGGCGCACGACCCTCAGCTCCTCGAGGACACCGCGCCGGTAGTAGAAGGGAGGCAGGTCGTTGCGTCCGAGGGACGCCAGGCCGAGGGCGAAGGCCCGGGCCTCGGGGGTCATCGCGATGCGGGTGACGCGGTCGTTCGGCGACGGCGGCTCCTCCTGCGTCTCGCGGAACAGGGGACCGGCCTCCTCCCAGAGCTGGCGCCAGAGCCGCCGCACGGGCGCCCAGGCCGCGTCATGGAACAGCTCCTCGAGGGCGTCGACCCCGGGGTGGGGGAAGTCGCCGACCGGGCGCACCGAGGGGTCGATCAAGGAGAGGTAGGCGCTGGCGAGGTGCGCGCCGCGCAGGTCGTTGACCAGCCGGCAGGCCTCGAGGAGGCGCCGGACGGCGCTCACGCGCCATGGGTCGGTCCGGAGCACGCTGCGCAGCAGGTCCCGGCCCCGCGCCGGCTGGCCGGCCGCCAACGCCTCGTCCGCCCGCTCGAGCAGCTCCTGGGGAGCCTCGGGGGCCGGGGGGCTCGCCCAGGGGATCCCCGGCGGCGGAACGCTGGTGCGCCGGGGCCGCCCGGCCGGCGCGGCGTCCGTCGCGGCGACCGCCGGCGCGCCGTGGGCGGGCGTCGCGCGTCGCGCGTCGTCCAGGTCACGCACCGGAGGTGATCGGTCGGGCGCGCGTACCGCCACGACGTCCCGGCGTGTGTCGTGCGCGGCGCCGTTGCCGCTGCGGGCGGCGACCTCGACGCGCCGGGTCACCTCGAGGTCCCGCGTCGGCTCGTCCTCGTCGACCCAGTCGTCGCCGAGCTCGGCGCCGTCCTCGCGGGGCGGAGCGGACACGGTCGGGTCGTCGATCGGCGTGAGGAGCTCCTGCAGCTTCTCGAGCTCCTCGGCGCTGAGCTCCTCCTCCGTGACGGTGAGGTCCCGCAGGTCCTCCGGCACCAGCTCCATGGGGATCGCCGCTGCGGGGGCCGGCGCCGCGGCAGGGGGCGGTGGAGGCGGCGACGGCAGGAGCTCCGGCGCCGGGGCGTCGGCGTCCGCCTCGACGGGCGAGCGGGTCGCCACGCGGAAGGGCTGCGTCGGCGGGCGCCCCAGGCCAGGGTCGCCCAACGGATCGGGGCCGAGCCCCGGCTCACGCCCTGCGCTCCGATCCCGGCCTTCGCGGGGAGGGCGCAGCGCCGCCACCGCGACACCCCGGGGGGGGGGGGCACCCTCGGGCGGAGCCCCGGCGCCGGGAGCGCCGGGCTCCTCCGGGGCACTGCGGCTCTCCGCGAGCGTCGGGGGCTCGGGCTGCGCCGCCGGCCCGGCCGCGGGGGCGTCGCGGTCGGGGGCAGCGCTCCGGCCCGCGGCGGGCTCCGGCCACGTGCCCGGCGCCTCGGGACCGACCTCGCCCCAGGGGCTCGTGGCGCGGGCGGCGGGCATCGCCGGCGCGGACTCGACGCGGAGGGACCGGCTGCGGCCGTCGGGGCTCGCGTCGTCGACCGCCACGGCGCCGACGACGCCCGCCAGGCCGTCGCTCGGCGGCGCCAGGCTCTGGCTGTGGCGCGCCGCCCTCATCCGCATCTCGTAGGGCGTCTCCGGGCTGCCTTCGGCGTCGACGGTCGGGGCGGTGGTCCCGCGGAGGGTAGGCCGGCGGCGCCGGCTCGCGGCGCCGGCCGCGTCGGCGGTCGGGCGCCGGGCGTCGGCCGGGACCGGAGGGGGCGCGGGCCGGCCGAGCTCCGCGGCCCGCTGCGCGGTCAACGCGGCCGCCTCCGCCTGGGCCCGCCGTTCCTCCCAGGGGCCGGCGACCGTCGCCCGACGGCGGGCCTGGGCCACCGCCTCGCTCGCGGCGATCATATCCGCGACCGGCGGAGCCGGCCCCGGGCCGGCGTGGGGCGCCGACCCGCCGGAGCTCGCCGCCTCGTGCGTCTCCGCCGCGTCGTGGGCCTCGGGTGCCGCCGGTTCCCCTGGCAACGGCCGCGCCGGCGCGGCCCGGGGCTCCCTCGCGGTCCGCGGCTCCGGCGCGGCCCGATTCGGGGCGGCCTCGTCGGGCGCAGCGCGCGGCTCCGTCGCCTCGTGGTCCTCCGCCGCGGCCTCGTCCGCCTCGTCCGCCTGCTCCGCCGCGGCGTGCGGCTCCGCCGCCACGTGGTCCTCCGCCGCCGCCTGCTCCGCCCCGGCGGCCTGCTCCGCCGCGGCCCGGGGCCCCGCGGCCGCCCCCGACTCCGGCGTCCCCCGCGGCTCCGGGGTCGGGGCCGGCTCCGTGTCGCCCCCCTGCTCGTCGTCCCTCAGCGGAGGGAGCGGGGGGAGGGACGCGATCGCCTCTTGCGTGTCCCGCGACGGGGCCACCTCCCGCGCCCCCGCGCGCCCCTCGGCCCCGCCAGGGCCGTCGCCCGCGACCGCTCCGCCGATCAGCCGCGGCGTGCTCGCCGCCGGCGCCTCCTGCGCCGCCTCCTGTTCCACGTTCCCTGGGCCCAGGCCGCGGTCGGTGCCGTGGGCTCGAGGGGGGCGCGGGTCGTGGGGGGACGCCGACGGCGAGACGCGCTCGGCCAGGCCGAGGGCCCCCGCGTGGTCGGGGCGCTCGGCGAGCGCCTGGGCGACCCAGCCCTGAGCCAGCTCCGGCTGGTCGGCCTCGGCGTACCAGTCCGCGAGCTCGACCATCAGGTCGCCGCGGAGGTCCTCGCCACCGTCGGCGTCCTCCGCAGCCACGAGCGCCTGCTCGATCAGCGACGCGGCGCCGGCCACGTCCTCCAGCCCGAGGGCGGTCAGCCGCGCCGCGCGGCGCAGGAGCCGGACCCGCTCGTCGACCAGCCAGGCTCCCGCCGCCCGTTCGGTCAGGACGCCGACCAGGCGCGTGTAGGCCGTGTCGGCGGACGCCCGGTCCGAGAGCCGGAGGCGGGCGGCCAGGCGCCCGAGGTCCTCCTCCGCCTCGGGCGCGCCGGTGGTCTCCCAGAGCGTCGCCAGGACCGAGAAGGCGCGCGCCGGGTCGTCCATCTCCTCCTCGAGGACGCGCGCGGCCCGGGTCGCGAGCTTGGTCCTGACGCCCGGATGGGGAACCGTCTCGGCGAGGCGCTGGAGCGCCCACACGAGGGCCTCGAGGTCGTTGAGGCTCCGGGCGAGGCGCTCGATCGCGGCGAGCAGCGCGCCTCCACGGGGCTCTACCTCGAACGCCGCGAGGTACGCCTCCAGCGCCGCCTCCGGCGCCTGCACGCGCTCGAGCCATCGGCCCTGCCGGTAGGACAGCGCCCGCCGACCCTGGGGTCCCATCGCCCGAGCCCGCAGCCGCCAGTAGGTCCGCTCGGCGACGCCCACGTCCCGGAGCTGCAGCGCGATGTGCTCGAACGTGACGAGCAGGGGCCCCGACCCGGGGACCACGTCGAGGCCCTCGATCGCCGTGCTCAAGGCCAGGCGCGGGTCCCGCACCCTGCGCATCGCCGTCTCGACCGCCCTCAGGAACGCCTCCGCGCCGCCCGGCGGCGGCAGCTTGTTGCCGCCCTCCCGGAGGAGCTCGACGGCCCGCCGCGGCCGGCCGAGGGACACCAGCGCCCCCGCCGACGCGTACAGGGGCTCCGGGTCCTCCGCGGTGGCCGCGCCCGCCGCCTCCCGGAGGAAGGCCTCGGCCCGGTCGAGGTCCTGCTGGTCGCGCGCGGCCGCCGCCAGCCGGAGCAGCGTGTCGCCGCGCTCCGCGCCCTCCGTCGCCTCGAGCTCGAGGGCGAGCGCGGCGCTCAGCCGCTCCGCCTCGCCGGTTTCGGCGTAGATGTCGACGAGGCGCTCCAGGGCGACCTTGTGGTGAGGCTCGAGGGCGAGCACCCGCAGCAGCGTCCTCGCCTCCGCCGCCCGGTCCCTGCGGCGCCGGTGGAGCGAGGCGAGGTGGAGGAGCAGCCCGATCCGCTCCTCCTCGAGCTCACCGGGCAGCCGTCGCTCGACGGCGGCCACGGCCAGGAGGAGGTCCCCCCCGCCGTCGGTCAGGCGGGCGGCAAGGTCCCGCAGCGCATCCCCGTGCGGCCCGAAGGCGTCCGCCGCCCGGAGCGCGAGGTGGGCGGCCCCGTCCCATCCCTGCTCGGCGAGCACCTCGACCGCCCGCGCGACCGCCCTCGCCGTGCCGGGCACGAGGTGGTCGTCCGCCAGCGCCCCCTCGCCCCACGCGGCCAGCTGCTCCGCGGTGCCCATCCGCTCGAAGGCGGCGACGCCCATCGCCCACGGCTCCGGGTCGTAGGGGGCGATGGCGCTCCACGCGGCGAGGGTCTCCTCCATCACCTCGCGCTCACCCGCGCCCTGCGCGACGCGGGCCCACGCCCGCAGGATCGGCGGGCTGTCGCCGAAGAGCGCGCGCACCACGCCGAGGGCGGCCCCGGGCTCGGTCACCCGCTCGAGCTGCCGGACCACGATCAGCGCCGCCTCGGCGCTGCGCGCCGACCCGAGGGCCGCTTCCGCGCAGTCGAGCGCCTCGTCGAGGCTCCCCGCGCGCTCGAGCTCGCGCCCGAGGGCGGCGAGCGTCCACGCCCGCTCCTCGGCGGGCAGGGGCAGCTGGGCCTCGCGCGCGAGCGCCTCCCGGAGGAGCTCCCGGTCGCCGAGGCGGCTCGCCGCTCGGCGCAGCCTCAACACCGCCTCGCGGTGGCTGGCGTGCTCGGCCAGGATGGCGCGGCACGCGTCGGCCCCGTCCCGGAACGCGCCGGCCTGGGCGGAGGTCGCGGCGAGGCGCAGCAGGTAGCGGATCCGGTCGGCCTTGGTGCGGGCCTGCTCGGCGCGGAACACCAGCACCCGCGCGTGGCCCTCCTCGTCCCCGGCCAAGCGGAGCAGCCGCTCCATGCTGTCCGCGACGGACGCGTCCGTCGGGTCCGCCTCGAGCAGCTCCCGGTAGAGCCCGAGGGCCTGGCGACGGCGGTCGGGGTCGTCCCTCAGGTGGTCGGCGAGGGCGCGGACCAGGTCCTGCCCTTCGCCGCCGCGCCGACCGCTGAGCGCGTCCTCGAGCTCCTGGCGCCGCTCCCGGTGGCGACGGGCGTCGTGGGCGAGGCGCTCGAGCTGCCGCCGGGGCGCGGGGTCCTGCGGCCGCAGCAGGGCGAGCCGCTGCCAGGCCCAGAGCGCCCGCATCGGCGCGTGCAGATCCTCCTCGGTGAGCTGAGCGAGCTCCGTGAGCGCGATCGCCTGCGCGTCGGCGCTTCGCCACCGGCCGCGGTGGATCGCCCGCTCGAGCGCGTCCGCGTAGAGGCGACCATCCGCGGCGGCCTCCGCGCTCGACAGGAGCGCGCGGCGGGTCGTCTCGCTCTCCGGGTCGAGCTCCAGGGCGCGGGTCCGGAGCTCCGCCTCCCACCAGCCGTCGCTCGGCAGGTCGAGGCGGATGTCGGCCGCGCGGCCGTACCACGGGGCCTGCTGCTCGGGGGGCGCGGCGGCGGCGATCTCCTCGAGGAGGAGCGCCCGCTCGAGGGTCAGGCCGGCGGCCTGGAAGTCGGCGTCGAGGGGCTCGTAGACGAGGTCGAGGTAGGGCTCGGCGTCGAAGGCCCGGCTGAGCAGGCGGGCGGCGACCGCGGGGCGCTCGGCGAGCTCGGCCTGCTCGGCGGCGGCGAGCAGAAGGGTGCGGCGCTGGTCCGGGTCCCGGGTCAGGTCGACCGCCTCCGCCCGCACCGCGATGCCCGCTTCCGGGAGCCCCAGGGAGGCGAGGAACGCGGCGTAGGCGTCGGCCTGCTGGACGTCGTCGGGCGCGAGGTCGTGGGCGACGGAGCGCATCGCGAGGGCCCGCCCCGGCTCCGTGTCCCGAAGGCGCTCGGCCGCGGCCGCCGCCGAGCGGGAGGCCTCGTCGTCCCGGCCGAGCTCCCGCCACAGGTACGCGCCGATCTCGTAGGGCGCCGGGTGCCCCGGCGCCGCCGCCGTCGCGGCCCGGATCGCGCTCAGCGCCTCGGAGACCTTCCCGAGGCGCCGGCAGAGCAACGCGTAGGCGCACAGGGCCTCGGACCGCCCCGGCCCCGCCTCGGCGATGCCGATCCGCGCGCGGGCGTAGGCGACCGCGAGGTCGGACTGCCCGAGGGCCGCGCACAGCTCCGTGGCCTGGACCAGCGCGTCCGCGTCCTCGGGGTCCGCCGCCACCGCCTCCCGGTAGGCTCGCGCCGCCTCCTCGAGGGAAAGGAACCGGTCGCGCCACCCGGCCCCGAAGGCGCGCCACGCCGCGGCGCGCTCCGCGCCGGCCGCGTCCGCCTGCTCGAGGCTCGCGATGGTGCGCTCGAGGGCGTCGAGCGGGTCGTCGAGGCTCGTCGTCGGCGCCGGGAAGCTCGGGAGCGAGACCTCGATCTGCCGCTTCGGGTCGAACAGCTCGGCGAGGCCCGGGTCGAGCTGCATGCTCGGGTGGCGGCGGCGCTTCGGGCGGTCCGCCTGCGCGGACCCGAGGGGCGGGGTCCCCTTGCTCGGCGCGGCGCGCGGCAGCGGGGCGTGGCGCGGCCCGGGGGAGGGCGGGGCGTCCCTCGGCACCACCCGCGCGAGGCCCGCCCGCACCAGCGCCGCGGTCCGCGGCGCCGCCGCGGGCTCCTGGCGGAGCAGGGTCGCGCCCGTCGGCTCCCGCCCGAGGTCGTCGAAGCCGGCCCCGCGGAGCGCCCTCTGCAGCGCCGGGCCGTCGATCCACTCGAGGCGGTGGTCGGCCCGGGCTTCGATCTCGTGGGCGTCCCGGTCCGCGGCGCGGCGCTCGAGGGCGTCGAGAACGAGCGGCACGAGGTGGACGGCCGGCAGGTCCGGGTCGATCTGGGCCGTGGCCTGGAGCGGCGTCGGCTCCCGGCCCTCCGCCGCGACCCGCGCGAGCCCGCGGACGAGCCGGTCGAGCCACAGGGCGCGGTGGACCGGCCGGAGCTGCTCGGCCGTCAGCACGCCGAGGGCGACGAGCGCCGCGCCCAGGCTGCTTCCGTCGCGGCGCGCCGCGACGGCGGCCGCCTCCAGCCGCTCCTCGTCCACGCGGCCGGCGTCGCGCAGAAAGGCCCGGAGGTCGCCATCCCCTTCGGCCGCGGTGACCTCGACGACCTCGCCCTGACGCAGGAGCACCTTGCGTCCCCCCACGTCGACCTGACCGTCGGCTCGCCGCTCCGCCAACCCGAGCAGGAAGCGAGCGATCGGACTCGGCGAAAGCGCCCGCCCGCGCATGGCAGACACGATACCAGGGTTTCCCCCGACCTCCTCCGTCAGGAAAGAAAGATCCGCTCCCGAAGGCCGCACGAGCCGGTCAGGGCGCGCCATCGTCCGGCTCCGGGTCCGGCGGCGTGGGGCCTGGCGCCGGGGCAGGGGCGGGGTCCGCACCCTCCGACGACCGCGCGTCCGGGTCCGCGACATCCCCGGCCGGGGGCTCCTGGCCCGCCGGGGGCTCCTGGCCTGCCGGGGGCTCCTGGCCTGCCGCGGGTTCCTCCGGTCCCGAGGAGCTCGGCGACGAGGCCGCCGACCGCCCGAGCTGGCGCCGGAGGGCCTCGGCCTGCCGCCGGGCGATCGTGGCCTTGGGCCCGTTCGGGAGCCGGTCGAGGTAGGCCTCGTAGGCGGCGAGCGCCGCCGGCGCGTCCCCGAGCACCCGATGGGCGGTCCCGGCCCCGATCCACGCGTCGGCGAAGCCGCTCCGGGCGGCGCGCTCGAACAGCTGGAGGGCCTCCCGGGGGTTGTCGCTCTCCAGGGCGACGTAGCCGAGGCCGGTCAGTGCCTCCGCCCCGCCGGGCCGCTGCCCGCGCGCTTGCTCGTAGAGGGCCCGGGCGCCCGCGACGTCGCCGCGGCGCAGGCGCGCCTCGGCCAGCCGGACGTGCGTGCGGTAGTCCCGCCCGGCGGGCACCCCGGCCGCCTCTCGCGGCGGAGCCGCTCTGGCCACGGGGGCTGGCGACGGCTCGGGCGTCGGCTCGGCCGTCGTCGGCTCGGGCGCCGCCTCCGGCTCCGGCCGCGGCTCCGGCGTCGCGGCCTCCTCGACGATCTCCAGCGTGGACGGCGCGGGCGGGCGCCCCTCGTTCATCGCCTGGAGCAGAGCGAGGGCCCGCGGGTGGGCCGGGCTCGCCGCGAGGACCGCCTCGACCTGCCGTCGCGCCGCGCCCACCTCGCGGGACGCCAGGAGGGCCCGCGCCAGGAGGAGGCGAGCCCGGAGCAGCTCCGGCGCCTGCGCCACCGCGGCCTGCGCCTGGTCGCGGGCCCGCGTGAGGTCGTCGCCGGCCGTCGCGTCGAGGAGCGCCCTCACGCGGAGGGTCTCCGCGGAGGGCGGGTCGGCGAGCGTCAAGGCCCGCTGCAGGCGGGACCGGGCCCGGGTCAGGTCCCCCGTCAGCCGGAGCGCATCGCTGAGGGCGGCCTCGGCGTCCGCCTCGCCGCCGTGCCGTACCGCCCCTTCCGCTCGGCCGAGCGCTTCCTGGGCGTGCCGATCGATCTCCTGGTCGAGCTCGGGGGACGGGGGCTCGCCACGGGCGGCGCGGTCCGACCGGTCGAAGCGAAGCGCCTGCGCCCAGAGCGCGTGGGCCCGGCTGAGGCCCGTGAGCGCGCGCGGATCGTGGTCGTCGATCCCCACCGCGGCCTCGTAGTGCGCGACGGCCTGGCGGTAGGCGTCGACGTGGTCGGCGGCGAGGGCCTCCGCCCCGGCGGCGAGGGGCTCCCGCGCCCGGTCGTCGGTGGGCCCGAGCCCCAGCATCGGCGCCACCGTGGACCACCCGAGGGCGAGCGCCGCCGCGAGCGCGAGCAGGACGGCCACGGTGACCCAGATGCCGCTGCGGCTGCGGCCCCTGGGCGGCGGCGAGGGGGCCGGGCCCTCGTCCTCGAGGCGGAGGCTCGGCCCCCGCTGCGCTGCGTCGGCCGCCCCGCCTCGCGCGCGACGGGGCCGGATCCGAGGGGCGTCGTCGCCCGGGGCGCCCGGCGGCGCGGCCTCCGGCAGGGTGTCGCCCGGGGCGGACGACGCGAGGCCTTTCGGGGCGGGGTGGGACGGCCGGGTCCTCGGGATCGGCTCGGTCCGCCGGGGGACGCTGGCCTCGGGGGGGGGCAGCGCCTCCTGCACCGCCTCCGGGACGCGCTGCAGCTCCGATCCGAGCGCCGGCACCGCCTCCGCGGCGGCGACGCCCGGCATGGCGGGAGCCGGCATGGCGGGGGCCGGCATGCTCGGGAGCGTCGGGGCGGCGCCGAGGGCGGCGGCGTCCGCCGGAGGCGCCGGGTCGCTCGGCACGCCGCCGACGCCCATGAACGTCGACTTCGGCCGGCGGGGCATGCCGAACCGGTCCGGGCTCGCGGGGGCCAGGCCGGGCGTCGTCCCCAGGCGGGCGACGGCCGGACCGGTCGGGTCCGCGATGGTCTGCGCCGCGTCGAAGAACGAGCGGAGCTCCGCGATATCACCGAGGCGCTTGTAAGGCTCGTTGCCGCGCGCGATGCGGTCGTCTTCCTGGAGTGACCCGTCCCCGATCAGGTGCTGGAGCTCCCGCAACGACCGGAGCGTGTAGCTCGCCCCTGCCGCGGTCCGCACGGTCCAGCTCTGCGCGGGACCGCCATCGGGAACATACACTCGAAAGAGGTGGCCGCAGTGGGTGCACTTAACCGTCGTACCGCGGGCCGAGGCCAGGGTTTCGTCGAACTCGTACTCCGTCCCGCACCGCTCGCAGGTGACGTCCATCGCCCCAGGCTTTCGGTAGCACGGATCGTGGCTGACGTCCCCTTTTGGACACGCTCCAGCGCGCCCTGGACCGTCCCGGGGCGAGTGGTAAGTTCGCGGCGATGACCGTCGAGAGTGTGTCCGATTCGACCTTCGAGACGGAGGTCCTGCGCGCCGAGGTCCCGGTTCTGATCGACTTCTACGCGGACTGGTGCCAGCCCTGCAAGCAGCTCTCGCCCCTCGTCGAGGAGGTCGACCGGGAGCTCGGGGGGGCGGCCCGGGTCGTCAAGGTCGACGTCGATGCCAACCCACGCCTCGCGGCGGCGTTCCGGATCCAGTCGATCCCGACCCTCGCGGTGGTCCACGGGGGGCAGGTCGTGGCGGCCCAGCCCGGGCTGGTGCCCAAGGAAGCGATCCTCGAGATGCTGCGGCCCTACCTCCCGGCGAACGCGGCGGAGCTCAAGCCGGAGGACCTGGCCCGGCTGCTCGCGGCGAGGCGGGCGGTGCCGGTCGACATCCGGGACGAGGGCTCCTTCGGTCGCACGCGCATCCCCGGCGCCGTGCATGTCCCCGTCGAGGAGACCTCCCAGCGCGCGCGGGAGCTCTCGCCCGTCGACGGCCGGCTGCGCGTGCTCTACGGCCGGAGCACGACGGAGGCCCGGGAAGCGGCGGAGGCGCTGAGGGACCTGGGGATCGAGGTGGCGTACCTCGACGGAGGGTTCCTGCACTGGGAGGCCGACGGCCACGAGGTCGAACGGTGAACCGCCTCGGCGGGGAGCTGTCGCCCTACCTCCAGCAGCACGCCCATAACCCCGTCGACTGGTACCCGTGGGGCGACGAGGCGCTGGCGCGGGCCCGCCGCGAGGACCGGCCGATCCTGCTCTCGATCGGCTACAGCGCTTGCCACTGGTGCCACGTGATGGAGCGGGAGTCCTTCGACGACCCGGAGACCGCCGAGCTGATGAACCGCCTCTTCGTCAACATCAAGGTTGACCGGGAGGAGCGGCCGGACCTCGACCAGATCTACCAGCTCACGATACCGCTCTTGACGCGACAGAGCGGTGGGTGGCCGCTCACCGTGTTTCTCTTGCCCGACCTCCAGCCCTTCTACGCCGGGACCTACTACCCGCCGGAGGACCGCTTCGGCCGGCCCGGCTTTCGCCGGGTGCTGCTGGCCGTGGACGAGGCCTACCGGAGCCGGCGCGCGGACGTCGACCGGCGCGCGGCCGAGCTGACCCGCGCGATCGCCACCGTCACCACGGCGTCGGGGGACCCCAGCGAGCCTCCCCCCGACGCGGCGCGGCGCGCCGCTCGCGCGGCCCTCCGGCGCTACGACGCCCGCCACGGCGGCTTCGGCGACCGCCCGAAGTTCCCGAGCACCATGACCGTGGAGGTGCTGCTGCGCGCCCACCTACGCGGCGAGCCGGAGATGCTCCAGCGGGTCCGCCAGACCCTGGACGGGATGCGGCAGGGCGGCATCCACGAGCAGCTCGGCGGCGGCTTCCTTCGCTACAGCACCGACGAGCGCTGGCTGGTGCCCCACTTCGAGCGGATGCTCTACGACAACGCGCTCCTGGCCCGGCGCTACGTGGACGGGTGGCGGGCTACGGGCGACGAGGCCTACCGGGAGACCGCCCGGGGCGTGCTCGCCTACGTCG
>JBHJHB010000113.1:0-29437 GCA_050331215.1 Sandaracinaceae bacterium | reverse complement strand
CCCGGACCCCGCGCTCGCGGCCGCGCCTGGGCTTACCGTCGTTCCCGTCGGGCGCTGCCCCGGTGCTCCCGCCCTACTTGTTGGGGCTTCTTTGCTGGTTCGGGGGTTGGCCTCCGGGGGGGCCGCGGCGCGCGCCGCGGGGAGGGGCCGGCGCTGCTCCGGATCGTCACCGGCCCGCGTCCTCCGCTATGCTCCGGCGCCATCGATGGCCTGGTACACCGGCGACCCGACGTACGACACCGTCCTCGCGCTCGCGCTCGCCCTCGCCCCGACGGCGGTGGTCGCCCTGCGCTTCATGAAGGCCCCCTACGGCCGCTTCGGGCCGAGCGGCGGCCTCGCCGTGTCCGCCCGCACCGGGTGGTTCCTCATGGAGCTCCCCGCCACGGTGGTCTTCCTGGTGTTCTACCTCTCCGGCCCACGCCGGGCGGAGACCGTGCCCCTGGTCCTCGCGTCGATCTGGGGCCTCCACTACCTGAACCGCGGCTTCCTCTTCCCCGCCTTGATGCGCGTCCCGAAGAACGCTCCGCGCACCTTCGGGCTGCTGACGCTGGCGACCGGCGCGGTCGTCACTGCGGTCCACGGCTACCTGAACGGCGCCTTCTTCTCGGACCTCGGTCCGCACCTGGTGGACGGCTGGCTCGTGGACCCACGCTTCGGCATCGGCCTCTCGGTCTACGCGCTCGGCTTCCTGCTCAACGTGCACTCCGACGCCGTGCTCCGGGGCCTGCGCACCCGGGACGAGGTCGCGCGCGGCGAGAAGGTCTACCGGGTGCCGAGGGGGGGCGGCTACCGGTTCGTGACCAACCCCAGCTACCTCGGCGAGCTGATCATGTGGACCGGCTTCGCCATCTTCACCTGGTCCCTGGCGGGGGTGTTCATCCTCGCGATCAGCCTCGCCAACCTCGTCCCGCGGGCGCTCTCCAATCACCGCTGGTACCTCGAGCGCTTCGAGGACTACCCGCGCTCGCGCCGGGCCCTGATCCCGTACCTGCTCTGAGGCACGCGATGAGCCGGCGGAGGCGAGCATGACGGCGGTGGTCACCGGCGCCACCGGCCAGGCCGGCCGGGCGCTCGTCGACGCGCTCCTCTCGGCAGGCCGTCCGGTGCGGGCCCTCGTTCTCCCGGGCGACCGCGGCCTCGCGGGGGTCGCCGGCGTCGAGGTCGTGGAGGGCGACGTGACAGCGCCGGCCGACCTGCGCGCCGCCTTCGCGGGCGCCGACAGCGTCTTCCACCTCGCCGCCGTGGTCTCGACGGCGGACCGGCCCGGGCCCCACCTCGAGCAGGTCAACGTCGACGGTGCCCGGAACGCGGCGCAGGCCGCCCGGCAGGCCGGCGTGCGGCGGTTCGTCCACTTCTCCTCGATCGCGGTGTTCGACCCGCAGCCCCGCGACCAGCCGCTCGACGAGACGCGGCCGCGGCTCCCCGAGGAGCGCGCGGGCGCCTACGCGCGCTCGAAGATCCGGGGGGAGGCGGCCGTCCGGCGGGAGGTCGACCTCGGGCTCCACGCCGTGGTCGTGCACCCCACGGTGATCGTCGGGCCCCACGAGACCCACCACGACGGGATCGTCCGAGGCCTGATCGGCCAGCACTGGGCCGGGCGCCTTCCCGCCGTGACCGGCGGCGCCTTCGACCTGGTGGACGTGTGTGACGTGGCACGCGGGGCGATCCTCGCCGAAGCGCATGGCCGGGCCGGCGAGAGCTACCTGCTCGCGGGCCGCCGCTACACGGTTCGGGAGCTGCTCGAGGTCTGCGCGGCGGCCTCGGGGCGCCCGCTCCCTCGCCTGGCCGTGTCGTGGAGCGTGGCCCGGGCCGCCTTGCCCCTGGTGACGGCCGCCGCGCGGGTCACGGGCCTGCGGCCCCCCTACGACCGGGAGTCACTCGCCCAGCTCCGCTATCCGCCGATCGCCTGGGCGAAGGCGGCGCGGGAGCTCGGCTACGAGCCGCGCCCGATCGATGACGCGGTCCGCCGCGTCCACCGCTGGCTCGACGACGCAGGGGCGCGCTAGTACTAGAAGCCCGCCGCCATGGGCGCTCCCGGCGCGGAGATCCCCAGGGGGTCAGCCCCGGACCGACGGGAGCCGGATGCGGCAGCGCGTGCCGACCCCCGGCGCGCTCTCGAGCTCGATCGAGCCGCCGGCGCGGGCCACGATGCGCTGCACCGTCGCCAGCCCGAGGCCGCTCCCGCCCCCTGGCCCCTTGGTCGTGAAGAAAGGCTCGAAGGCACGATCGCGCACCGCCGCGCTCATGCCGACCCCGTCGTCGGTGAGCACGAGCAGGACATCGCCCCCCTCGAGCTCGGTTCGCACCTCGAGCGTCCCGCCGGACGGCATCGCGTCGCGGGCGTTGACGGTCAGGTTGACCAGGATCTGATCCGGCTCCCCCGGCCCGAGCATGACGTGGGGGAGCGGCTCCAGCAGCGCGGTCCGGAGCTCGACGTGGCCCCCGAGCAGCCGCCGCAACGTGGGCTCCGCGCGCCGGATGCGCTCGTTCAGCCCCACCGCGCGAGGCGGCCGCTCGTCCCCCGTGCCCAGGGCGAGCACGGTCGAGCAGATCGTGCGGGCCTGGTAGAGCGCCTCCCGGAGGCCCTCCACGTCCTCCGCGGCGTCGGGCTCGTCCTTCAGGAGGTCGGAGAGGAGCTCCGCGTGAATCCCGAGCGCAGCCAGGATGTTCTGCAGGTCATGGGCGAGGCTCGCGGCGAGGCGCCCGACGGACTCCAGCCGCTGCGTCCTCAAGCGCCGGGTATCCAGCTCGGAACGGGACGCGAGGTCCTCGAAGGTGACCAGCAGAAGGTACCCGCGAGGCGCGGAGACCGGGCGGGCGGACACCCGCACCGGCCGCGGCGGCTCCCCCGCCGCCCCCTCGAGCTCCACGTCGGCCCCGGGCCAGGCGGTCCCCTCCTCGATCGCGCGGCCCAGCTCCTTCACCAGCCCGGGCGGAACGCGGCCCAGGAGCTCGTCGAGCCGAACGCCCGGCGCGGTGTCGGGGGCGAGCCCGAACAGCCGGCACAACGGGGCGCTGACGGCGACGGCGCGGCGGTCCCGGTCGACGAGGAGGGTGGGCCGCGTCGAGCCCTCGACCAACGAGCCCACCAGGCCTCGCCAGCCGTCGCGGGCGGCGCGAAGCCGGTGCACCTGCGCCTCGAGCTGTCGGCGCCGGGTCGTGGTGAGGAGCTCGCGCCGGACGGCGATCGGGAGCCTCGACATCCGGTCCGCTTCGACCAGGTCCGCGGCGCCCTGGGCGAGGACCTCCATCTCCCGCTCGCCGATCACGCCGGACGCGACGAAGACGACCGGAGGGGCGCGGCCCTCGAGAGACTGCACCTGGCGCAGGATCGCCAGGCCGTCGGCGAGGCTGGGCGGGAGCCGCGCGATGACGGCGTCGTAGGTCTGCTCCACGAGGGCCTGCGTCAGCCCGGCGAGATCGGTGGCGAGGTGGCCTTCCACCTGGAGGCCCGCCCCGCGCAGCGAGCGCAGGACGGGTCCCTGGAACCCGACGGCGGCGCTGGCGAGCAGCACGCGGACGCGGTCCGACGAACGGGGCGACGGCGACGAGCGGCCGTCGATCGCCTCGAGGTGAGGCTCGGAGCGCTGGAACGCGGCAGACGAGGTCGGGGGTTCCGGAGATGTGGTCGATCCGGCGGTCTCAGGCATGGAACCCATGGATGCGACTCCCTCTACGCGACGATGGGACGAGCGGTCTTGCGAGCGTTCCGTGCGGCATGATACACGCGGGTGTTTCGTTCGCGAACCCTGTGCGATTCCATCCTGGGCGTTCACGCCGTCGAGCCGCGGAGACCCGTCCCTGATGGAGGGGTCGCCGACGACCCGGCTGGACCGGGGGTTCCGGGCCTTCGTCGAGGCCCTGGCCTCGCCTTGCGCCCCGTCGACGGCAGGGGCGGGCGTCGGGTCGAGGGCGGCGACGGGGGGCGGGCTCCTCGCCCTGTACCGCGCGCAGCTCCTCAGCCGACACGTCGATCTCGAGGCCCGACGGCTTCGGAGGGAGGGTCACGGGCACTACACGATCGGGAGCGCCGGCCACGAGGCCAACGCGGCCGTCGCCGCAGCGCTCCGCCCGACCGACCCGGCCTTCCTCCACTACCGGTCGGGGGCCTTCTTCCTCCGGCGCGCCGCCCAGCACAATGCGCTCCACCCCGACCGGCCGGTGGACGGGGTCGGGGCGATGCTCCTCGGCATCGTGGCGGCGCGCGACGAGCCGATCGCCGGGGGCCGCCACAAGGTGTTCGGCCACGTCGACCTCGCGGTGCTGCCGCAGACGTCGACGATCGCCTCCCACCTGCCGAAGGCGGTGGGGACGGCCTTCGCGCTCGAGCGCCGCCGCCGCCTCGGGCTGGCGCCCCGCATCCCGGAGGACGCGGTGGTCGTGTGCTCCTTCGGCGACGCCTCCGCCAGCCACACCGTGGCCGCCGGCGCGCTCGAGGCCGCGGGCCGGGCCGCCTACCAGCGCCTTCCGTTGCCGCTCCTCTTCGTCTGCGAGGACAACGGCCTCGGGATCAGTGTCCGGACCCCGGCCGGCTGGCTCGCGCGCACCCTCGGCAGCCGACCGATGATCCGCTACGTGGTCGCCGACGGCGGCGACCCGGCCGGGGCTCTCGGCGCGGCGCGGGACCTGGTCGCCGACGTGCGTCATCGGCGGCAGCCCGCCCTCCTCCACCTGCGCACGGTTCGCCTCCTCGGGCACGCGGGGAGCGACGTGGAGCTCGCCTACCGTTCGCCGGCCGCGATCCGCGCGGACGAGGACGCCGACCCGCTGCGACGAACCGCCGAGGCGCTCGTCGCGACCGCCACGCTCACCCCGGCCGAGGTGCTCGCGCTCTACGAGGAGGGCCGGCGCGACGTCGCCGCCGCCTCCGCGAGGGCCCGGGCGGCGCCGAAGCTCGCGAGCGCCGCGGAGGTGATGGCGCCGATCGGCGTCCGGACCGACGCGGCCGCTCCCCCGCGTGCGGCCCGCGCCGCCCGCCTCGCGTTCTTCGGCGGGGCCCTCCCGGAGGACGGGGGGCCGCGCGACCTCGCCTCGCACGTCCAGAGCGCCCTGGGCGACCTGCTGGTCGCGGGGCCGGAGCTGCTGGTGTTCGGCGAGGACGTCGCCGTGAAGGGCGGCGTCTACGGGGTGACCCGCGGGCTCCGTCGCGCAGCCGGCGTCCTTCGGGTGTTCGACACCCACCTCGACGAGACGACGATCCTCGGCACGGCGATCGGCGCTGCCCACGCCGGCCTCATCGCGGTCGCGGAGATCCAGTACCTCGCCTACCTCGTCAACGCGCTCGACCAGCTGCGCGGGGAGGCCGCGACGCTGCCCTTCCTGTCGAACGGTCAGCTCACCAACGGGCTCGTCGTCCGCGTGGCGTCCTTCCCCGACCCCGGGGGCTTCGGCGGCCACTTCCACAACGACGCCTCGGTCGCCCTCCTCCGGGACGTGCCGGGCCTCGTGGTCGCGGCCCCGAGCCGGGGGGACGACGCCGCGGCGGTCCTCCGGGCCTGCGTCACCGCCGCCCGCCGGGACGGGGCCGTCTGCGTGATCCTCGAGCCGACCGCGCTCTACCGGGTGCGGGACCTCCACGCGCCCGGCGACGACCGCTGGGCGAGCCCCTACGAGCCCGGCGCGACCGTCCCGATCGGCTCGGGGCGCACGCACGGACGCGGCGGCCATCTGACCATCGTCACCGTGGGCGTCGGCGTGCCCCTGAGCCTACGGGCGGCTTCGCACCTCGCGAAGGAGGGGATCGAGGCGCGGGTGCTCGACCTGAGGTGGCTCGCCCCCCTGCCCGAGCGGGACCTCCGCCGGGAGGCCGAGGCCACCGGGCGCGTGCTCGTCGCGGACCCGTGTCGACGTACCGGCGGGATGGCCGAGGGTGTCCTCGCCAGCCTGATCGACGCCGGCTTCGACGGGATCGCCGCACGCGTGGCCGGCGAGGACAGCTTCGTCCCGCTCGGCCCGGCCGCCGAGCACGTCGTGCTGCGCGAGGAGGCGGTGCTGGAAGCCGCCCGTGCGCTGGTCGCGCGAGGCTGAGGCCACCGACCCGGCCGCAGGCCCGGCCACCGCGCCCGTCGTCTCCCCTGGCACGTTCCCGTGGACCGGCCCGACCACGCCAGGCGCTCGACGACGCGGCCTAGAGCCTAGCCTCGGGGCCGCTGGCTTCGCGGGTCGGGGATCGTCTTCGACCCGCTCAGGGGGCTGCGGCCGAGGAGGTCGACGGTCATCTCGATCGGCGACGCGAAGCGCCTCGCTGGCGGCCGCCGACCGAGGCGGCGCGCCGCCCACCACCGACGGGAGTCCTCGAGGGCCCAGCCGCCCGCCGCGACCAGGGATCGGAAGGCCTCCGCGCAGTCCGCAGCGGTCGGCCGCTCCCCCGGGCTCTTGGCCATGCATCGGGCGATCAGCTCCTCGAGGGCCTCCGGGACCTCGGCGAAGAGCCGCAGCGCAGGCGCGTGGGTCTCCTGGTGGAGGCGATAGATCTCGCGGGGCTTCTCCGCGAAGTAGGGCGGGCGGCCCGCGATCAGGTGGTAGGCGGTGCAGCCCACGGCGTAGACGTCCGCCGCGGGGGTCAGCGGCTCCTTGCGGATCGCCTCCGGGGCGACGTAGTAGGGCGTCCCGGCCACGCCGTCCCCCTCCGGCAGAAGATCCCGGAGGTCCGCGACGAGGCCGAAGTCGAGCACCTTGACGAAGTCGGGCACGCCGCCCCGCTCGCCGATCATCACGTTGGCGGGCTTGATGTCGCGGTGCACGAGGTCCTTGGCGTGGGCCTCGACGAGCGCCTCGCAGGTCTGGGCCATCAGGTGCGCAACCCGCCCGGGGCCGACCTTCCGCTCCTCGTGGAGCAGGGCGTGGAGCGTCAGCCCGTCGATGTACTCCATCGCGTAGTAGAAGACCCCGCTCGCGGTCCGGCCGTAGTCGAAGATCTGGATGGTGTGGGGATGGGTCAGGCGGCTCGCCGCCCGCACCTCTCGCTCGAAGAGCGTGAGCGCGTGCTCCGACGGGCTCTGGACGAGCTTCACGGCGGTGCGGCGCCGGAGCATGGCGTGGGTGGCCAGGTAGACCATGCCCATGCCCCCCTCCCCGAGCTTGCGCTCGAGGCGGTAGGAGCCGAGCTCGAAGGCCCGCTGGGCGCGCGTCTCGGCGTCCCGGGCCCGGATCAGCAGCATCAGGCCCAGGACCACGAGCCCGGTCAGGACGGTCCCCGCGATCAGCACCCACCAGGATCCGGAGCGATCGATCAGCGCGCCGCCCCCGGGCGCGACCACCACGCTCCAACGCCGGTCGGCGAAGTCGAGCTCCTCGCAGGCGGGCTTGAGCGGCCGCGCGAAGGCGGTCAGCGGAGCCCAGAGGCCGCGCCCGTTCGCTGGCGCCTCGGCACGGCTGCGCCCGCCGCCGCAGCGCCTCGGCCGTGCTTCGCACAGCGGCTCGGCCCGGGGCCCGGACACGTGGACCGGGGCCCGGATCTCGGGATGGGTGACATCGCAGACGGCCAGAGCGAGCCCCCCGAGCCCCGCGCCCGTGATCGCGTCCTCCATGAGGCGGGGCACCTCGAACACGGCCACCGCGTACCCCCGGAGGCCCTTGCGGCGCTGGTCGACGGATGTCTCCGGGCTCCGACCCCAGGCCTCCCCTTCGCCGTAGACGGGCTGGTAGAGGGCGACCATCGGGGCTCCGTCCGGATCCTCGACGAAGCGGAACACCCCGCTGGCCACCGCTCGCCCCGTGGCCTGGGCTCGCTGCAGCAGCTGCCAGCGCGTGGGCTCGGAGCCCAGGTCGAAGCCGAGGCCGCTCTCGGCCCGGCCCTCGGACAGGACGATCGGGAAGTACTCGTCCCGCGGCCCCGCGGGCTGCAGCGAGCCTCCCCGCTCCTCGCGGATCGCGAAGCCCTCCACCCCCAGCCGCTCGCGGACGGCGGTCTCCACGTCCGCCCGCTGGTCGGCGTGGACCCGGTGGACCCACTGGAGGGCCTCGAGGGCGTCGTAGCGGCGCAGCGGCCCTTCGACGAAGCGCCCGAACTGCTCGGCCCGCACCGCCGGGTCGTGCTCGTTGCCGGTGGCGTAGTGGAGCCCGGCGATGTTGAAGAGCACCGACCGGGGCTCCCGGAGCTCCTCCGCGAGCGCCTCCTGGGCCACGCGCGCCCGCTGCCGCAGCAGGCGGTTCGCCCGGCGCCGCTCGCCGTTTGCGGCCGCGATCGCGAGGACCCCGGTGATCGCGAGGCCGACCGCCCCGACCGCGACGAGGAGGCCCGCGCGCTTCCACCGGTCGCTGCGCCGCGCCGCCTCCTCGAGGTAGGCGAGGCTCGGGTCCTTCTCGGGGACGGTCTCGCCCTCGGCCATCAGGGCCGACGGAAGCGGACCGACGCCTCGAAGTCGAGGTCGTTGTGGGAGCAGTCGGTCCCGGGATCGTTGTCCCCCACGGTGACGAACGTGAGGCCCAGGTCGCCCCGCTCGAGAGCGCGAACGGCGAGCTCCGCCACGAGGGAGGCGTCGAAGTCCAGGCGGGCGGTGCCCGGCGTGTCGGTCGCCGGGATCACGCAGTCCGCCCGCCCCTCGGCCTCGCCGAGGCACCAGGGCTGGTTGCCGACCACCGCCATCGGGCGTCCGACCAGCCGGTCCCACGCCCAGGTCGGCAGCCCGTCCTGCGTGGGGAGGAGCTCCACCAGGTCACCGTCGCTCGCCGCGAGGACGACGTCCCCGAGGAGGAGGAAGAAGTTGTCGTCGTAGCGCATGACGCTCGAGCCGAGGGCGCCGAAGGCCAGCTCCAGGTCGCAGAGCACCGAGCGGGCCGGGACGTCGAGCTCGCGTCGCTCCTCGGTGCGCGCCGTGGCCTGCCCCTGCGCGGGGCCCTGGTTGTCCTCGACGAACCATGGACAGCTCCCGGCCGCGGCCTCGAAGCGAAGCACCTGCTGTACGTCCTCGACGTCCGGCGAGGCGCAGGCCCGCTCGACGTCGGGAGGCTCGAGGGGACCTTCGTCCAGCCCCTGGTCGACCCCCGCGTCGGGGACGGGAGCCGGAGGCCGGCCGAGGTCCGGGTCCGGCGCCCCCTCGTCGGCGGGGGCGCTCGGATCGAACGTGACCGGCGCCTCGGGCTCCGCGCCGTGGGCGAGGTAGCACCCCGCGAGGAGGAGCGCCCCCGAGGCCGCTAGCGCCGCGCGCGTGGCGTCGTCGATCGGGAGCCGGGCTAGCCGGCGATCTGCTGGTCCGTGCACGGGAGCCCCAGGTCTCGCCAGCGGAGCATACCCCCGGTCAGGTTCGCCACGTCACGGAAGCCATGCTTGCGCAGCAACACCACCGCCTGGCCGGAGCGCTTGCCGGAGCGGCACACCGCGACGATCGGATGGTCCCGAGGCACATCGTCCAGGCGGGAGGTCAGCTCGTCGAGGGGGACCTGGAGGGACCCTTCGATCGCGCCGAGCTCCCCGGTCCACTCCTCGGGCCGGCGCACGTCGAGGACGCGCACCTCGTCCCGGTGCTCGGCAACCCACTCGGGCCCGATCTCCAGGATGCCGGCGTAGGTCTGCACGACCGGGCCCCAGGTGGCCGGCGCCGGGACGTGCCCGTCGGCGGGGCGCCCCACCTCGAGGTTGGCCGGCACGGCGACGTCGATCCGTTTCGGGTGAGGGAGGTTGAGGGCGTGCATGTAGCCGACGAAGTCCCCCTCGTCGGCCTCGCCGCCGACGCGCGGGTTGTGCTCCCTCTCCTCGGCCACGGTGCTGACCGTTCGCCCGCCGTAGTCGTGGGCGGGGTAGAGGAGGCAGGCGTCCGGCAGGCTGAAGATCTGCTCGCGGATCGACCGGAACATCTGGCGGGCGTCGCCCTGCTGGAAGTCGGTCCGTCCCGCCCCGCGGATCATGAGGCAGTCGCCCGTGAACGCCATGCTCTGGTCGTCGAGGACGTACGTGAGGCACCCGGACGTGTGGCCGGGGGTGGCACGCACCTCGAGGTGCCGGCCGCCAAAGGAGACCCGGTCGCCGTGCTTCAGCAGTAGGTCCGCGCCGTTCGCCCCGGCCGCTTCCGCGACCCCGATCGAGCACCCGAAGGCCTGGCGCAGGAGCCAGGCGCCCGTCACGTGGTCGGCGTGGACGTGGGTGTCGAGGACCGCGACCGGACGCAGCCCGAGCTCGCGAAGGAGGGCGGCGTCGCGAAGGTGCTGCTCGAAGACCGGGTCGACCACCACGGCCTCGCGCGAGGCGCCATCCGCGAGCAGGTAGGTGTAGGTGGAGGACTCCGCGTCGAAGAGCTGTCGTAGAACGATGGACATCGTCACCCCAACCTAGGCCCCGGGCCCGCCCCTGGCGACGGGTCGGCGTCATCCGGGCGACGCCCCGGCCCGCGCTGTCGCCGCCCCGACGCGGAGCTGGGGGGCGGCGGTGTGCATATCCTGACGTGCGATATCCCCGAACGAGGTCGCCATCCCGCCAGAACGTGTCACGCTGGCACGATTCGGCCCCCGGGGAGGCCCTGAACCCCCCAAAGAGTGACGCCTACCTTACAAATCGCGCCGAGATGAGCTACATGGCTGCTCTCAAGGATCTCGAGACTGATCATCAGCTCGCCGAGGCACTCACGAGGCTTGGAACCCATGAGAACGCTTGCTATTCGCACCTCCCCCATCGCCACGCTGCTCCTGCTGGCAGCGTGCGGATCGCCCTCCGACCCGGACGGCGGAATCCCCGAGCCGGACGGCGGTCTGGACATGGCTGTCGCCATGCCCGATGAAGGGCCGATCGACGAGGGTGTCGAGCCCGACGAGGGCCCCCCGGACGAGGGGGTCACCCCGGATGAGGGCCCGCTGCCGGACGAGGGTCAGGTCGACCAGGGTGTCGACCTCGGCGTCGACGAGGGCGTCGACATGGGCGAGCAGCCCGACATGGAGGTCGACATGGGCCTGCCCCAGGCCTGCCCCGAGTTCGACCTCGGCATGATGGTCGGCGACGCGGTGACGTCGGGCGCGATGATGGGAGCGAGCGACTCGACCGCGCCGAGCATGGACTGCTCCGGCGGCCTCGTGCTCGACGGGGTCGACGTGGCCTACACCTGGACCGCGCCAGCGGACGCGCCCTTCACCTTCCGCACCCAGGAGTCCCAGTCCGACACCGTCGTCTACCTGCTGGACGGTCACGCGATGGACTGCACCGGCGCGGAGCTGATCTGCAACGACGACATCGACTTCCGGTCCCTCAAGTTCGGCTCCTCGGTCCAGATCCGGCTGGACATGGGTGACGAGGTCACGATCGTCATCGACTCCAAGGGCACGACCGGCATCCCCTACACCCTGGACATCGAGCAGGGCGAGGGCGTCTGCGACGACGACCTCGACGACGACTTAGACGGCCGGATCGACTGCCGGGACCCCGACTGCGACATCGACCCGATCTGCGTCGAGACGATCTGCGACGACGGCCTCGACAACGAGGACGACGGCGACACCGACTGCGACGACACGGACTGCTTCGGCACCGTGCCCTGCCCGCTCGGCTCCATCGTCCTGATGGGCCACGACATGGACGGGACGCCGACCACGGCGACCCAGCCGGCCGAGGACATGCTCGGCAACGCGCTGATCGACCTGACCAACGAGACCGGGACGATCGATATCCTCTACTACAACGAGTGGGTCGACCCCGGGACCTTCACGGTGTCGGAGGACGAGAAGACCCGCGACATCATCGACGAGCAGATGGTCGACGCGAGCCGGACCTACGTCATCACCGACCTGGCCGACTCCGGGACGCTCAGCAGCAACCTCGACTCGACGATCGACGTGTTCCTCGTGCCCGAGCAGGAGAGCGCCCCGTTCCGCGAGATGCTGAGCGGCGCGCCGACCTGGGAGACGGACCTCCTCGACTTCATCGACACCGGCGGCATCATCATCGTGCTGTCGTCCTTCGACGAGGAGTGGCGCCTGGTGAGCGAGGGGACCGAGATGCTCAGCATCACCAATGACTCGAGCCTCTTCACCGGCACCATCCGCATCACCTCCGCCGGCTCCTCGGACCCCGTGGGGACGGGCGTCGCGGGCTACTCGGTGTTCACGCAGACCCACTTCTTCGTGGTCCCGGGCGGCGGCTCCGGCGGGACGACCATCGCCGAGACCACCGCGTCCCAGCCGGTCGTCATCCACCTCGACTACTGATCGAGGGCGACGGCGCGCCCGCTGACGGCCGCCGTCCATGTCCAGAACGAACGCGGGCCCCGACTCCGGGAGCCCGCGTTCGTTTTTGTGGGCGGCGCGGGTTCGCGCTTGCGCGCACGTAGCACGCCGCACGTAGCACGCCGCGCTGCGCATGTTCACTCTGGCGCGAACTTGATCGTGCAGCCGATCGAGCGGGTCTCGGCCGTCGGCACCGATCGCCCCGCGACGACCGCCTCGAGCGCGTCGCGCAGGTACCGGCGCTGCACCTGGTCGGGCTCGTGGGCGTTGTCGTCGATCGCGCCGTGGTAGACGAGGCGTCCCCGACGGTCGAAGAGGTAGACTTCGGGGGTGCGCGTCGCGCCGAACGCACGCGCCACGCCGGACGTCGCGTCGACCACGTAGGGGAACCGCATGCCCGCGTTCCGGTGCCGCTCGACCATGTGGTCGAAGTCGTCGTCCGGCGCGCGCGCCGGATCGTTGCTGTTGATCGCGATCACCCCGATCCCACGGCTCCCGTAGGCGTTGCCGAGCTCGGTGAGCCGGGACTCCCAGGCCTGGGCCCAGGGGCAGTGGTTGCAGGTGAAGACCACCAGCGTCCCGCGCTGGCCGGCGGCGTCCGCGATCGACACCCGCTGTCCATCGACGTTGCGCATCCGATGGTCGGCCATCGGCGCGCGGTCGCCGAGGCCGATCCCCGAGCGCTCGCTCTGGGCGCAGGCGAGCGCGACCGGGAGGGCGACGAGCGCTGCGAGGGCGCTCGTGGCGGCGAGGGTGAGCATGCGAGAGGTGGGCTTGTCCATCATCCATCGACTCCAGGCGAGGGTTCAGCGGCAGCCCCGAGGAGGTGCTCCAGGGGGCCGCGGAGCTCCGATGCGCTCACCGGGTCCGGCCAGAAGTGGCGGACGCGGCGCTCGCGGTCGAGGAGCAGCGTAGCGGGAAGCGCGCCGGTCCATTCCGGGTGAAGCGCCGTGATGAACGCGTCGTCCGAGCCCCGCTTGAGGAAGCTCGGCCAGGGCGCCCCCTGCTCGCGCAGGAAGGCCACGGCGGCGGCGCGCCGGGACGGGGGGTCGGCGCTGATCAGGACCACCTCGAGCCCGCGGGGCTCGTAGGCCCGGGCGGTGCGCAGGAGCTCCGGCATCTCCTCGACGCAGGGCTCGCACCACGTGGACCACACGTTGACCAGGAGGTACGGGGCGGGACGGGCCCGGAGGGTGGCCGGCAGCGACGCGGCATCCACCTCGGTCAGCGTCCCCGGCGGCCCGACCACCGGCGCGGCGCGGGCCCCCGAGGCAGGGCGCGCCACCCGGGGCGACGGGGTGGCCTCGGCCCGCCCCGTCGGCGGCTCGGAGCCCCGCGGCTCCTCGGTGGGCGCCTCCCGGCCCCCGCAGGCGGCGCCGAGCAGCACCAGGAGGGCTCCGATCGCGTGGGGTCTCATGATGATCGTCCTCGCTCGTACCCTGGTGCCGTCCTCGGCGGGCGCCAGCGGGCCGTATGCGCAACGTCGGTGTTCACCGGTCCCCTCGTCACCATCCGGCCCCGGCGAGGGCCCGGGGGCGATGCGGGTGCTACGTCCCTACGCGGGAGGACCGGACGAGCATGAGTGCATGGGACCTCGACGGGCGGATCGCCGTGGTGACGGGAGGCAGCCGGGGGATCGGCCGCGCGGTGGTCGAGGAGCTGGCGCAGCGAGGCGCCCGCGTGATCGCCGTCGCCCGCGGCGCCGACGAGCTCGGGACGATGGCGGAGGCGGTCGGCGAGAGCGTCGAGCCCCTCCTGGCGGACGTCACCACCGACGAAGGGCGCATGTCGATCCTCCGCGCGGTGGCGACGGCGGGCGAGGGGCGCCTCCACGTCCTCGTGAACAACGCGGGGACCAACGTCCGCAAGGGCACCCTGGAGTTCGGCCCCGAGGACCTCGACCGCGTGCTGGACGTCAACCTGCGCGCGGTCTGGGAGCTGACCCGCCTCCTGCACCCGGCGCTGAAGGCCGCGGCCCCGGCCGCGGTGGTCCAGGTGTCATCGGTCGCCGCCCACCGCGCCGTCCGCTCGAGCACCGCCGCCTACGCCGCCTCCAAGGGGGGCCTGGACGCTATGAGCCGCTACCTCGCCGCGGAGTGGGCCCCCGACGGGATCCGCGTCAACACGGTCGCCCCCTGGTACATCCGGACCGAGCTGGCCGAGGAGGTGCTCGCCGACCCGAGCCGGGAGGAGGCGATCCTCGAGCGCACCCCCCTCGGACGCCTCGGCCGCCCCGAGGACGTCGCCCGCGCGGTCGCGTTCCTCGCCATGCCGGCCAGCGACTGGCTCACCGGCGTCACGATCGAGGTCGACGGCGGCTTCTCCACCCTCGGCCTGTAAGGGAGCGCGGGTGGTGTAGGCTCGCGCCGATGGAGGACGAGACGCAGCGGCGGGCCGAGGCCGCCTGGGCCCGCTTCGACGGGGAGGTCAGCGACCCCTTGCTCCGCGCCGTGAGCGGGGCCTTCGCGTTCGTCGCGTGCGCCGACGGGCACCTGGCGGAGGACGAGGTGGAGCGCTTCCTCCGCCTCGTTCGTGAGCAGCCCGCGCTCGCGGCCGTCGCGACCGACGCCCTCGAGACGCGCTTCCGGGAGCTCGCCGACGCGTTCCGGGTCGACTTCGGGACCGGCGAGTCCCGCGCCGCGGCGGCGGTCCGCGAGGTCGCGGGCAGCCAAGAGGGGGCGGACCTCGTGATCCGGGCCGCCCAGATCGCGATCGTGGCCGACGAGCGGCTGGCCGCCGCGGAGGAGGCGGCGCTCGGGCGCCTGTGCGCGCTTCTCGGCGTGGACCCCGCCGACGTGTGAGGCGGGCTGGGGGTCACGAGGCAGGGTCGTACACGCAGTACGTCCCGGTGCGGAGGTGCGCGCGGACCAGCGACGCGACCTCCGGCGAGAGCTGGGTGATCCTCTCCACTGCGTCACGCAGGCGGCGCTGCACGTTGACCCGGGCCCGCTCCGCGGCGCCCTTGTCGCGCCGCGCCCGGCCTCCGAGCCCGACGGCGCGGGCGAGCTCCGCCTCCAGCGCTTCGAGCTCCCCGCGGAGGCGCTCCGCCCTCCCGGCGTCGTTCCAGCTCTCCGCCTCGGCGAGCTCCTCGCGCAGCTCGAGCACCCGCGACCGGTAGGCGCGACGGGCGCGGTCGTCGATCACCTCGCCCGCGTCGCCGCGGTCCACGTCCGCCGCGGAACCCGTCGGGCTCTCGAGGTCGAGGCAGTGGAAGGAGCGCCCCGGCTCGGCGACCAGCCTGGCCAGGAGCCGGACCCCCTTGGTGTCCTTCAGCCGGAGCACCTCCCCACGGGCGCTCAGCGCCCAGCTCTCGCCGTCCTGCGCGAGGCGCACCGTGTCCGCCGGCGGCCCAACGGGAGTCGCTCGCGCCGCTGCCGGGAGCGCGGGGCGCGCTTCCACCCGACGGTCGGCCGGAGCCTCCCGGCCGGCCGCCGTGGCTCGGCCGGCGGTCGCCGACGCCTCCGGGAGATCCGCGATGAGGGCCGTCGCCCCGAGGGACCGCGCCAGCGCCACCGCCTCGCGCCGCGCCGCGTCGGCGGCGTCCCGGTCGCCGGCGGCCTCGAGGAGCTCAGCCTGCTCCAGGCCCAGCCGCGCCAGCAAGAGGGGGCTCCGCCCCGCCCGGAGCCGCTCCTTCGCCTCCGCGTATCGCCGCCGGGCCTCGTCCAGGTCCCCCCGCGCGCGGGCGAGGCGGGCCAGGCTCCCCGCCGCCGGGCCGCCGACCCACATCCCGAGCTGTCCCCAGCTCGCGTAGCGGAGCGGACGGCGCGCGAGCACCGCCTCGATCCGGCGGACGTGCTCCACGCGGTCGACCAGGAGTGGCCACAGCTCCGCAACGTGGTCGAGCAAGCCGACGTCGCCGAGCGCGGTCAGCTCCTCGAGGGTGCGCTCGTCCAGGTGCCGCCGCGCCTCGGCCACGCGGCCCTGATCGGCCAGCGCCGTCGCCTCGAGGGTCTGGAGCATCCAGCGCCCGAAGCGGTTCTGGCCGAACGCCACGCGGAGCTCCGGGAGGAGCGCCGCCGCCTCCGCCGTGCGCCTCGCGGCGCGCAGGCGGAGGCATCGCTGGAGGAGGAGCCGCGCCGACGCGCTCTTGTCCCCCGACCGCTCCGCCCAGCGAGCCGCCTCCTCGGCGAACGCGTCCGCCGCGTCGAGCTCCCCCCGCCGCATCGCGAGCATCGCCCGCGCGGCGGCCACGGGCCAGCGGTAGGCCGGCACATCGAGCCGCGCCGCGCTCCCCTCCGCGTCGTCCAGCGCCCGCGCCGCCGCGGTCTCCGCTCCGGCCTCGAGGTGGTCGAAGACCAGGCGCATGCTCCCCCGCCACGCCTCGACGGGATCGCCGAGCTCCCGCGCCAGCGCGACGTGCTCCTGGTTGAGGGCCCGCCGCTCCGCGGGGTCCCCGACGTCCATCAGCGCGGAGGAGGCCGAGCGCAGCGTCTCGAGGAGCGTGCGCGCGTCGCCCACCTCCCGTGCCAGCGCGATCGCCTCGCGGGCGAGCGCGATGGGCTGCTCCGGGTCCGGGGCGGGCTGCCGGGCGCCGGCCAGGCGCGCGAGGAGGCGAGCCCGGAGCTCTCGCTGGCCGGGCCCCAGCCCGGCGAGAGCGCGCTCCAGGAGCGCGCAGAGCTCCTCGTCGATCTGCGCGATCACGAACACGGTCCCGTAGGTCAGAGCCGCGCGAGCGTAGGCGACGGGGTCGTCCAGGCGCTCCGCGATCGCGGCGGCGGAGCGGCACGCCGCGCGGCCCCCGTCCGGGTCGCCGGCCCGGATCCGCGCCTCGCCGAGGGCCAGGAGGAGCTCCCCGCGGACCCTCTCCTCGGTCTCCGGCAAGGACTCCAAAGCGTCCTCCAGGTGGTCGGTGGCCTCGTCGAAGGCCAGGGCCGCGAGGGCCTGCTGCGCCGCCCGCCGGGCCGCCCCCACCAGGTCGGAGCGCCGCCCGTCCCCCGCGCGCCGCAGGTGGTGCGCGACCAGGGACCATCGCACGGCCGGAGCCGCCGCCAGGGCGTCCGCCGCCGCGCCGTGGAGCGCCCGGCGCCGCGCGTCACCGAGGCCCCGGTAGAGCGCCTCGCGAAGCAGGATGTGGCGGAAGCGGTAGCGCCGGGGCGCGGTCTGGACGAGGAGCGCCAGGTCCCTGGCGCGGTCGAGGACGGCGAGGTCCGCGCCCCCGGTCAGCTCGGCGAGCAGCGGGCGGTCGATGTCTCGCCCGAGCACCGCGGCGACCTCGAGCACGGAGCGACCCTCCGCGGGAAGGTCCGCCAGGCGCTCCTCCAGGACCGCGCTGAGGGTCGCGGGAACGACCAGGGAGCTCTCCGCCCACGAGGCGCCACCGAGCCCGCCGTGGGTCAGGAGCCAGCGAGCCGTCTCCACCATGAACAGCGCGTTGCCGTCGCTGCGCCGATGCAGGGCCTCCACCATCTCCCGCGGGACGCGCCCGTCGCCCGTGAGGGCGCCCAGGTACTGCCCGACGTCCTCACGGCCCAGGCGGCTCAGCGCGAGGGTCCGCGCTCCCCGCTCGACCCGCGCCAGGAGCGGCCCGATCGGTCCGCGGCGCGCCTCCTGGTCGCGGTAGGTCCCGACCACGAGCACCCGGGCGCTTCGCGCGGACGTCGCCAGGAGCTCGAGCAGGAGCACGCTGGAGGCGTCGGCCGCGTGGAGGTCCTCGAGCACCACGAGCAGCGGGGCCCGATCCGCGGCGTCGCAGAGCGCCCCGACCGCGGCGTCCAGCAGCGCGAAGCGCCCGGTGGCCGGATCGAGGCTGGCCTGCGGGTCGCCCTCCGCCCCCCGGAGCTCGGGGAGCATCGGGGCGAGGTGGCGCCGCCCCCCGTCGCCGAGCGTCTCCTCCCCGTGCGCCCGGAGCAGCCCACGAAGGACCTGGGTCCACGGCCAGTAGGCGGGCGCTCCCCCGACCTCCCAGCACCGTCCGCTCAGCACGCCGAACCCGAGGTCCTCGGCGCGGCGAAGGAGCTCCTCCACCAGGCGGCTCTTGCCGATCCCGGGCTCGCCGCGGATCAGGAAGAGGCTGCCGCGGCGGCGCTGAGCGTCCCGAAGGGCGTCGGCGAGCTCGGCCAGCTCCCGCTCCCGCCCCACGAACACGTCGACGAAGGTCCCCACCGGGGCCCGATCCTATCGCGGACTCGAGCCGATGGCCGCCTCGCCCGGCCCGCGCGGGGCATCGGGGCCCCGGGGCGGTCGCCCTTCGATCCGAGACTGGTTCCGTCGGCCGGAACAGGCGTTCCGTCGACCGTTGCGCCCTGGCGGCGACTGGAGACCGCCATGGAGAACCTACTCACCCTCGCCGTCCTCGGGGCCTACGTGCTCCTTCTCCTCTGGGACGTGATCGCCCCGGCCCGGACCTTCCCCCGCATGCGCCTCTGGCGCCTGAAGGGGCTCCTCGCCTTCGCGCTGTACCAGGTGGTCGGGATCGGCGCGCCGCTCCTCTGGGACCAGGCTCTGGCGTCCCATCGGCTGATCGACGCGACCGGCCTCGGGACCTTCGGCGGCGCCCTGCTGGGCCTCCTGGTGTTCGAGCTCGGCGTCTACGGCTGGCATCGCCTGATGCACAACGTGCCCTTCCTCTGGCGCCACGTTCACCAGACGCACCACAGCGCGGAGCGCGTCGATGTCTACGGCGCGTTCTTCTTCCACCCGCTCGACATGCTCGGCTTCACGCTCCTCACGAGCGTCTGCCTGCTCTTCGTGGTCGAGCTGACGCCGATGGCGACCGTCCTCGCCGTCAGCACGGCCACGTTCCTCGGCTACTTCCAGCATGCCAACATCCGGACGCCGCGCTGGCTCGGCTACCTCGTCGTGCGCCCGGAGAGCCACGCGCTGCATCACGAGCGGGGCATCCACCGCTACAACTACGCCGACCTTCCGCTCGTCGACATGATCTTCGGCACGTTCCGCAACCCGCGGATCTGGGAGGGGCAGGCCGGGTTCTACGACGGGGCCTCGGAGCGCCTCGGCGACCTGCTGCTCGGCCGCGATCTCGTGGAGCAGCGGGCGCGGGCCGAGGGCCGCCGGGAACCGGAGGACGGGGCGCACCGCTCGTCGATCCAGCCCGCCTGACGCGGGCGGCGGCCGTGGACGGTGCGCCGGGCGCGGGCCGAGGCCCGCCCCGGCGCACCTGCGCTCCACGGCACCGGGCTGCTACGCTCGACGCGACGGATGGGCGCCTCCCGGACGGACCGCCTCGCCCGCCTCCTCGGCGCTCGGGAGCCATCCCTCGTCGCCCTGCGCGACGCGGCCCGGGCGCTCGAGGAGCGCTGGGACCTCGCGTCGGGGCGGCCCCCACCCCGGCCGGCCCGGGCGGCCGACGACGACCCACGGGCCTTCCTTCGCTGGCTCCTGCGGATGGCCCTGGCGACCGCGGCGCGCGAGCTGCGCCGGTCGGCCGGCGATCCCGCCCTCGACCGCCTCGGCCCGCTCCTCGAGGCGGGCCGCCCGAGGCCCGACCCCGGCCTCGGGCAGCTCGCGATCGACCCCGCCTCCTGCCTCCGCCGGGCGCGGGCGGTGGATGAGCGCTCCGCGCCGGGCCGGGTCGTCCTGGTCGGGGACGACGACGGGGTCAGCATCGCGCTCGCCCTCCTCGGCCGGTCCACCCACGTGCTGGACCTCGACGAGCGGGTGCTGGGGTGGGTCTCGGCGGCCGGTCGGTCGCTCGGGGCGCGCATCGACGTCACCGCCCTCGACGTGCTCCGCGCGTCGCTGCCGCCGCCCCTGCGGCGCAGCGCCGTCGCCGCGGTGACCGATCCGTACCGGAGCGTGGAGGACGGCCTGCCCTTCGTGCTGATGGCCCGCGCCGCGCTGTCGCCCCACCCCGGGGCGCGCCTGTTCCTCGCGGACCACCCCGAGTGGACGGCCGAGCCGGAGCGCTTCGAGGCCGCGCTCCGCGCCGCCGCTCTGCAGGAGGTGGAGCGCCTCGAGGACCTGCACGCCTATCCGCTGCTCCCGGACGCCTTCGCGGACCGCCGGCGGGCGGTGGTCGAGGTCGGCGTGGATCGCGCGTGGCTCGACGCGCTGATCGAGGCGACCGAGGCGAGCAGCCACCTCCGCGTGCTGCGCCGCCTCGACCGCCCAGGATCCGGCGCACACCGGCTGGTAGAGTGAGGACCGTCGCGGCCGCGACCGCGCTGGAGGCCCCGATGGACCGCCCCGCCTACCTCGCCGGGTCCTGGTACCCCGGGACGGAGGAGCTCTGCCGCCAGGCAGTGGAGGACCACGCGTCGACGCTTCCGGCCGGCGGGCTCGGCGCGGCGGCGGGGCTCGTCGCGCCCCACGCGGGCTGGGTCTACAGCGGCGACGCGGCCGGGCAGGGCTTCCGCGCGCTCGCCGAGGGCGGCGCGGAGCCCGACCTGCTCATCGTGTTCGGCTCCCATCGGGGTCCCGACGGCCCGAGCACGGTGTTCCGGGGCGAGGGCTGGTCGACGCCGCTGGGGCGCTTCGCCACGGCGCGGGACCTCGCGGAGCGGGTCGCCGAGGACCTGGGCCTGCCGGACGAGCCCGTTCGGCCAGCGCGACCCGACAACGCCGTGGAGGTGCAGCTCCCGATGGCGCGGGCGTTCTTCGCGCGGGCGGAGCTGCTGATGGTGGGCGTGGCGGCGGCACCGGTCGCGATCCGGATCGGGTGCCGGGTCGGGGAGATCGTGCGCGAGGCGGGCCGCCGGGCGGTGGTCATCGGCTCGACCGACCTCACGCACTACGGCGCGGGCTACGGCTTCGCGCCGAAGGGGCGGGGCGAGGCGGCCGTGCGCTGGGTGCGGGAGACGAACGACCGCGGGTTCCTCGACCGCGTGCTGGCCGGCGACGAGGAGGGCCTGCTCGAGCACGCGGTACGGGAGCGGAGCGCCTGCTGCCCCGGCGCGGTGGCCGCCACGCTGGCTTCGCTGCGCGCCCTCGGCGCCCGGCCCCGGCCCCGCCTGGTGGCCCACTACCTCAGCCACGACGTCCGACCCGCACCCGATTTCGTGGGCTACGGAACCGTGCTCCTCTGAACCGAGCGGACTGCGCGCCGACCGAGGGCCGGACCTGCCCTGCGGTCGTGACCCGGAGCGCCCGCGCTCACGGAAGCGAAAGGGGGTGAGCGGCGGTGCAGGACAGAGGTACGCTCTGGCCGGCCCCGTCCCGACGCGTTCGCAGAGGTTCCCCCCCGATGACCGAGCCCTTCCTTCGCTTGCTGCCTCGGCCTCTCCTGGCGGCCACGATCGTCGTCGGCGCGGGCGCCGCCCTCGCGCCGTCCGCCGCGCGCGCCCAGGTCACCCTCGACATCGTGAACGCGGGCTTCGAGACCGGGAGCTTCTCGCCGTGGATCGGCGTCGGGATCCCACCCGACGGCAACGCCCAGGTCAACATGACCGCAGCCCACGTGGGGACCTACGGCGCCTTCCTCGAGGAAGCGGGCAACGGCACCCAGGACGATCAGTCCGGCTTCGCCCAGAACATCTCCACGCCGATCGCCTTCGGCCAGCGCGTCATCTTCCGCTTCGACTACTTCATCCCGACGACGGACCCGCTGCTCGGGAACATGGAGCTCCAGGCCCGCTTCCGGTTTCGGGACCGGGGGGTGCCGGTCGGCGGCTTCATCGACGTCGTGATCGAGCAGTTCCCGGTCCCGGCCGGGCGCCTGGGCACGTGGGTCCGCGCCCAGGCCGTCGAGCCCGTCCCGACCGGCGTCGACAGCGTCCAGCTCTGGGTGCGGCTCTTCTCGGTCATGGGCACGGGCTTTGGCACGACGTACATCGACGAGACCGAAGCCATCGCGGTGACCAGCCCCTACTGCGGCGACGGCCCCGACTACGTCGAGGGCACGGAGGACTGCGACGAGGGCCTAGCCAACTCGGACGAGCCCAACGCGACCTGCCGCACCGACTGCACGGACGCCCGCTGCGGCGACATGATCATCGACGACGGGGCGCCCCGCATGGAGGAGTGCGACCTCGGCGCGATGAACGCCGACACGCCGAACGCGATGTGCCGCCTCGACTGCACCGACGCCCGCTGCGGCGACGGCGTGACCGACGACGGCGCGCCGCGGAGGGAGGAGTGCGACGACGCGGACAGCAACGCGGACGCGCCGAACGCCTGCCGCCTCGACTGCAGCCTCCCGGCCTGCGGCGACGACATCGTCGACGACGCGGCGCCCTACAACGAGATGTGCGATCGCGGCGGCCTGAACGCGGACACGCCGAACGCCCCGTGCCGGGAGGACTGCCAGGACCCGATCTGCGGCGACGGCATCACCGACGACGGGGCGCCCCGGAACGAGGCCTGCGACGACGGCGGGGCCAACTCCGACACGACGCCCAACGCCTGCCGCCTGGACTGCAGCCTCCCCTTCTGCGGCGACGAGGTCGTCGACGACGAGGCGCCTTTCGACGAGGCCTGCGACCAGGGCGCGATGAACTCGGACACCGCGCCGAACACCTGCCGCGGGGACTGCACCGAGCCGTCCTGCGGCGACGGGGTCCGGGACGACGAGGCACCCTACAACGAGGAGTGCGACGAGGGCGATGACAACATGGACGGCGTGCCCGGCGCGTGCAACACGAGTTGCGAGATCGAGCCCGGCGGCCCCGACATGGGACCCCAGCCCGACATGGGTCCTCGCCCCGACATGGGCCCCCCGCCCGACCTCGGCCCCCCGGTGGACGCGGGCCCCCAGCCCGACCTCGGCCCGATGCCGATGGGGGATGCCGGCCCCCTGCAGCGCAACATCGGCGGGTCGGGGATCGACTGCGCGGTGAGCCCGGGGGCTCCGCGGAGCGGCGCTGGCGGGACCCTCGCCGTGCTGGCGCTGCTCGCCTTCCTGGGCCTGCGCCGGCGCCGTGCGCGACGGGCCGCGGCGTCCTGAGGTCGCGAGGATGGCCGGCCCCCGGGGCACCCCGAGCCTCTCGAGCCCGGGCGCGGAGACCGCGCCCGCGACCCCGGTGGGCGAGCTGCCGTCCCCCGCGCCGGCGCCGCCGGCCTCGCGGGTGCCCTTTCCCCTCCGGTGGAAGCTCGGCCTCCTGATCGCGCTCCTCGCGACGGTGCCGCTGATCGGGGTCGGCGTCGCGCTGATCGGCGTCAACCGTACCGCCGTCGAGAACCTGAGCCGGGGAACCCAGCTCCTCGCCCTGGACGACCTCGCGCGCACCGTCGACCAGGAGATGGTCCAGGCGGAGGACGGCCTGACGACGGCGGCGAGCGTCTTCGCCAACCCGGACCTCGACGACGGCGCGCGCATCGAGGCCCTTCGAGCGCTCGTGCAGGGCCGGGAGGGCCTGGACCACGTCGCGCTCTACGCCGCGGACGGCGTGCTCCTCGCCGTGATCGAGGAGGAGGACCGGGCCGGCACCGAGATGCCGGAGCCCCTGCCCGAGCGGATGCGGGCGCAGGTCGAGGAGGTGGCGATGGCCACCGGCGAGGCCCGCCTCGTCCGGGGCCAGGTGCGGGTGCCCCTCGCGGTGCGGATCCGGGTCGACGGCCGGACCACGGGGTACGTGATGAGCGTCGTCAGCCTCGAGGGGGTCCAGCAGCGCGTCGAGCGCCTCGCGGAGGGCCACTTCGCCGGGCTGCCGGACGCGCTGATGCTGCTCGACGACCGCTACCGCGTCCTCGCCCACCCGGACCGGGAGCAGGCCGCCGCGCTGGCGTCGGTGGCGGGCCACGGCATCCTGGCTGGCCTCGAGCCCGGAGCCGCGGGGCCCAACGTGAGCCAGGCGGGGGAGTACGTGGACGAGGACGGGACGGCGATGCTCGGCTCCCTCGTCGGGCTCCAGGGCCGGCCGTGGCTGTTGGTCGCCCAGGTGCCGCAGGCCGTCGCCTACGCCTCCCTCGAGCGGATGCGGTGGATCGTGATCGGGACGGTCGCCGCGATGGTCGTGCTCGCCTTGATCGTCGGGCTGCTCTTCGCGCGCCGGATCAGCGCGCCCCTCGAGGCGTTGACCGCCCAGGCGCGGCGCCTCGCGGCGCGGCGCTTCGACGACCCGGTGCGCATCCGGACGAAGGACGAGCTCGCGGTCCTGGGTCGGGCGATGAACCGGGCGGCCACCGACCTGGCGGCCTCGGAGGCGCGGATCCGCGACGAGGTCGCGATCCGGACCGATCTCGGCCGCTACATCCCGTCGGAGCTCGTCGAGCAGATCGTGCGACGGGAGGCCACGCTCGAGCTCGGCGGGCGCCGCACCCCGATCACCGTGCTCTTCGCCGACGTGGTCGGCTTCACCCCGCTGACCGAGCAGCTCGCGCCGGAGCACGTCGTCCAGATCCTCAACGAGCTCTTCACGATCCTCACCCAGATCGTGTTCCGCCACGGCGGCACGGTCGACAAGTTCGTGGGCGACTGCGTGATGGCGCTCTGGGGCGCGCCGACCCCCCACGCCGACCACGCGGGCCGGGCGCTGCGCGCCGCCGAGGACATGATGACCTGGCTGGAGACCGGGAACGCGCGCTGGCAAGAGCGCCACGGCGGCACCATCCAGCTCGCGATCGGCATCCAGACCGGGGAGGCGGTCGTCGGAAACATCGGGAGCGAGAAGCGGATGGAGTACACGGCGATCGGCGACGTCGTGAACGTGGCCGCCCGCCTCGAAGCGATCGCCCGGCCGCAGCAGATCCTCGTGACCGAGGCGGTCAAGGAGGCCGCCGGGGACGGGTTCGCGTATGTCGACGCCGATCTGCACCGGCTGAGCGGCCGGGCGGAGCCGATCCACCTCTACGAGGTGCAGCCGTGACCGGACCGGCCGCCCTCGGGGAGGTGGTCGCCGGCCGCTACCGGCTCGAGAAGGTGCTCGGCAAGGGGGGGATGGGGGCGGTCTACGAGGCCACGCAGGTGGACCTCGGGCGCCCCGTCGCGATCAAGCTGCTCCACCCCTCCGTCGCGATGAGCGTCGACTCGACGAGGCGCTTCCAGCGCGAGGCGAAGGTCACGGCGGCGTTGCAGCACCCGAACGTGGTCAAGATCCACGACTTCGGCCTCGACGGACAGCGTCTCTACCTCGTGATGGAGAGGCTCTACGGCCAGCCTCTGCGCGCGCTCGTCGACACCGGCAAGCCGCCGCTGCCCCACGGCCGGACCGCCTCGATCGGGCGCCAGGTCGCCGACGTCCTCGTTGCGGCCCACCCGATGGGGCTCGTCCATCGGGACCTCAAGCCCGAGAACGTCTTCCTCGAGACGAACCCGGACGGGACGGACCGGGTGGTCGTGGTCGACTTCGGCCTCGCGTTCATCGAGGAGCGGGAGGACGCGACGCGGATGACGCGGGAGGGCGCGATCAGCGGCACCCCGCTCTACATGTCGCCCGAGCAAGCCCACGGGAGGGGCGTGGGACCGGCGTCCGATATCTACGCCCTCGGCTGCATGCTTTATGAGATGGTCACGGGGAATCCGCCTTTCGACGGACCCACCGTGCTCCTCCTGTCCAAGCACTGCTTCGAGCCTCCCGAGCCACCGAGCCGCCGCCGCGCCGACGTCTACGTGCCCCGCGCGCTGGAGGAGCTCGTGCTGTCGATGCTCGCCAAGGACCCCGCGCACCGGCCGGGCGCGCCCGCGATCAGCCAGGTGCTGACGCAGGTCGAGCACACGCTCGGGGAGCGCGAGCGGGCGCGCGGGATCACCGGGGCCCAGGGTCGCGAGGCGCGGATGATCCCGACCGTGCGCCCCCCGAGCGGCCCCGCCCTCGGCGTCCTCGACGCCCCGGAGGGCGCCGCCGCGGCCCCGGTCCCCCTCGAGGACGAGGCGGAGCTCGACGTCGTCGCGATGGTCGGCGGGCGGATCCCGGAGGAGCTCCGCCTCGGGCTTCGCGCCAACGGCCTCGTGATCGTGCCGGGGCAGCCGGAGGCCCTCCCCGCCCGGGCCCAGGCGGTCTACGCCCCCGGCGCGAGCGACGCGGTGATCGCGCGCCTCGTCGACCAGGGGCGTCCGGTGCTCACCGACGCCGGCACCGACGACATGGAGCGCGTCGCCCGGCTGCTCGAGATGGGCGTCGCGGACGTCGTCGGGCAGGCCCCGGCGGTCGACCAGCTGGCGAGGAAGCTGACAAGGGCCCTGCGCCGGGCCAAGCGCCGGGGAGGGTGACGGTGGATCGAAGGTACGCGTGCATCGCCCTCGGCGCCTGGCTCCTCGCCGGGCCGAGCCCCCTCCCGAGCCGCGCCCTGGCGCAGGGCGAGGAGGGGGAGATGTTCGACTACGAGGTGCAGGAGGGCGACACGTGCGGTCGCATCGCTCGGCGCCTCTACGGGCACAGCACCCGCTACGACGTCATCCACCGCCACAACCGGGACCTCGGGCCCCTCCCCCACCGGCTGCGGCCCGGGACGACGCTGCGCCTCCCGCGCTCCGCGGGCGGGCCGGTCGCCGCGGCGACCGTCACCGCCGTGCGGCGCCAGGTGAACCAGCAGGCGCCCGAGAGCGGCGACTGGAGCCGGGCCCGGGTGGGGCAGGAGCTCGCGGAGGGCTGGCGGGTCAGCACGGAGGAGCGCTCGAGCGCGGAGCTCACGTTCCGGAGCTCGTCGGTCGCGACCATCCGCGAGGAGACCCTCGTGATCATCTACGGGGGCGAGGCCCGCCGCATGCGCGAGGAGGGGTCTCGCGCCGTGGTGCGGCGCGGCGCGCTGATGAGCCGCCTGGGCACGCTCTCCGGCGACGAGCCGATCGAGGTCGAGACCCCGAGTAGCGTGGCCACCCTCGGGGCGGGCGAGTCGAGCGTCGCGGTGGACGACGACGGGACGACCCGGGTCGCGGTCCATCGAGGTCGCGCCGCGCGGGTCCGCGCAGCCGGACAGGAGCAGGCCAATCCCGTCCAGGTCGCGGAGGGGCAAGGGACCCGGGTCCGCCGCGGCCAGCGGCCGGAGCGCCCGCGGCCCCTTCCCCGGGCGCCGGCGTGGGACATCGCGAGCCCGCGGCACGGCGTGGGCCTGTCGGGCCTCGGCGGGACGCTGCGGGGGGCGTGGCAGCCGGTCCGCGGCGCGCTTCGCTACCGGGTGGAGGTTGCCCGGCGCGCCGACGGGCGCGATCTCGTGGCAGCCGCCGAGGTCGAGGCGTCGGTCCGCGAGCTCGAGATCCACCGGCTGCCGCCCGGCACCTACTACGTCCTGGTCAGCACGATCGACGAGGACCTCTTCGAGGGGCGCCCGAGCGATCCCGTCGAGTACACGATGGTCGGCGGCACGCTGACCCCGCCCGGCGCGCTCGAGGCGCCGGCGCAGATCGAGGACCCCCTCGGCCTCGACGCGATCGACGACGCGGATCTCGACGTCGACCCGACGGCCCCGGCCACGGCGCGGATGGAGGTGCCCCAGTTCAGCCTGCTGGAGCTTCCCGGCGGCGTGCGCTGCTCCCTCGAGGGCGCGGACCCAGTGCGCGCGATCCGCTTCACGAGCCTCGGGACCTTCCCGCTGACCTGCGTCGAACGGGGCGCGGAGATCGACGGACCGACGGTCGAGGTGGTGGTGACGGAGGCCCGGATCGTCACCGACAGCAGCCGCTCCGGCGACGACCTCGTCCGGGGGCGGACCTACCCCGTGCGCGTGCTCTTCGACCCCCCGCTCCCGGACGTCCGGGGGCTCACGCTCACCGGGAGCGAGGGGGTCACGCTGTCGGCCGTGGAGCCTCACCCCGACGGTGGGCTCAGCGCGATCGTCGCGCTGGACGCCGAGGCGGCGGCCGAGGTCGAGGTCACCGCGCGAACGGCGGACGAGAGCGCCCTCCCGGTCGCGCGGGCCACCGCGTCGACGGTCGCGCCCCTGCCCGGCGAGGCCTACGGCGTGCCTCCGCCCTGGTGGGCGAAGCTCCGGAGCGGCCAGGAGACCTTCGGCCTCAGCGCCTTCCCGAGCTGGGTGGGCCTCCGGGACGAGGCGGTCCGGGGCAGCGGCATGCACGTCGCCACCACGATCCTCAGCCAGGCCCAGGGCGACCGGCAGCCCGAGGTCAGGGTGACGGCGGCGGCGCGCGCCGCCCTCTTCCGCGACCGGCTCCGGGTCGACGTGGCGGTGCCGCTCGTCCTGACGGGCTCGGACCGGGAGATCACGCGGACCGCCCAGGTCGGCAACCGGGACCTGCTCGTCGGCGCGTCGAGCCTGATCCTCCAGGGCCGGGCCCTCCACCTCGCGGCGGGCGCCACCGTGTGGATCCCGACCGGCCCGGGCGCCGTGAACACGGCGAGCGGGGCCCAGAACCCGCGGAACGCACGCCTCGTCGTCGACGTCGAGGGCTCGCTCCGCCTCCTGCCGGAGGACCGCCTGGTCCTCCGGACCCGCCAGTCGGCCGTCATCGGCGTCGCCGCCGAGGACAGTCGCCTCTGGGCGTCGGCCTACGGCGCCGATCTGTGGTTGGTCGGCCCGCTCTCGGTCGGCGTCGAGGTCGACGCGGTCGTCGGAGCGGAGCGCCGGTCGCTGGCGGTGGCGTCCACCGAGCTGGGCGGGGCGGTCGGCATCGCGGGCGCCCTCGGCCTGGATCTGGGCGCGGTCAAGCTGGCGCTGGGCGTCCGGGGAGGCGCGGGGGCCAACGACATCCTCGGACCGGTGGCGGGCACGCTGACGGTACGGGGGGTATATCCGCTGTTCTAGCCGGCGATCCGCTCGGGCGGACACACGGGGGAGGGCAGCGCGTCAGGTCGCCGACCCGAGGCAGGTCGCCCCTACGGTGCCCCCGCCCGCTGGCAGCCTTCCCGCACCGGGCGGCCCGACGACGGCTCGAGGATGAGGAACTCGACGCGGCGGTTGCGGGCGCGGCCCCTCGCGGAGCCGTTCGACGTGACGGGGAAGGCCTCCCCGCAGCCCCAGGGCTCGAGGCGCTCGGCCTCGACGCCGTGCCCCGTCAGCCACCGGACGACGCTCTGGGCCCGCCGCGCCGACAGGTCCTGATTGGCCTCGTCCGGCCCCCGGTCGTCGGTGTGGCCCTCCACCCGGACCCGCTGGATCTCCGCGTTGGTCTGGAGAATGGAGAGGATCGCCCCGAGGACGCTGTCCTCCGTGGGCTCGACCAGGACGTCGCTGTTGGTCTCGAACTCGATCCGCTCCCGGATGTCGATGGTCCCCTCCGCGGAGACGCACGCGGCGGCCGGGCAGCCGGCGCAACCCTCCTGGGTCCCGGTCCCCGGCGTGAGGGGGCACGCATCGTCCACGTCCGGGAAGCCGTCCTGGTCGGCGTTCTCCTCCGGGCACCCGTCGGTGTCCTGGACCTCGTCGAAGTCCTCGCGGTCGAGGTGACAGCGGCCCTCGGCGTCGACCACCTTGTCGCCGTCCCGGCCGATCGGGCCGACCGGCCCCGCGGCCCCGCCGGCCGCGCCGCCGCCACCCGGCGCGCCCGAGGTCCGGGCCGCTC
>JBHJHB010000112.1:0-40371 GCA_050331215.1 Sandaracinaceae bacterium | reverse complement strand
TTTGGCGTCGGGTTTGTGCTGTCGGCGTGGTGTGTCCGGCCCCTCCCCGGCCTCGCTTTGTGCGGGGGGGTGCGCCCCGACCGCCGACTCGACCTCGAAGGGCGACACCCACTGGCCGCTGACCTTCATCATGTCGTCGGCCCGCCCGCCGTAGGTGTACACGCCAGCCTCGTCCCGCGTGTACTTGTCGCCGGTCGCGGTCCACTCGCCCCGGAAGGTGTGGCGGGTCTTGTCGCGCTGGTTCCAGTAGGCGAACGCGCTCGATGGGCCGCGGACGTGGAGCTCTCCGAGCTCGCCAGGCTCCGCCTGCCGGCCCTGCTCGTCGACGATCCGCAGGTCGTAGCCCGGCACGGGTCGCCCGCTCGCTCCGTAGCGCACGTCGCCGGGCCGGTTGCTCAGGAAGATGTGGAGGAGCTCCGTCGAGCCGAGCCCGTCCAGGATCTCCACCCCGAAGCGCTCCTCCCAGCGCCGGCCCACCTCCTCGGGCAGCGCCTCGCCGGCCGACACGCACCGGCGGAGGCGCTCCGCCCCGCGCTCGCGCGTGTTCGCGGGGTCGG
The DNA here is from genome assembly GCA_050331215.1 of Sandaracinaceae bacterium. Taxonomy (GTDB): domain Bacteria; phylum Myxococcota_A; class Polyangia; order Polyangiales; family Sandaracinaceae; genus JBHJHB01. Next base: position 39,814 of record JBHJHB010000112.1, on the reverse strand, counting down.
CCAGGATCGCCGCGTACAGCGTCGGGACCCCGTAGTAGATGGTGGGTCGCTCGGCGCGGAGCACCTCCATCACGAGGGCAGGCGTCGGCCGCTCCGCCCGCAGCACCGCCGTGGCTCCGACGCTGAAGGGGAAGGTCATCGCGTTGCCGAGGCCGTACGCGAAGAACAGCTTGGCCGCGCTGAAGACCACGTCGTCCTTCGCGATGCCGAGCACGCCCTGCCCGTAGAGGACGGCGGTCGCCATCAGGTGGCGGTGGCAGTGCATCACGCCCTTGGGCGTCCCGGTCGACCCCGACGAGTACAGCCAGAACGCGATGTCGTCGGCGCAGGTGGGCGCGGGGTCCAGGCGGGGCGAGGCCTGCGCGAGGAGGTCGTCGAGCCGCGGATGCTCGCCCGGCGCGCCGCCCGCGACGACCACGTGCCGGAGGAACGGCTGGCCCTCGAGGGCGGGGCCAAGCCGCTCGAGGAGCTCGGCGCTGATCACGAGCGCCTTGGCCCGGCTGTCCCTCAGCGCGTAGGCGAGGTCGTCCGCCGTCCACAGCACGTTGACGGGGACCGGGACCGCCCCGAGCCGGATCGCGCCGAGGAACACGGCCGGGAAGTCGACCGTGTCGAGCATCGCCATCATCACTCGGTCCTCGAGACCGATGCCGAGGCCGGCGAGCGCCTGCCCGGCGCGCTGGGCGCGTTCGTGGACGGCCGCGTAGGTGTGAGCGCCATCCCGGTCGATCACGGCGACGTCCGGTCCGTCGCCGTCCGCGATCCGCCGCTCCAGCAGGTCCTGGGCCGCGTTGTACGCGCGGGGGACCACCAGGGTCGGCGGCGAGGTCGAGCGATCGACGTGTGAGAACCCCTCCATGCTCCTCGCGGCCCTTCCGTGGCTCGGGTCCCGCCGCGGGCTCAGGGGAGCCGTACGACGCTGAAGGTCGTTCCCTGGTCGTCGATCAGGACCGCCATCCGGCCGGCGGCGGTGTCGAAGGGGGGGACCGGGTTCGCCCCGCCGATCTCGCGGGCCCGGGCGACCGTCGCGTCCGCGTCGGCGACCGCGAAGTAGACCCCCCAGTGCGGCTGGATGCCGGCCCAGGCTTCGTTCATCTCGATCACCCCGGCGTTGCGCCGCCCCTCGTTCTCCAGCAGCCAGTATGGGGACGGGGCCTCGACGGGGGTGGCGGTCCAGCCGAAGACCCGCTCGTAGAAGGCCAGGGTGGTGGCCGGGGTACGGGTCGCGAGCTCGTTCCAGCAGAACGCCCCCGGCTCGTTGACGCGCTCCGCCCCGAAGTGCGCGCCCCGCTCCCACAGGCCGATCGTGGCGCCGCAGGGCCCCGCGATGAAGGCGAGGCGCCCCGCGTCCATCACCGGGGTCACCGGGACGGTGACCGTCCCCCCCGCCTCGACGGCGGCCCGGCTCGTGGCCTCCGCGTCCGCCACGTTCACGTAGCTGACCCAGGTCGACGGGACGTCGGCGTCGATCATCTCCTGGCTCAGCTGCCCCACCGCCGCGACGAGGGCCCCGTCGTGGCGGAACAGGGCGTAGGGCGGTCCCCCTCGGGTATCGACGTCCTCCGTGGTCCAGCCGAAGAGACCGCCGTAGAAAGCCTTGGCCTTCGCCTGATCCCGAGGGGCGAGATCCACCCAGCACAGCTCCCCGTTCGCGTACTCCGTTCGTTCGGTCATCGGTCCCTCCCGTGCGGAGGGAAGAGCTTACACGTCGAGCTCGACCAGCTCCGCGTGGGCCTGGCCGCGGTGCACCCGGAGTCGGGCCACCGACACGGGTAGGGAGAAGCGGCGGGGCCCGGCGCTCCCGGGGTTGAGGAAGAGCACGGCGCCGCGGCGCTCGCAGCGCGGCTGGTGGGAGTGGCCGCTGATCACCACGTCGATGCCTTCCGCCTCGGGGTCGAGCCCGAGCGCGTCGATCTCGTGGATCACGTGGATCGTCACCTCCTCCAGGCGCAAGGTGTCCCGGAGGGGGAGCCGCGTCGCCCAGTCCGGGTCCAGGCCCGCCTTTCCCTTCCTGCGCAGGTGCTCCGGCTCGTCGACGTTGCCGCGCACCGCGTAGACCGGGGCGATCGCCCGGAGCGCCTCGAGGACTGCAGGGTCCCCCACATCGCCCGCGTGCAGGACCAGGTCGCTCCCGGTCAGCGCATTCAACGCTTCCGTGCGGACCAGCCCGTGGGTGTCACTGATCACGCCGATGCGGAGCGCCTCGGCTCCGATCCGATGCCCCATCAACCGGCCAAAGCTGGCGCTTCGTCACCGAGCTGTCAAACGGCGACACCGAGGTGGGGGTCGAGACCCAGCTCCGCGAGGACCTGCTCGGTGTCGGCGCCGAGGCCCGGCGCGAGGCCGCCCAGGTGGAGGGCCTGCGGGAGCGGCGCCCGCACCCAGCCCCGCTCGTCCGCCATGCCGCGGGCCTGGACCTGAGGGTCCCGGACGGCCTCCTCCGGCCGGAGCACGGGCGTCGCCGGCACGTCCCGGGCCTCGAGCCGCTCGAGCCAGGCGTCCCGCGGGCGTTGCCGGAGCCGGCGCGCGACCAGGCGCGAGAGCAGCGGCCCGCTGACCGTCCGGGCCGTCTGATCCAGCGTGCCGAGGACCCTGGGGAGCCCGAGCGCCTCGACGAGAGCCCGCCAGAAGTGGCCCTCGTCGACGATGCCGAGGGCCAGATACCGCCCGTCGCCGCAGCGGTACACGCCGTAGTGAGGCAGGGCGTAGATCCGAAGGCGGGCAAGGGTCCGGAGCAGCGGGCCGCCCAGGGCGGTCAGCACCGGCCCGCCGCGCTGGCTCAGGAGCGCGCGGGCGCGGGGCGCGGGGTTGGCGCCCACGCCCCACAGGTTGGCCCAGGAGAGGGCCCCGTCGGCCATCGCGACGTCGAGGCACCGCCCTTTGCCGTCCTCGCCTCTCGCCGCCAGGGCCGCCCCGACCGCGGCCACCGCGATCAGGCTGCTCGAGAGGTCCGCGACCGGCAGCATGGCGAAGCCGCCGTCCGTGCCCCGGGGCCCGCCTTCCAGCGCGCAGACGCCCGTGAGGGCCTGGAGGTTGAGGTCGTGGCCGGGCTGGCGCCGGCGAGGGCCGCTCTGCCCGAAGGCGCTGATCGCGCAGTGGACGACGCGCGGGTTGAGGCGCCGGGCCCGCTCGCCGTCCACCCCGAGCCGCGCCGCGACCCCGGGCCGGTAGCCCTCGATGACCACGTCGGCCCACCTCAGGAGCGCGTCTCGGGCCGCGGCGCGCGCGGGGTCCCGCAGATCGAGGACCACGGAGCGCTTGCCCCGGTTCAGCATGTCGAAGAAGGGCCGCATGCCGCGGGCGGCGTCCCCGCGCGGCGGCTCGATCTTCACGACGTCCGCACCCCAGGAGGCGAGGAGGAACCCCGCGTAGGGGCCCGGGAGGTTCTCGGCGAGCTCCAGGACCTTGAGCCCGCGGTAGGGAACGGTCGAAGTCGGTGGATCGGTCATCGGGCGCCGAAGGTAGCCGACGATGCGATCCCGACGACACGGTCCCGTGGAGGCGATCCCGCGCGGCGCGATCCCGATGACACGGTGCAGGCGTAGGTCGGCCCGCTAAGCTGGGGTGTCGTGTCGTCCACCTCACGCTCCCGCCCCCGACTCGCACCCCTCCGGTCGCTGGCGGCGGGGTGGTCGGAGCTGCCGCGGCCCATGCAGGAGGAGGCGGCGCGTCGCCTCGGGAGCCTCTGCCTGCTCCTCGCCGTCGCCTTCCTGGTGGCCACGGCGGCGCGGCACCTGGTCGCGGCGACCGGGCTCGGTCTGCTGGACGCGGACGCGATGCTGGTCTGGGACGTCGCGACCGGCGTGTGGGCCGCCGTGTCCCTCGGGGTCTTCGCCCTCAGCCGCCGGGCGCCACCTTCCTTCGTCCTCGGGGCCGGGCTCTTCTACGAGGTCCTGCTCTGCACCGACGTCGCGACCCTCGAGGCGGCCTACTTCGGCCTCGGGACGCCGCCGATCCGGCTGTCCTTCATCGTCCTGCCGATCCTCGTGTTCCCGCTGGTCGTGCCGTCGTCCAAAGGGCAGCGGTTCCTGACCACGGTGTTCGACCTGGCGCTGATGCCCTTCGCGGTGCTCCTCGGGCGCTGGATGGTCGACCTCCCGCCCCTGCCCGCCGGCAACTACCTCCTGCTCCTGCCGACGGCGGTCGCAGGCGGGATCGCGCTCGGCGCGAGCCGCATCCTCCATCGGCTCACCATGACCGTGTCGCAGGCACAGCAGCTCGGGAGCTACGAGCTGGTCGAGCGTCTCGGCGGTGGCGGCATGGGCGAGGTGTGGCGCGCCCAGCATCGCTTCCTGGTGCGCCCGGCCGCGGTGAAGGTGGTGCGACCCGACGCTCTCCACGAGGACGCAGGCCGGATCCTCGCCCGCTTCGAGCGCGAGGCGCAGGCCACCAGCGTGCTCCGGTCCCCCCACACGGTTCAGCTCTACGACTTCGGCCGGACCGAGGACGGAGCGTTCTACTACGCGATGGAGCTGCTCGACGGGCTGAACCTCGAGCAGCTGGTCGAGCAGTTCGGCCCCGTGCCGCCGGAGCGGGCGGTGGCGCTGATGCGGCAGGCATGCGCCTCGCTGGCCGAGGCGCACCACCACAACCTGATCCACCGCGACGTCAAGCCCTCCAACGTGTTCGTGGCTCGCCTCGGCCTCGAGCACGACTTCGTGAAGGTCCTCGACTTCGGGTTGGTCAAGGAGGAGCAGGGGGCGGGGGACAACAGCCTCTCCGGCGACCAGCAGGCGGCGGGGACGCCCGCCTACCTGTCCCCCGAGCAGGCCCTCGGGGGCCCCGTCGACGCCCGAACGGACGTGTACGGCCTCGGCTGCGTGGCCTACTGGCTCCTCACGGGCCGCCTGCTGTTCGACGCGCCGAGCCGCCTGGCGATGGCGATCGCCCACGTGCAGGAGGAGCCCGTGCCGCCGTCGGCCCGGAGCGAGCTCCCCATCCCGGCCGCCCTCGACGAGCTCGTCCTGTCGTGCCTCGCCAAGGAGCCGCCGAAGCGTCCGCCCTCCGCCGCGGCGCTCGCGGAGCGCCTGGCGGCCATCCCGTGCTCGAGCCGCTGGACGGAGGTGGAGGCCCGTCGCTGGTGGGACCTCCACGTCCCGTCGGTTCACCCGCCGCGGCCCGCGACCCTCCTGCCGCCCACGGCGGCGCTGCGCGCGGGCTCCCTGCGGCCCGAGCGTGCTACATCGACCACAGGATGAGTGGCGGTCCGGTGCTCTTGGTGGCGGCGCTGTACCTCCTCGCGGGGATGGCTCTGGCGGTGGTGGCGATGCTCTGGCAGCAGCGCCGAACGGCGCGCCGCACCGAGGCGTGGGACCTCTACCGCCTGGTCGCGGACGAGGTGGGCGGGCTCGAGGTGGTCGCGACGGCGGCTGGCTGGCCGCGTCTTCGGGGCCGCGTCGATGGGGTCGAGGTGGAGATCGACGACGACAACCACCTCGGTCGGGGCTCGAGCGGGCTCCTCGGCCTCCGGTGCCGACTGCCGGAGCTGGAGGGAACCGCCGACGTCGCCCTCTGGCTCGGCCCGGCCCCCGCGTTCTTCGCCGACCTGCTCGGGCCGCCGAAGAGCCTCGGCGACCGCGACCTGGAGCTCTACGACCTCTTCACGCGGGCGGAGGGGGGCGGCTCGGACTGGTGGCAGGACGTCGTGCTGCTCGAGACCTTGCGCACGCTCCCCGGGGGCCGGGTGTGGAAGCGGGACGACCAGCTCCTGGTCCTGTTCGACCACCTCGAGGCCGACGTCGTCCGGAGCGTGCTCACCGTGCCGGGCCTGCTGCGGCACGCCGCGTCCAGGCCGACCCTTCATTGAGCGCACATCGGTCCGGGGGCCCGCGGCGCGGCACCGTGCCGGGCCCTGCTGCGGCCCGCCGCGTCCAGGCCGCCCCTTCACCGAGCGCACGTCGGGCCGGGGGCCCGCCGCCCGGCTACCCGGAGCAGCGCTGTGGCCTAGTCCGGCCTGAGCATCAGCGCGATCCGGGGCGCGGCCCGGGCCGCCCTGGCCTCGCCCATCTTGGGGACGGCGTGCTCCCAGGTGCGCTGGCAGGTGCCCCCCGTCACGACGAGGTCGCCCCCGCCCACGGTGAGGCGGCGCGCTGGGCCCCGCTTGTGGCCGAAGGGGCGGAGCTGGAAGCGCCGGGGGCCGCCGAGGCTGAGCACCGCCACTGTGCCGGTGGCGCGGTCCCGAAGCTCCCGGTCGCGGTGCCACGCCACGCTGTCCCGTCCATCACGGTAGAGCGCCAGGGAGACGCGGCACAGGTCGACGCGATAGCGGGCCGAGAGGTCCAGGCGGAGGGCGTCGAGCACGGGCGGTAGCGTCCCGTCCTCCGGGCAGCCCGCCAGGAGGCGCGGCACGGCGACGGTCCGTTCGTACATGCGGCGCTCCATGGTCCGCCACCGGAAGCCGTCGGCGAGCTCCTGGAAGAGGGCGGCGTGGCCGGCCACCGCGCCGCGGTAGACGTCGAGCCAGGCGGAGCCGTCGAGGGCGAGGCGCTTGCCCCGAGCGAGGGTGTAGGCGGGCTCCTCCCAGCCGAGGAGGCTCTGCTGGCCGGCGAGCACCTGGTCGATCTACTGAACGTTAGAGTAGTGTCAAGGCTCCAGAAGCGACACGCCCACCCGGGCCGATGCTCGCTACGCTCCCGGCGGAGCCGCCGAAGTGGCGCGTGCGGCGAAGGAAGGACGATCGATGAACCTCGAGGAACTGACGGAGCTCGGCGTTCGCTACGGGACGAACGTCGTCGGCGTGCTGGTCGCGCTCGCCATCGCCTGGATCGTGGCCGGCTGGGTACGCCGGATGATCCGCCGAGGGCTGGAGCGGGCGAGCTTCGACCCGACCCTGACCCGGTTCTTCGCGAACCTCGCGCGGTGGGCGATCATCGTCTTCGCGGTCCTCGGGTGCCTGGGCGTGTTCGGCATCCAGACCGCGAGCTTCGCGGCGGTGGTCGCGGCCGCGGGCCTCGCGATCGGCCTGGCCTTCCAGGGCACCCTCAGCAACTTCGCCGCGGGCGTCATGCTGCTGGTCTTCCGCCCCTTCAAGGTGGCCGACGTGGTCGAGGCGGCCAGCGTGGTCGGCGTCGTCGAGGAGATCGAGCTGTTCACGACGGCGGTCCGGACGTTCGACAATCGTCGGCTGATCATCCCGAACAGCGCGATCTACGGCGCGACGATCGAGAACAAGACCTTCTACCCGACCCGTCGCGTCGATGTCCCGGTCGGGGTGGAGTACAGCGCCGACATCGACCGCACGCGCGAGGTCCTGACGCAGGCGGTCGGCACGGTGGACAACCTCCTCGAGGACCCGCCCTTCCAGGTGTTCCTGTCCGGCCTCGGCGCGTCCTCCGTCGACTGGGTGGTTCGGGTCTGGTGCAAGACCGAGGACTACTGGGTCGTCCATGAGGCGATGACGCGGGCGATCAAGATGGCGCTGGACGACGCGAGCATCGGCATCCCCTTCCCGCAGATGGACGTTCACCTGGACCAGGTGTCGGCGGTCTAGCTCTCGCTCGCGCGGGGGCCGCGTCGCGAGAGCCTGCCCAGCGGGATCGGGTGGGGCGCCGGAGGTCCGGTGACCCCGCTCAGCACTCGATGATGTTCACGGCGAGGCCTCCGCGGGCCGTCTCCTTGTACTTCGTCTTCATGTCGGCCCCGGTCTGGCGCATCGTCTCGATCACCTGGTCGAGGCTCACCTTCTGATCCCCGTCGCCCCGCAGCGCGAGGCGGGCGGCGTTGATCGCTTTGACCGCCCCCATCGCGTTGCGCTCGATGCAGGGGACCTGGACCAGCCCGCCCACCGGGTCGCACGTGAGGCCGAGGTTGTGCTCCATGCCGATCTCGGCCGCGCACTCCGCTTGACTCGGTGTCCCCCCGAGCACCTCCGCGAGGCCTGCCGCGGCCATCGAGCAGGCCACCCCGACCTCGCCCTGGCACCCGACCTCGGCCCCGCTGATCGAGGCGCGCGTCTTGAAGATGATCCCGATCGCGGCCGCGGTGAGGAGGAAGCGGCGGACCCCGGCCTGCGTCGCCCCTTCGACGAAGCGGCTGTAGTAGTGGAGCACCGCCGGCACGATCCCCGCCGCGCCGTTCGTCGGCGCGGTCACCACGCGCCCCCCGGCCGCGTTCTCCTCGTTCACCGCGAGGGCAAAGAGGTTGACCCAGTCCATCGCCAGGAGCGCGTCGGGGCTCTCCGTGACCGCCCGCCGGAGCTGCTGGTAGAGGCCCGCGGCCCGGCGTCGGACCTTGAGGCCGCCCGGCAGCACGCCCTCCCGCTGGCAGCCTCGCTCCACGCAGTCCTGCATGGCGGACCAGATGCGGTCGAGCCGGTCCTCCACCTCCTGCAGCGGCCGCCACGCTTGCTCGTTCGCCAGCATCACGCCGCTGATCGGGAGCCCCGCCTCCGCGCACCGGGCCCTCAGCTCCGCCCCGCTCGTGAAGGGGTGCGGGAGCTCCGTCCGGTCCTCCACGATCCGGTCCTCGTCGGCCGCCTGGTCGTCCACCACGAAGCCGCCTCCCACGCTGTAGAAGACGCGCTCGAGGAGCACGGCGCCGGCCCCGTCGAAGGCTGTGTAGCGCATCCCGTTCGGGTGGCCGGGCAGGCTCCGGCGCCGGTGGAACAGGAGATCCTCTCTCGGCCGGAAGGGGATCGCCCGCTCCCCATCCAGGCGGAGCGCGCCGCTCTCCTCGATCCGGTGCATCCGCTCCGGGATTCGGTCGACGTCCACCGTCTCCGGCGTCTCCCCCTCGAGGCCGGACAGCACCGCCCGGTCGCTCCCGTGGCCCTTGCCCGTGGCCCCGAGGGAGCCGAAGAGCTCGACCCGGACGGTGGCCGTCCGCTCGAAGAGGCCCCGGCGGCGCAGCCCGGCGACGCAGCGCAAGGCCGCGCGCATCGGCCCCACCGTGTGGGAGCTCGACGGCCCCACCCCGATCGTGAACATGTCGAACGCGCTGATGGCCATCGGCCCCTCCGGCCGGGGAGCATCGCACCGGGAGCGGCCGCGGACGACCCGCGGCACCCGCCCGTGGCAGTCTCGGCGTGCGGATGCTCTCGTCCCTCGCGCGGCTGGCCCGGCCGAAGGTCGGCCTGTACGTGGCCCTGCTCCCGATCGCCGGCTACGGCTACGGCCTCTGGGAGCGAGGCTCCACCCGTACGCCGCGCGAGGCCGCTGGGGACGTCGGGCTCCTCGGGCTGGCCTGGTTCCTCGGCCACGTGGGGACCGTGTGGCTCAACGCCGTCCTCGACCGCGACGAGGGGGGCGTGCTGCTGGGGCGCCCGGCCGCGGTCCCGCGGGGCACCTCGGCCGCGGCCTACCTCGCCCTCGCCGGATCCGTGGCCCTCGCCGCGACGCTGCACACGGGCGCCGCGGCCCTTGCCGCGGGCTGCGCGCTCCTCGCGGTCCTCTACTCCCATCCGGCGACCGCCTGGAAGGGCCACCCCCTCGCGGGCCCCTGCGTCAACGTCCTTGGCTACGGTCTCGCCTCGCCGCTCGGGGGCTGGGTCGTCGCCTCGACGCCACTGACGGCGCGGACGCTGCTCACCCTCGGGATCGGCGTCCCCTTCATCGTCGGCGCCTACCTCGCCGCGCAGGCCTGGCAGGGCCCAGAGGACCGGGCGCGAGGCTACCGGACGCTGGTGGCGCGGGTCGGGCCCCGGACCACGCTGCGGCTGGCCCGCGCCTGCTTCCTCGCCGGCGCGGGCGCCCTCGCCCTCGCGACCGCCGTCGGGCTCTACCCCCGCGCGCTCCTGGTCGCCCTGCCCGCCTACGTGTGGGCGGACCGCTGGATGCAGCGGTGGCTCGAGGCCCCGGGCGGTGGATCCTCGGCCCACGCCTCGGTCCTGGTCGGCCGCCTCGGCCTCGCCGCCCTCCTCACGGTCGGCGCCGCCTACGGCCACCAGGCCTACCAGCTCGTCCACGGCCTTCCGCCCGGCGGGCTCGGCACGGCCTGGGTTCCGCCTCCGCTCTTCGAGCCTCCTCGCCCGCACAACCGCCTCAAGGGCGCCGTCCCGATGACCGACGGACCGAGGGCAGGTCCGCGAGCTGGCACCTCGTGGGCGGCACCGCCCGGGTCCGGACGACCCGGCATCGACACCTCACGGAGGAGAGACAGCTCATGGCGATTTCCATCAACACCAACGTCGCGTCGATCAATGCGCAGCGAAACTTGACGCAGACCCAGAACCGGCTGGGCGGCAACTTCAGCCGCCTGTCGACGGGTCTGCGCATCAACATCGCGGCGGACGACGCGGCGGGCCTCGCGATCAGCGAGAAGCTCACGGCCCAGATCCGGAGCCTCGCTCAGGCCGAGCGAAACGCCAACGACGGCGTCAGCCTGCTCCAGACCGCCGAGGGCGCGATGAACGAGGTGAGCGGCATCCTCGTCCGGATGCGCGAGCTCGCCGTGCAGTCGGCCACGTCGACCCTCGGCGACACCGAGCGGGGCTTCCTCAACCAGGAGGTCGACGCCCTCAAGAGCGAGCTCGACCGCATCGCGGCCGTGACCGAGTTCAACGGGGCCAAGCTCCTCGACGGTGGCACCACGGGCACCGAGTTCGACTTCCAGGTCGGGATCGGAGCCACGACCAACGACACGATCAGCTCCACGATCAAGGGCACGGAGGCCGCGGACCTCGGCATCGTGACCGGCGGCGCCGTCAGCAGCGTCGCGGGCATCGACATCAGCAACGTGACCGGCGCGCAGAACGCGCTCGCCGTGATCGACCAGGCGATCACCGACGTGTCGAGCCGCCGGGCGGACATCGGCGCCGTCCAGAACCGCCTGAACGTCACCATCGCCAACCTCGGGACGGCGCGCGAGAACCTCTCGGCCGCCAACTCCCGGATCCGGGATGTCGACGTGGCCAAGGAGACGGCGGCGCTGACCCGGAACAACATCCTGGCCCAGGCGGGGGTCTCGGTCCTCGCCCAGGCCAACCAGCTCCCGGCGCTGGCGCTGTCGCTGATCGGGTAGCCGTCGCGGAAGCGCCCGGCGGCCCTCGCCCCTGCCCCCCGGCGAAGCTCGGGGGCAGGGGCGGGGGCACGCCGTGGGGCCCGCCCTGGCCGTCTGGGCCACGGCTCCGTCCGCGCGATGAGCGGGCCCCCGGCGCGGGCGAGAGCCCCCCGCCCACGGGTCAGGCCGGCCTCGCTTTCGCGTCGACCGGTGGGCCGTGCTACCCCGATCCGGTCGGCGTAGTCGAGCTCGAGACCGTTGAACGCGATGCGACGGAGCCGCAAGGGAAGGGGAGGCCGAGGTGCCGGAGAGCCGGACCGCTTCGGCGCCACCCGAGCGGGCCGGGGTTCCCGCAAGGACCTCCAGCTCTGCCACCAGGTGCGCCAGGCCCTCGAGCTGGCGCTCGCGTCGAGCCCGGACGAGGTGCTCGAGGACCTCTGGGTGGTGGACGTCGCCCCGGCGCCGGACGTCTCCCGTCTCATGGTCACCGTGGAAGGGCCCGCCGACCGGGACGTGGACGCCGTGCTGGCACGCCTCGAGGCCCACGCGGCCACCCTGCGCCACGAGGTGGCCGACAGCATCCATCGCCGCCGAACCCCGAGCCTGATCTACCGGGTGGCGCCCGCAGGCACCTGGGCGGAGCTCGAACGGGACGACCCGTGAGGCGCGTCGTGAGGATCGGGGCGAGCGTCGACGCGGCGCTCGCCCCCGCCCTGGCCGCCGCGCTGTGCGCCGCCTGCGGGAGCGCGCCCACGCCGGAGCCGGTGGCGCGACCCGAGCCCAGCCCCGCCATGGCGCGCCCCGCGCCGGCACCGGCCTGCACGCTCGAGGCCCGCCGGACCTCCACCGTGCGCGTCGGGGTGGGGGGCGAGGAGACCTTGACGCTCCAGGTGCTCGACGGCGCCGTCCGCTACCGCCCGGGGCCCGAGGCCGAGGGCACGCCCGTCGAGGTGGCGGGTCCCCTCCGCTTCCGCGGCGTGGCGGACCCGCCCTTCGAGGGGCTGGCCCTGCGCCGCGCGGTCGAGGCCGCTGGGGGGGCGCTGCGGGCGCCGGCCGGGGCCCGGGTGCTCGCCCTCGCGCGCGGCGCGGCCCCCGGGCAGGTGCGCGCGACCGTGCAGCTCGGCGACCGGAGCGCGTCGACCCGCCTGGCCCTCGCGGTCGCGGCGGGACCCGTCAGCCTCCCCTGCGACGCGATCGGCTCCGCCCCGGCGGAGAGCCGCGGCCCGGTGCGCCTCGACCCGCCCCGGGGCGCCGAGGTGCGGATGGCCCGGGTGGGGCAGCTCGTGATCCGGCCCCTCCGCATGGCGCCTCTGCGGGTCGAGCTCCGGCGGTTCGAGGACGAGGGCGCGCTTCCGGTATGGCAGGTCGACCGGCTCGGGCGCTCGAGCCGCGTCGTGATCGCCTTCGCGGACGGTGCCCGCGCCGAGGGATGGGCGGACGCGATGGAGCTGCGGCCCCCGGACGACCTCGAGGTGATGTGGCTCCGCGCCACGCTGGCCGACGGACCACCGCCCGAGCAGGTCGAGGTCGACCTGGATGGTCTGCCGGCCGACGCGAACGGGGAACGGCTCGTGCTGCCGGAGGGCACGTCCGTGCACGCCGCCACCGGCGCCCGCTGGGCGACCGTCGCGGCCGAGGCCCTGGAGGTCCGGGGACGGCTCCGGGACGACGAGCAGACGTACGAGCTTCTCGACATCCCGGGCGTCGAAGTCATCCTCGGGGCGGTCCACGTCCGCGCCGCGGACGTCAGGCCCTCGCCTCCGGCCTCGCGCTGAGCGTTCAGCCCGTCCCGGTCCGCTCCGTACCTCCCTCCGCGAAGCAGCCGATCGCCCTCCGCGACCGGTCCCTGCCGCCCCCCCGACCCCGATGCCGTACCGCTCCACGCTCTCGATCCTCGTCCTCGTCGCCCTCTCCGCCTGCGATCCGGGGGTGGGGCTTCAGATCCCGCCGCTCTCCGACCGGGACGGAGGGGCGTCCGATGCCGGGCCCGTCGCCCCGCCCCGCGACTTCGGGCCTCGACCCGACGTCGGTCCCGGGCCGGCCTGTGGCGACGGCTTCCTCGACGCCGGCGAAGCCTGCGACGACGCGAACACGGTGGGCGGGGACGGGTGCGCCGCGGACTGCAGCGAGGTCGAGGACGACTTCGTCTGCCCCGAGGAGGGCCAGCCGTGCGTGCCGACGGTCGTGTGCGGCGACGGCGTCCTCGAGGGGGACGAGGGCTGCGACGACCGGAACGAGGACGGCGGCGACGGCTGCTCCGCGTCGTGCCGGACGGAGGCGGGCTGGCGCTGCCCCGTGCCCGGCGTGGCGTGCGTCGCGGACCGGTGCGGCGACGGGGTCGTGGCCGGCGACGAGGAGTGCGAGGACGACGACGGGGCGAGCCCCGAGGACGGGGACGGCTGCTCCGCAACCTGCCTGCTGGAGGAAGGCTTCGCCTGCCCGACGCCGGGGGCAGCCTGCGCGCCCACCACGTGCGGCGACGCCGTCCGCGAGGGCACCGAGCAGTGCGACGACGGCAACAACGACACCGGCGACGGCTGCGGGGTCTTCTGCGAGCTCGAGCCGGTCTGCGATGGCGGGGTGTGCACGAGCGCCTGCGGCGACGGCGTGGTCTTCGCCGGCGAGCCCTGCGACGACGGCAACACCCGCAACGGCGACGGCTGCTCGGCGACGTGCACGATCGAGACCGGCTTCACGTGCGAGGTGACCACGCCCGAGGATCCCGACGTGCTGAGCCTCCCGGTCGTCTACCGGGACTTCATCCGCGGCGACCGCGGCTTGGCCCTCGGCCACCCGGACTTCGACTTCGCGATCGGCACCGAGACCGGGATCGTCGCCGACACGCTCGGCGCGGACGGCAAACCGGTCTACGCGAACCCCGGCGGCAGCACGGCGACGACCAACGGCCGGGCCGAGTTCGACGAGTGGTACCGGGACGGGGACCGCGCGTTCACGGTCGTCGACCGCCTCGACCTCGCCCGGACGGGGCAGGGCACTTACCTGTTCGACGACTCGAGCTTCTTCCCCCTGGACGGCCGGGGCTGGGTCGGCGCTGGCGACGAGAGCCCCGAGACGGGTGGCCACAACTTCTTCTTCACGAGCGAGGTCCGCTACTGGTTCGAGTTCCAGGGCGGGGAGGAGCTCAACTTCACCGGCGACGACGACGTCTGGGTGTTCATCGACGGCCAGCTCGTGGTGGACCTGGGCGGCGTCCACGGCGCCCTCGACGGGAGCGTGACCCTCGACGAGGACACCGCCGCCGGCCTCGGGCTGGTGCTCGGCGGCATCTACGAGGTGGTGGTGTTCCAGGCGGAGCGGCACCTCTCCCAGTCCAGCTACCGGCTCACGCTGAGCGACTTCACCGCCTCGCGGACGGCGTGCGCGCCGGTCTGCGGGGACGGCATCGTCACCCGCTTCGAGGTCTGCGACGACGGGGTCAACGAGGGCGGCTACGGCGGGTGCTCGCCGGACTGCCTCCTCCGGGGCCCGTTCTGCGGCGACGGGGTGCGGCAGCCGGAGCACGAGGCGTGCGACGATGGGGTCAACGCCGGCGCGTACGACGGGTGTGCGCCGGGGTGCGTGCTGGGGCCCCGCTGCGGCGACGGGGTGGTGCAGTCGCCTCCCGAGCAGTGCGACGACGGCAACGACGTCGACGACGACCAGTGCACCAACGACTGCCACGACACCCTCGGGTAGCGACCGCGCCTCGACCGCACTCCCCGACTCCCCGCTGCGTCGGCCGGGATTACTCTACCGGCGTGCCGAGCCCTGGACGCGTCGCGATCGGACTGCTCCTCATCGCCGCGGGGTGCGGCGGCCCGCAGGCTCGGTCGATCGAGGTGCTGGGCCCGCCGGTGCGCTACCAGGGCCAGGTCGTCGCGTCCCACGGGCAGACGATGGCCCGCATCGGCGACACCTGCGAGATCGAGGTGATGCGCACCAACGGGGAGGTTCTCAACTGCCGGATCCGGGTGCTCTGCGGCGAGACCCGGGACCCGGTCTACGGGCTCTCCGACGCGGGCTACAACCGGTGTCGGGTCGAGGGCGACCAGCTGGTCTTCGCCAACGATACGCGAGGCTACCGGGGCGACGGCGACCCCCGCCTCTTCTTCGACCTGCACGCGGGCGCCGCGGGACGGGTGATCATCAGCGACGACAACCCCATCCCTCTCGAGATCCTGGTCGATCTGATCGCCCAGCCCGAGGGTTACGACCAGGACGGCCAGCCGACGCCGCCCGCCCCCTGAGGAGGACCACCGTGCGGATCGCGACCTGGAACATCAACGGGCTCCGGGCCCGCCTCGAGTACGTCCAGCACTGGCTGCGCGCCGTCGAGCCGGACGTGGTGGGCCTGCAGGAGCTGAAGATGGCGGACGAGCAGTTCCCGGCCGACGTCTTCTCGTCCCTCGGCTACCGGAGCCTCAGCCACGGGCAGAAGGGCTGGAACGGCGTCGCGATCCTCGCGCGCGAGGAGATCACGCCGGTGCAGGTGGGGTTGCCCGACCAGGTTGAGCAGGGAGCGCGCCTCCTCGTGGGGGACGTCGCCGGGCTGCGCTTCGGGACGGTCTACATCCCGAACGGGAAGACCGTCGAGCACCCGGACTTCCAGGCCAAGCTCGCGTTCTTCGACAGCCTGACGGCGTTCCTCGAGCACCAGGACCGCGCGTCGCCGTTCGTGCTCGGGGGCGACTTCAACCTCGTGCCAGCGCCGATCGATAGCTGGAACGAGGAGGCGCTGAGCGGGAGGATCTTCCACACCGCGGAGGAGCGAGACCGCTACCGCGCCCTGCTCGAGCTCGGCCTCAAGGACCTGTGGCGGGAGCTGCGGCCCGAGGATCCCGGCCACTCGTGGTGGGACTACCGCGCCGGGGCCTTCCACAAGCGCCAGGGCCTTCGGATCGATCTCCTGCTCGCTACCTCCCCGGTCGTCGAGAGGGCGCGCGCAGCGCACCTCGAGCGGACCTGGCGCAAGAAGGTCGAGGGGCTGACCCCCAGCGACCACGCGCCGGTGTGGGTCGATCTGGGCTGAGGGGCGGCGTGGGGGGCGGCGCGGGCCGGCCGCGGGTCCAGCCCGGGCTCAGCCGACGTAGGCCGCCGGGCGAGGGATCGACTGCAGGGCGTGGAGGAGGCGCCCCGCGGTCGGGAACCTGTCTTCGGGGCGCTTCGCCAGCGCCTTCTCGATCACGTGGGTCAGCTCCTCGCGCACCAGGAGCTCGGGCCGGCTCGCGTTGAGCGGTGGGACCGGGTCCACGTTGTGGGCGCGGATCAGGAGCGCGCGGCTCTCGTGGTAGAACGGCGGGACGCCGGTGAGGAGCTCGTAGAGCAGTACGCCCGCCGAGTAGACGTCGCTCTCCGTCGTGGCCCGCTGCCCGAAGCCCTGCTCGGGCGACATGTAGAGCGGCGTGCCGAGGACCACCCCGTCCCCCGTGAGGGTCGCCTGGCTGCCCCACCGGTCTTCGTCCGTGAAGCGCACGAGCCCGAAGTCGATCAGCTTCGGCTGGAGGTAGCGGCTCGGGAGGACCGCCACGAAGACGTTCTCGGGCTTGAGGTCCCGGTGCAGGACGCCGTGGGCGTGGGCGTGGGCCAGGCCGGAGACGATCCCCATCCCCAGCTCGAGCGCGAGCTTCGGCGCGAGCGGTCCTCGCTCGAGGACCGCGTCCAGCGGCTCGCCCCGCAGCAGCTCCAACACGAGGAACGGGTCGCCTTCGTCGAAGCCGTAGTCGAGGAACCGGATCAGGTGCGGGTGGGAGAGGCCATGGAGCGCCCGCGCCTCCCGCTCGAAGCGCTGACGCATCGCCTCGACCTTGGTCAGCCGGGGATCGAGGAGCTTGAGGGCGACCGCGCGCCCTCCGTCGACGGGGCGCGCGCGCCAGACGGAGCCCGTCGCGCCGTCCCCGAGGGGCGCCTCGAGGCGGTAGCGCTCCGCGATCACACTCCCCTCTCGACGCGCCCGCATGGCCGAAGGCTAGCCGACGGGTGACCGGGGCAGTATCGGGTCCCCGGTTCGCTCGCCCTCTACGGCGCCTCCACCGTGCACGCGAGCCCCCCGTCGGCCGCGCACAGGGCCGCGGCGACCGACTCCGGGCCCACCACGAAGTCGAACCGGACCTCCGGACCGAGCTGGTCGTCGGGGTAGTCGAGGAGCACCTGGAGGTTGCGCCCGGCGAACTCGATCACCCGCTCGTCGGTGCTTCCGCGGATCACCCGCCGGTCGAGGAGACCCGCCATCGGCGGCGGCTCGATCGACAGGGCGAAGGTGTCCTCGTCGAAGGCGAGCCAGGCGGTGTCGAGGAGGGCGCACTCCTCGCCGCCGGTCGGGGCACGACGCTGCACCTCGAGCACCGGCCGGTCCTCGAGGAGGCCGCTCAGGCCGGGCACCACGACCTCCCGCGGCTCCTCGCCACAGGGGCTCGTGGTGGGGAGGCCGCAGGCGGCGAGCAGCAGCGCCGCGCCGCCCACGGCGCCGAGGGACCGCAGGGACCCGGCGTCGGGCGCCCTCCCTCGCTCTCGGGTCATCGTGGCCGGCTCAGCCTGCGCCGTTGGACTCGCCCGGCGTCCGGACCCGCAGCTGGAAGTCGGCGTCGTTCGCGTTCGAGTCAGCGCCGTTGGGCGTACGCTGGAGCGAGGCGTCGGTGGTGCCGTCGTCCGGCGGGAGGCGCCCCTCGAAGCCGCACATCGAGAAGCCGAAGAACCGGTTGCCCTCCCACCAGACGGCGTCCTGGCAGCGGATCTCGCCGCCGCCGCCGCGGAGCAGGAGGCCGGCGTCGCTCGTCAGGAGCGACGTCGCCACGCCGTCCTCCTCGAGGGTCACGGTCGGCGTCCCGAAGGGCAGCTCGAGGTCCACGTCCGCGGAGTCGTCGGTGAGCACCACCAGGTATTCGCCGGGCATCAGGAACGTGGCGCCCTCGCTGTTGGTCTCGAGGTCTGCCCGGCCGTACGCCTCCATCCGCTCTTCCATATCCACGGCGAACAGATCCATGCCCATGAGCGAGACGTTCCCGTCGCTCTGGTTGTAGATCTCGATGAACTGATAGCCCTCTTCGTCGAACTCGACCTCGTTGATCTCGATGTAGTCGTCGTAGCCGGAGAAGTCGGCGCTCGCCGCGGTCGGATCGACCCCGTTGCCGAGGGTGTCCTGGATGGGGAAGGCCGCGCTCATGTCGGCGACGCGCACCGTGTACCCCCTCCCGGGCACCATGGTCTGCGTGTCGATGGTGATCGAGCGCTCGTTGACGATCGGGACCCCGCTCGCCGTCCGCTCGTTGCCCATCATGTCGACCACGTTGAACTGGCTGCCCGCGTCCACGACGCTGGTGAAGTCGATGAAGCGGTCGAAGTCGATGCGGACCGAGCCGGGACTGACCCCCACGGCGCCGATCACCTGGGGGAGGTTGCAGTCGCTGATGTCCACCTCGGCGCGATCGAGGATCAGCACCTGGGCGTTGCCCGCGTTCCGCCAGAGCGGGGTCGGGCCGAGGGTGATGCTGCAGCCGACGGCGAGGTCGGCCTCGTCGACCACCTCGCTGAAGCCCCGGAGGCGCAGCTGGTCGGTTCCGTCCACCACCCCGTCGGTGGTGATCCGGAAGCAGACGTGGGGGTTGCCGCACGGCTCGGGCTCGTCCTCGACGGTCGGGTCGTCGACGATCGTCGCCACCACGGTGACCATCTCGCTCTCGTAGTCATCGAGCTCCGTGGTGAGGTCGACCGCCGAGGCATCCTGGATGAGGAAGCCGACGTCGATCCCGCTCTCCGTCTCGAGGTAGTTCGAGATCGCGATCACCCGGTGCTGGCGCTCGAGGGCCGTCACCTCGGTCTCGGTGGCGTCGAAGCTGACGATATCGCCGACGTCGGGTCGGAAGGGCAGCCCATCGGGGTCCACGGCGACGAACAGGGCGGGGCCGGCCGCCTCCGCCTGCACGAAGAAGCCCTCGGGGTCGGCGCCGAACTGGCCTCGCACGTAGGTCACGATCGCGTCGGTGACCGGCAGCGCCGGCTCGATCGCGCCTGGCGTCGCGTCCCGGATCGCCTGGATCTGGGCGCTCGTGGCCGCGCCTCCGCCCGGCGGGCCGAGGTCGGGGGGGGCCATGTCCACCCCGGCGTCCCCTTCGCCGCCCGCGTCGCGCGTGCCCTGGTCTCGCTCCGGCCCCTCGTCGGGCGTTCCCTGGTCCTCGCCTGGGCCGCCCATGTCGTCGCCGCCAGCGCCCATGTCCTCGCTGCCGGTGCCGCCGCAGCCGGCCGCGGCGAGGGTGATGCTCAGCAACGCGAAGAGCACCCAGCGGGTGGCCCGCGCATTCCGATTGTAAGGGGTCATCTTTCCTCCGGGAGAGCGGCGCCCAGGGGCCGCCCGCAGTCGAAGCTCCGAGGTTCCGTGCGATTTAAGCCCCAACGTTGCCAGCTTGTGACGTCCGATGCCAGGGGCGTGGTCGGGTCGCGGCGCCCCGGCCGCGAGGCTACCCCCGCAGCGCCCGGCGGCGCCCACGCTCGGGCCGATGGGGTCGGACGCGGACGCCGGTGCCGCCCCGGGGGCGCTCGTCGAGCTCGAGGCTGCAGATCCGGCACACGGGGCGGGCCTTGGCGCAGCGATACACGACCCCGGCCGCGCTCAGGTAGGTGACGGTCAGCGTCGGCGCGAGGCAGGGCTCCCAGATGATGAAGGGCAGGGCGGCGATCACCCCGACGAGCCCGACGACCCAGGCCCGCCAGATCCAGCGCCAGCCCCGCCACGGCTCCACGGTGGGCACGCGGTCATCGCAGCGGGGGCAGTACCGGTCGAAGGCAGGGTTCATGCCGTCCCCTCGAATGTTGGGCGGCACCGGCCGTTCGACCAGGGGAAGGGGCGTGGCCGGCGCCCGTATCCCGTCATGGTGGGCGAGCGCACCGAGAGCGACGACCCCATAGTGGAGATAGCATGGAGAACGCCTCGACCCGACCCGTCCCGAGCCCATTCAATGGCCCGCTCCAGGGCGGCCCGACCCGCCCTCGGGCGGCGCCCGCGACGAGCCACGAGCAGCTGGACGTGACGGTCCACGGCCTCCGCCTCCGGTACGTCGACGTGCCAGCTTCCGGCGCCGAGGAGGGCCCCCCGGTGCTGCTGATCCACGGCCACGCCTCCCGGATCGAGGAGTACGAGCGCTTCATCCCGCACCTTCGGGGGCGCCGGCGCGTCCTGGTGCCGGACCTCCCGGGCTGCGGCTACAGCGAGAAGCCCGATCGGCCCTACCACCTGCGGCTGTACGAGGACACCCTGCTCGCCTTCCTCGATCGGCTCGGCGTCGACCGGGCCGACCTCGCCGGCGGCAGCCTGGGGGGCAACCTCGTCCTGCGCCTCGGGCACCGGGAGAAGGACCGCTTCGGCAAGCTCGCGGCCTGGGCCCCGGCCGGAGCCTGGACCCCGAGGAGCATGCGCGGCATGGCGCTGCTCGGGCGGGTGATGAAGCGGCTGCCCTTCATGTTCTGGCCGTCCCTCTGGGTCCAGTCCCGCTTCTGGTACTCGCCCGACTGGGAGGGTCGCGAGGCGAGCTACCGGAGCATCTGGTCCTTCACGAAGGAGGTCTACGGGCCCGCCTTCCGCCGGATGTACTGGGAGATCGGCGTCGACCAGGCGCTCCAGACGCTGTTCGACCGCGCCCACGAGATCGAGCACCAGACCTACCTCGCGGTCGGGGACAAGGACACGGCCCTCGCCATGGATCGCGGCGTGCGGCGCCTGAGCACCATGGTCCCCAACGCGAGCTTCCGCGTCTGGGAAGGGGCCCGGCACGCGCTCGCCAACGAGATCCCGCACCTGCTCGGCCCCGACGTGGACCGCTTCCTCCACGGCCAGTGGCAGGCGTGACCCCGCCCGCGGGCTGAGCGACCGCTCGCGTGCCCCGCTCGGCGCACCCGGCCACCCCCAAGGTCCCGCCCTGGCGTCCGGTCCGAACCGTGCTCACCCTAGGCTCGACGACCCGTCGGCCGGCGGGGGGCGGGAGGTACCCGATGGACAAAGCCCCGGATCTTCGTCTGGTCACGGAGGCCGGAGCGGGGCAGGACCCTCTGCTCGGGGAGGTCCTCGACGGGCGCTACCGCATCGAGGAGCTCCTCGGGGAGGGCGGGATGGGGGTCGTCTACCGCGCGACCCACGTCACGCTGAACAAGCCCCTCGCGCTGAAGGTGCTGAAGCGGGACGTCTCGAAGAACCCCGAGGTGATGGAGCGCTTCCGGCGCGAGGCCCAGAGCGCGAGCGCGATCGGGAGCCCCCACATCATCGACATCAGCGACTTCGGGCGCCTCGCCGACGGGTCGACCTACTTCGTGATGGAGCTGCTGGACGGGCCGTCCTTGACCGAGGCGCTCGACGCGCAGGCGCCGATGCCGGAGGAGCGGATCTACCCGATCGCGGTCCAGCTCACGGAGGGCCTCGGCGCTGCCCACGAGCGGGGCATCATCCACCGCGACCTCAAGCCCGACAACGTCCACCTCGTCCGGCAGGGCGACCGCGCGGACTTCGTCAAGGTCCTCGACTTCGGCATCGCCAAGGTCAGCACGGGCGCCGACAAGAAGCTGACCCAGGCCGGCCAGGTGTTCGGCTCGCCCCACTACATGTCGCCCGAGCAGTGCACCGGGCGGGAGGTCGACCGGCGGACCGACGTCTACGCCCTCGGCGTGATCCTCTACGAGATGGCCTGCGGCCGGGTGCCCTTCGACGCCGACAACCTGATGGGCGTGCTGACCAAGCACGGCTACGAGCAGCCGATCGCGCCGCGGGAGATGCCGCCCCCGACCGTGGTCTCGCCCGGCCTCGAGGCCGTGATCCTGAAGTGCCTCGCGAAGGCTCCGGAGGCCCGCTACCAGACGATGGGCGAGCTCCGGGCGGACCTCGTCGCGCTCCAGGCCGGCCACACGCCGGAGGCCGTCGCCGAGGCGGTCGGCGGCTCCGTCCCCGCGCGGCACGGCATCGACCCCGACGCGGTCTCGCGCCTGACGATGCAGCCGGCGAGCCCGGCGAGCATCCCCGGGGCGCGGCGGCTCCCCTCGCGGACGCTCCTCGCCGCGCTCGCGCTCGTCCTGACGGGCGGGCTCGTCGCGCTCGGCGTCGTGGTGGCGCCCGGCCTCGGCCTGCGGACCGCTGTGGAACCGGCCAGCGACGAGCCGGCGCCGTCCTCGGACCGCCAGACCGAGGCGTCGGAGCCATCCCTGGTCGTCCCGGCCGAGGCGGGGACGATTCCGTCGAGCCCGACCGAGGAGAGGCGCACGCCCTCCGTGGCCCCGGACCTGCCGGGCACGCCCACGCCGATCGTCGTCTCCACGGACCCGAGCGGGGCGGAGGTTAGCGCGGACGGCGCGGTCCTCGGCAACGCCCCGGTCGAGGTGCCCAGGCCGGCCACGGACGAGCCGGTGGAGATCACGCTGCGCCACCCGGGCTATCAGGAACGGACGGTGCGCCTGGCTCACCTCAGCGCGCCGAGCGTGAGGATCGTGCTCCAGCCGGTGCCCGCCCGCAGCCGGGCCCGACGGCCGCCGCGGTCCGGGGACGGCGCGTCCGGGACCCGCCCAAGCGGCCCCCGTCGGCCCGCCACGCCGTCCCAGATGGACGGGAGCGTCGACCCCTTCGCCGCGGACTGACCCCGGTTGCGGATGGCGACGGGTTCGTCGGACACTCCGCCGAGGAGGCCGGTGCCTCCGGAGGGAGTGACGATGAAGGGACCGATCCTCGCCTGGGGTCTCGCGCTCGCGACCACGCTGGCCGCCGGCTGCCGGCCGCAGTGCCCGGTGTGCGTGGAGTGCCCGGCGTGCGACCAGGCGGAGCCGGCGGTCGTGGAGGCGCCGCCTCCTCCCCCCGAGCCGGTCGAGACGCCGCGAGGTCCCTGCACCGAGGAGTGGGTGCACATGCCGGTGCTGATCGGCTTCCCGACCGGCGGGGCGGCCCTGGACGCTCAGAGCCGCGTGATCCTCGAGCAGGTGGTGCGGACCGCGCAAACCCGGGACGACATCCTGCAGGTCCGGGTCGAGGGCCACACCGATACCTGCGGCAACGAGCAGAACAACATGGACCTCTCCAACCAGCGGGCCGAGGCGGTGGAGGCGGCGCTGGTCGAGATGGGCGTGCCGGCCGAGCAGATCCAGACCGTGGGCTACGGCTCGACCCAGCCCCGGGCCAACGAGGCGTGCGGGCGGGGCCGGCAGAGCCAGCAGCTGAGCCAGGCGACGAACCGGCGGGTCGAGTTCAGCATCCTGACGTGTCAGGAGACGACGGCGGGCGGCGCCGCGCCGTAGTACTAGCACTAGCAGCCGGCCAGCCCGTCCGGGACGAGGTCCCTCCGCCGCGCGGCCGCGCCGACGCGCCCTCGCTCATCTCCGCCGACCTCGTTAGCTTGTGCCCATGGGAGGGGCGGTGTCGGTCGGGGCCCGCGGCGCTTGCCTGGCCCGACGTCGCCGCTGGGCGTGGCGGCTCGGCTCGCTGCTCGGCGCCGCGTGCCTCATGG
This sequence comes from Sandaracinaceae bacterium, assembly GCA_050331215.1. GTDB lineage: Bacteria > Myxococcota_A > Polyangia > Polyangiales > Sandaracinaceae > JBHJHB01. Next base: position 16,415 of record JBHJHB010000112.1, on the reverse strand, counting down.
GCGCTGCCCTCGCGGTCGCTGGCCAGGCCCTCGACCGACGCGAGCGAGCTCCGCTCGCCGTGGAGGGCGTCCCGCTGCCACCCGAGGGTGACCCGGCGCCCCTCGTCCGGGCGATCGCGCACCAGTGGCTCTCGACCCCCGTCACGCTGGTGGCCGGGGCCGAGGTGCTCCAGCGGAGCCGGCGAGCGCTCGGTGCGCGCGTCGTCCTGGCGCCGACCGTGGCGGAGGCGCGGGCGCGGCGGGGCTATGGGGCCTTCGAGGAGCGTCTGCTCCGTTTCCTGGCGCCGCCGCCTCGCGACCTCGCCCTCCACGTCGACGTCGATCCGGAGCGCCTCCACGCGGCCGTGGGGGAGCTCGTCCGGGCGGCCCGGCTCGACGCGGTCCCGTCGGACGCGGGCCGGCCGGGACACCCTGGCCTCCGGATGCGCTCCTTCGCGGCGCTGGGCGCCCTGGATCGGGGGCTGCGGGACGGCGACCTCGTCATCGCGCTCCCCGTGGCGCCGATCGATCCGCCGTCGGAGGCGAGCCGGGGCCCGACGGCGCTGTTCGATCGGGTGCTCGGGGCCTACTCCACGAGGTACGGAAGGGACCCGGGGCGCCCCGAGCGAGCGATGAACCTCGAGCTCGCCACGGCGATGCTCGACACCTCCCTGATCGCGCCCGGCGGGGAGCTCTCCTTCAACCGGACGGTCGGCGAGCGCTCCCCGAGGCGGGGCTTCCTGTGGGCGACCGAGCTGCGAGGGGGCCGGCGGGTCCTCGGCATCGGCGGCGGCATCTGCCAGGTCGCGGCCACGCTGCACGCGGCGGCGTTCCTCGGCGCCTTCGAGATCGTGGAGCACCACCCCCACACCCGCGGCAGCTCCTACATCCCGCAGGGCCTCGACGCTGCGGTGAGCTGGCCGAGGCAGGACCTCCGGGTCCGGAACCCCTACCCGTTCCCGGTCCGGGTGCGGTCGTCGGCGTACCGCGGGATCGTGCACGTCGAGCTCCGCGGGCGGCGGCGAGCGCCCGCCGTCGAGTGGTCGACGAGGGAGATCGAGCGGATCGGCCGAGGGACGGAGCGGCTCGTGGACACCAACCTGCCGCTCGGCGCGCAGGCGGTCGAGGACGATGGCGTGGATGGGCGGCTCCTCGAACGCACCCGGATCGTGCGCTGGCCCGATGGGATCCGCGTGGAGACCGTTCGCCTTCGCTACCCCCCGGTCGGCCGTCGGGTCCGCGTGGGCCCTCAGGGCCCGCCGTGAGCGATCCCGAGGCCTCGCTGCGGGCGACCCGGAGGGGTCCCGCCGCGCTCCGCGCCCTTCTGGCCACGCGGCTCTACCCGACCCGGGTGGACGTGGCCGAGGCTGGCGCCCGGCCCGAGCCCGTCGAGACGCCGTGCGCCGACGACACGGTCCGGCTCCCGGGCGGGAGGGGCGACGCGCGGAGCACGCCGGGTCGCACCGCGCCGGAGGGTGCGCTCCCCGCCGGCCGACCGCCGGGGTGGGGCGCGCGGGGCGCTCAGGTGCGCTCGGGCGTTGCGCCCGACGAGGCCGAGCTCCTCCGGCTGCGGTACGCGCGGGGGCTCGATCCCGTCGAGATCGCGTCCGTCCTGGGGGTGGAGGGAGCGCAGGTGGCGCGTCGGCTCGATGCCGCGGCGGCCTACGTGCGCCTTCTCGCCGAAGGCCACGTGGCGGACGTCGGCGAGCCTTCGATCGCGGCGCTCCTCGCGGACGCGTTCCGCGGGTCGCCACCGGCCGATCGCGGGGCGGTGGAGCCGGCCATGGAGCCGGCCACCGTCGATGGGCCCCCGGCGGAGCCCGTTGCCGCGCCGCTCCCGCCGGGGACCCGGGTCGGGGGGCGCTACGAGATCGTGGAGCGGATCGGCGGCGGCGCCTTCGCCTTCGTGTACCGGGCTCGGGACGTCCGCGTGCCCGGCCACGTCGTGGCGCTGAAGCTGCTCCATCGAGCCGCGCGGAGTGCGGCCGAGCGCGAGGGGGCGCTCCGGGAGCTCACGCTGATCGCCTCGGCGTTCCACCCGTCCCTCGTCCAGCTCAAGGACCACGGGTGGGTCGAGGACCGGCTCTGGTTCGTCATGCCCTTCTACGAGGGGGAGTCGCTGCTCGAGCGCCTGGAGCGCGGTCCCCTGCCGCTCGACGAGGCCCTCGGGACCTTCGAGCGCCTCGCGCGGGCCCTGGCCGCCCTGCACGCTGCGGGGGTCCGGCACCAGGACGTCAAGCCGGAGAATATCTTCCTCGCGCGCCTGGCGACCGGCGCCCCGGACGGCTCCGCGGAGGTCCTCCCCGTGCTGCTCGACCTCGGGGTGGCGGCGCCGGACGGGAACCTCGCCCTCGCCGGGACCCCGATGTACCTCGCGCCCGAGATCGCGTCGCGAATCGTCGGTGAGGGGTGCGCCCCGCCCCTCACGCCCAAGGCGGACGTGCTCGCGCTGGCGCTGTCGCTCGCCCATGCCCTCGAGCCGCCGGACCCGCCCGGGCCCGACGCCGAGCCGGACGTCGACGCGTTCCTCCGTCGTCGGGCCAAGGCGCCGCCCGAGGGGCCGCGGAGCGCTCGCTTCCGCCGCCTCCGCGCGCCGTTCCGGAGGTGGATGGCCGCGGACCCGGCGGAGCGCCCGACCGCCGGCGAGCTCGCAGACGAGCTCGCGGACCTGCGGGCGACGCACCGCACCGCCGAGCAGGGCTCGATGCGCGTGCGGCGAGGAGCGCGCTGGTCGATCCTGGCGATGGGCGTCGCGGCGGTCACCGTCGCGCTGACGCTGCAGCTCGACGAGGTCGTCGGCCCCCTCGCCGGCGAGACGGGAGCGGAGCGCAGCGCCGGGGACCCGGACCACGCGCTGCGGCTGCTCCGGGGCCGGGTCCGCGCCGAGGAGCATCGCGCGGCCGAGCTGGAGCGAGCGCTCGCGGCGGCCCGGGCCGAGGAGCTCGGGGTCGGGGATGGCGACGGGGACGAGGCCCAGGGTCCGGCCTTGGCGCCCGGGACCGCGGAGGCTGGCGACGAGCGGCGAACCAGCCCGGAGGCCGTCGAGCCGCGGGTCGTGCTGCCGGAGGCCGTCGCCACGGCGTCGAGGAGCCCGGAGCCGACGCGGCGGCGACCGCCGCGCGCGCGGCACCGGGCCTGGCGTCGCGTGGACGCCACGCGGGGGAGGGGTCGTGCTTCGGGATCCGCCCGCGACGCGCCACCGGGACGCGAGCGCCCAGCCGCCCCCGCCCCGTCGTCGGGCAGCCGGCCGTCGGGGAGCCCGCCGGCCGGACGCGCGCCGGCCGCCTCGTCCCGTGTCCCCGGCAACCCGTTCTGAGGACCGCCATCGGCCCGTCGCGCGCACATGCGCGCTCCGCGGACCGGCACCGCCCTCCTCCCCGGCGAGCCGGTCATCGGCCGCGCGGGTCTCGGGGGCGCGCCGACGCCCCGGGCCGATCGGCGCACGACCCGCCGCGGGGCTCAGGGTCGCGGCGACGATCCGGCGCGCAGGTCGCTCGTGACCCGGGTCGAGCCTCGCGCCTGCATGACGCGCTCGAGCAGGGGCCGCGCGCTCGAGCGGAGTCCGCCCCCGGGCTCGATCGTGAGGACCCGCTCGTCCTCGCTCGTGCGGACCCGGCGCGGAGGTCGGCCCGGATCCTCCGGATCGAAGTCCTCCGCGGTGACCCGCTCCGTGATGATCACCTGCCCCCGGCGCACCTCGACGGACGCGGCCAGGCGAAACCGCCGGCGCCAGCCGCTGGCCAGCTCCACCGACCGCTCTCGCGCGATGTCGATCCGCGCGGGGCCGAGGCAGGACCCGTCCGCGGCGCGCAGGGGCGCGGCGTCCAGCCGGCCGTCCACGAGCGGCAGCAACCGCGCCGTCCGGGCGCACCCCCGTCCCCCGCCCCCCCGCCCGTCGCCGGACGGCCGCGCCTCGCAGCGCTCCGCGCGCACCTCGAGGATCGCGCGGCCCACCGTGCGGTGCAGCCGGAGCCGAGGCCGCCAGGGCGGCAGCCGGAGCGCCCCGATCGCCCACACCGCGACCCCCTGTGGGGTGCGCTCGGCCAGGCCCACCGGCCCGAGCAAGTCGCCGTTGCGGAAGCGGTGCGTCCGCACCCAGGCCGCCCGCCACGGGCCGTCGGCTCGAGCCACCACCACCGAGCTGCCGTCGATCGGGATCGGGACCGGCACTTCCGTGCCGCGGTCCGGTCCGGGCCCGCACCCCGCCTGGAGCGGGCGGATCGGCGCCCCGCGGCAGTCCAGGGTCGCGATCCGGTCCACCGGGTCCACGTGGACGAGAAGACTCGCCCAGCGCAGGGGGGCGTCCAGGCCCCCGTCGGCCGTGGTGGCTACGGTGGAGCAGCGGGGGATCGGACCCTGAGCGAGCCGCGGGCCCCCGCAGGCGAGGAGGAGCGGCCCGACGCCGCCGAGCAGGGCGCGGACGAGGGAGCGGCGGGCGCGGGGCCTCAGGGCGGTTGCTCCCCACCGCCGGCGCCGCCCCGCGAGGGCACGTCGGGAGCCTGCCCCGGCACCACGATCACCTCGAGGCCACCCGAGGCTGCCGGGAGGCGAGCGTCCCGGCCGAGGGCCGCCCCCCGACCGGCCTCTCGGAGCACGAACCCCGGCGACGCCCCGGGGGCGAGCAGAACATGGACGTCGAAGTCGAGGGGCTCGCGAACGCAGAGCTCGACGACGCGCCGGACCCGAAGCAGGAGCTCCTCATCCCGCCCGAAGCGTCGGGCGCGGCTCACGCTCACGGGCCCGATCCGGATCGCGAAGCGTCCGCTCCGGTCGAGCACCCGGCGGCCCAGGATGGCGCCGGCGCCGAGCCGCGGCCCGCCCGGGCCGAGGCGCAGCAGCTGCGTGTCGTCGATCGCGGTCCAGCCCCCCTGGAGCTGGCGAACCTCGACGCGCCCCTCGGGCGCGAGGTCCTCGGCGAGCACCTCCCCGAGGGCGAGCGTCAAGGCCCGCGCGCCGCCTCCCCGGCCGGCGAGCAGCGGCGCGAGGCGCAGGAGCGTGGGCGCGTCGATCCCGAGGCCGCGCCCCTGCACCTCGGGGTCGAGGCCCGCGAGGTAGAGGGCGCGCGTCATCCACGGGTCGGCCGGCCCCGCGGCGTGGGCCCGAGCCGGCGAGTGCGTCACGACGCCGCGGTAGAGCAGGCTGATCGCCCGGTGGTGGAACAGGTCGAGGAACCGCCTCCGGACGGGGGCGTCCTCGTCCTCGTGGAGGACCTCTTCGGCGAGGTGGAGCGGCAGGGGGCTGGCCGCCCCCGTGAGGCCGAGGAACGTCGTCACCACCTCGAAGGCCGCGGCCCCCGGCTCCGGGCATGCCTCCGGCGCGGGCGGGGGGACGTGGGCCCCGACCTCCGCCACGTCCCCGGCCGAGAAGCCGAGGCCCGGGTCGTGACAGAAGCGGATCCGCTCATCGGCGGGTGTGCCGTCGGCGCCGACCGGCGTCGCGCCGGGCGTGAGCCGCGCGAGGAGGGAGACGAGATGGAAGAACGACGAGCCCGGCGCGGCCGCGACGACCCGGGCGGCGTTCGCCGGGAGCGCCGACGCGTCCGGCCGGGGGCGTGGGCGCCGGCCCGGCGCGGGGGCGCTCGCCCGGACGGGCCGAGAGCCTGGCCGATCCGTCCCCGGGGCCGCCGCCGCCGTCACAGGACGGGCTGCTCCCCGAGCCGCCCGGGCCACGCCAGCTCGACCCCCGTCGGATGGAGCCTCACCACGAGCTCGTGGAACGTGTTGAGCGGCGTCTCGCTCGCGAACAGCGCGTCGAGAGCCGCCCCGAAGGCGAAGGCGTCTCCGTCCGACGCGAAGGCGGCCCGGTCCACCTCGATCCGGATCCGCTGCCCCCGCACCGCCACCCGCTCGACCACCTTCCGCGCCGGACGCGCTTCGACCGAGCGGATCGACGCGATCCGCCGTGCGTTCCGCTGGCCGAGGGGCTCGTCGGCCTCCCCCTGGACGTTGTAGAGGCCGAGCAGGGCTCGAAGCGACTCGGCGTCCGTGAGCGTGCGGACGTTGAGGGCGAGGTGGGCGATCAGCCGCCACGTGAGGTCCGAGCCGAGCGGAGGCCGCACCGGCCTCGTCACGTGGACCAGGTTCCGGAAGGACGCCACGGTCGGGGAGCGGGGCGTGGGCCGGTCGAGGTCCCCGGCGCGCAGCTCCGTCGGGAGGGAGCGGTTGGTGCAGAGGAGGTCGACGCTCAGCGTCTCCCCGTCCCCGTCCGGCTCGAGGTCGGTCCCCGACCGCACGCTGAGGTAGGTGTCCACGCCGCCGTCGATCGGCGAGCGGGCGCGGCGCGTGCAGAAGAACGCTTGCTCCTCGGGCCGCCGCGCCGCGTGCCGGAACGAGTAGAAGGGAGTGTACTCCCGCCGCCCACGCCGCTGGGCTCGGAGCCCGACCACCCTCTCGACCCGGTACACCTCCATGTGCCGCGGATCGAGGCGGCTCGCTCGGAGCAGGTGCTCGTGCTGTCGCCGGTCGCGCAACACGGGGTCCGCGCCGGCGGCGAAGAGGTTGATCACGGGGGCGCAGAACAACCGGAACAGGCCGTCCCCCGGCCTCTCGGGCAGCCGCGGCGGGCGGTCGAAGCGCAGCACGATCTCGAAGGCGTCGCCGAGCGCGTCGGGTGGGAGCTCCGACAGACCCACCAGGTCCACGAAGAGCAGCTTCGGGACCAGCGTGAAGTACTCCTGCATCACACGAAGCCCGTCCGGCGCGAGCTCCGGCCACGGCAGCATCGGCTGCGCCCGGTCGAGCCCCGCCGGACGGACGGACGCCGCGCCGAGGTGGACCGTCGCCCCGGACGCGCCGCGCACCTCGACCCGCGCGAGGTGACGCAGGAGCCAGAGGTACACCGTGGTGGTCAGGCCGACGGGCCCGTGCAGGAACAGGCGCAGCCCGGGCGTGGCCTGCAGGAGCGCCCCCGCCCCCGCGGTCCCCTCGAAGCCCAGCGCGATCGCCGGGCGCTCGGCGAGCGCGGGGTCGTAGCGCGTGCGGGTCAGGGACAGCGGCAGCAGATCGACGGGGACGGTGGTCCGGAACAGGCACGCGGTTCCGTCGATCGGCCGAGCCCCGACCTCCGTCCCCTCGGGCAGGCGGTGCAGACCACGCAGGGCCGTTCCCCGCGGGCGGAACTCGACCACCGAGCAGGCGGGCAGAGGTCGGATGGCCTGCGGGAGGACCATCTCCGCGAGCGCGTGGATCACCTCGGGGACCGCGTCGTCGATCCGCTCGCGGATCCGGGCGGTCAGGAAGGCGAACCCTTCGAGGAGCCGGGCGACGTCGGGGTCGCCCCCCTGCGCGGCGAACCAGCCCGCGAGCGCGGGGTTCGCGTCCTCGAGCTCGCGCCCGAGCTGGCGCAGGTACGTGAGCTCGCTCTGGTAGTGCTTGCTGAACACGATGGCGCCTCGCCTCGGAGGTGGGGGGTCTTTCCGCGCCCGGGGCGGGGCGCGGGGAGGGGCTCACTCGACGACGAGGCGGCGGTCCGCCGTCACCGAGGTCCGCAGGCGCACCACCTGGCGGTCGGTCCCGGCGAGGCGCGCGACCACGTCGAAGCGGAGCGTCAGCGGGTCCTCGCTCGGCGCGCTGCGCACGGCGACGCTGCCCAGCCGGGGCTCGTAGCGGACGATCGTGGTCCGGATGTGCCGCTGGAGGGTCGCGAGCGCTGCCGGCAGGTCGTGGACGACATCGTGGAGGTCGAGCAGCCCGTAGTCGGGGACCGTGGCCGAGCCGCCCCGCCTCGCGTTGAGGAGCACGCGGAGGTGCGCGAGGACGGCCCCGACCGGGTCGGTCCGCCGCTCCCCCCGCGCGAGGCGGCTCAGCAGCCCGCGCGGGCCGGATGGTCGCCCCGTCTGCTTCTGCGGGGCCGCCACCTCAGGAGCCCTCGCGCCAGTTGTCGACGTCGGACTGACCGCCGGGCTCGTACGTCCAGGTGACCGTGTGGAAGACGAAGCCCACCCGCTCGAGCGGAGGTTCGTTCGCCGCCGCCGGATCGAAGACGTTCGGGCTCTCCCGCTCGATGAAGGCGACGCGCCCTTCGCCGATCTCGACCGTGAAGAAGTGCTCCGTCGTCCCGTCGCCCGTGGGGCTCGGGCGGAAGAACTTGAAGGTCCCGTCGATCTGCTGGTTGCCCCGGAGCGCCTTGGCGATCAGCGGCGTCGCCTTGTCGATGCGCTTCAGGATGACGGTCGGCTCATAGGCGCGGCGTCCCGTGGCCAGGCCCGAGCCGACCTCCCGGGCGGTCCGTACGCTGTCCCGATAGAAGATGCACTCGATGCTGTTCGCGCGGCCGAGGCTGGTCTGCGACGACTCCCCTTGGATCTCCTCCCCGTTGGCGCGGAGGTACAGGTGAACGGTTTCCGCCATGGTCGGTCTCCTTTGCCCGTCGTTCCGCGCAACCCGGCGGCGCGAGGGTCGATGAGGGTCGTGTGGGCGCGGCGCCCGGTCTGCCCCCCTTCATCGGCCACTCATGCTCCCGGTTGCCTGGCTCCGTTCCTCGCCCGTTCCCGCGCTGCTCCTCGGCGGGCTCGCCTGCGGGGGCCCGACCGTGCTCCCGAGCTGCGCGCCACGGGAGCCGGGCACCCTGAGCGTCGTGTCGACGGCTCATGTCAACCCGGATGACCAGGGCCGGCCTCTTCCCACGGTGGTGCGGGTCTACCAGCTCGCGGGGCTCGGGGAGCTCGAGGCCGCGTCCTTCGACGAGATCCACGCGGCCGACGAGGACGTCCTGGGCGAGGCCCTGCTCGCCCGGGACGAGCTGACGATCTACCCGCAGGGCCTCGCCCTCCGCGCCTTCGAGCGCCACGCCGAGGCGAGCCATGTCGTGGGGGTGGGGATCTTCCGGCGGCCCTCCGGGCTCGGCTGGCGGAGCGCCCTACCCCTGCCGCCGCCCGCGGCCGATGGGCGGTGCGCGGCCCGCCGCCACGGAGCGGTGGAGCCGCAGGCGCCGCTCGTCGTCCGCGTGCGCTTCCGCCTCGAGGGCTCGCGGATCGAGGGCGCGCTCGGCATGGAGGGCCCGTGAAGGCGCCGCTCCGGGTCGTCTGGTCGGAGGGGCTCTCGATGAGCCCCCATCACCTCCAGCAGCTCGACCTCTACCACGAGGGGCTGCTCGGCTCGCGCCTCGATGCGGTGGCCCCCCCCGGCTGGGGGGTCCTGAAGGTCGAGCTGGACCGAGCGGCGCTGGCGAGCGGACAGGTGCGGCTCGAGACGGTCCGCGCGGTCCTGCCGGACGGGCTGGTGATCGACGCGGGGGAGAGCCACCCGGAGCTCCCGCCCTCGCGCCCGGTGGAGGGGCACTTCCCGCACACGCGGCGGACGCTCGAGGTCTACGTGGCCGTCCCGAGGGAGCGCGAGGGCCTGGACAACTACGCGCGCGAGCCCGGAGGCGGCCGCCGGTTCGTGATCGCGCCGCGACCGGTCGAGGACCGCACCGGGGAGGGGCGCCCCCTCGAGGTCGAGTTTGCCCAGCGGAACGTGCAGCTGCTCTTCGGCGACGAGCCCAGGAACGACGTCGCCTGCCTCCAGGTGGCGGAGCTCGCCCGGGACGCCGCCGGATCCTTGATCGTAAACGAGTCCTACATCCCGCCGATCCTGCAGCTCGGCGCGTCCCCCGGCTTGCTGGCGGGGCTGCGGCGACTCCTCCGGCTGATGGCGACGCGGCGCCGGGACCTGATCGAGAGGGCGCGGGACCGGGGCGATGCCACCGTGGCCTACGACGCGACGGACGTGACGCGCTTCCTCCTGCTGAACGGCATCCACACGTTCCTCCCGGTCCTCGGTCACCTGGTCGACGCGCCGGACCTCCCGCCCCGGACGGCCTACCTGTGGCTCGTCGCGCTGGCCGGCCAGCTCGCGACCTTCAGCGCCGACTTCGACCCCGCCGACCTCCCGCCCTTCGCCTACGGCGATCTCCGCTCCACCTTCGAGCCCTTGCTCGATCGGATCGCCGACCTGTTGGGCGCCACGGTCAAGGCCCACTACGCGTCCCTGCCCCTCGACGCCCGGCAGGACGGTATGCACCTCGGGCAGCTGACCGACGAACGCCTGATCGGGTGCGGCGCCTACCTCCTCGGCATCCGGTCCAGCGCGACGGATCCCGAGATCGCCAGCGCCCTCCCGCGCCTGAGCAAGGTCGCGTCGTGGGCGGACATCCCTCGCATCCTGGCCGCGGCGACCCCCGGCGCTCCCGTCGAGGTCACCTTCCGGCCGCCGTCGGAGGTCCCGGTCCGGGCGGGGACCGTCTACTTCCTCGTGGCGACCGACAACCCCTACTGGCGCAACCTGATCAACGACCGGCAGATCGCGGTCTACCTGCCTCGAGACCGCTTCGACCCGGCGCGGACCCGCGTCGAGCTCCTCGGGGTGCCGCGAACGAAGCAGGCAACCTGGCGCGGGCACGGCCGATAGATGGAGCCGTGGACCGCGTGAACGACGTCACGAAGGAGGTGCTCCGCGCCCTGGCGGAGATCCGGGCCGTCGCGGAGCGGCGGCCGGCGGACGGGTGGACGCGGCCTCGGCCCGGGGTGCTGCACGCCAGGATGCGCGCCTTCGCCGAGCGGGCCATGACGCGAGCCGCGGAGCTCGGTTTCCCGCCCCGAGACGTCCAGGACATCGGATTCGCGCTGGTCGCTCTGATCGACGAGACCGTCATGGCGGCGGGGGGCGAGCTCCGCGAGCACTGGCTCTCGTGCAGCCTCCAGCTCCAGCTGTTCAACACGAACATCGCCGGCCAGGAGTTCTTCCGGCGGCTCCACGACATCCGCCAGACGCCAGGTCGCCTCGAGGCGCTGAAGGCCTACTACCTATGTCTGCTGTTCGGCTTCCGGGGCCAGTACCGCGTGCGGGGCCGCGAGGTCGAGCTGCAGCGCGTGGTGGATGACGTCAGTCAGGCGCTCCACCAGGGCGGGCTCCTGCGTGACGCGCCGTTGTCGCCGCACGGGGCGCGCCCGGCCGATCGGTCCGGCGGGGCCGGGCGGGACATGCCGGTCGTGTGGATCGGCGCGGCCGCGGTCCTGGCCGCGCTCCTCCTCTACGCCGGCATGTTCATCAGCGTGGCGGTGACCGCGGACGCGCTCGTCGAGCACATCGAACAGCGGACCGCGAGCCTGCGGGGGGCCGCGCCCTGAGGGCGCGGAGGTGCGCCCGTGCTGGCGATGGTCGTCGCGGCGTTGGTGATCCTGCTCGGTTGGAGCCTCTGGTTCCTGGCCGTCGACCCACCCGCGTGGATCGGGCTCCCGATCACGGTGACCGTGGTCGTCGGCGCTCTCGTGGCGGTCCCGCGGGTCCGTCGGTGGCGCGCCCGCCGTGCGCAGCGCGCGCTCGAGGTGGGCATCGCCGGCCCGGAACATGGGCGGCGGCCGGCCGGGGAGGATGGGTACCCGTCCATGCAGCAGGAGCTCCAGCGCGCGGTCGACGCCCTGAAGCGCGCTCGGGTCGGAGGCCGGAGCGCGCTCTCGGTCCTGCCCTGGGCGCTGCTCATCGGGCCCCCGGGCTCGGGCAAGACCACGGCGGTGAGGAACAGCGGGCTGTCCTCATCGCCCGGGCGCGCCGCGGACGAGGCGCGCGAGGCCGGCGGGACCCGCCCGTGCACCGTATGGCTGACCAACGAGCTGGTCCTCCTCGACACCGCCGGGCGCTGGGCGACGGAGGCCGAGGACCCGGAGGAGTGGGACGCCTTCCTCGCGCTGCTGCGGCGCTACCGGCCGGAGACGCCCTTGAACGGGGTGCTCGTGGCCGTGGGCATCGACGAGCTCGGCCGGGACCGCGGGGACGACACCGCCGAGCAGGCGCGCCGGATCCGCGCGCGGATCCGGGAGGTCGAGCGGAGCGTGGAGACCGCCCTCCCGGTCTACGTGCTGTTCACGAAGGCCGACCTCGTGCCCGGCTTCGTCGAGACCTTCAGCGCGATGAGCCGCGACGAGCGTCAGCAGGTGTGGGGGTTCACGGTGCCGGTCTCCCCCCCGCCCCCCGACCCGCCCGGCTACGTCGAGGGGCGCATCGGGGAGCTGACGGCGGCGCTGGAGGCCCGGGCTCTCCGGCGCGTGGAGGCGGAGCGGCGGATCGCGACGCGCGGGATGATCCACGGCTTCCCGCAGCAGTTCGCGACGCTCCGGCGCCCGACGGCGGCCTTCGTCCGCGCGCTCGTCGAGCAGGCCGGTGGGGGTCGGGCCGCGATGCTGCGGGGTTGCTTCTTCACGAGCGGGACCCAGGAGGGCCGCCCGATCGACCGGGTCATGCACGGGATGGCCGACGCGATGGGCCTCCCCGCGGCTCGGGGCCCGGTCGCGCCGCTGCCGGAGCCGGGGAGCTACTTCCTCCGCGACCTGTTCCTCCGGGTGGTCGTCCCGGATCGGGATCTGGCCGGGAGGGGCGCGGTGGCCCGAATCCGCCGGCGCCATCGGCACGCGGCCGCGGCGGCCGTGATCCTCGGCGCGGCGGCGATCGGGCTGGTGTTCCCGGGCCTGTCGTGGGCGGCGAGCCGGCGGCTGCTGGCCGAGACGCGCGGCGTGGTGGACGGGGTCTCGGCGGGCGTGCGCGGGCGCGGGGGAGCGCCGCTCCACCCGGAGGACGTCCGCCCGCTGCGCGAGCAGACGGAGAAGCTGCGCACGGACCGGCGGGGGCATGTGCCGTTCGCCCTCGGCTTCGGCCTCTACCCGTCGCGCGTCGGACCGGCCGTCGAGACGTTCTACGCCACGCTTCTGGCGGAGCGCGTCGTGGGCCCGGTCGCTCGGCGGGAGGCGGAGGCGCTCGCCCGCTTCGCCCGGCGCTACCGGAGCCGGGGGGCGGAGGACGCGGCCCCGCGGGACGACGAGCGCGCGGAGGCCTACGACCGGCTGAAGCTCCATCTGCTGCTGACCCATCCGCTCGAGGAGGGCGAGCCAACCTGGCCGCGCGATGACGAGACCGGCGGGTGGCTCCGGGCCGAGCTGCGCGCGCGGTGGGGGGCGGCCGCCGAGGTCGGAGCTGGCGAGGGAGCGGCGCTCGAGGAGATGGGCCGACAGCTCGCGCTCTTCACGGAGGTGCGCGGCGCGCAGGATCTGGCGCCCGCGAGGCGGGCGGCAGCGCATCGGCTGCCGCGCGACCGAGCGACCGTCGCGGAAGCGCGGCGCGTGCTGAGCCGGGTCAGCCGGACGAGGGTGGCGGTGGAGCGGATCATCGCGGAGGCGAGCGGGGAAGGCCTGGACCTGACGCTCACCGATCTGATCGGCCCGGTGGCGCCGATGCGCTCGGCCCCGATCGTGCGAGGGGCGTTCACCCGGGAGGGCTGGGAGTCCCGCGTGCGCCGGCTCCTCTACGGCCGTGGCAGGCGGCGCGCGGTGGAGGAGCCGTGGGTGCTCGGCTCGGAGGGCGGGGCCCGGGCCGACGCCGAGCGGGACGAGGAGGCGGCGCTCCGGCGGCTTCGTGACCTCTACTTCGAGAGCTACATCGACGAGTGGACCCGCTTCATCCGCGGTGTCCGCGTCGCCAGCGCGGAAGACAACCGGGAGACCCTCGCGCACCTCCGGGCCCTGACCCGCGGCGACCCCCCTCCCCAGCGCCTGCTCTTCGAGCAGGTCCTCCATCACACGACGCTGCCGATGGCAGAGCCCACCGCCGCCGAGGTGGTCGAGGCCGGCGCGCTCTCGGCCCTCCGGCGCGAGATCCAGCGGCGGCTCCGGCGCCTGTGGGGCGACGGCGAGGCCGCCCCGGCGGGGGCGCGCGTGGACGACGGGGACCACGCGTTGGGGCCGGCCCACGTCCGGCTGTTCTTCGACGGGTTCACGGGCGTCGGGGCGGTCCCGCGGGCCACGGCGGACGAAGGGGAGCCGTCGCCCCGGCCGCCCCTTCCGATCGACACGTACGAGGAGACGCTCGGCGCCGTCCGGGACGCCCTCGCCACCCACCTCGACAGCCCGGTGGGGCCGACCGCGGCCCTCGAGACGGCGCTCCAGGACGCTCGGACCACCACCCGCGGGCTGATCGAGGCCCAGGAGATCGGCTGGCGCCCGTTCCTGGAGCGCTGGCTCTGGCCTCCGATCGAGGGGGCGACGGCCAGCCACGCGAACGGTGTCGCGCAGCGCGCTGCCCGCCGTTGGTGTGACGACGTGGTCACCCCTTACCGCCGGAGCCTCGCGGGCGGCTACCCGATGAGCCCGACCGGTCATGACGTCTCCCTCGAGGACTTCACCGCCTTCTATGCGCCCGCGGACGGGACCCTCTGGGCGACGTACGCGGACGTCCTCGCCGGCCGGGTCCGGCACGAGGGCGACAACTACGTGCTCGCCCAGCATCTCGGTCCTCGCGCCGCCAACGCGCTGCGCCCGGAGCTGCTCCAGTACCTCGAGCGGGCGCAGGACGTCACGGCGGTGTTCTTCCCCCCGGGGTCGTCGAGGCCGGCGGTCGACGTCGACGTGCGGATCCTCCCGGCGCCGGGGATCGCGAGCCAGGTGCTGTGCGTCGGAGGCACCTGCGCCGAGTACCGAAACGGCCCGGAGCGCTGGGTGCGCATACGCTGGCCGGGCGAGTCGCCGGAGGCCGGCGCGAGCCTCGACGCTCGCGGAGGGGCCGTCCACAGCCGCCTCGAGGAGGCCGGGCCGTGGGGCCTGTTCCGCCTGCTCGAGGCCGGCACCGTGACGTCCGCCTCCCGGGACCATCGCGTCTTCACCGTGACCTGGCGCCTCCGAGACCAGGGCACGGACCTCTCGGTCGAGCTCCGTCCGGTGCGGCACGCCGCGCCGTTCTTCGGGGTCCCGGGGCGGCGGCGGCGGCCGCCCCTGATGGCGCCGGTCCGGGGGCCGGACGTGGATCCGCCGCGCGAGATCTCCACGCGCCGCGCGCTCTGCGCGGTGCGGTAGGCTACGCCGCACGCTTCGTGCAAGGAGAGTCGATGTCGGAGCTCGGGCTGTTCGGCAAGGTCCCCACCAGGGACGACTTCGTGCGCCACCCGGTGTCCGGTGACGCCGCGCGGAGCTTCGAGCGGTGGATGGAGGCGGCCCTCGATGCGTTGCCGGGGGTCGCGGGGCGGCTCCCGCCCTCCCCCGTGCGCGCGGTCGTTCACCCGCCCGGCGCCGACCACTCCGTGGTGGCCGCGATCGTCCCGAGCCGGGACCAGGCCGGCCGGCCGCACCCGCTGACCGTCCTGGCCCTCGTCCCGCGCGCCGAGGTGGTGGCGGCGTTCCCGCTGGTGCCGATGACCTACGCGACGTTCCTGGATCAGGCGGTCTCCCTGGCGCTTCGCGGCGCCTCCGACCTCGCCTACGACGATCTCGCACGGGGCCTGGACGTGCTGACCCTTCCGGCTCCCCTCGAGCGTCGCCACGCCCAGGACCTCGGCGAGCAGGTGCTCGCCCACCCGATGGTGCCGGAGATCCACGGGCGCCTGTTCGGTGCCTCCGGCCAGGCCCCCTACGCCTACCAGACCCTGCTCACGGCGTGCCGCGACGCCGCCCAGGAGGCGGGCGAGGCGCCCGTGCTCGACTGCCCGGTGCGGGTCGACGTCGACCTGTTCCACTGGCTCGAGCTCACGCGGCGGGTCGTGCCGGCGCCGCCGGCCTTCTTCTGGGTGGAGGACCCTTCGCCGCGCCTCCTCTTGGCCCTCGGCGAGCCCCCGCCGGCGATCCTGGGGCTGCTCGCCGACCCCACGGTCGAGCACCCCCGTCTCTGGCCGCTGACCACGGATCGGACAGCGGCACTGGCGGCGGCGCGGACCGCGCTGAGCCCGGTCCTCGGCCCCCTCGGCCCCGACGCGCCGCTGTCCGGCTACTACGACGCCCTCGCTCAGCGGGCGGCGGCCGGGTCGCTGCGATGAGCGGCCGGTGAGCGTCCCTGCCCTGCGGGACGCCGTCGAGGGTTGGCTCCACCCGGTCCCGGGGGGGGCCCCGACCGGCGTCGACGCCCGCTACCTGCCGCGCGCCGAGGCGCTTCGCGCAGAGGTGGGCAAGCTCGATGCGCCCACGGGCGGCGCCGTCGACTGGGCGCGGGTGCTCAAGGACGCCGAGCGGTTGACCCGGGAGACCACGAAGGACGTCCTGGTCCTGGCCTACGCCGCGGTCGCGCTGGCCGAGCTCCGGGGCCTGGCGGGGCTGGCCGAAGGATGCCTGCTGGTCGCGGAGGGGTGCGACCGGTTCTGGGACGGGATGTACCCGCCGGCGAGTCGGCCACGCGCGAGGATCCGGGCGCTGGAGTGGCTCGCGGCGCGCGCCACGGCGTCGGTGGAGAACGCGGCGGTCACCGCGCCCGATCGGCCGACGGTCGCGGCGCTCGCGGCGGCGGTGGCGCGGCTTCGGGAGGTGAGCCGGGCGCGGCTCGGGGACCGGGCTCCGTCGCTCCGCGCCGTGGAGGAGGGGGTGGCGCGGCTCCGGCTGGCGCTGCCGTCGCCGCCCGACCGGAGCCCTCCGCCCGCTGCGCTCGCGGCCGGGCCGGCGCAGCCTCGCGCGGCCCCGGCCGGGGCCGGAGCAGGGTCGAAGGGGGGGCCGG
>JBHJHB010000111.1:0-78880 GCA_050331215.1 Sandaracinaceae bacterium | reverse complement strand
CCAGTCCCAGAAGATGGAGAGCGTCGGCCGCTTCGCGGGGGGCGTCGCGCACGACTTCAACAACGTGCTCACCGCGATCCTGTTCGGGACGGAGGACGCGCGAGGGCTGAGGCGGGACGACCCGGCCCTGGCCGACAGCCTCACGCTGGTGGAGGACGCCTCGCGCCACGCCGCCCGGCTGACGAAGCAGCTCCTCACGTTCAGCCGCCGGGACATGGTCCAGCCGCGCGCCGTGGACGTGAACGAGGTCGTCGCCGAGTCGGGCCGGCTCTGGACCCGGCTCGTGTCGCCGGACCTCGACCTGCAGGTGGAGACCCATCCGGAGCCGCTGTTCGCCTACGTCGACGACGTCCAGCTCCAGCAGGTGCTCCTCAACCTGGTGCTCAACGCGAAGGACGCGATGCCGATGGGAGGGGCGCTGCGGGTGGTTACGCGCCACCTCGCGGGGCAGCCCGTGGTGCACGGACGGACCGAGCCCCTGCCCCGGGGCGACTACGTCGCGCTCCAGGTGAGCGACACGGGGGTGGGCATGGACGAGGAGACCCTCGGCTGCATCTTCGAGCCCTTCTTCACGACCAAGCCGTCGGGCATCGGGACCGGCCTCGGGCTGTTCTCGGCCCTCGGCATCGTGGAGGAAGCCGACGGGGGCATCGCCGTCGAGAGCGCCCCGGGACGCGGGACCACCTTCAGCGTCTACCTGCCGCAGCTCGACGTGGACCCGCAGCGGCTCGCCACGGTGCCGTCGCGCGACGAGCCGTCCGGGCGCGGAGAGACCATCCTCGTCGTCGACGACGACCTCGACATCCGGGCGCTGGTGTGTCGCGCCCTCCAGTCCGCCGGCTACCGGGTGCTGGAGGCGGGCTCGGGGCGCCTGGCCCTCGCGCTCCTCGACGAGCGAGGCGCGGGGCGGGTCGACCTGCTGCTGACCGACGTCGTCATGCCCACGATGGGCGGTCCGGACCTGGCCGCCGCGTTCCGGCAGCGCGAGCCGGAGGGGCGGGTCCTGTACCTTTCTGGCTACGTGGCGGACGCGCGGCTCGCGCGGGCGGTCGCGGACGGACACGCCCGCCTCCTGTCGAAGCCGTTCACGCGTCGGGAGCTGCTCGAAGGGGTGCGAGACGCGCTGGCGGCGGACCCGTCAGCGCCGAGGGAGCCGAGCGCGCCACGCATCGACCAGGGGTAGACGCACGCAAGCTAGCCCGGGGTCGGCGGAGCCTCGCCGGGCGAGAGCGCGCGCAGGAAGCGCTCGCCGGCGAAGACCGAGGTCGCTCCGCTCACCTGCTGGGCTCCCGCGCCGAGGAGCACCATGTTCGACATGTCGCCGAGCGTGCCCCAGTCCGGATCGCCGCCGTAGAGCATCGCGAGGCCCGCCCAGCCCGACAGGACCAGACCCGCGAAGGCGATGGCGTACTGGAGGCTGCGGACGGTGGCCAGGCTGCCCTCCAGCGACAGCGGGGGCTCCGCGGTCCAGGCCGGGGGCGCCGTCGGATCGAGCAGCGCGCCGGGCAGGGGCACGTCCGCGAGGTGGGTCCGGCGGGATGGCGCAGCCGCCCGCGCGTCGGCGACCGACTCGAGCTCTGCCTCCCGGGCGCGAAGCTGGGCCTGGACCTCATCGAGCAGCGCGAGGCCTCGGAGCGGATCTTCCGTAGCGAGCAGCCGCTCTCCTGCCGCGCGCAGCGACGTCCGGACGGTCTGGTTCCGTGCGCCGGGGGCGTCGCCTTCCTCGGAGGTGAGCCGCTGGCCGTAGAAGCGGAGCACCTCCAGCATCGCGCGGTCGAAGCGGGCGATCACGGCGTCCAGCTCCCGCTCCGATCCGAGCTCGAGCAGGACCCGATCCACGACCTTCTGCCACGCCTCGCTCGCCTGGGAGCTCGGGGGGGCAGCGGCGATCCGGCGGTCGGCCTCGAGCCGGAGCTCGCGCGCCCAGGTCGCCCGGGCCTCCTCGAAGGACCGTCGAGCGCCAACGAAGTCGCCGTCGTTCAGCGCGGTCGCTGCCGTGGCCGCCTGCGTCGCGGCGGCCTCCAGGCCCTGAGCGAGCTGCTGCGGCCCCCGGCTCCGGGCGAGCGTGAGGCCATCGCGCAGCTCGGCGACGGCGGCGTGGGAGACCCCGGCGGCGGCACGCCGCGCGACCCGGTCGAGCGCCTGCTCGGCCTCCGCCGGGTCGTCGACGCGGCCCCGGAGGTAGGGCTCGGCGGCGATGAGGTCGGGGTCCGCGTCGGGCAAGACCCCCGACCGCGTGGCGTCCCGAGCCACCTCCGCGTAGCGCACCAGCATCCGGGACCGCGTGACGACACGCTTGCCTCGCGCGTCGGCGTCGTCGCCGCCGAGCAGCCCTTGGCGGACCGCGTCGAGCAGGCGCTCGAGGTCGGCCCACAGGACGTCGCCGAGCGCCCGTACGCGCGGCTCGTCCGCCAGCGGCCCGAGCGAGGTCAGCGCGGCCCGCGCCTCGGCCCGGCGCACCAGCACCTGGCGCTCGACGCGGGCCCGCTCGAGCTGGGGACCGAGCCCGAAGCGGATCGCCGCCGTGATCACGGCCCCGAGGCCGAGGAGCAGCAAGGCGATCCACCAGGAGCGGCGCTTCACGAACGTGACCTGGCCCGCCTGGCCATCGGCTTGCGGCCCTCCCGCCAGGCGGAGCGTGCCGAGGAAGCGCCCTCGGTCCGGCAGCCCCTCCACCCGGACGCGTAGCGGCACCGCTTCCCCCGCCCCGATGGCGATCGTCTCGCCGACCGGCGCCCACGCGCCGTCTGGCCCTTCCCGCTCGACCAGGACCTCCTGGACCGGGATGTCGAACCCCGTCGTGTCGTTCACCCGCTCCACCAACTGGACGAGGCGTGGCGCGGGCACTCGGACGTCCTCGAAGCCCGTCTCGCGGAGGACCAGCCGCGCGGTGTCCCCCCGCACCGTGGGTGAGGCCTCGAGGACCACGCTCGGCGTCGTCGGGACGAAGTCGACGCGGATACCGAGGTCCACCTCCTGCTCCATGGCCACCGCGGTCAGCGTCGACGTGTACGTGCCCGGTCGGGTGAGCCGCGCGGTCACGCGCAGCCCGAGGACGCGCGGAACGTCGCGGATCGTGATCCCGTCGACCGGGTTGCCGGTCGCGGTAGCGCGGGAGCCCGGAGCCACCTCGACGGTCACGGGGACGCTCAGGTTGCGGTCGGCGCGGTGGAGCGCGCTCATCCGCACGGTGACCGTCTCCACCTGCTCCCGGACCAGGAGGTCGACCGTGGTGTCGAGGTTCGGCGCATCCCTGGCCGCCCCCGGCTCACCGGGGGGTGGAAGGCGGTCGACGCTGACCGTTAGGGCGGGGTTCGCGAGCGCCTGCTGGAGCTGGATCGGGGGGCCGTCGGCGCCGTCGTCCGCGGTGCCCACCGGCGCGTAGGCCCCGTCCGCATCAGGAGCCTGAGCCACCCCGGTCGCGGGGGCGAGGGCCAGGGCGAGGGCGAGGGTCGGGCCGGGTGCCCGGACGGAGGGTCGTCGCGGCATCCGGGCGACCCTGCCCTGACCGGTCGCCCGGCGGAAGTCCCCGTTTGCGATGGTCGCCCCTCTGGCGCGCTAGCCGCGGCCTCTCGCGCCCGCGTGGATCTGTCGTACCTCGTCGATGGTGCTCGCGTCCTCGGCCGCCTTGTCCGTGCGGTAGCCCTTGACCCGGGCGAACCGCAGGGCGAGGCCGGCGGGGTACTGAGGGCTTGCCTGCACGTCGCTGAACGCGATCTCCACCACGAGCTCGGGCCGGACGTGGACCACGTGGCCCTCCTCGCCGAGAGCGAGGCGGCCGAGGTGCTCGGTCTGCCAGCGGAGCATCTCGTCGGTCATGCCCTTGAACGTCTTGCCGAGCATCACGAAGCCGCCGGTGGCGGGGTCCCGGGCCCCGAGGTGCAGGTTGCTCAGCCAGCCCCGGCGCCGGCCCGACCCGCGCTCGACCGCCAGGACCACGAGGTCGAGGGTGTGGGCGCTCTTCAGCTTCAACCAGCTGAAGCCCCGGCTGCCAGCCTCGTAGGGGGCGTCGAGGGCCTTGGCCATCGCGCCCTCGTGGCCCCGGTCGAGGGCCAGCTCGAAGGCCCGGGCCGCCTCGGCGAGGTCGTCGGTGACGACCCGCGGCACCTGCTGCGCCTCGGGCAGGAGCTCGTCCAGGATCGCCAGGCGCTCGGTCAGCGGGGCGTCCAGGACGACCACCCCGTCGGCGCGCAGCACGTCGAAGAAGAAGGTCGACAGGGGGAGCGTCGACCGCATCGCCGCCACGTCCTTACGCCGGCCGAAGCGGCGCATCGTCGTCTGGAAGGGGTGGGGGGAGCCGTCGGCGCGCAGCGCGATCGTCTCGCCGTCGAGGATCAGCTCCCGCGCCGGGAGGGCACGCGCGGCCTCGACGATCTCGGGCACCCGGGCGGTCACCTCGTGCAGCCGGCGGCTGTAGACCCGCACCTCATCGCCCGCCTTGTGGACCTGGACCCGGGCTCCATCCATCTTGAGCTCGAAGGCGGCCTCCCCGAGGCGGGCGAGGGCGCCCTCGACGTCGTCCGCCGGCGAGGCCAGCATCGGGAGCACGGGGCGGAACAGCTCGAGCTGGAACCGCGCGAGGCCCGCGCGCCCCTCCGCCAGAGCAGCCGCGGCCACGCCGGGCAGGTCCCCGGCGAGCATCGCCGCCCGGCGGACCGCGGAGGCCTCGACGGACGAGGCCTCCGCCGCCGCCTCCACCATCACCCCCTCGAGGGCGCCCTGCCGCAGCTCGCCGACGACCAGGGGGATCAGGAACGCGCGCTCCTCTTCGGTGGCCCGCGCGAGCAGCCGCCCCAGGCGCTCGCGCTTGCGGCCGGCGGAGCCGGAGCCGGAGTCCTCCGCGATCGCGCCGAAGGTCCCGTCCACCTCGCGCAGGGTGAGCGTGGGCTCGCCCGGCGGGGACGGGAGGTCGAGGTCGCGGAACGTCGCGTACCCGAGGCCGATCCGGCCCTGCGGGAGGACGCCGACCAGGTAGCTCACGCCGAGGCGGCGCTCGTCGGGCGGAAGGCGACGCAGCAGCGTGGCCAGGGCCGTGGTCTTGCGCTTGCGGGAGCGGGTCGAGGCGACCTCGCGGGAGGTCTCGACGAGGGCGCTCAGGTCCATGCTCCCAGTCTAGGGCCGCGGCGTGGGGCTTCCCCCGATGGCCTGTGGGGTGTCCTCCCGGCACCCTACGGTGTCTGATGCCGTCGGTGCGTGCCGACCCGCCGGAGTCCATGGCCCCGGCCACGCTGCCGGCCCGCCCGGGGTCGGCCAGCGGTCGCGAGGCCGCCGCCTCGCGCGCCCGCGGGCCCAAGCCGGCGGCGCCGGGGACGACCCTCGGCCCCTACCGGCTCCACGCCGAGCTCGCGACGGGCGGCATGGCGACCGTGTACCTGGCGAGCCGGCTAGAGGGCGGGCCCGAGAGCGCCGTCGCGATCAAGCGGATCCACCCGCACCTGGCCGCGGACCGGCCCTACCTCGAGATGTTCCTCGACGAGGTGGACATCAGCTCCCGCATCGCCCACCCGAACGTGTGCCGGGCGCTGGAGGTCCGCGAGGAGAACGGGCTCCCCTACCTCGTGATGGAGCTCCTGCGCGGCCAGCCGCTGTCCCGCGTGATCAAGGAGCTCCACCGGAACCGCGTCGTCCCGCCCGCCGCCCGCGTGACCTTCGGGGTGCGGCTCGCGATCGGCGCCGCCCGAGGCCTCCACGCCGCCCACGTCGCGACCGATGAAACGGGGCAGCCGCTCTCGGTCGTGCACCGGGACATCAGCCCCCACAACCTCTTCGTCACGTACGACGGGGTCTGCCGGATCCTGGACTTCGGCGTGGCCAAGGCGGAGCGGCGGCTGCACCGGACCGCCGCCGGGATCATCAAGGGCAAGCTCGGCTACATGGCTCCCGAGCAGATGCTCGGGCGGCCCGTGGACCATCGCGCCGATGTCTTCGGGCTCGCGGTGTCGCTCTGGGAGCTGCTGGCCGGAAAGACGCTGTTCCGCCGCGCGACCCAGGCCGACACGGTCCTCGCCATGGGCCGGGGCGAGCGGCCGCCGCTCCGCGAGATCGCGCCCGAGGTGCCCGAGGAGCTCGAGGCGATCCTGGACCGCGCCCTCGCCGCGAACCCCGAGCGCCGCACCTCGAGCGCAGCCCGCTTCGCCAGCGAGCTCGAGGGGTGGCTCGCGTCCCTGCCGCCGTCCCCGGACCGCTCCGCGCACTGGATGGCGATGCTGTTCCCGGAGGAGAAGGCGAGCCTCGACGAGCTGCTCGTCGACGCCCTCCCCCCCGCGGGCGAGGCGAGGGAGGAGACGACGGCCGCCTCCCGCGTGCGGCGGCGCCTCGGTCGCGCCCCGCGGCGACCGGGTCCGTTCTGGTGGGCGGTGGCGGTCCTGGTCGCGGTGCTCCTCGGGGTCGCCCTCGGCGTGGGCGTGGACGCCGCCGTCGACGCGCTCCGCGCCCTTCAGTAGAGGGCGCCCCGGACGGCGACCAGGAAGCGGACCATCTCCTCGATGCCGCCGGCGGCCGAGCCCGCGGGGTCGAGGGCCTCCTCGCCGAAGCTCAGGCTCGTGCGCCGCCAGGTGAGGGACACGACCCAGCCCACCCCCGGGCCGACCCCCGGGAGGAGCGGGAGCACCCCGGAGGCTTCCGCGCTGAGGTAGATCGCGTCGCCTCCGAAGGGGGTGCCGAACTGGGTGGCCAGGTCTCCGGCCTGGAGCGCCCGGTCGTAGCCCCCCTCGGTCTCGAGCACGAACAGCCGGGGCATGATGTGGAAGCGGAGCAGCGCGCGGAGCTCGAGGCGCAGGTACTCGGCCGACGCGAACAGCGGCGTCGGGTCGACCCGGTAGGCCTCGCTCGTCAGGCCGATCAGCGGCCCGAGCTCCACGGCGGGGTCGATCGGGAAGAGGTAGGCAGCGTCGCCCCCGAAGATCAGGGACTCGCCCCCGACGATCTGCCCGTCGGGGTCCTCCACGTCGAAGCTGAGGGCGTAGTGGAACGCGAAGCGGAGCTGGATGCCGCTCAGCCACTTGTCGTTGGTCACCGCCAGGGGGCGGATCCCGAAGCGGACGGCGAGCTCGGGGTAGAACGGGATCTTGTGCGTCAGGCGGGTCCCGTCCTGGAGCCGAACGGAGCCGACCCGGGTCCGACCGGCGAGCCCGACGTCGAGCCAGAGCCAGACCGGCCGCTGACCCTCCTCGGTGGTCGGGGGGGGCGGGGCCGCGGCGTCCTCCCCCGCCGCGCCGTCGACCGCCCCATCCGGCGGCGGCACGACGGCCGCCTCGACGGGGGCCGCCGGGGGCGGCGGCTCCGGGAAGAGCGCGTCCGACAGCCGCTCGAGCACGGCGACGCTGGGCCGGCGGAAGGTCGTCGACTCCTCGCGGACCTGCTGGCCCTCCCGGTCGTAGACGCGCGCGACGATCGTGGTGGCGCGGCCGCGGCGGCTCACCTGGCCGAGGACGACGCGGACCACCTGCAGCTCGTCCGCGAGGTCCCCGACCGCGCTCGAGTCGTCGAAGCTCACGCCGAGGTCCTCGGCTGCGCCCTCGGTATCGTCCATGTCGATCACGAAGACGCGCTCGCCGAGGACGCGCGGCAGGTACCGGTTGACCTGGACGAGCACGCGCTGCGCCCGGCGGTTCTCCGCCGTGAAGGGTACGAGCGCGACGTCGCCACCCTCCTGGGCGAGGCCGGCGGCGGGGGTCGCGACGATCGGGGCGAGCAAGGCGAGGGCCGCCGCCAGCAGGGGGATCGGACCGTAGGCGCTCATGGGTCGCTCCGTACCACGACGGCAACGGGAGGGTCGCCACGGATATACGCCGCGGGGCGGCGCCTCTGAACGGTGCCCGGGGCTCAGCGGAACATCTCGTCGATGCGCCCGGTGCACACCGACGGCTCCCCGAACGTGTCGATCTCGATCCCCATGGCCTGTGCGAGGGACACCATGAGGTCGTTGTGGGGCCGGCCGAGCTGGTCGAAGCGGGCCCAGTCCTCCGGGGGCACCACGCGACCCGTGCGTCGATGGATCCGGTCGAACTGCAGCAGCCTGCCCGTCCGCAGCTGACCGCAGGCATCACCGATCGTCACCCAGGGAAGGCGGGTGATGTCGTGGCTGCCGTTGCCGATCTCTCCGCACCAGAGGATCAGGGTGTGGTCGAGGAGCGTCCCCCCGTCCGGCTCCACCCGGCTGTCGAGCTCCTCGAGGAAGGAGACGAGCAGCTCGGTGGAGCGCTGGTGCTGCAGCCGGATCGCCTCGACCGCGGCGGGGTCGGTCAGCGAGGGTCGGTCCCCCGAGACCTTGTGGGTGAGGTCGTGGTCGTCGCTGCTGCCGAACATGCCCGGCGCGTAGCCGAAGGCTGCGTCCGGCGCGGGGTGGACGCTGATCGTGGCCACCCGCGTGATGTCCGCGTGGAGCGCCGCGGCGACCATCCCGCCGTTCAGGCGCCCCATCAGCTCCCACATCGACGCCTTCTCGGCCGGCGAGGCGTTGAAGGCGTAGTTGACGCTGCGCCACTCGTCGATGAAGGAGGGGACCGCCACGTTGCCGATCCGGGCTGCGCCGAGCCCGAGGCGCCGCTGGAGGTCGGCGCGGGTGTCGAGGTGCTGCTGGACCTTCACCCGCTGCTCCGCCGACAGGTCGGCGATCAGGCGGTCGCTCTCGCCGCGGATCAGGTCGAACACCGCCTCCCGGCGCTGGGTGGCCCGGATCGCATCCTCCCCGGACAGGCGGAGATCCTCGGGGAAGAGCCGATCGTAGACCTCGGTCGGCGTCACGAGGTAGGGCAGCGCCGGCCCGGGCCCCGAGTAGCTCCCGCCCACGCGGAGGCTGCTCGGCCGGATGACCGCGACCTCGACGCTGGGCAGCCGGGTCTGGGGCGTGGGCGTGTTCAGCTCCCGGGCGATGAACTCGTTGATCGAGATCCCGCCCGCGCTGAGAGACCCGCTCCGGAAGGCCCCGGTCAGGGCCTGGGTCTGGCCCGACGCGTGGGCGTTCTCGGCGATCGTCGGGTCCAGGATGTCGCTGACCATGTCGAGGCCGCTGAAGGCGATCATCCGGTCCTGGTAGGGCGCGAGCGGCTCCATCAGGTTGTTGAGCCGCCACGCGGTCTCCGTGGGCCGCGGGGCCCCCGGGGCCGGCAGCGGCTCCACGAAGCCGTTCATCATCCCGCCCTTCTCGTAGATGAAGACGATCCGCTGGGGGATATCGCCGTTCGCCCGCGCCCGGGGCGCGCGGAGCTGGGGCAGGCCGAGGGCCGCGGCGGAGAGGCCGAGGCCACGGAGGAAGGTTCGTCGGTCGAGGCTCATCGGCATCTCACTCGCTCACCGGGCGGAAGCGGAAGGCGTTGCTGCTCACGAGGGCCAGCACCATCGCCTGCAGGTCCCCTTCGTCCTGCCGGAGCTCGTTGGCGAGCTCGTTGATCTGGCAGAGGTCCTCGGTCTGCTCCTCCCGACCGAGGGCGTAGCGGTACCAGTGCGTCACGAGGCACGTCTCGACGCCGCGGTCGGCTGCGAGCAGCCCCGCGAGCTCCACCGCGTCCTCGACCTCCTCGCCCCGGAGGTTGCCCCTGGGGTCGACCGGCTGGCCGGCCTCGGTCGTCTGGAAGCGGCCGATGGCGTCGTAGTTCTCGAACGTGAAGCCCATCCCGTCGATCGCGTCGTGGCACTGCGCGCACTGCGCGGTCCCGTGGGTGTTCTCCACCTTCTCGCGGGTGGTGACCGCGTCGTCGGTGGCGAGGTCCTCCGGCTCGACCAGCATCACGTCGGCGGGCGGGGGCGGCGGAGCGGCGCACAGCACCGAGTCGAGGAGCAGGACGCCCCGCAGGATCGGCGAGTGGGCGAGGCCGTGGGACGAGGAGGCGAGCAGCCCGGGCTGGGTGAGGATGCCGGCCCGCTGCCCGGGGTCGAGCGCGACCGGCACCAGCGACGCCGAGCCCGGGGCCGGCACCCCGAAGATCGGGGCGACGGTGTCGTTGACGTAGCCGCGGCGGCTGAGGAAGAGGCTGTCCATCGAGCCCTCCTCGAAGAACGCGTAGCGGAGGAACGCGAGG
This sequence comes from Sandaracinaceae bacterium, assembly GCA_050331215.1. Taxonomy (GTDB): domain Bacteria; phylum Myxococcota_A; class Polyangia; order Polyangiales; family Sandaracinaceae; genus JBHJHB01. The sequence continues at coordinate 68,861 of JBHJHB010000111.1, read as the reverse complement.
GTGGACGCCTCGAGGTCCTGCCGGACCTCCGGGGTCATCTCCGGGAAGCGCCCCCGGTCGATGTCCGCCGTGGCGAGGCGGTCGAGCCGCAGCCACTCCCGGAAGAAGCCGTCGAGCGCGGCCGAGGCCTTCGGGTCGGCCAGCATGCGTTCGGCCTCGGCGCGGACCCCCTCGGCGCTGGCCAGGGCGCCCCGGTCGGCCGCCGCCATCAGCGCCGCGTCGGGGGGCTCGTTCCAGAGGAAGAACGAGAGGCGCGTGGCGACCTCGTGGCCCTGGAGCGCCACCATCCCGGGCGGCGCGTCGAGGCTCGGGTCCCCCAGCTCCGGCAGGTACAGGAACTGGGGCGCCTGGAGGATCCCCTCGATCAGGATCGACACCCCCTCGTCGAAGCCGAAGTCCGCCTCCGCCGCGGCGAGCACCGACGTGAGGTCGGTCACCTCCCCCTCGCGGAGCGGCCGCCGGTACGCGCGTCCGACGATCGTGCGGACCAGCTCCGCCCGGCAGGCGGGCGTGCCTTCCCGGCACGGCATCCACGACGGGTTGGCGACCGCCGCCTCGGCCACCTGCTGCGCCGCCGTCGAGAACTCCTCGATGACCAGAGCGCTGACGGTCTGGCCCTGGACGTCGTTGGCGAAGGTGCCGTCGACCGCGTTCGGGATGAGCGACACGTCCGGGATCGCGACCCCGGGGAACATGGCCTCGACCGCGGTGCGGTACTGAAGCGTGGTGAGGCGGCGGATCGGGCCCGCGGCGGCGCCGGACACCCCACAGCGGAGGTTCCGGCCCGGGCGGTAGGGCCCGCCCTGGTCGACCGAGCCCACGCAGCCGGCCGCGGCGACCGCCGCGACGACCGGAAGGCAACGTATGAAGCTCCATCCCATCGGTGATGCTCGGCGCCGGTGATCGATGCGATGACCGCGCCTCCGTCGGATGCTCTGCCTCAGCACGCCTTCGTCCCTCCATGAGGGGTCGCACGACCCCGGAGCGGGGTCTTTGGACCCCACATCACGGGCATCGGTCCCGCCTCAGCGCGTCGCAAACTGAGACTGTTCGGTCCCCGGGGGCAGGGGGCGTTTCCCGACAGGTTCCGCTCGCGACGGTGCGCACGGGACCGCGGTACGACGCCGGCCGGCCGGGCTCAACCCGGCCTCGGGCTGCTCAGATAGCGGACCGGGACGCCCCCGTGCAGCGTCGCCAGGACCGATCGGAGCTGCCGGAGCGGCGCCGGGCGTCGCTGGCGGGGCAGCACCAGGGTGAGCGTCCACGCCGGCCCGAGGCTCGCCGTGCGCCGGACGAGGGCGCCGTAGAGACGCTCCAGGGTGCGCCGGTCTCCCGTCCGGCGGCCGTAGGGCGGGTTGGTGACGACCGCTCCGGCGGGGCGGCCCGCGAGCTGGGGCGCCACGAGCGAGCTGAGCGCCGCGTGCTCGAGGGTCAGGTCGGTTCGCACCCCGGCCCGCTCCGCGTTGGCCCGCGTCGCCTCGAGGGCCCCCCGCACGCGGTCCGCGCCGACGATCGGCGCCCCGGTCGACGGCCGCTCGCGGGCTCGGGCCTCGTCGAGGACCCGGGTCCAGGTGGGCTCGTGGTGGTGGGCGGTGCGCGCGAGGTCGAAGGTCCGGTCGCGCCCCGGCGCGATGCCCCGGGCCCGCCGAGCGGCCTCGATCAGGATCGTGCCGGCGCCCGAGAGCGGGTCGAGGAGCGGGAGGTCCGCCGTCCAGCCGCTCACCTCGAGGAGCGCGAGCGCCAGGTCCTCCCGGAGCGGCGCCTTCGCCCCATCGAGGCGGTAGCCGCGCCGGTGGAGCGGCGCTCCGGCCGTGTCGATCGAGAGCGCGAAGACATCGCGGTGGCCGCGGACCATCACCGTCACCCCGTCCGGATCGGCCTCCGCCAGGCCGTCCTCCAGGCGGGCGGCGCTCGCGGCCAGGGCGCGCTCCGCGATCGCACCGGAGTGCCGTATCCGCCACGCCCGCACCTCGACCCGCGGCCGCCGCGGGACCCCGGGCCGCAGGTGGGCGGCCCACGGCAGCTCCCGCACCGCGTCCTCGAGGGCGCCGAGGCGGCGCGCCTCCACCCGGCCGACCAGGACCCGCACCTGGCTCGCCAGCCCGGCCTCCAGGTGGACGCGATGCAGCACCCGCCGGTGGCCCCGGAACGCGACGCGGCCCGCGCCCGGGGCCACGGCGAGCGCACCCAGAGCGCGGAGCTCCTCCGCGAGGAGCTCCGCGAGGCCCGGGGGGCAGGTGGCCACGATCCGGAGCGGGGCGGTCATCGGCAGAGGCCGTGGCGGTTTGACGGGCGGGCCGTCACCGCTTACGTCCGGCGGTGACCCGAAACGAACCAGGAGGGACCGTGGGCGAGCCCGCCGACACCCCGAATCTAGCGATCTTCTGCGACTACGAGAACGTCGCCATCGGCGCCCGAGACGCCAAGTTCTCCACCTTCGACATCGAGCTCGTGCTCGAGCGGCTCCTCGACAAGGGGAAGATCGTCGTCAAGAAGGCCTACTCCGACTGGGACCGCTACAAGAACGCCAAACGCGGCATGCACGAGGCGGCCTTCGAGATGATCGAGATCCCCCACGTGTCCTACTCGGGGAAGAACTCGGCCGACATCCGCATGGTCGTGGACGCCCTCGACCTCTGCCACACGAAGGGGCACATCGACACCTTCGTCGTGATCAGCGGCGACAGCGACTTCAGCCCGCTCGTCAGCAAGCTCCGCGAGAACGACAAGGTGGTGATCGGCGTGGGGGTGAAGAGCTCGAGCAGCGACCTGTTGATCGAGAACTGCGACGACTTCATCTACTACGACGACCTGGTCCGCGCGAAGAGCGCGGAGCGGGGGCGGCGCAAGAAGAAGGACGACCGGCCCGCGGACAAGGAGCGGGCGGCGCCCCGGAACGGCGGAGCGGCGGGCCGCGCCACGGTCCCGACCCCCGTCGCGAAGGACGACGGGGACGTCGCGGGCCGACGGGAGGAGGCCCTCGACCACGTGCTCGACGTCGTCGAGGCGTTGTTCGAGGACCGCGACGGCACGCTGTGGGGCTCGATGGTCAAGCAGACCCTGAAGCGCAAGCGCCCGAACTTCTCGGAGCGCTTCCACGGCTACCGGAGCTTCAGCGAGCTGCTGGAGGACGCGCAGGAGCGCGGCCTCCTCGAGCTGTCGAAGGACCAGAAGTCCGGCGGCTACCTGATCACGGGCTTCGGGCCGAAGGCCTGAGCCGAGCGCCCTACTCGGCCGCCTCGCCCCGGTAGTGCGGCACCCACCCCGACATGTCCTGGAAGAGGCGGACGCAGCGGATCCGCTTCGTGTCGGTCAGGAAGAAGCGATGGTGACGGTCCGCCGGCACGACCAGGAGGTCCCCCGCCTCGACCTTGACCCGCATCCAGCGGTCGTCGGTCGACCGGATGTCGAAGACCCCCTCGCCCTCGAGGACGAAGCGCACCTCGTCCTCCGAGTGTCGATGCTCGGGGAGGAACTTCGCGCAGATCGCGTCGAGGTCCGGCGTGTCCGGCGCGAGCGCGACCTCGTCCTGCTCGATGTAGCCCTGCTTCGCCTTCAGGACGTCGATCTCCGGCTGGTGCTTCGCCGGGTCGAGGTCGAGGCGCCGATAGTGAACCCCCTCCGCCTCGAGCGTCGCCGCGTCGAGGGCTTGCCCACCGTCCAGCCAATGCGCGTCCATGGCTCCTCCGTCTCCGAGTCGTCGCTGAGTCCGCGGAAGGTCCGCTCGAGGTCCGCTCCGTCAGGAGGCCGGGGAGGCCCCGGGGGGGCGGGCGGCGGGGTCCAGCCCGAGCTGGCGCATCCGCACCGCGGCCTCGAACAGGTAGTCGTAGCACTCGGCCTGGGTCTTCGCTTCGACCCAGTCCCGCCCCCAGACGTAGACGCCGTGGCGCCGGACGAGCACGGCCTGGGTGTCCGAGTAGCGGCCGATCGCCTCGCCCATCGCGTCGGCGAGCTCGTGCTCGTGGGCCGTGTTCTCCAGGATCGGGACGACGAGCTCGTCGTGGTACCCGAGGCCGCGGATGCCCTTCATCATCTCGAGGTGCGTCACCCGGAACTCGGGGCCGCTGATCAGGGTGGCGAGCATCGCGTTGACGCTGTGGCTGTGGAGCACCGCGCCGGCGTCCCGCATCCGGAAGGCGTGAAAGAAGAGCGGCGCGCACGCGCTGACCCGGTGCTCGGTCGCGGGGCCCTCGAGGACCGTGCCTTCGAGGTCGAGGACGAAGAGATCCTCCGGCGCCAGGCGCTCCTTCTGGACGCCGCTCGGCGCCATGTACACACGGTCCCCGTCGCGGATGGAGACCCCGCCCCCGGTCCCCGACACCCACCCCTGGGCATAGAAGTGCCGGCAGAGCAAGACGATCAGGGTTCGGGGATCCTGGGTTCGCACGGTGCTGACCTCTCGGGGGCCGAGCCTGGCGCCGGAGCCGGAGGATGACAAGGGTGCAGGATGGCACGACGGCAGGGTGACCGGAGCGCGGAGGCTGGCCGCGCCCCGGGGATCGGTCACACCACACCCAGCGGACCCCGATGACCCGCCCTCCCGACAAGCACCTCAACCTGAACGTCCGTGGCATGGGTCACTCCGCCACCGTGGCGATCAACGAGCACTGCAACGCGCTCCTCGCCGAGGGTCGGGAGGTCTACAAGCTCGGCCTCGGTCAGTCGCCCTTCCCCGTGCCCCGCCCCGTGGTCGCGGCCCTGCAGAGCCACGCGGGTGAGAAGGACTACCTCCCGGTGCGGGGGCTCTACGACCTGCGCCGGGCGGTGGCTCGCTACACCGAGCGCCACGCCGGGATCGATCGCACCGCCGACGACGTGCTGATCGGACCGGGGAGCAAGGAGCTCATGTTCCTGCTCCAGCTCGTCTTCTATGGCGAGCTGGTCATCCCGACCCCGGCCTGGGGGAGCTACGCGCCCCAGGCCCGGATCATCGGCCGCGCCGTCCGCCTCGTCCCGACCCGGCGCGAGGACGACTGGATGATCACCCCCGACGGCCTCGAGGCGGTGTGCGCGGAAGACTCGGACCGGCCCCGGGTCGTGATCCTGAACTACCCGAGCAACCCGACCGGGGGGACCTTCAAGATCGACCAGCTCAAGGCCCTGGCCCGTGTCGCGCGCCGCTACAAGGTCCTGCTGCTGAGCGACGAGATCTACGGGGAGCTGCATCACAAGGGCCAGCACGTCTCGATCGCCCGCTACTACCCGGAGGGCACGATCATCAGCGCGGGGCTCAGCAAGTGGTGCGGCGCAGGCGGCTGGAGGCTCGGGACCTTCGTCTTCCCGGAGCACCTGCGCTGGCTTCTCGACGCGATGGGGGCCGTCGCCAGCGAGACCTACACGTCGACCAGCGCCCCGATCCAGTACGCCGGCATCACCGCCTTCGACGGGAGCGAGGAGATCGACAGCTACCTGCGCAACAGCCGCCGGATCCTGAGCGCCCTGGGCCGCTGGTGCGCGCGTAAGCTGCGCGCCGTGGGGATCGACTGCCCCCAGCCCTACGGGGGGTTCTACCTCTTCCCGGACTTCTCCCACCTCGCGGTCGAGCTGGCGGAGCGCGGCCTCCTCACCTCGCCCGACGTCTGCGAGCACCTGCTCTCGACCTCGGGGGTCGCGATCCTCCCCGGCACCGTGTTCGGCCGCCCCCCGGAGGAGCTGACGGCGCGCCTCGCCTACGTCGACTTCGACGGGGATCGGGCGCTGCGCGCGGTCGACGTCATCCCCCGGGAGCAGCCGCTCGACGACACCTTCATCCGTCACCACTGCCCCCGCGTGGTCAGCGCGGTCGAGGCGCTCTGTCGGTGGTCGGAGGAGGTCGCGGCCGAGGCCCCACCCGCCGCCTCGCCCTGACGGCGCGCGACACGAACGGACGACGCCATGGCTCTCTGGTACGACGAGGTCTTCGACGACGCGCTCCGCACCGGGCTCCGGGTCCGGCGGACGCTGTACGCCGCCCAGAGCCCGTTTCAGCGGATCGAGATCGTCGAGACGCCCATGCTCGGCAAGGTGCTGGTGCTCGACGGCATCTTCATGACCAGCGTCGAGGACGAGTTCTTCTATCACGAGATGATCGTGCACCCCGTGTTGACTTCCGCGCGTCGGATCCAACGGGTGCTCGTGATCGGGGGCGGCGACGGGGGCACCGTGCGGGAGGTCCTGCGGCACCCGGAGGTCGAGCGCTGCACGATGGTCGAGATCGACGAGGCGGTGGTGCGGGCCTGCCAGGAGCACCTGCCGGAGATCGGGACGTCCTGGTCGGACCCGCGCCTCGACCTCCGCTTCGAGGACGGCGTCGCCTTCGTGCGGGAGTGGACGGGGGAGCCCTTCGACGTGGTCCTGCTGGACGGGAGCGACCCGGTCGGCCCGGCCCTGGGGCTCTTCGACAAGAGCTTCTACGAGGGTGTCCGACGCGTCCTGCGGGAGGGGGGGCTCTTCGGTCTGCAGAGCGAGACGCCGACGGTGCTTCCCCAGGTGTTCTTCGCCGTGCAGGAGACGCTGAGGGACGTCTTCGAGGCGGTTCACCCCTACTTCGGCTCGGTCCTCCTCTACGGCGGGGGGATGTGGACCTGGACGGTCGCCTCCACCGACGGCGCGTACGACCCCCGCGCGTTCGACGAGCGCCGGGTCGCCCGCGTCGAGACCACGTCGCGCTACTACAACCGGGACATCCACCGCGCTGCGTTCGCGGTGCCGACCTTCGTCCGCCGGCGGCTCGACCCCGACGCGGCGGGGTGAGCGTCAGTCGGTCGACCAGCTCAGGACGAGCTTCCCGAACGTCTCGTTCCGCTCCATCCGGGCGTGGGCGTCCTGGATCGCGTCCATCGGCATCACCTCTTCGACGACCGGGCGGAGCGGGCCGCCCGGCGCGAAGAGCGGGACCACCCGCGAGGCGAAGGTCTGCGCCAGGGTCAGCTTCTCCTCGAGGGGGCGGGAGCGGAGCACGGTGCCGAAGAGGCGCAGCCGCTTGCCGAGGAGCAGGCCCATGTTCAGCTCCCCGGCCCGGCCCCCCATCAGGCCGATCGTGACCATGCGCCCCAGGGGGGCGAGCGCGCGCACGTTCTGGTCGAGGTACGCCGCGCCCACCAGGTCGAGGACCACGTCGACCCCTCGGCCTTCGGTCCGGCTCTTGACCTCGTCGGCGAAGCGGGGCTCCGCCCGGTCGACCACCACCGCCTCCGTCAGGCCGAGCTCGGCGCACCGCTCGAGCTTGCCTTCGCTCCGGCTGGTCCCGATCGCGCGCACGCCCGCCCACCGGGCGAGCTGCAGGGCCGCGGTCCCGACCCCGCTCGCGACGGCGTGGATCAGCAGGCGCTCCCCGGGGGCCAACCCGGCCTGGAGGAAGACCGCGTCGTAGGCGGTCAGGAACGCCTCGGGGATCGCCGCCGCCTCGGTCAGCTCGATGCCCTCGGGGACCGGGAGCACCTCCCGCTCGTGGGCGACGAGGTGCGTCGCCATCGCGCCGCCGCCGACGATGCCCATGACCCGGTCGCCGGTCGCGTGGAGGCCGACCCCCGGGCCGACCGCGGCCACGCGGCCGGCGTACTCGAGGCCGGGGACGTCCGCCGGCACACCGGACGGCGCCGGGTACACCCCCTGGCGCTGCATCAAGTCGGCCCGGTTGAGGCCGGCCGCGGCGACCTCCACGAGGACCTGCCCGGGGCCGGGATCGGGGACGCTCAGGCGGTCGAGGTGGAGGACCTCGGGGCCCCCGGCCTCCCGGATACGGACGGCGCGTGCGATCGGCATGGCGTCAGCATCGTCGACCGGGTGCGTCGCCACAATCCCGGATTGCCGATGTCGATCCCGCCCCCCATACCGCGGCTCGCCGTGACCTCGGAGGCGCTCCATCCGGTCCGCGCGGAGCTGCGCGCCCTGCGCCGCCTCGCCGGCCCGCTCGCGATCACGAACTTCGGCAGCATGCTGCTGGGCGTCGTCGACACCGCGGTCGTCGGCCGGGTCGGCGAGGTGGAGCTCGCCGCGGTCGGCCTGGGCAACGCGCTGTTCTTCGTGCCCTGGGTGCTCGGGATGGGCTGGGTGGCCGGCCTCGACCCTCTCGTGGCGCAGGCGATCGGCGCCCGGGAGCGGACGGCCCTCGACCACCTCTGGCAGGGCGCCTGGCTCGGGGCGGTCGGCGCCGTCCCGCTGATGGGCATCGCCCTCGGTCTCGCCGCGGCCCTGCCCTGGCTCGGGATCGACGCCCCCACCGCCGGGGAGACCGCGCCGTACCTGGTCGCCCGGTGCGTGGGGATGGCGCCGTCGCTGTGGCTGTGGGCCACCCGGTCCTACCTCTCGGCCCACGAGGTGACGCGGCCCCTCCTCGTGTCGGTGATCGTCGCCAACGTGGTCAACCTGCCCCTGACCTACGCGCTGGTGTTCGGCGACGCCGGCCTCGAGGCCCTCGGGCTCCCCGCCCTCGGCGTGCCCCGCCTCTCGACCGCGGGCGCCGGCTGGGCGAGCACGGTCGCGGCGGGGGTCCAGCTCGCCGTGTGCGTGGCCGCGGTCCGCGCCCTGCACGGCCCGGGCGCGCTCCGGATCCCGCGGCCCCGGCTCGCCGCGATCGGGCGCATTCTGCGCCTCGGCGCGCCGATCGGGTTCCAGTTCCTCGCCGAGGCGGGGAGCTTCACGCTGGTCACGGTCCTGATCGGCCAGCTCGGCCCGCGGATCCTCAGCGCCCACAACATCGCGCTCGTGATGATCAGCTGGACCTTCCAGGCCGCCATGGCGACGGGGCTCGCCGCCAGCGTCCGCGTCGGGCACGCCGTCGGTCGCGCCGACCTCGCGGCCACCCGGCGCGCCGGCTTCACCGCGATCGCGGCGATCGCCGCCCTGATGGGCAGCGGCGCCGTCGTCTTCGTGGCCTTCCCCCGGACGCTGAGCGGGCTCTTCACGACGGAGAGCGGCGTCGTCGAGGCCACCGTTCCGCTGCTGGCGGTCGCCGCGGCCTTCCAGCTCTCCGACGGGGTGCAGTGCGTGGCGGCGGGAGCGTTGCGGGGCGCCGGCGACACCCGCTGGCCCCTCGTCGCGAACCTGATCGGCCACTACGCGGTCGGCGTCCCGCTCGGGGTCGGGTTGGCCTTCGGGCTCGGGGGCGGCGCGACCGGCCTCTGGTGGGGCCTGTCCGCGGGGCTCACGGCCGTGGCCGCGGCGCTCACGATCCGGTTCCATCGGCTCTCGGCGCGGGAGATCGCGCGCGCTTGACTGATCGCGATGGGGCTGGGACTTTCCGATCCGGTCGTATCGGAGGCGCCGTGAACCGATCCCTTCGCACACCGGCGTGCCTCCTCGCCGCCGTCGCCTCGGGCAGCCTCGTCGGCTGCGGGGCCAGCCGTGAGGAGGCCGAGGACCCCAACCCGAGCGGGGGAGGCTCGGGGACGCAGGAGGAGGCGGACCCGTACGCCGAGGCGAGGGTCCCGCCGGGGGACTTCCTCTCGCTCTACGCGCAGACCGGGCGCTTCCGCTACGGCCACCCGCGGGCCTTCCGGTTCCTGCCGGACGGCAGCGCGCTCCTCTACCTCCGCTCCGAGGCGCGGAGCCCGCTGACCCGGCTGTTCGCCCTCGACCTCGAGAGCGGTCAGGAGAGGGTCCTCCTGTCCGCGGCCGACCTGCTGCAGGAGGCGGACGAGGAGGTCTCGGACGCGGAGCAGGCCCGCCTCGAACGGCTCCGGCTCACGGCGACCGGCATCGCCCGCTACGAGCTCTCCCGGGACGGGGCGCGCCTGCTCGTCCCGCTGTCCGGGCGCCTGTTCCTCGTGGACCGGGCCCGGATCGGCGAGGCGGACGCGATCCGGGAGCTCGGGGCCGCCGTCGCCGAGCCCGGGAGCGAGGCGACGTCACCGCCGATCGTCGATGCGCGCTTCAGCCCCGATGGTGCCCACGTCGCCTTCGTCCGGGACGGCGACCTCTACGCGGTCGACCTCGACAGCGGGAGGCAGACGCGCCTCACGACCCGGGCCGACGACGAGACCGAGTACGGCCTGGCGGAGTTCGTCGCCCAGGAGGAGATGCGGCGCTTCGAGGGCTTCTGGTGGGCCCCGAACGGCGAGCGCCTCGTCGTCCAGCGGACCCGGGTCGAGGGGATGGAGCGCATGCACATCCTCGACCCCGCCCACCCCGAGCGGCCCCCGCGCTCGACGCCCTACCCGCGCGCCGGGGGCGACAACGCCGAGGTCCAGCTCGCCCTCGTCCCCCGCGACGGCGGTGAGCTGCGCTTCATCGACTGGGACCGGGAGGCCTTCCCCTACGTGGCCAAGGTGCTCTGGCCCACGGCGGGACCGCTCACCCTCCTGGTCCAGGACCGGCTCCAGGAGAAGGAGCTGCTCCTCGCCGTGGACCCGGAGAGCGGCGAGACGCGGGAGTTCCTCCAGGAGGAGCGCGACACCTGGATCGACCTCGCCCCGCGCGTCCCCCGGTGGCTCAGCGATGGGCAGCAGTTCCTCTGGGCGAGCGACCGCACCGGCAGCTGGCGCCTGGAGCTCCGCAACGCGGAGGGGAGCCTCGTCCGCATCCTCACCCCGGACCGGTTCGGCTACCGGGAGCTCCTCGGCGTGGACGAAGGTGCCGAGGTCGCGTGGGTCCTGGCGAGCGCGGAGCCCACGACGAGCCACGTGTTCCGGGTGCCGTTGAGCGGCGAGGGCGAGCCGGAGCGGGTGACGCCGGAGGGCCCGGCCGTCCACACGGCGGTCGTCGACACGACGGCGGGCCTCTGGATCCACCACGCCCACCCCCTCGAGGGCGAGCGCACGCGGTCGGTTCGCCGCCTCGGCGGAGAGGAGCTCGTCGCGGTGCCGGACGTGGCGGAGCCGATCCCGCTCGAGATCTCGGTGAGCCTCGACACCGTGGGGGCCCGGGAGTGGCGGGTGGCGGTCGTTCGGCCGTCGGACTTCGAGGAAGGCAAGGAGTACCCCGTCATCCTGCACGTGTACGGGGGGCCGACCCATCGCATGGTCAGCGCGGACCGGCATCGCTACGCCCTGGACCAGTGGATGGCCGACCACCACGTGATCGTGGTGCGCGTCGATGGTCGGGGGACGCCGGGCCGCGGCAGCGACTGGCAACGGGCGGTGGAGGGCGACCTCGCGGGGCCGGTCCTCGAGGACCAGGTGATCGCGCTCCAGCAGGTCGGCGACCGCTACCCCGAGCTCGACATGGAGCGGGTCGGGGTGTGGGGCTGGTCCTACGGGGGCTACATGGCCGCGATGGCGGTGCTGCGTCGGCCGGACGTCTTCCGCGCAGCCGTCGCCGGGGCGCCGGTGACCGACTGGCGGGACTACGACACCCACTACACGGAGCGCTACCTGGGCCTGCCGGGCGGCGCCGGCCAAGGCGAGGACGCCTACACGCGGTCGAGCGCGCTCGCGGCCGCCAGGGCGGAGGCCGACGCCGCGGACCACCGGCCGCTCCTATCGATCCACGGGACCGCCGACGACAACGTCTACCTCAGCCACTCCCTCAAGCTGCAGGAGGCTCTGCTCCGGGCGGGTCGGCCGGCGGAGCTCCTGACGCTGGCCGGCCAGACCCACATGGTGCCGGACCCGGAGCTCAGCGAGCGGATGCACGAGCGCGTGATGGCGTTCTTCGAGGCCCACCTCCGGCGCTAGACCGGTCGGACCCAGACCCTCCTGCCCGGCCATGCGCGACCCCCCGCCGTGAGGTAGACCGAGCGCACGTGCCGAAGAAGTGGGAACGAACCCTCGGGCGCTTCGCGATCCCGAACCTGATCGTCTACCTCGTCGCGGGCCAGGCCGTGACCTTCGTCCTGGGGCGGGCGAAGCCCGCGTTCCTCGACGCGATCGTGCTGCGGCCGGTCGACGTGCTCAACGGGGAGGTCTGGAGGCTGGTCACCTTCCTCTTCTATCCGCCCTCGATGAGCATCCTGTTCATCATCTTCGAGCTTCTTCTGCTCTACATCTTCGGACGAGCGCTCGAAGCACACTGGGGTGAGGCGCGCTTCAACCTCTACGTCTTCATCGGCTGGCTCACCTCGGTCCTCTCGGCCTGCCTGATGCCGTTGATGCCCGCGACGAACTTCTACTTCCTCACGTCCATCTTCCTGGCCTTCGCCTACGTCCTCCCGAACTTCGAGCTCGCGCTGTGGTTCGTGCTCCCGATCAAGGTCAAGTGGCTTGCCTACCTCGCCTGGGCGGGGCTTGCCGTGGTCTTCGTCCTCGGAGGCCCCTACCAGAAGATCCTGGTCGTCGCGGGCGTCTTCAACTTCTTCGTGTTCTTCAGCCGGGACATCGTCATGCGCGTCCGGAGCGCTCGCTTTCGGGGCGCTCGGCGGCGGGAGCAGCGCCGCTTCGACGAGTCCGTGCACCACACGTGCGAGGTATGCGGCAAGACCGACAAGTCCCATCCCGACATGCAGTTCCGCTACTGCAGCCAGTGCAAGGGACGGCACGGCTACTGCCAGGAGCATATCTACGCGCACGAGCACGTACGGTGAATGCACGAGCGCGTGCGGTGAAGTGCACGAGCGCGTGCGGTGAAGGAGGGCGCCCGGGACGACTCGCCCGAGGGCGGACGTTTGACGGGTCGGGGACCGGTTCGTACCTTGATCGATAGCGGCCGTCAGGGCCGCGGGGTTCGGGGGGCCGAGTGACCACATCGGACGAGACGTCCGCCGGGCGGACGGCAGCAGGGGATCGTCAGCCGGCCGCGGCCCGCCCCCGTCGGATCCTCGTCGTGGACGACGAGCCGCTGATCGGCACGACGCTGCGCCTCATGCTTGCCGGCCACGACGTGCGCGTGGTGACGTCCGGCCGGGAGGCCCAGGAGGCCCTCTCGGACGGGACCCCCTTCGACCTGGTCCTGTGCGACCTCGCGCTGTCCGACACCGACGCGATCGCCCTGTCGCGGTGGACCGAGGAGCGGCGCCCGGGGCTCGCCGCCCGCTTCATCGTGATGTCGGGCGGCGCGACCACGGACCGGGCTCGCTCGTTCCTGTCGGGCCTGCCTCGCTGGCGCCGCCTGGACAAGCCCTTCACGAGCGCGGAGCTGGACGCCCTCCTCGCCCGCGCCTGACGGCGTGCTCGGGCGCCGCCCAGAGCGCGCGGGCGCCGACGGCCGCCCCCGCACCGCAGGCGGACCTACGGCTCGGCCGTGACCGGGCGCCCGAGCCCGGCGACGAGCCCCACGAGGACCAGCGCGCCGAGCGGCAACGCCACCGCCGGGCTCCACCAGCCGAGGCCGGTCGGGAGGCAGCCGAGCAGGAGGCTCACCGCGCCGACCGCCAGGGCGTACGGGAGCTGGGTCCGGACGTGGTCGACGTGGTCACAGGAGCTCGCCATGGAGCTCATCACCGTCGTGTCGCTGATCGGCGAGCAGTGGTCGCCCCAGACGCTCCCGGCGAGGACCGAGGCGATCGCGCCGATCAGGATCGGGCCCTCGCCGCCCGAGAGCTGGTGGGCGAGGGGGATCACGACCGGGAACAGGATGCCCATCGTGCCCCAGCTCGTGCCCGTCGCGAAGCTGACGGCGGCGGCGATCAGGAAGACCACCCCCGGAAGCAGGCCGGGAGCGAGCCACCGGCCGAGCACCTGGGCGACGTACGTGGCGGTGCCGAGGTCCTGGCACACCTCGCCGAGGGACCAGGCGAGCACCAGGATGATCACGGCCAGCGCGATCGATCGGACCCCCGCCACCCAGGCGTTCATCGCCTCCCGAAGCCGGAGCACGCGGTAGGCCACGGCGAGCAGGACCGCGACGATCCCCCCCAGGAAGGCGGCCCAGAGCAGGGCCGTCAGCGAGTCGGCCTTGCCGACGACGGCGGCGAGGCTCGGCTCGGCCCGCGCGAGGCGCTGCTCCGCCGCCCGGAGCTCGCCGGCCCGGGCCGCCCCCGGCTCGGCGCCGTGCTCCGCCCGCGCGACCTCGAGCGCCGCCCGAGCCTCCCGGCGCTCCTCGGCGAGCCCTTCGCTCCCCGTCACGCCCATGCCCACGATGGCCGTGAGCACGACGACGGCGATCGGGAGGAGCGCGAGGATCGCCCGGGAGCGTTTGCCGGGCGGCGGCCGCAGCTCGGGGGCATCGAACTCGGACGCCGGCGTCGAGCCCGGGCGGCTGACGTGCCCCGTCCGGACCGCGCGCACCTCCGCGTGCCACATCGGACCGAAGTCGCGTCCGAGGACGACGACCGCGAGGCCGAACACCAGCATCAGCAACGGGTAGAAGAGGTAGGGGATGCTCGACAGGAACACGAGGTAGGCGTCGCCATCGAGGCCGAGAGCGGCGTACTGGTCGGCGATGAAGCCGACCTCGACGCCCACCCAGGAGCTGATCAGGGCAAAGCTGGAGACGGGGGCCGCGGTGCCGTCGACCAGGAAGGCGAGCTTCTCCCGGCTGATGCGGAGGCGGTCGGTGATCGGCCGCATGCTGGTCCCGACGAGGAGGCTGTTCGAGTAGTCGTCGAAGAAGATCAGGAGCCCGAGGACCCAGGTGGCCAGGCCGCCCCGGAGCCGGGTCGTGGCGACGCGGGTCACGCGGTCGGCCAGGCCCTGCGCGCCCCCGGAACGCGCGATCACCCCGATCATCCCGCCGAGGAGCAGGCTGAAGATCGCGATGGCGCTGTGCCCCTCGTCGGCGAGCGCCCCCACCGCGTAGTGGTCCGCGGTCCGGAGCAGGCCCTCGAGCGGCCGAAACCCGGCGGCGAACGTCGCCCCGAGCCAGACGCCCACCATCAGGCTGATCACGACCTCCCGCAGGGCGATCGCCAGACCGATCGCCACGAGCGGGGGCAGGATCGACAGCCACGTCAACCCTTCCGCCAGGGGGGTCGTGTCCTCGGCGGCCAGGGCCGCGTTCGGTGCGAGCAGCAGGGCGATCAGCGCCCCGACGACGAGACGAGCGCCCATCGGAAGATGGCGGACCATAGCTCACCTCGCCCCGGGCCCCGTGGCGCCCATCCGATCCGCCGTCATCCTGGGCGACACGACCGTGCTCGGCCTGACCCGCGTGAAGCGAGCGGTACCGCTGACCTGCGCTCCCGAGCGCGGGCAGGCCTTCCCTCACCGGGCCGACGTGCTCGCGTGAGCGGGGGCGATCCGCCCGCGGCCGCCGAGCCGCCCCTCGGGCCCGGGTTGGCGGCGATCGAGGTGCGCGTCCCGCGCGCGGAGGTCGCGCTGCTCCGCTACCTCCTCGAGGCCGAGGAGGGGCTCGCCGTGCTGTATGGCGACGGAGCCGGCCGGGTGTGGCTCGTGACCCCCGAGGCTCGGCTCGCGGAGCTGCGCCGTTGGGTCGACGACGTGCTGCCCTCCGTGAGGGGACGGCGCATCGACCGCGGATGAGCCGTCATCCGCCCCGACAAAGGCGCGGGGGCGCCGACCGTCGGTCGCCGCCCCCGCTGGGGAGGGAAGGGAGAGAAGCAGGGCGGGCCGCGGGCGGCCCACCCCGGGCTCAGAGCGCGGGCGCCGGCGAGCTGCCGGGTCCGTTGGACGTCGGCGCGGACACGTCGAGGTCGGGCGCCTCGAGGGCGAGGCGGATGACCTCGGTCATGTCTTCGACGAAGAAGAGCTCGAGCTCTTCGCGTACCGACTCCGGGATGTCCTCGAGGTCCCGCTCGTTGCGCTTGGGGAGCAGCACACGCGTGAAGCCAGCGCGGTGCGCGGCGAGCACCTTGCTCTTGATGCCACCGACCGGGAGCACCCGGCCCCGCAGCGTGGCCTCGCCGGTCATGGCCGTGTCCGGCCGGACCCGTCGACCGCTGAGCAGCGACGCGAGGGCCGTGAACATGGTGACGCCCGCCGAGGGCCCGTCCTTCGGCACCGCGCCCGCCGGCACGTGGATGTGGAGGTCCGTCGACTCGAGGAAGCTCGGGTCGACGTCGAGCTCGTCCGCGTGGCTCCGGAGGTAGGCCAGGGCCGCGCGGGCGCTCTCGTTCATCACCTCGCCGAGCTGGCCGGTGATCTCGACCTTGCCCTTGCCCTTCATCCGGGTGGACTCGACGTAGAGCACGTCGCCTCCCACCGGGGTCCAGGCGAGGCCAGCGGCCACCCCCGGCGGCCGGACCCGCTCCGCCATCTCGTGGAAGAAGCGGGGACGGCCGAGGACCTTGCCGAGCCCGTCGATCGTGATGCGCATCGGGTCGGGCTCTCGGCTCTCCTGCGTATCCGCCGGCAGGCTCTTGGCCCAGTCGAGGGCCACGGCCCGGCAGAGCTTGGCGAGCTCCCGGCTGAGCTGCCGGACGCCCGCCTCGCGGGTGTACTCGCGGATGATCACGTCGAGGACGCCATCCTCGAGGTCGAGGGCGCCTTCGGGCAGGCCGTGCTTCTCGAGGGCCTTCGGAACGAGGTGCTTCTCGGCGATCGCCTTCTTCTCGTCCGTCGTGTAGCCGCTGACCTCGATGATCTCGAGGCGGTCCCGGAGCGGCGCGCTCAGCGTCGACAGCTCGTTGGCGGTCGCGATGAAGCGCACCTCCGACAGGTCGAAGGGCAGCTCCAGGTAGTGGTCGGTGAAGGCGTGGTTCTGCTCGGGGTCGAGCACCTCGAGGAGCGCCGCCTCCGGGTCGCCCTGCCAGCCGCGGCCGAGCTTGTCGATCTCGTCGAGGACGAAGACCGGGTTCTTGACCTTGGCCTTGCGGAGCGCGCTCAGGAGCCGACCCGGCAGCGCGCCGATGTACGTCCGTCGGTGGCCGCGGCTCTCCGCCTCATCGCGCACGCCCCCGAGGGAGATGCGCTGGAGCGGCCGCCCGGTCGCCCGGGCGACGGACTGCGCGAGGCTGGTCTTGCCCACGCCGGGGGGCCCGACGAGGCAGAGGATCGTGCCCCGCGACGCCCCGCTCAGGCGGAGGACCGCCATGTGCTCGAGGATCCGCCGCTTGACCTCGTCCAGGCCCTCGTGGTCCTCCTCGAGGACGCTCTCGACGGAGTTGAGATCGTCGGACGCCGGCGCCCGCTCGTTCCACGGCAGGTCGGCGACCAGCTCGAGGTACTTGCGGGTGATCTGCGTGTCGGGGTGGTTCTCCCCGAGGCTCTCGAGGCGCTTCAGCTCCCGGTCGACCGCCTCGCGCGCGTCCTCGGGCAGCTCGAGCTCCTCCAGGCGAGCGCGCAGCGGATCGTCCGAGCCGCCGTCCTCGCCGAGCTCCTTGCGGATCGCCTTGAGCTGCTCGCGGAGCACCGCCTCCTTCTGGTTCTTGCCCAGGGAGGCGCGGACCTCCGAGTCGATGCTCTGCTTGAGCTCGGCCGTGACCTTCGCCCGCGCCACCAGGTCGACGACCCGGCGGAGGCGCGCGACCACGTTCAGCTCGAAGAGCACCGCGAGGCGTGCCTCGGACGGCGCGTCGATGAACACCGTGAGCCGGTCGGCGAGGCGACCCGGCTCCCTGGTGTCCCGGAGCATCTGGCGGAACGCCCGGTCCCCGAGGCTGCCCTCGGCGAGGAGCTGGGTCCGCAGCGTATCGGCGAGGACCCGGGCCTCCTCGACGTCGCCGTGGGTCTCGACCACCGGCTCGGCCCGCGCCATCAGGTGGGGCTCGGCCTGGGTCGCCTCGAGCAGGCGCACCCGCTCGACCCCCTCCACCAGGAGGATGAGGCCGCGCTGGCCCCGGTCGTTCTTCTGCTTGACGCGCGCCAGGACGCCGATGCGGTGGAGGGCCTCGAAGGTCGGCTCCGACGCCTTCGGGTCGTGCTGCGCCGCGAGCAGGACGAGGCCGTCGATCGGCACCGCCTGCGCCAGCGCGCGCGAGCGCCGGCGGCCGACAGGGAGGCTGACGAAGCTCCCCGGCAGGACGAGGCCGTGCCGGAGGGGAAGCAGGGGGAGGGGCGTGCTGTACGCCTCAGCGGGTGCGGTCATGGCGTCCCTCCTTTCGTGGGGTGGTGCCGTACGCCGGCCGTCCTCCGGACCCCGCGGCGGGGGTTCCGGGGCGGCGGCCGCCCGGTGACGTGAATCGCTGTTGCATGAGGGATGAACAAAAGGTAAGTTCGTTCACGGGCCCGTCAACGGGTCGGAGGTGAGCCGTGGGAAGCCACTCGCGCCGGAGCATGATCCTCGAGGCCGCGGCCCGCCTCTTCGGACACTATGGGCCCACCAAGACGACCGTGGCGGACATCGCGCGGGCCGCGCGGGTCGGGGTCGGGACCGTCTACCTGGAGTTCGCCAACAAAGACGAGCTCTTGGCGGCGCTCTCGCGAGCGCACCACGACCGCGTGCTCCAGGCCGTCGAGGCCGCCTGGGGCGCGCACGGGAGCGTGCCGCAGCGGCTCGAGGCGGCCCTGACCGCGCGCTTCGAGGCCTTCTGGGGGTGTGGCCGCGAAGCGATGCACGGGCCTCAGCTCTTCCGCTGCGCGGGGTGCGAGGCGATCGAGCGGGCGCACGAGGCGTTCGTCGAGCGGGAGCGGCAGCTGTTCGCCCGCTTCCTCGCCGAGGGCGCCGAGGCGCGGGCCCTCGCGATCGAGCACCCCGCCCTCGACGCCGCCGCGCTGCTCGAGGCCTACGCGTCGTTCGCACCGCCCCTGCTGTGGGAGGCCTCGTCCGAGGAGCTGCGCATCCGCCTCCGCCGTACCCACCGGATCGTGCTCTACGGCCTGCTCGTTCGACCCTAGGCAGGTCAACCAAGGCCGGGAGGCGCCGTTTTCGAGTGGGCGAATGACCCCGCACACCTGCGAGCTGGTCGTCCGACCCCTGTCGCCGGAGGACGTCGGACTCCCGACGCCGGGTCTCCGCACCACGGCGACGCGGACGGTCGACTCCCGCGACCACTACGCCCTCGCTGTCGGCCTGCGGCAGGACGGCGAGACCCGCGGCATCGCCCTGGCCCGATGGCTCCGCGACCCGGAGGATCCCACCGCCGCCTGGGCCCAGATCGGCGTCGCCTCCTCGGCCCAGGGACGCGGGCTCGGCATGCTCCTGTTCCGCTCCCTCGGGCACGTGGCCAGCCTCCGCGGCGTGGAGCGCCTCCTGATCGAGGTCCGGCCCGGGGACGTGAGCCTGCGGACCTTCCTCGCCCACCGAGGGGTGCTGATGGCGGTGCGCGGGCGGCGCCTCGTCGGCCGGTGGGCCACGGCGGACCTCGCGCGGGTGCGGCCGAGCTGCAGCTGGGGCGAGCTGGCCGAGCGGCTCCAGGACTAGCGCGCCCAGCCCGTCACCTCGACCACTCACGGCGGGTCCGGGTGACTAGCGCCCCAGCAGCCACTCGTAGCCGGCGCGGAACGCGGCCTTGCCGCCGGTCTCCACCACGCGGCCGTGAGCGGGTATCACGCGGTCGAAGTCCCAGGCCAGGATCGGCTCGAGGGCGGCCTCGACCTCGGCGCGCCGGCTCCCCCAGGCCTCGAGGCGCGACGGCCCGAGGCGGCCGTAGGCGCCGAGCATCCACATCGCGAAGCGGGTCGGGGCCGGGTCGTCGGGCCCGAAGCAGTAGGCGCTGTCGGTCACGACCAGCGTGCCGCTCGGGGCGTGGAGGAAGAGCTGCTCCTCGAAGTCCTCGACGCCCCACGGGAACAGCGCGCCGACGCCCGTGAAGGGAGCGTGACCGATCGCTGCGTCGAGCTCGCCGGCCTCGGTGAGGAGCCTCGAGAACGCGACGTCCGGGCGCTTCCGCTCGAGCCCCGGGACGCCGAGCACCTCGGCGTCCGGATAGCGCGCCGCCGCCGCCGCGAGGTACAGGTGGTGGAAGCGGTTCGGGGCGACGAGCATCCGCACCGGGCCGAGGCGCGCCAGGGCCGCGGCGAGGTCGTCGTCGATCTCCACCGGCGAGTGCAGGGCCAGGCCGCCGTCGGCGAGGCGGGCGACCGTCATGCGGGTCCCGACCGAGACGCCGAGGAAGCGCAGCGGACGGTTCACGACCCAGAGGTCCGAGGTGAGCGGCTCCAGCATGGCCGGGGGCTAGGGTCAGAGGGCGCGGAGCGGGGACCCGGCGGAGCCTCTGCCGGCGAGGCGGAGGGGTAGCCGCGGAGGGGCGCTCCCGCCCCTGCCTCACCACCGACCCGCGAAAGTGAACTGACACGTCAGTCTAATTCTGCTACCGCACCTCCGATGGCTGACGACCGGGCAGCCCTGCGTGACCCTGGACCGGCCCTCGAGCTGGCGCACCCGCCGCCGCCGGCGGCGCTGTTCCGGGTCGAGGGGACGCTGACGCCGCGGCTCACCCTGGCCGCTGCGGCGTGGCTGTCCCTCAACGCCCAGCGGGTGCGGGCTCGGCTCTTCGGCCTGAGCAGCCTGCTGGTGGCGGCGCCCCTCGCCGGGGGGCCCTTCCGCGACCCGGGGCGGGCGCAGCGGGTGGCGTGGGCCGCCCTCGAGGGCATGAGCGAGGACCGGCTCGTCGTGCTCGGCGAGCTGTACGCGCGCGAGCACCTCATCCCGACGCTCGACCCGGTCGCCGTCGACCTGCTCGAGCGCGCCGTGCTCCGCGGGATGCGGGTAGTGCTGCTGAGCGACGGCCTGGAGTGCTTCCTGCGGCCCCTCGCGGACCACCTCGGCGTCCGGGAGCTGCTCTGCAACGCGATGGAGCTCGACGGCGGTCGCGCCACGGGCGCCCTCCGCGCCCCGACCCTCGGGCCGGAGCCGGGCGGCGCGCCGCTCCGCGAGCTCCTCGAGCGGCACGGCATCGACCCGTCGTCGGCGAGCGCCTATGGGGCCCGCCGCGCGGACGGGATGCTGCTGAGCGCCGTCGCCAACCCCTGCGCGGTCCGGCCGGACCGCGAGCTGCGGCGGCTCGCCCGGGACCTGGACTGGCCGGTCGTCGAGGGCTGAGCCCATGACCCGCGAATCGATGAGCGCCCCGACCCCCCTCGTCTCGATCCCGCGCGCCCTGAAGGGCAGGCACCTCCTGGTCACCGGGTTCACCGGCTTCGTGGGGAAGGTGTGGGTGACGCACCTTCTCGACGAGCTCCCGGAGATCGGCCGCCTGACGCTGATCGTGCGCAAGCGCCGGTCACAGTCGGGGCTGGCTCGGGTCCGCCGCATCGTCGAGACCTCCCCCGCGCTGCGGCCGCTGCGGGATCGCTACGGCGCGGACCTCGGCGACTTCCTGCGGGCCCGGGTGGCCGTCGTGGAGGGCGACGTCTCGCTCCCCGATCTCGGCCTGGACCCGGCCACCCTCGCCGCCCTCGCCCCGGAGGTCGACGCGGTCGTCCACTGCGCGGGCCTCACCGACTTCGCCCCCGACCCGGTGCGGGCCGTCGAGGTGAACGTCCACGGGGCGCGCCACGCTGCCGACGTCGCGGCCCGGACCCGGGGGCGACGCCTGATCCACGTCAGCACCGCGTTCGTGGCGGGCATGGTGAGCGGCGAGGTCCCCGAGACGACGCGGCCCGGGGTGTCCCCCAACGGCACACGCTTCGATCCCGAGGGGGAGCTCCTCGCGATGGAGAGCGCATGCTCTGCAATCGGGGGAGCCCGGCCGAAGAGCCCCGAGTCGCGCCGGGCGAGGATCGAGATGGCCGGCCACCGCGCTCGCGCCCTCGGGTGGCCGAACGTCTACACCTACTCGAAGGGCCTCGCCGAGCAGTTCCTCATCGCCCGGGACGACATCGAGCTCACGCTGGTCCGACCGTCGATCGTCGAGTGCGCCCTGGAGTTCCCCTTTCCGGGCTGGAACGAGGGCCTCAACACATCGGGGCCGATCGTCTGGATGGTCACCGGCTACGCCTGGAAGGTCCCGATGCGGGCCGAGAACCGCTTCGACGTGGTCCCGGTCGACAAGGTCGTCCGGGGGATGACGATCGCGGTGGCCGACGCCCTCTCCGGTCGCGCCGCCCCCGTCTATCAGCTGGCATCGAGCCACCAGCACCCCTTCACCTTCGGGCGAGCCCTCGACCTGTGCGCCCTGGCCGTGCGGACCGGCTACACGCCGTCGGACGTCTCCGCGGTGGAGCGCTTCCTCCTGATCCACCTCGACGCGACCGCCCTCGACAAGCCGGCCGAGAAGAGCTTCTGGGTGCCGGCGGCCCGCCACACGACGAAGCTCCTGCGGGACCGGCTGCTGAAGGCCGACGTCCGCCGCCTGCTGCCGCGCGACTGGGCGCCGCAGGTCAAGGACCGGCTCCAGGAAGCGGTCCGGGAGGCCGGGCTCCGGGTCAACCGCACCCACAACCTGATCAAGACCGTCGAGGGGCTGTGGAAGGTCTACCAGCCTTTCATCCACGACTTCGACTACCAGTTCCGCGCCGACCACGTGTCCCGGACCACCCAGGAGCTCTCGGACGACGAGCGGGCCCGCTTCGGGTGGACCTTCGACGACCTCGACTGGCGGGACTACTGGATCAACGTGGAGGTGCCGGGCCTCGACACCTGGTCCCTGCCGCTCCTGCGCGGCAAGGAGGTTCCGGAGGACGAGGGCTTCGACCTCGGCGTCGATCTGCCGGGGGTGGGCGCCGCGCCCGCCCGCGCCGGCGCCGAGGTCCGGCTGACGGGAGGGCGCGGCTGATGGCCACGTTGATCACCGGCGCGACCGGCTACCTCGGGAGCTATGCGCTGACGGAGCTCCTGGCCGAGCGATCGGCCGGGCCGTTCTACCTGCTGACGCGTGGGAGGGACCGCCCCGAGCAGGAGCGCAAGCTCTGGCGGGCGCTCCAGCTCCACCTCGACCCGGCCGCCTTCCGCGCCGCCCTCGAGCGGGTCCACTTCGTGCCAGGGGACCTGACCGCCGACGGCCTCGGCATCCCCCCGGAGGTGCGTCGGAGCCTCCCGGACCGGGTGACCCGCGTGCTCCACATCGCCGCGAGCCTCAACCGCCGCTCGGCCCGGGAGTGCACGAACGTCAACCTCCGCGGGACCCTGTCGGTCCTGACCCTCGCCCGGGAGATCGCCGAGGGGCGGGGCGGGCTCGACCGCTTCACCTTCGTCTCCACCACGGCGGTGGCGGGCGACCTCGAGCACCGGATGGTCGCCGAGGACGAGGCCGTCGACTGGAGCCGGCGCGACTACGATCCCTACGCCCGGACCAAGAAGCTCGCGGAGCACATGTGCGCGGAGCTCCTGCCGGGCGTCAGCCTGGTGATCGTCCGCCCGTCCGCCGTGGTCGGCGACAGCCGCTTCGCCGAGACCACGCAGTTCGAGATGGTCCGGGCCTACTGCTTCTTCGTCGACCTCCCGGCCGTCCCCCTCGACCCGAGGGCGCGCCAGGAGCTCGTCAACGCGGACTTCGTCGGCCGGGCGATGGCCCGCCTCCACCTGGCCGAGGCGCCCCGCCATCGGATCTACCACCTGTCGTCGGGCGCCTCGTCGCCCACGGCGGGGGCGATCGGCGACGCCCTCGCGCGGGCCGCCGGCCGATCCCCGCGCTTCGTCCCCGCGCTCCAGGGTCCCTTCCGGAGGAGCGTCGACACGCTGGCGAACGGGCCGCGGGGCCGCATCTCCCGGCTGGCGGGGCTCCTGAGCGTGTTCCTGCCCTACGTCACCAACGACGTGGTCTTCGACAACCGGCGCGTCGTCGACGAGCTCCGGATCGAGCCGGTCCCCTTCACCGCCTACTGCGGCCCGCTCTACCGGTGGGCGAAGCGCACCGGCTTCATCTACCCGTACCGGGAGCTGCCGACGGCGCCGGCCTCGCGGCCGGAGGTGGCCGCATGAGCTTCGCGCTGCGTCTGCTCGGTCGCGCCGCCAAGGGCGCGATCGATGGGCTCCAGGAGCGCCTGGACGCGGACCGGCTGCTCCAGCTCGGGATGCGGGGCGTGGTCGCGGCGGCGCGGGTCCGGCACGAGACGGACCCTTCGCCCCCCTGGCGGCCCGGCGAGCCACTTCGGCTCCTGCTCGCGGGCTACAACGGCACCCGCAACACCGGCAGCGACGTGCGCGTCGAGGAGATCGTCCGGCAGTTCCGCCACCTGTTCGGCGACGAGCACGTCGACCTCTCGGTCACCGTGAGCGACCCCGACCTGACCCGGGGCTACTTCCGGACCGCCAAGCAGCTCGCCATCCCCCAGGTGTTCCACCGCTTCCTCTACGACACGGTGCGGACCCAGCACGGCGTCGTGGCCTGCGAGGGCTCGATGTTCAAGAGCAAGTTCGCGAACGCGCTCTCCACGATGATGGTCGGCGCCCTCGGCCTGGCCACGGCGGAGGAGAAGATCGCGGTGGGCTACGGGGGCGAGGCCGGACGGATGGACCCTCCCCTCGAGGAGCTCGTGCGGGCGTACTGCAGGGACGCGCTCATCCTTCCCCGGACCGCGGCGTCCCAGCGGGTGCTGGCCGACCTGGGCGTCCCGACCGCGCTCGGATCCGACACCGCGTGGACCTACGAGGTGCCCCGGCCCGGGGTCGCGGACAAGCTCCTGGCGCGCGCGGGCTGGGACGGCCGGCGGCCGGTCCTCGCCGTCTGCCCCGTCCACCCGTTCTGGTGGCCGGTCCGCCCCGACGCCCTGAGGGCCGCGTGGACGTCGCTCACGGGCGTCGAGGACGAGAGCCACTACCGCTCGATCTACTTCCACCACGACGGCCCCGAGGTGGATCGTGCGCTCCGACGCTACGTCCGCGCGATCGCCGGCGGCGTGCGGGACTTCGCCGCGGAGCACCCGTGCTTCGTGATCCTGCTCGGCATGGAGAGGCTCGACCGGAGGGCCTGCGCGCTCCTCGACGAGGCCCTTGGGGGTGGCACGCCGACCTTCGTCAGCGACGACCACGCGATGGACGAGATGGTCGCGCTCCTGCGTCGAGCCTCCCTCATCGCCAGCTCCCGCTACCACGCCATGGTCTGCTCCATGCCGGCCGAGGTCCCCGCCGTGGGGATCACGATCGACGAGCGCATCCGCAACCTGACGGCGGAGCTCGGGCGGCCCGAGCTCGCGCTGGAGGTCGACGACCCCGGCCTCGACGAGCGCCTGCACGAGGCGCTCTCGACCCTGCACGCGGAGCGGGACGAGCTCCGGCCCGCCATCGGCCGCGCGGTGGTCGAGAACCTGGCCCGCATGGACGGGATGGGACGGGCGCTCGTCGAGCACGTCCGGACCTTCCATCCGGCGTTCCCCTTTCGGGCGGGGCTCGGCGAGGGCGCCGCGCCGTGGGCCCACCTCCCGCCGCCGGGCCCGACGACCGAAGCGCTCCTCGAGGCCTACGCCTGACTCATGTCCGCATTCCTGACGCGGGTCTTCGCCCACCTGAGGGCGCATCCGAGCCGACCCTTCATCAGCGAGGTGCACGGCCACCGGCTGACGCGCGCCTACGGGGGCCGGATGCTCGAATGGATCGGCCAGGCCCGCGGTCAGCTGCGGGCGCGCGGCATCCGGCCCGGCAGCCGGGTGGCGCTCCTGGCGCCGAACTCCGCCCGGTGGGTGGAGGCGGACCTCTCCGTCCTCGCCGAGGGCGCGGTGGTGGTACCGCTCTACGCCCGCCAGGCCCCGGAGGAGCTCGCCTACATGGTCCGCCACAGCGGGGCGGAGCTCGTCGTCGCGTCGGACGCCGGGCTTCGGGACGGCGTGCGGGGCCAGGGGGTCGACGTCCCGGCGGTCGTCTTCGACGAGCTCTTCACCGGCCCCTCGCTCGACGAGGCCCCCCGGGACCGGGCCCCCGACGACCTGATGACCATCGTGTACACGTCGGGGACGAGCGGCCGGCCGAAGGGGGTGATGAGCACCGCCGGGAACGTCGACTTCATGGTCCGGACGATCGACGGCAAGCTCACGGAGCTCCTCGGGACGCGCGGCGGCAGCGACCGCGTGTTCCATTACCTGCCGTTCGTCTTCAGCGGCTCCCGCTTCGTGCTCTGGAGCAACCTCTACCGCGCGAACGGCCTGATGGTGTCGACCGACATCACGAACCTCGCCGAGGAGCTCCGGACCGCGGCGCCCGAGTGGTGCCTGAACGTCCCGGCGCTCCTCGAGCGGCTCCGGAGCGGCGTCGAGGAGCGGATCGGCGAGCAGCCGCTCCCCGTTCGCGCGCTCTACGACGGGGCCCTCGCGGCGTGGCGCCGCGAGCTCGCCGACCAGGCGTCCGTGACGGACGTGCTGCTCCTGGCCGCGGCGCGCCGCTGGCTGCTGGGGCGCGTCCGGCAGGAGCTGGGCCCGAACCTGCGCTGCCTGATCTGCGGGTCGGCCCCCCTCGCGCCGGAGACCCAGGCCTGGTTCGACCTGCTCGACCTTCCGGTCTACCAGGTGTACGGGCTCACCGAGACGACCGCGATCGTGTCGATGGACCGCCCCGACCAGGCCTTGCCGGGCACGGTCGGCTTCCCCCTCGACGGCGTGGACGTCCGGCTCGGCGAGGCCGGCGAGCTCCAGGTCCGTGGCCCCAACGTCTTCGGGGGCTACTGGAACGACCCGGAGGCGACGGCCGCCGCGTTCACCGAGGACGGCTTCTTCCGCACCGGGGACCGAGCGTCGATCGACGCCGAGGGCCGCCTCGCGATCATCGGCCGCCTCAAGAACCTGCTGATCCCGGAGAGCGGGCACAACGTGCCGCCGGAGCCCCTCGAGCTCGAGATCGCCACGCGCATCGACGGGGGCGAGCACGCGGTCGTCGTCGGCCACGGCCGCCCGTACCTGGTGGCCGTGCTCAGCGGGGACGCCGACCGGGACGCGGTCCAGCGCGGCCTCGACGAGCTGAATCGCGACCTCCCCCACTACCGGCGCATCCGCGCGTTCCACCTCGCTGCGGCGGCCTTCACGACCGAGGGCGGGCTGCTCACCGCCAACCGAAAGGTGCGGCGCGGCGCCGTGGAGCGCCGCTACGCCGACGAGATCGAAGCGCTCTACCGGTCGGGGAGCTAGGCATGGGTGGGGACCGGGACCGACCCCGCACGACGTACGGAGGGGAGGCCCTCAGCTGGCAGCTCGAGGGCGGGGTGCTCGAGGTCGAGCTTCACCGGGACCCGTGCAACGAGATCGGCCTGTCGACGCTGGCCGAGCTCGAGGCGCTGGCGCGCCTGGTCCGGGCCGGGGCCGGGGGTGCCCATGCCTTGCTCTGGACGAGCGCAGTCGAGCGCGGGTTCAGCGCCGGGGCCGACCTGAGGGAGCTGCGGGCGGGGCTGCTCGACGCCAGCCGCGGACCGGACGCCTGGGCGCGGCAGGTCGGGAGGGTCCTCGACCGCCCCGCCCACGCGGCGGTGGCCGCGCTCGGGACCCTGAGGTCCTTGGCCGGGTCGCTCCGCCGGGGCGGATCGCTCCCCGGACTCTCGCGCGCGGCCCGCGCCTGGGGTGTCCGGGCCTTCCTCGACCGCATCCACCGCGCCTTCGACACGTTCGACCGCTCGCCGATCCCCACCGTCGCGGCGGTCCATGGGGTCTGCTTCGGCGGCGGGTTCGAGCTCGCCCTCACGGCGGACCTGATCGTCGCCGACCGCACCGCCCGCTTCGCCTTCCCGGAGCTCCGCCTCGGGCTGATCCCCGGTTTCGGGGGGATCCCGCGCCTCGAGCGGGACCTCGGCAACGCGGTCGTGCGGGACCTGCTCTTGAGCGGCCGCAGCCTCGGCGCCCGACGCGCTCACGAGGTGGGCCTGATCGGCCAGCTGGTCGGCGCCGGCGAGGCGCCCCGGGTCGCGCGGCGCCTCGCCGAGCAGCTCGGCCGCTTCGACCGGCGCACGGCAGAGCGGGCCAAGGGGTTCCTCAAGCCTTTCCCCGCCCGGCGCCTCGAGCGGGAGAAGGACCTCTTCTGCGCGCTGATCACCTCGGAGACGGTCGAGCGGGCCCTGAGCCGGTTCGTCGCCTCCTCCGACCCGATGCCCTACCTGCCATGACCACGACCGACGACCGCCATGCCGAGGTCCTCGACCGGCTCCTCGCTCTCGCGGCCGAGCGGTTCGGGCGCGATCGCGGCGACCTCGAGCCGGCCGAGGATCTGTTCGACGCCCTCGGGATCGACTCGATGGAGGCCCTCGGCCTGCTGAGCGCCCTCGAGGACACCTTCGAGGTCGAGCTCCCGGACTACGAGGTGCAGGACGTGCGCACCTTCGCGGACCTGGCGCGCGCCGTGGCCGCCCGCCTCTGACTCGCCATGCCGACCGTCCCCGAGCCGATCGACGCGAGCGCCTACCGGAGCCTGGGCGCGCTGCTGGCCGACGCGTTCCTCCAGTTCAAGGGGCAGGTCGCGCTGATCGAAGCGCAGCGGGAGCGCGAGATCGTGCGCCTCACCTACCTCGAGGCCCGGCGGGAGGTGGCCCGGGTCGCGGGGCTCCTCGAGGAGCGGGGCATCGGCGCCGGCGACCGGGTGGCGGTCCTGATGAGCAACCAGTCCCGGTGGCTGCTCGGCGCCTCGGCCGTGCTGATCCGGGGCGGGGTCCTCGTGCCGCTCGACCCCAAGCTGAGCGGGGCCGAGCAGGCGGCGCTCCTGACCCACGCCCGCCCGGCCGCGCTGCTCGCCGAGCACGGGCTCCTGACCCGCATCCCCGCCCACGACGTCGGGACGGTGCTCGTGAGCGAGGGCCCCGCGGGAGCCGAGCTCCGGTGGGAGGAGCTCGCCGAGGCCGACTGGCCGGCCGTCGCGGAGAGGGACCCGGAGGACATCGCAACGATCGTCTACTCGTCGGGCACCGGCGGCCGCGCCAAGGGCTGCATGCTCCCGCACCGGGCGTACCTCGCCCAGCTCCGAGCGCTCCAGCAGCTCTTCACGATGCGGCCGGGCCATCGCTCCTTCTCGGTGCTTCCGACCAACCACGCGATCGACTTCCTGGTGGGCTTCCTCGGCCCGCTGTCGAGCGGGGCGACGGTGATCCACCAGCGGTCGCTCCGGCCCGAGCTCCTGCGGTGGACGATGCAGGAGTACCGGCCGACCCACATGGCGGTGGTGCCCCGCCTGCTCGCGGCCCTCGAGGCGGCCCTCGAGCGGCGCCTCGGCGAGCAGCCCCCCGTCCTGCGCCACGCGCTCGATCTGTTGAGCGGCGTCAACGAGAGCCTCACGCGCCGCCGCCCCCGCGTGGGCCTGAGCCGCCGCCTCCTCGCTCCGGTCCACGACGCCTTCGGGGGGGAGCTCGAGGTCCTGTTCTGCGGCGGGGCGTTCGTCGATCGGGGGATCGCGGAGCGCCTCTACCGGCTCGGGATCCCGGTCGCGATCGGCTACGGGCTCACCGAGGCGTGCACGGTCGCCACCCTGAACGACCTCAAGCCCTTCCGCGCGGACAGCGTCGGGCGGGCGGTGCCGGGGGTCGACGTCCGGATCCACGACCCCGGCCCCGACGGCGTGGGCGAGGTGTGGATCCGCGGGCCGACGGTGATGAGCGGCTACCTCGACGAGCCGGAGCTGACCCGGGAGTGCCTCACGGAGGACGGCTGGCTGCGGACGGGCGACCTCGGGCGCCTCGACGCCGCTCACCACCTGCACCTGGTGGGGCGGAGCCGGAACATGATCATCACGCCCGGGGGCAAGAACGTGTACCCGGAGGACATCGAGGGCGCGTTCAGCGGCCTGCCCGTCGAGGAGCTCGTGGTCTTCGCGACCGACTTCGTGTGGCCGCGGCGTGGCGGCCTCGGCGACGAGCGGCTCGTGGCGGTGGTGCGACCCGAGGGCCGCCTCGAGGAGGCGCTGGGCCCGCTGCGGGAGCGCAACCGGACCCTGCCCGAGCACAAGCGCGTCAGCGGGGTCCTCCCGTGGGCCGACCCGTTCCCGCGCACCGCGTCGCTGAAGGTGAAGCGTCGGGTCCTCGCGGAGGCGCTCCGGGCCGGGACCTCTCCCGACCGCATGGTGGCGGTGTGAGCGAGGGCCACGGGGCGCCGTCGTGGCTCGCCTTGGTCAACCCCGTCGCCGGGGGCGGCCGCTGCGGGTCGACCGCCCGGGCGGCGCTCGGCGCGCTGCGGGCCCAGGGCCTGGACATCGAGGAGCGCTGGACGGAGGCGGCGGGGGATGCCCGCCGCATCGCGCGGGAGGCGGCGTCGAGCGGTCGCCGGCACTTCCTGACCGTGGGCGGCGACGGGACGACCTACGAGGTGATCAACGGCCTCTTCCCGCGGCCCGAGGCCGCGCCGCGGCCCGTGCTCGGCATGCTGCCCCTCGGCACGGGCAACTCCTTCCTCCGGGACTTCGGTATCCGGGACGCGCAGCAGGCCGCGTCGAGCCTGGCCCTGGGCGCGACGCGCCGGGTGGACGTGATCCGGGCGGAGCACGATGGGGGCCTGCTCCACTACCTGAACCTCCTGAGCGTCGGCTTCACCGCGGCCGCCGGGGACCTGACCAACCGACGGTTCAAGGGCCTCGGCGCGGCGGGGTACGTGGCGGCGGCGCTGCTGACGGCGGCGCGGCTCGAGACGCCGGTGTTCCCGCTCCGCGTGGACGGCGGCGAACGGGACGAGCGCCCGTGCGTGCTGCTGTCCTTCTCGAACAGCCGCTTCACGGGCGGGGCGATGGAGATCTCGCCCGAGTCGAGCCCGACGGACGGCGCCCTCGACGTGGTCCGGGTGGGCGCGATGAGCGCGCTCTCCTTCCTGTGGACGTTCCCTTCCGTCTTCCGGGGCACGCATCTGCGCCACCCCGAGATCTGCAGTCGGCGGGCCCGGCGGGTGGACCTCGACCTGGCCGGCCCGGTGGACGTGATGGTCGACGGGGAGGTGGAGCGGGTGCGGCTGACGCGGCTCGAGGTCGTCCCGGGGGCCCTGGAGGTGGTGGCATGAGGCAGGACCGTGGGGCCCTGCCGCGCGAGGGCGTGATGGACGTCGAGGGGACGGGCCCGCCCGCGAGCGGCCAGGAACCCGTCGCCGCGTCGACCGACGGAGCCGAGGCCGCGCCGCGCCCCCCCGTCGCTGCCCGCTCCCTCGCGCCGGCCACCCTGGTGGACCGCCTCGTCAGCGCCCTGCTCTGGGCGGTCGGCCTCACCTGGATGGTGCCGGCCCTCGGATCGATGACGCTGGTGTACCTGGTCGTGCCCAGCCACCGGGTGAACATCCTCGGCCGCATCTACTGCACGGTGCAGATCTTCCTGACGGGCAACCGATGGCGTGCGGTGGTCGATCCCGCCGTCGACCCTGGCCGCGCCTACATCTTCGCGCAGAATCACACGAACCACTTCGATCACGTGGCGATGTACAACGCCACGCCTCACTTCAAGCAAGGGCTCGAGCTCGAAAGCCACTTTCGCTACCCATTCTACGGCTGGTTCATGAAGGCCCGGGGCACGATCCCGGTCCGGAAGGGCCAGGGCGGTCAGACCAAGGACGTGATGGACCTCATCCGGCGCGAGCTCGACGCGGGCCGCTCGATCCTCGCCTTCCCGGAGGGCACGCGCACCCCCGACGGCCGGATCGGCCCCCTCCGCAAGGGCATCTTCTTCATCGCGCGGGACCTCGGCGTGCCGATCGTCCCGGTCACCGTCACCGGCGCCTACGACATGATGCGCAAGGGGAGCCTCCTGATCCGGCCGGGCAACACCCTGACCGTGTACTGCGATCGTCCGGTCGAGATGGCTGGGCGGTCGGACGACGAGGTGCGCGCCGCGATGGAGGAGGTCGAGCGGGTGATGGTGGACCGGGTGGAAGGCTACTGGGCGGAGCGAGCGGCGTCGTGAGCGACACGGACGAGGTCGACGGCCGCAGCCGCCGCGCCGCCCGCAAGCGCGCCGAGCGCCGGCGCAAGGTCCTCGACACCGCGCTCGGCGTCTTCAGCGAGAAGGGCTATCACCAGACCCGCGTGACCGACATCATCGACGCCGCCCAGATCAGCCGCGGCACCTTCTACCTCTACTTCGACAGCAAGAACGCGATCTTTCACGAGATCCTGGACCAGCTACTGGCCGAGATCCGAGCCAACATGGTCGGCGTCGACCTCGAGCCGGGCGCCCCGCCCGTCCGGGATCAGCTGTTTGCCAGCGTGCGGCGTATCCTGCGCATGTTCCGACAGAACCCCGGGCTGACGCGGGTCGTGCTGCGGGAGGCGGTCGGCCTCGACGAGGAGGTGGACCGCAAGCTCCGCGCCTTCTACGTCAGCCTCCACGCGTGGCTGGTGGAGTCGCTCCAGAACGGGCAGACGATGGGCTTCATTCGCCCGCTCGATCCGGATCCCGTCGCCTGGTGCATTCTCGGGTCGGTCAAGGAGCTCCTCGAGCGCATGGTCGAGGACGAGGGAGCGGAGGAGCGCCTGGCGCTTGTCGTCATGGACTACAACCTGCAGGGCATCCTGGCCGGATAGGCAAGAGCGGGGAGCGGCCCGGCGCCGTCCCCGTGGACGTGCTCGGCCACGTCCTTCCCCTTGTCGCCGCGACCCGTCCCGGGCGACTATTCCAGGATGACCGACCCTGCCCCGGCCGAGGAGCGGCTCGCCTTCGCGGGGGCGGTGCTCCTCGACCACCTGGCCAGCGACGAGGTCGCGCTCGCCGGCGAGCTGGAGGGTGACGACGCGTCGCTCGCGGCCGTGCTCGGCTGGCTGCGCCGGCGCGAGCTCGTCGAGGTGGTGGACGGCGTCGTCGAGATGACGGACCGGGGACGGCGCGCCCTCGACCGCTTCCTCTCCCGCTACCTCGACTACGTCAAGACGATGGACATCTACGGCGCGGTGGACCTCGAGGAGGGCACCTTCGCCTTCGAGCGCATCTTCGACGTCCAGGAGGAAGCCGACTGGCAGGCCTACCTCGCGGAGGACCGCTGGGAGGACCTGCGCCTCGCCGTGGCGGAGTACAAGGACATCGACCCCGGCGAGGTCGTGCTGCTCAGCCTGCTCCACGAGGGCCGCTTCGACCCGACGGAGCCCGGCTGGCAGGAGGCGCTGACGTCCGAGGACCTGTGGGACGAGGTGGACGAGATCCTCGAGAGCGCGCTCCGCATCGAGGATCTGGCCTACGAGGACGACGACGGTCCGGTCAGCGGCCGTGAGGTGATCGAGGACGTCATCCAGCAGGGCGCGGAGCTCAACCAGGATCTCAAGGCCCGGGAGGCCGAGGCGATCGCATCGGGTGAGCTCGTCGACGAGGGCGACGACGAGGACGATCCCTACACCGCCGAGGCCTACGAGGCCTACCTCGACCCGGCCTACGTCCCGCCCTGCTGGGCGGGCGAGTGGTGGAGCTGAGCGCGGCGGGGTGAGCGGCCGAGTGGACGCCTTCCTTCGTGGCCGATCGGCACGAGGCGGAGCGCAGCCCCGCGGAGCGCGAGCCAGCCGAGGACGAGGGCGATCCCGAGGACGAGGCCGGCGAGCCCGGTCAGCCCCGCCTCGGGCCCGAAGGCCCCTCCGGTCAGCCAGGCGGGCCCGTGCTCCTCGCGCAGCCACACCGACCCGTAGGCGAAGCGGCTCTGCCCGCTGACCGGCATGCCGAACAGGTTCTGGGCGAGGTTCCAGCCCAGGTGGAGGCCGATCGGCAGGCTGAGCTCGCCGGTCAGGACGCGGCCGAGACCCAGCCAGAGCCCGGCGAGCACGATGTGCGAGGTCGACACCGCGCTCGCGTGAGGGTTGAGGGCGTGGGCGAGGCCGAACAGCACGCTGGTCAGGACCAGGGTGACGAACGTGACCCGCGCGCTCGGCCCGCCGAGGCCCTCGGCGGTGTTCGTGAACAGGTACCCGCGGAACAGAAGCTCCTCGTTGACCGCGACGCCGGTCCAGACGACGAGGGTGACGCCGGCGAAGGCCACCCGCGGAATCTGCTCCACGCCCGGCTGGATCCGGAACGTCGCCCATCCGAGGCTCGCCTCGAGCGCCGCGATCCCGCCGATCAGGGCGACGCCGATCAAGGTCCCGGCGAGCGCGTCGAAGCACCAGACCCCATCGACGCGGAGCCCGAGGTGGTCGAGGGCCCGCCGATCCACCGTGCGGCAGGCGACCGCGACGGTCAGCACGGTCAACAGGAGGATCAGCGCGTGGAGCCCCGCGTCGCTGAAGGCGGCCTCGGGGTTGCTCTCGCGCGTCAGGTCGACGGTCGGCAGGTCGAGCCCGAGCAGCCGCCCGCCGAGCTCCCCGTCCCCGTAGGCGAGGGCGACCGGCGCGAGGGCCACGACGTAGAGCACCGCCAGCACGAGGAGGCGCGGCAGCGCGCGGAGCCGACGCTCCTCGCCGTTCCAGACGGGCCAGGTGAGCAGCCGGAGCACGGGCCGAAGCATCCACGCCCAGGCCGGGCCCGTCGAGCGCGCTCGCCGAGGCGGCCCACCGCATCGGTGCTATGCCTGGGGCCGTGCGTTGCCCGGAGCGCCGAACGGCCTTGGCTGTCGCCCGCCGCGGGGCCCCGCGGGTCGGCGCGCTGCTCCTCCTGGTCACGGGGCTCCTCGCAGCGGGCGCCTGCTTCCGATCCTTCACCGTGGAGGGCGACGGGGGCCCGTCGCCGGCGCCCCGCGACCTCGCCGGGTGCACGCGCTTCGCCGGCAGCCGGGCCCAGCAGGCCGCGCTGACGTGCGGGATCGAGCTGACCGACGACGAGTGCCTGCTCCTGCGCTTCGACGACGCGGACGTCGTGACCCGCGTGCAGGCGGAGCCGCGAGATGCCTTCGACGCGAGCCGGATCGCCTGCGTCGAAGCGCAGGTGGTCGGCATCTGCTTCAACCGCGCCGGGAGCGGCCTCGGCGACGTGGGCGACCCGATCGAGGTGTGTCGGCTGTGAGCAGGGTGGGGCTCGGCTGCCCCATCCGGGTGTGAACCCGCCGACCGGCCTCGCCCGTTCGCGCGCACAACGGTCGCACGCTACTCGTCGGCCCGCTTCTAGCGTACACCCTGCTCAACGCGGCCTCGCGGCCTCGCGGCGAGCAGCAGGCCAGGCCTGCTACCTTGACCCGGTCCACCAGGTTCAACTATCATTTCCTCGCTACCGAGGACCCCATGAGCACCGACGCCCACCCGAGCCCCTCCCTCCCCGCGATCATCGCGATATTCATACTTTGTGCCTGCTCGAGCGGGCCTGGAGGGCCCGTGCGACCGGGGCCGAACGGGGACGGAGGCCCGCCCGTCACGACGAGTTTCACCTATCATGAGCACGTGCGACCGATCCTGGTGAGCTCGTGCACCGGCTGCCACGCCGAGGGCGGGATCGCGCCCTTCGCGTTGACCACCTACGACGAGGTGGCCGAGGTGGCGGACCGGGTGGCGGCCGCGACCCGCGACCGCCTCATGCCGCCCTTCTTCGCGGACAACTCCGGGGCCTGCAACACCTGGGAGAACTACCGGGGCCTCACGGACCTCGAGATCGACGTGATCCAGGAGTGGGTGGACGGCGGTCGACCGCTCGGCGACCCGACCACGCCCGCGCCGGAGCCCCCGACCCTAGACCGCCTGCAAGACCCCGACCTGGTGCTCGAGATGCCGGACACCTACGCGATCGACGGCTCCGTCAACGACGACTACCGATGCTTCGTGGTGGAGACGGGCCTCGAGGAGGACATGTTCGCCACCGGCTACGAGGTGACGCCGGGGAACGCGCAGCGCGTACACCACGTGATCGTGTACACGCCGGCGAGCGACGAGGCGGGGGACGCGGCCCGGCGCCTCGATGCCACCGAGGGGGAGGTGGGCGACGGCTACACCTGCTACGGCGGGCCGAGGGTCGACGCGCCGCCGCTCGTTCTCTGGGCGCCCGGCGCGGGCGCCACGACCTTCCCCGAGGGCACCGGGGTCTCCGTCGCCGCCGGCCGTCCGCAGATCATCCAGATCCACTACAACAACCAGGTCGAGGGGTCGCCGGACACGGATCGCACGTCGGTCGCCCTCACGCTCTCGGACAGCGCGAGCCAGGCCTACATCCTGCCGATCGCCAACCTCGACATCGAGCTGCCGCCCCGGATGACGTCGGTCACCCAGACCGCGACGCTCGACGTGGGCGCGATCGTGCCGATCCCGATCGACCTCCGCATCTGGGGGGCCTTCCCGCACATGCACACCCTCGGCCGGAGCATGAACGTCACGATCCACCGGGCTCCCCCGCCCGGCGAGGACGGCGATGCGGTCGACGACTGCTTGATCGACATGCCCCGCTGGGACTTCGACTGGCAGCTGGCGTACTGGCTGGACGACCCGATGACGTTCAGCACCCGGGACGCGGTGAGCATCACGTGCAGCTACAACACGATCAGCCGGGACGAGGTGGTCACCTGGGGCGAGGGCACGCTCGACGAGATGTGCCTGAACTTCGTCTACGTCACGATCCCGCTCTTCGGCGGCTGAGAGACTCCGCCGCCAGGTAGGCTATAACCCAGGCCGTGCAGCGGGTTCTGAGCACCCTGCGCACCCTCGGGGTGCTCCTGGCGATCTGGGCTGGGCTTGCCCTGTGGGCGTTCGCGGCGGGCGTGGTCCCGCCGCCGGACCGGGCGGAGACGCTCGCGATCGAGGGGGCGGACGGGTCCGCGGGCGAGGCGCCGGACGGGAGCGAGGGCGGGGCGTCGGCGGACGGCGCGGAGGCGGCCGAGCCTTCTGCCGCCTCCGCGTCGACCGGCGCCACGGAGGGACCCACGGAGGCCGCCTCCGCGGAGCCAGCGCGACCGCTCGGCGCGCCCTCGGAGGCGTCGCCAGGTGGCCGCGCGCCCACCCCCGCGGGAAGCGGCGGGCCAGCGACCGCAGCCGGGACCTCGGTCGGGAGCGCGGAGCCGGCGGCTAGCCCGAGCCGCGAGGTCCCACGCTACACGGTATGCCCGAACGGAGGCCTCGACCCCTCGATCGCGGCCGGCCAGCTCGGGGGCGACGAGCGGCCCGAGCTGGCGAGCGGGTGCGCGGACCGTTGGGTGGTGATCGGCCTCGGCGCGGCCGGCCCGGAGCGCGTGGCCGAGATCCGGACGCCCGAGCCGCCGGCGTCCCAGCGAAGCCGCCTCGGGGCAGCGGCCTTCGGCGACCTCGACGGCGACGAGCGCGACGACCTGGCCCTCCCCCTCCTGTTCGAGACCGACGCGGGCGCGAGCCGCGGCGGTCTCCTCGCCTGGATCGGCCGGGCCGAGACCGGGGCGATCCGCACCCCGGCAACCCTCGCCACGATCAGCGCCGCGGAGGTACGCCTCGGGGCTCTCGACGCCGCGGCCGGCGCCGACCTCGTGGTCCTGAACCGCACCAACGTGCTGGCCCAGCTCCCGAGCGAGGTGTGGGTCTTCCGCGGGGGGCCCTCCCCCACCCGGAGCGCCGCCCTCGCGCTCGGCACCGACGGACGGGACCTCGCGGTCGCGGACGTCGACCGGGATGGCTTCGAGGACGTCCTCGCGGTGAGCCGGGACCGCCTCGACCTCCACTTCGGCGACGGGGAGGGGCGCTTCAAGGCCCAGCACCGGTTCGAGCTCCCCGGCGCACGCGAGAGCGCCGTGGGCGACCTCGACGGCGACGGCGCCACGGACTTCGCCGTGCTGGATGGCGGCCTGCGCTGGTTCCGGGCGGGGCCGCTCGACGTGATGGAGCCCAGGGGCGTCGACGGGGTCCCGGCGGGCCTGCGGGGCCTGCAGATCATCGACGCGACGGGCGACGGCAAGCTCGACTTCACGGGCTGGGAGCACCCGCGGCTCGTCGTGCTCCGGCACCGCGGCGAGCTGTCCTTCGAGGCGCGGGACGGGCTGCGGATCGCCGGCGGACCCTTCGGGGCGATGCGCCACCTCGTGCTGGATCTGGACGGGGACGGCGCGACGGATGACGTCGTGCTGCTCGGGCGCGCCACCGGCGAGGCCGCCGACCCGCTCGAGCTGGTGCTCCTCGTCGACGCGACGCGCGAGACCGAGGTCGTCACCGCGCCATCGCCGCGGCCCCTTCCCGATGCGCCCCTCGTCCTGCGGACCGCCCTGGGCCGGCGCTGACCTAGTCAGGGGCAGGGTCAGAGCGCCGGCGTGGCCGCCCCGCGCCGGCCCGCCACGGGCGGCGGGGGCGGCACCGCGGCCGGGTCGACGCGGCCCGCCGTACCCATCCCCGCCACGGCGTTGGGGCCCTGGGAGATGGTCACGCGGACCACGAGCGTCGCGCCGATCTGCGCCGCCTCGTGGCGAAGGCCTGCCACCACGGACTGCAGGTTGGCCTTGTTGCCGTAGCCGATGGCGCGGACCATGCCGATCTCCCGGAAGCCCTCCGGGACGCGGTCATCGTTCATCACGACCTGGACGTCGCCGGGCGCCACCCGCTCCGCCTCGACGCCGGTCACGACGCGGTCCGACGTGAGCGTGCCGCAGCCCGCGAGCAGCAGGATCCAGAGAGCGGAGACCAAGCAAGACGGGATGCGAATCACGGCACAGCTCCAGTACGGTAGGCACGGCCAAGGAGGTCGAGGGTCACGATGACCTGATCCTCCTGCCGCTCGATCGTGTGGTCGTGGCTCTCCACGACCCCGACGTTGCCGCCGAGCTGCGCGACCCGCGCCTTGAACTCCGCGACCGCCCGGTCGAGGCCTTGGACGCTCCGCACCTCGACGACGCCGAGCTCGACGCCGCCGGCGGGGGCGTCAATGGACCGCACGTCGACCTCTCCCCGGTAGGCCTCGACCGGCGTGGCCGTCGTGGCGTAGGCGCTCGACGAAGTCCCGCATCCGGCGGTGAGGGAGCCCACCAGGGCCGCCGTCAACAGGCCCCATGAACGATGCCGACAAGACATCCTGACCGCGAAGCTACACGAATCGCCCTGCCTGGAGAAGTCCAGCCCTTGCGGATGGCCGCGCGGTCCCCGACCTTCGCCTCGTGCTTGCCTTGCGTCGCTCCGCCGCGCTCCTCGCCCTCGGCGCCGCCCTCCTCCCCGGATGCTACCTGTCCTTCGAGCGCGGGGACGCCCCCACGACCCCGCCGCGCGGCGAGGCGTGCCTGCCAGCC
The DNA here is from genome assembly GCA_050331215.1 of Sandaracinaceae bacterium. Classification (GTDB taxonomy): domain Bacteria; phylum Myxococcota_A; class Polyangia; order Polyangiales; family Sandaracinaceae; genus JBHJHB01. The sequence goes on along the minus strand of JBHJHB010000111.1, from coordinate 30,357 downwards.
CTGCCCGGCGACCCCTGCAGCGCGATCTTCACGACCGTCCCCACCGGCGTATGCCGAACGGCGGAGGGCGAGGTCATCGCGTTCCTCGATGCCGCGGTGCCCGTGGGCGGCTGCGACCGGCGCTTCGATCCGGCCGAGGGCTACGCCCTGTTCCCGATCCACTGCCTGTCGTCGCCGCTGTCGCGCCACGCCGCCGTCTGCGCGGAGGCGGACGTGGAAGGGCCGCTGCGGTTCGTGGGGGACTTCCCCTCGGCCGGTGACCACACCTTCGACCCGCCCCCGGGAACCTGCGAGCTCGCGAGGGTCGAGGAGCCAGCCGGACCCTACGCCCCGGTCGTCGAGGTCGCCGAGCTCTGCGTCGAGCCGTCCTCCTGGTGCGGGGCGCCGGTCGCCTTCGACCTGATCATGCCCGGGGAGGACCCGTGCAACGGCGCCTCCAGCGCCGAGCGCTGCCTCGCGCGGGTCGACGGCGACCGCATCGTGGTGCGCGCAGAGACCGCTCCCTCGGCGGCGACCGTCTGCGAGCCCGCCTTTGGCCGGGTCGCCGCGCGCTGCGTGGTGCCGCCCCTCGGCGAGGGAGCCTACCAGGTCGTCACGGACGAGGGAGCGCTGCTCGGCACGATCGACGTCGGCGATACGTCCCCGGAGGGGCTGGACGTCACGTGCCGGCCGGTCCCCTGACCCCGCGCGTCGGGCACCTCGGCGCCCACGAGTCGGGCGCCTCGGTGCCGCTGGACTTCCCGGCGCCCTCGATCGGACGCGGGCCGGGTGAGCGCTTCCCCGCGGCCCCCTCGCCCGATCCGGGGTCCCGGCCCCTTCGGCGCCCGGTCAATGCCCCTGGCCGTGAAGGGCTTGCGTCGGCGGACGCCCAGGTGTTCGTTGCAGGCATGCGCTTGGCCTGCTTGACCCTGACGGTCGCTCTCGTGGCCGTCGGCTGCGCCCGGTCCAACCGGCGCCCGGAGGACGTCGGTCCGGCCCCGCCGAACGACGGCGGGACCGACGGGGGCTCGACGCCGGTGGCCGCCGGCCCCGACGCGGGGTGCCGCTGCGACGCGGAGCCGCGGTGCCCGCCCGCGGCGTGCGCAGAGCGAGCGCCCCCGATGCTCACGGGCAGCCTCAGCACGACCTGCCTCACCCGGGACGGGAGCGTCCACTGCTGGCCGGCCCGCCTCCCCGCCGACGCGCTCGACCTGTTCACGCCGGCGGCCGCGGCGCCCGGCGCGCGCGCCCTGCCCGGCGTGGATGACGCGGTCGAGGCCTTCGCGGGCGTCGACCACGTCTGTGCCCGCACGGCGCGCCGCACGGTCGAGTGCTGGGGCCGGGATGCCCGCTACGGCGGCCTCGCCGGCCGGAGCGACGTGGCGCTCGACGCGCCGGTGACGCTGGGGATCGACGACGCGGTCGCGCTCAGCGGGCACTTCTTCACCACGTGCGCAGCGCGTCGAGGGGGGAGGGTCGACTGCTGGGGCTCCGTCGGGGGCGATGACGCCTCGACGCCCGCAGGGCGACGGCTGCCCTTCACATCGGACGGAACGCCGGTACCCGGCGCGCCCTGCATCGCGGGGCGCGACGGCCAGGTGGAGTGCGCGCTCGTCTCCGGCGAGCCCTTTGTCGTGGGGATCGAGGCCCTCGGCCTGGCGCCGGGCTATCGGCGCTACCGGGTCGGGCCCGACCGCGCCTCCTGGCTCGAGCTGACCCTGCAGTGCCGCGTCGACGGCGACGGGAGCGTGGTCTGCCGCGGCGACAACCGCTTCGGGCAGGCGGCGCCAACGATCCACGAGCCCTACCTCGAGGCGCCGCGCGCGGTGGACGGGCTGCCGCCGGTCGTCGACGTGACGCTCGGCTGGACGCACGCCTGCGCCTGGACGGGGGACGGCGAGGTCTACTGCTGGGGCAACAACGTCGAGGGGCAGGTCGGCGACGGGACCTTCGGCGGTCGTCGGGAGGTGGCGCGGGTCGAAGGCCTGCCCCCCGTGCAGGCGGTCCAGGCCGCCGGCGCCCACACGTGCGCCCTGCTCCGGACGGGTGGGGTGCGGTGCTGGGGCTCGAACCGCCTGGGCGAGCTGGGCGGAGCCTCCCTCCCTGGCTCGCCCGAGCTGCTGGAGGTCGATCTCGAGGACGTGACCGACGTGGTGACCGACGAGAACCTCAGCTGCGCCGCCGCCGGCGGGATCCTCCACTGCTGGGGCGCCACCGCGGACGAGGGCTTCGGCCATCGATGGCGGGAGGCCGACACGGGCCAGCGCGAGCCTCTCGCCTACCCCGCCATCCCCGCGCGCCGGGTCGACATGGAGCGGGGCTTCGTCGGGGTCGAGGCCGCCACGATCTGCGTGGTGACACCCGACGACGAGCTGCGCTGCGCCCGTGGCGTGGGCGAGGTGCCGGCGCCGCTGACGGTCGCGCCGCCAGCCGTCGACGACGTCGTGGTCAGCCAGATCCAGACCTGCGCCCTCCACGACGGAGGCCGGGTCAGCTGCGACGACAACTCCCCGTACGGCCTGCAGGCGATCGAAGGCCTCGACGACGCGCTCGCGGTCAGCCTCGACGGGTCCCTCGGGTGCGCCGTCCGGCGGGGCGGCGGCCTGCGGTGCTGGGAGTGGTACCTCGACTCCCCTCGACGGCTGCTCCGCCAGGAGATCGACCCGCCCGTCCGCGGCCTCCCGGACGACCTGATCGACCTCAGCCTGTCGTCCGCGAGCGGCGAGGACGAGGACGGCAACCGGGTCCTGCGACGCTGGGGCCTGGCCCTCGACCGCGAGGGCGGCGTGTGGGCGTGGGGCGACAACGACACGGGGGGCCTCGTCCCGGGCGGCCCGCGCGTGATCGAGGTCGCGACCCGCCTCGGCGGCGTCCCTCCGCTGAGCGCCCTCAGCCCCGACGTCGGCTGCGGGGCTCTTCGGGATGGCGGGGCGGCGTGCTTCCTCTATGGCGAGGGGCAGGTTTGGCGGATGCCCGCCGACGCGCCCGCGAGCGACGTGGACTGGGGCACGGACCACGTCTGCGCCCGGTTCGGCGGGGAGGTCCGGTGCGCGGGCATCGACGTCGTCGGGCAGCTCGGCGTGGGCTCCCTCGCGCGGTCCGCGGTACCGATCGACGTGCTGGGGCTTCCGGAGTAGGCCGCCGCCGTCCCTAGCGGGGGGCGTCCGAGCAGGGCACCGGCGGCGGGCCCGGCGGGCGCACGTCCACCGTCATCGCCGTCCACCGGCTGCGCCACTCGCTGCCCTCGCACCCCTCGCAGCGGCTCATCGTCACCGACCGTAGGACCCACCGGCCCGGGCTGCCCAGGCGCACGCGGGCGCGGCCGCGCTCGTCGGTCGTCAGGGCCTGTTCGTGGACATCCCCCCCGGCGCGGGTCAGGGCGCTCAGGGGGTGCCTCGCCGCCGGCGAGCCATCGATGCGGAGCTCCACGTCGAGGGCGTGGCCGGCGCGCAGCGTCGCGGCGTCGTGGAGGGGGACGACCTCGAAGGCCTGACCGACCGCCCGGCAGCCGACCCCGTCGGGTGCTTCGCCGACCTGGACGAACGCCTTCAGGTGCCGGCTGTAGCGCTCCCGTCCGGCGCGGGAGGCCTCGCCCCGGCGCGACCGCTCGCGACGCACCGCCGTCAGCCGCTCGTGCCGGAGGTAGGCGTCGAAGCGGTCCGCCGCGAGCTCGATGTCGATCGGGACCCGGTCCACGACCAGCCAGTGCCCCCCGGGCCGAAGGCTCTCGACGCGCGCAAAGGGCGGCTCGCTGCCGGCGCGGCCCGGGTGGAGGCGTCGAAGGCCGCCGGCCGAGAGCTCGGCGAAGCGCGCGACGCGGTCGGCGCGGTACCCGCGCTCGTCGCCGAGGGCGAGGTGATCGCCGACCCGGAGGCCCAGGGTCACCGGCCCGGGCTCGGCACGCCGCCCCGGGTCCGGCCAGAGCACGAAGTCGTGGGCCGAGGCCCCCGACGCGACGAGGGCGGCGGCCACGACCAGCACGACGCGCAGCGGACGTGCGGTCACCGCACCGACTCGATCCGGGCGCTCAGCGTGAAGGCCCCGAGCCGACCGTTGGCGTCGTCCCGCACGCTGATCACTCCGTTCAGGCTATCGATCCGCATCGCGGAGTCCCCATCGTCGCCCGTGGTCCGGTCGTCCTCGCCGACCACGTGCGGCTCGTCCCCCTCGTACAGCGTGCAGTCGAAGAAGCCCGCGTTCTGCCCGCCGTAGAGGAGCTCACCCCCGCAGCGGATCTGGGCGTTGCACCAGAACGTGCCCCCGGGGCGAGCGGTCACCGTCACCGGGAACTCGCAGCGCGCGCCCGGGGCGACCTGCGGCAGGCCGTCCACCTCGGTCACGCTCGCCACGATCGTGCGGGGCTCCGGCGGATCGAAGGCGGGCGGCGGCGGCAGCCCGGGAGCCCCCCCGCCGGGCGGGACCGCACCGCCGGAGGGCGGCGGCTGCGCTCCGGGCCCGGGCGTCGGTGCCGGCCCCGGGTCGGGCAGCGGCTGCGGATCGACGTCCACGATCGGCCGCTCCGGGTCCTCGACGCGATAGCGCTCCACGAAGAGCACGAAGGCCGCCGCCGGGACGACGCACGCCGCGAGGAGCGCGAGCCCACCGCAACCGACCGCCACCCAGATCCAGCCTGGGGTCCCCTTGTGCTCCTCCATCCTGCTTGCCTCCCGCGGCGCGCGCGCCTCGCCCGGCCGAGTATGACGGCTGTCGGTGGCGGTCCAGCACCCTGCTGGTCCTCACAGGTTGCGCCGGTACTCCCCGCCGACCTCGTAGAGCGCGCGCGTGATCTGACCCAGGCTGAGGTGCTCGGTCGCGTCCAGGAGCGCCTCGAAGAGGTTGCCGCCGTCGAGAGCCACCTCGCGGAGCCGGCCGAGCGCGGCCGGCGCCTGCTCGGCGTGCTCCTCCTGGAAGACCTCGAGGCGCGCGATGCAGCGCTGCTTCTCCTCCTCCGACGCGCGGGTCAGGGCGAGCTCGGCCGGGGTCGAGGCCGCCTGGGGGTCCTTCGCGAGGAACGTGTTCACGCCGACGATCGGGAGCGACCCGTCGTGCTTCATCCGCTCGTACTTGAGGCTGTCGTCCTGGATCTGGCCGCGCTGGTACTGCCGCTCCATCCCCCCGAGCACGCCACCACGCCGCGTGAGGCGATCGAACTCGGCGAGCACCGCCTCCTCCACGAGGTCCGTCAGCTCCTCGATCAGGAAGCTCCCCTGCGTCGCGTTCTCGCAGAAGACGAGGCCGAACTCCTTGTTGATGATCAGCTGGATCGCCATCGCGCGGCGCACCGACTCCGCCGTCGGCGTAGTGATTGCTTCGTCGTAGGCGTTGGTGTGGAGGCTCTGCGCGTTGTCGAAGGTCGCCAGGAGCGCCTGCAACGTCGTGCGGATGTCGTTGAAGTCCACCTCCATCGCGTGGAGCGACCGCCCCGACGTCTGGATGTGGTACTTCAGCATCTGACTCCGGCGGCCCGCGCCGTAGAGCCGGTCCATCGCCACCGACCAGATCCGCCGCGCGACCCGACCGATCACGCTGTACTCCGGATCCATCCCGTTGCTGAAGAAGAAGCTCAGGTTGGGCGCGAAGGCGTCCACCTCCATCCCGCGGGCCCGGTAGTACTCGACGTAGGTGAACCCGTTGGCGAGGGTGTAGGCGAGCTGATGGATCGGGTTCGCGCCCGCCTCGGCGATATGGTAGCCGCTGATCGAGACGCTGTAGAAGTTGCGGACCTGGTGGTCGATGAAGAACTGCTGGATGTCCCCCATCATCTTGAGGCTGAACTCCGTGCTGAAGATGCAGGTGTTCTGCCCCTGATCCTCCTTCAGGATGTCCGCCTGGACCGTGCCCCGGACCTGGCGCAAAGCCTCGGCCCGGCACGCCGCGAGCTCCTCGTCACCGAGCAGCGCCCGGGTCTCGGCCCAGCTGCTGCCGCGCGTGAAGTCGGGCTGCAGCACCTGCTCCTCGGTAAGGTCCAGGCGCCCTTGGTCCCTCAGGAACCGCCGGCACTGCTGGCGGATCGCGGTGTTGAAGAAGAAGGCGAGGACCGTCGGGGCGGGCCCGTTGATCGTCATCGACACGCTGGTCCGCGGGTCGCAGAGATCGAAGCCGGCGTAGAGCCGCTCCGCCTCCTCCACCGTGAACACGCTGCCCCCGCTCTCGCCGATCTTCCCGTAGATGTCCGGCCGGTGAGCGGGGTCCTCCCCGTAGAGGGTGATCGAGTCGAAGGCGGTGCTGAGCCGCTTGGCCGGCTGCTCGTCGGCGAGCAGGGGGAAGCGCTGGTTGGTCCGCTCGGACGGCCCCTCGCCGGCGAACATCCGGGTCGGGTCCTCCCCCTGCCGCTTGAACGGGAAGGTCCCGGCCGTGAAGGGGAACTCGCCGGGGACGTTCTCGAGGAGCCGCCACTCGAGGCGGTCGCCCGCGCCCCGGTAGCGCGGCCGGGCCACCTTCCGGATCGGGAGCTCGCTCAGGCTCTCCCGGTAGTTGTCCACGCTCAGGGTTCTGTCCCGAACCTGGTAGGTGAAGAGCTCCCCCTGGTAGGCGGCGTCCCAGTCGTCCCACCCGGCGAGGAGGGACCGGCAGCGCGGCTCGAGGCGCTCGAGGCGCGCGTCGTGCTCGACCATCAGCGGCTCGACCCGCGCCTCGGCGGAGCCCCGCGCGGCGGCGCCATACGGCTGGAAGGCCGGGTGGGGAGGCCCCCCGAGGACCGCCACCGCGCGGGCGAGGCCGTCGAGGTCCGCCGCGACCTCCGCCTGCTCGCCGGCCCACCGCGCGTAGGCGCGACAGGCGTCGGCGATCTCCGACAGGTAGCGCTCCCGACCGGGCGGGATGATGTGCTGCGAGGCGTCCGTCTCCCGCGTCGGCCCCGCCTCGGCGGCGCTGTGCCACGCGCCGGCGGGGAACTTCTCCGCGACCTTCGCGATCAGGTGGGCGTAGAGCGCGTTGACGCCCCGGTCGTTGAAGTGGGCCGCGCTCGTCCCGAACACCGGCAGGCTCTCCCGGGGGCGGTCGAAGAGCTGCTGGTTGCGCTGGAGCTGCTTTCGCACATCGCGCAAGGCATCTTCCGACCCACGCCGCGTGAACTTGTTGATGACGACGAAGTCCGCGTAGTCGAGCATCTCGATCTTCTCGAGCTGGCTCGGCGCGCCGTACTCCGCCGTCATCACGTAGAGGCTGACGTCACTGAGCTCGGTGATCTCGCTGTCGCCCTGCCCGATGCCCGCGGTCTCGATGAAGATCAGGTCGAAGGCCTCGGCCTTGAGCGCCTGCAACACGTCGCGGGCCGCGGCGCTCACCTCCCGCCCCGAGCCCCGCGTGGCCACCGACCTCATGTAGACGCGGCCCTGCTTGAGGCTGTTGAAGCGGATGCGGTCGCCGAGCAGCGCGCCGCCCGTCTTGCGCTTCGTCGGATCGATGCAGAGCACGGCCACCTGCCGGTCCGGCTGGTCGGCGAGGAAGCGGCGGACGAGCTCGTCGGTCAAGCTGCTCTTGCCCGCCCCCCCGGTGCCGGTCAGGCCGATCACCGGCACGGGCCGCACCCCGCCCGACGGCCGGCTCTTGCCGAGCTCGGCGAGGGAGATTCGGCGCGCGAGGGGTGCCCACCCCTCTCCGTCGAGGGGAGCATCGACCGGGACATCGCACCCCTCGAGGACCACGTCGATCATGCCCTGGAGACCCAGGGTCCGGCCGTCCTCGGGGCTGAAGATCCGGTCGATGCCGCGCCGATGGAGCTCCTCGATCTCCTGCGGCACGATCACCCCGCCGCCTCCCCCGAAGATGCGCACGTGCCGCCCCCCGAGCGCGTCGAGGCGCTCCCGGAGGTAGGTGAAGTACTCGACGTGCCCGCCCTGGTAGCTCGTGAGGGCGACCCCCTGGGCGTCCTCCTGCACCGCGGCGAGGGCGACCTCCTCCACGGCCCGGTTGTGCCCGAGGTGGATCACCTCGGCGCCGGAAGCCTGCAGGATCCGGCGCATGATGTTGATCGAGGCGTCGTGGCCGTCGAAGAGCGCCGCGGCGGTCACGAGGCGCACGGGGTTCGTCAGGCGATAGCGGTCGTCGTCGGCCATGGAGGGCTCCTCCGGCGGAGAGCTCCGAGACAGGGCCGCGGACCACGGTCGCGGGAGCCTGCCGCCTGGTGTCGGACGTGTACCACGAGGTGGGACAGGCGGCCGTGAGCCTGCTTTCGTCGCCACGCCGCGGAGGGCTCACGCGTCGAGGGCGGCGAGGAAGGCCCGGGCCTCCTGCCGGATCCGGTGCTGCCAGTTGTAGACGACCTGGACCGTCACCTCGAGGATCTCCGCCGCGCGACGAGGCGAGAGCCCATCGGTGTAGAGGTAGCGGAAGATCAGCAGGCCCTTGGGCGGGAGCCGCTCTTCGAGGTGGGCTGCGAGCTTCTCCAGCATGTCCGCGGTCTCCGCGTCGCGCTCGGGTGACGGCGCTGGCGACGGGGAGCGCTCGACCTCGTCCTGGTCCTCGACGACTCGCCCGCCGCCGGCCTTCTGGGTACGCCGGCGCGCCAGCTCGTTGCCGACCTCCCGCTCCGCGACGAGGCCGACGTAGGTCAGGAGGCTCGCCCCGCGGGCGGGATCGTAGGCGCGGAGCACGTGACCGTCCCTGCGCAGCAGCACCTCCCACACGTGCTGCACCAGGTCCTCGACGGCGCCCCTGAGGTTGGCCCCCCGTCGGCGCAGCTGACGGTCGACGCGCCGGTAGATCGTCGGGTGCAGGCGCTCGACGAGGGCGTGAGCCGCCTCCGGCTGGCCGGCAAGGGCCGCCTGGAGGAGGGCCACGTCCTCCCGGGAACGGCCACCCTGGTGCTGTTCGACCATGGCTCCGGGCCCGGGGGCTCAGCGCGGCGCGGCCGATCGTCGGTAGACCAGCTCGGCGCGGAAGCGTCGGTCGGCCCCGAGAGCCGCGAGCTCCGCGGCGGTGGAGGCCTCGCCCTTCGGCCCGAGCAGGACGTGGACGGTCCAGCGCCCCTCGGCGTCGCGGAGGAAGGTCCCTGCCGGGAGCTGGAAGCGGAGCACGCCGTTGTCCCGGCGGGTGAGGGCCCCCCCGGGGGCGCGGCGGAGCTTACCGGCGGGGCCCACGGCGTAGAGGTCCGCTCGTGGCGGCTCCCCCTCGATCGCGCTCTCGGGACGCAGCACCACGTCGAGCGTCGACTCCGGGCGCAGCTCGAGCGCCGTCCCTGGCGGCCCGGCCGTACCCCGCCGTGCTTGACGCCCGCGGACCCTCACGTCCATGGCATAGGCGATCGGTGCCCCCCCGGCGCCGGAGGCCGGGTCGGGCCGAGCGGGGGTCGCCATGAACCCCCGCTCGGACAGCAGCCCCGCCGCGCTGACGACGACGAGGACGGCCGCTGCGGCCAGGGCCAGCCCGCCCACCATGGCGGTCCGCTGCCAGCGCCGCCGGCCGTGCCGGACGAGCCGGGTCGCCGCCCGCGTCTTGGCGCCCGGGTCCCGGGCTGCGGCGAGGGCGACGCGCGCCTCCGGATCGAGGGCGACTCTCCGCAGGGTGCGGTCATCGGCGCCCACGAGGGTGGCTGGCATCGAGTCGATGGCTACCGGCCGCTCCGGCACCTGCCGCAGCAGGTCGTCGAGCCGGCTCTCGTCGGGCATGGGGTCCATGGGCATCGGCGGGTCGGCCCGCGGCCGGCGGGCCGTTTCGGCCTCCTATAGCATCCCACGGCGGGGACGGGGCCTGCCGAGCCGCCATCCTCGCGGATCGGGGCTCGGAGCCCGTCGCGGCGGCCACGAGGCCCTCTGTGTTCCTCGTGACAAAGATCCGCGGCGCACGTTAGTAAGACGGAAACGAGGGGTTGAGCCATGGTGGGTTGCGCGACGGCTCGAGCCGCGATCCGGGTCTCGGGGCCCGCCGAGCGGCTCCGGTATGCCCGTGAGAGGACGGCCGTCTCCTTCGCCCTCGCGCGCGGACGTCGGCCCCTCGTCGCGGTGGTCCTCGCCGCCCTCGCCGCGTGTGTACCGGGCAGCGCGCAGCGCGAAGCCCGCCCGGCGGCGGAGCCCGACACCTGGGCTACCGCACGTTTGTTCGGCTACCGAGCGCTGGTCGAGACGGAGCGAGGCCTCCGCCCCGACGCGTCGAGCCCGGATGAGCTCTGGGTGTGGACGCCCGAGGAGCCCCGTCCCCCCTTGCAGCTGAAGGCGGTGTCGGCCGGAAGGAGCGCCGAGATGAGCCTTCGCGCGGAGCCGCGTGGCGACGGGTGGGTCCTTCGCCCCGAGGGAGAACCCGCGCCCGTCGTGCCCGGGCCCGGGGAGGTCTCCGTGATCGGCCCCAGCGGAGCGCACGCTCGCTTCCCTGTCAGGTGGGTCGCCTCGCAGGCGCCGGACCTGCCCAGCGACCTCGCGGCCGCGCTCGAGGCCGACGACCGGGGCGCGGCGCTCGCCGCGCTGGCGAGCGTCCGCCGGGACGGGGAACGCGACCTCGTCCTCGCGGCCCACGTCGCCTTCGCGCGCTGGCAACAGCAGCGGCCCGATGTCGACCTCGCGATCGCCGCATGGCGCCGCATGGCGGACGTGGCCGCCGCGCGCGGCGTCCCCTCGGAAGCCGCCCGCGGCCGGCGCGCCGCGGCGTACCACGCGGCGACGAACCGGCGCTTCGCGACCGCCGAGGACGACCTGGACCGCGCAGAGGAGCTATCCCGGCGGATCGACGATCCTCATGGCATCCATCTCGCGAGCTATCTTCGGATCTTCGTGGCCCAGCAACGAGGCCAGGCCGGCGACCTCCGTCGAGCCCTCGACGCGACGCGCGAAGCCGAACACGACGCCCTCGCCCAAGCGTTCGATGCCGACGCGGCGCTGCTTGTCCAACAGCGCATCGACGCCCTGTCGACGCTGGGTCTCCACGAGCGCGCCATCGCTGCCGTCCATGACGGCTGGCGAGGCGCGAAGGAGGGCGAGCTACAGGACCTTTGGCCGTCGTTCCTGACCGAGGCGGCGTGGGTGACTCTGCGTGCGATGGTCGCGGGGGCCATCCCCACGGACTGGGGCCGACCACGGCGACTGCTTCGCCGGGCGGCATCGGAGCTCGGACCCTCGGGGCGGCGAGCTCTCCGGGTGAGCATCACATCGAATCTGCTGTGGATCGCGCACCTGTCGGGCGACCGAGCCGCGTGCCGTAGCCTTCTCGCGGAGATCCGTGAGCTCGACCCGGAGCATGAGTCCTACTCCGGTCCCTTCGTGCGTCTTCTCGAGGCTGACCTGGACCTGCGGGATGGGCAGACCGGGATGGCGAGGTCGGGCCTCGAGGCGCTGATCGCCGACCTCGAGCTGGAGACGGGCGGCGGCCCCTCGGAGTACCGATGGCAGGCGTATCATCGGCTCGCGCTGGTCCGCCGCGCCGAAGGCGACGTCGCGGCGGCGCGAAGGGAGCTCGCCCGCGCCATCGCGGACGTGGTCGACCTCGCGTCGACCGCCCCCCTCCGGGGAGCCCGCGCGCCGTACCTCGCGAGCCGTCGCGATCTGTTCGACGACGCGATCCGCGCCGAGGTGGGCGCTGGGGACGCCGAGCAGGCTTTCCGCTACGCGGAGGCGGAGCGAGCCCTCCTCGCCCGGAGCCTCGATGCCTCGCTGCGCGTCGACCGGCTCCCCGCCGATGAGCGCCACCGCTTCCAAGCTGCGCTCGATGACGTTCAGGCGCTTCGCGACGCCGGCGAGGGCCTGGATCCGGCCGACGACCTCGTCCCCCAGGACGAGCTCGCCGCTCAGCAGGACGCGCGCGCGGCGAGGGAGCGAGAGCTGCATCAGCGGCTCGAGGAGGCCTACGCCATCCTGGACGCGCACGCGCCAGCCCTCGGGACGTCCGGCGGGCCTTCGGCGCTGCGCGCCCGCCTCGAGGAGGACGCCGCGGCGGCGCTCTTCACCACGGTCGACGAGCGGACGCTCGGGTTTCTCCTCACCCGGAGCGGCCTCGAGCATAGCTGGCTCGGGAGCACCCCCCCCGACGCATGGCTCGCCGAGAGGCTCGAGGGGGTCGGCCACCTCTACGTCGTCGCGCCGCGCGGCCCCGAGCAGGCGCTCCACCGGGTGCTGGAGGGCGGGACCCACCTGCTCGACCACGCCAGCCTCAGCTACCTGCCCTACGTCGGGGTCCTCGAGCGGACGCACGGCACCACCGAACAGGCAGGTGTCCTGGTCGTGGCCGATCCGAGCGGCGACCTGCCGGGGGCGCGACAGGAGGGAATCGAGGTCGCCGCCCGCTTCGGTGCGAGTCGCCTCTGGGTCGGCGCGGCCGTCGACCGCGCGAGGCTCCTGGGCGAGCTCGATGGCGCTCGCCTCTTCCACTTCGCGGGCCACGGTGAGCTCAGCAGCCGCTACCCGTGGGACGCCCACCTGCGGCTCCAGGGTACGGAGACTCTCAGCCTGGAGGATGTCTTGACGGTGCGCCCCAGACTCGCTCTGGCGGTGCTGAGCGGCTGCGAGACCGGCGACCTCGCCGAGGGCACGGACACCCTCGGCCTGGCCTCGGCGTTCGTCGCGGCCGGCGCCCGGACCGTCGTGGCCGCCGACGGAGACCTCGACGACGCCGGGGCGCGCCGGTTCGTCGCGGCGTTCTACGACGCGGGCGGCCTCGAGGAGCCGGCCGCGGCCTACCGACGGGTCGCTCTGGCCCAGCGCGCCGCGGGGATCGACGACTACGCGTCGTTCCGGGTGCTGGGGTTGCGTTGACGGCGGGTGCTGGCGGGCCGCACCGGCCGGGAGGAGGAGAGCGCCATGGAAGCGAAGACAAGCCGGTGGGCCAGGCGGGCCTGCCTTGCCCTGTGGTTCTCGTCGGCCGTCGTGGCCTCCGCCGGTTGCGGGCATCGACGGCCCCGTCCCCCGGAGCCGACTCGTTCGGAGCCGGACCCGTACGTGCTCGCGTGCCTCGAGGCGTCCCCCGCCACCGCCTGCGTGCCCGTCGAGCGCGCCGTCCAGCCGCCTCGGTCCCTACTCAACTTCGAGGCCGGGGCGAGCCTCGACCGCCGGCCGTGTCCCTCCGGCTCGGTGTTCATCGAGGTCCCGGTCCAGGTCCCGACGGATACGGTGATGGCGATCCCAGCCGACCTCCCCGCGGACCTGAGCGCGAGCCTCACGACGGCCGCACGGGGAAGGCAGGGCGCATGGTTCTGCGGCCGCAGGGACGCGCCTTGCCTTCAGCGGGCGGCTGGCGCCCAGGTCGAGGTCGAGCCGCTGCTCCGCCCCGTTACCCAGGAGGAGTGCGCCACCCTTCCGAGGGCGGTCGCCCTGCTTCGGGCCGACGGCAGCCGCCGCTGCTACCGGGTCCGCTTCACCGAGGGCGGCCGTCCGATCGCCCTGCGCAACGAAGGGCTCTGCGACCTGATGACGACCGTTCGAACGGCCTTCATCGCGGACAGCGGGCTCAACGAGGCGACGCCCGTGCACATCGGGCGCGAGTGTGACGCGACGGCGCTGCAGACCGAGGGGCTCGCGTACGCCGCATCCGAGGCCCAGCTCGACTGGCACCTGCGCCGGATCGACGCGCCGGGGTTCACGCGACAGACCGCCCCCCCTTCGAGCGGCTCCCTGACCGAGCTCGCGCTCGTCGACAGCGGCGTCCCCGACGGGCACGGCGCCGGCCCGGACATCGCCGGGCAGATCGGGGTGACGGTCGGCCAGGACTGCTCGGTCGAGTACCCGCTCCATCCGCACGGCGGGGGGATGGCCCTCCTCGCACGGCAGGTGGCCCCCGAGGCGGAGATCCGCTCGATCCAGGTGCTCCGAGGGCAGGGGTATGGCACGTCGGGCGCGGTCGCGCGGGGCCTCGACGAAGCGCTCTTTCCCTCGAGTGGCCGCCCGGTCCCGGCGGACGCCCCCCTCGTCATCAACCTCAGCCTCGGCTTTCCCTCACTCCTCGGGGTCGACGCCTCGCTGGGGGACTGCGAGGCCGTCGAGAGCCCGGTCGGGGCGAGCATCCAGTATCTGCTCTACCTCGCGGCTCTCCTCGACGAGGACCCCGGCGGGCGCCGCGTGTTCGTGGCGAGCGCGGCGGGAAACCAGCCCGCCCCGCGAAGCGAGCACCTGTTCGCTCTCGCCGGCCGCGCGAGCGCCCTTCCGAGGTCGAACTGCAGCCCGCCCAGGCCGGCGTGGGACGGCCGCGCATGGTTCTTCCCGGCGTGGTGGAACCGGCTCGAGACCTGCGGGCCCGGCGAGGCGGTCGGTCGTCCCCTCGGGATGGCGGTCGGCGCCGTCGACTCCGCCGATCGTCCCTTCGCCCTCTCGATCCGCGGGGTCGAGCCACCCGTCGTCGCCCCGGGCCAGCACGTCTTCGCCTCCCACCCCGACCTCAGGCAGGGCGTCGACCTCTGCGCCGCGCCGCCCGGGCAGGGACCCAACGGCCCGGAGTACGCGCCGCCGCTCGGTATCCTCCCGCGCTCCTACAGCGGCACCTCCGCGGCCACGATCCTGGTGGCCGCCGCAGCCGCCCGGCTCCAGCGCGCGCGGATGAATCGAGGGCAAGCACCATTGACCGCTCGCGCGCTGGAACGGTTGATCTACCTGACGGGGGACCTTATCGAGCGTCGGAGCCCGGTCGCCGGGGTCGACGTCCGCCGCCTCAACGTGGGCAAGCTCCTTGGCTCCCTCGACTGCCCTTCCATGGTCGACCACTGCGCGGTCGAGGTCGCTGGACAGCCCGATGACCGGTCGACGCCCGCGATCACGCCGCAGGTGATGACGGACTCCTGTCCGGCACGCCTCGAGGTGTGCTTCGCCGGGTACAGCGCACCGAGCGTCGACTCGCCCCGATGGCCGGCCGCCTACCGGCAGCAGCTCGGCTGCTGCGGCCCGATCCAGAATGCCACGGGGGCGGCGCAGTCCTGCCCGCTGAGGGCGGACCCGCCACAACCTGGTTCGCCCTGTGACCCCGCCGTCAAGGGCTGCTGGAAGCCGGATACCCTCCTCGGTGGGCTGGGCCCGAGCCCCGGGGGCGTGGCGTGCCCCGACTGCCTCATCCTCATCGGTGGCTCCCAGGCCGAGGTGTACGGCGAGCTCTCGGTCGACTTCCATCCGGCCACCCAATTCTCGGCGCCAAAGCTCTGGCTGGTGGACGAGCACGGGGCCGATCTCCAGGTCGACCTCGCGCCCGGCCAGACCGTCGTCCTCTCCCCGGGCGAGACCATCCAGTTCGAAGTGAGCCAGATCCCTCAGCCGCCGGAGTTCGGCGAGGTGCACAGCGCCGTGCTCGTTCTCGACGTCCACCCCGAGGGCTACCCCAGCTCGGGCGTGGTCCAGAACTTCTCGGCGCTCTACGTCGAGCAGGCCCAGGGCAACTGAGCGTGCCGGCCGAAGCACCCTGCGTGACCGGACGTGGAGGACGGCGAGCACTCCTCGTCCGGCGCAGCGCGCCAACGGTCCTGCTGGCCCTCCTGGGCTGCGGACCCGACAACCCGACGGACATGGGACCCGCCGACGGAGACGTATCCGTCGTGCCGACCCCCGAGGCTCCCCGGATCCCCTGGCTGAGCGACGGTGCTCCGCCGATCGACATCCCGTGGCTCGACGCGAGCGAGCGGCTGATCTCCTGGGTCTGCCCTGCCGGCTGGCGCCAGGTGGCGGGGCCCGAGGCCTCGGTGTGCGACCCCTATCCGGAGGTTGGCGCGCAGGAGTGCCCGGAAGGCGAAGCGCACTTCCCCGGCGAGGCCGACTGCGCTCCGATCGGACGCAAGTGCGAGGGCGGGCCCTTCCCCCCCGTGGACGACCTGCCGCCGGACACACCCCTTCGCTACGTCCGCGCGGACGCCGCGGAGGGGGGCGACGGTACGGCCGCGGCACCCTACCGCACGCTCGCCGACGCGCTCGACGCGGCCGAGGAGGGTGCGGAGGTCGTTCTCGCCGCGGGCACCTACGAGGTCGACCGGGCCTGGCCCGACGGGGTCTCGCTGCGGGGACGGTGCGTCCGCGACACCATCCTCGTCGCGGCGAGACGCCTCGAGCAGTCGGCGGTCGTCCTCGTCGAGGGCAACGACGAGCCGATCCGGATCCGTGACGTCCAGATCGGGCCGACCGACAAGCAGGGCGTCCGGTCGCGGCGCGCTGGAGAAGGCGCAGCGGTGGAGCTCCGGGGCGTCCGGATCTTCCGGGCCCGCGTCGGCCTGGGCGAGGGACCCAACGGAACCGGGGCGGCGATCTTCGTCGAGGACGGTGGGCGCGTCGACGGGCGCCGGCTGCTCATCGGCGACACCCAGCCGGAGGGGCGGCAAGGGGGCGCGGCGGTACGAGTGCTCCAGGGGAGCATCCAGCTCCGCCGCGCCGTCATCGAAGGCAGCCGCTCCGCTGGGATCGTCGTCCGCGGCGAGGGCGGGCCGGCCGACGCGACGCTCGAGGACGTGGTGGTCCGCGGCACGAGGAGCCAGCTGAGCGACGGCTTCGCGGGCTTCGGCATCCTCCTCTTCGGCGCCGTCCGGTCGACGGTCGCCCGGACGCTGCTCGAGGACAACCAGGATGTAGGGCTCCTGATCGTCGGCGACGGCGCCGAGGGGACGGTCGAGGACTTGGTCGTCCGCGACACGGCGCCCGGGACCGCGAACGGGACGGGTGGCCGGGGGCTCGACGTGGAGCTCGGCGCCCGGATCGCGGCGAGCCGAGTCCTGATCGAGCGCAGCCACGAGGTCGGCCTGTTCGTCGGTTCGGCCCCGGGAAGCGCGGCCGCCGAGGCGGTGCTCACGGAGCTTGTCGTCCGGGATACGGACGCCGACGCGAACCCCGGGCTGGCCTCCAACGGCGTGGGGCTGTTCTCGACGGGCGCCGCGACCCTCGCGATCACGCGGGGCCTCCTGGAGCGAAATCGGGAGGGGATCTTGCTCAACGGGGCGGGCGTCGAGGCAGCCGTCACCGACGTCGCCGTCCGGCACTCCGGCGTCGGGCACGCCGAAGGCTCGGCGGGGCGAGGCATCGACGTCGAGCTCGGCGCCCGGCTCACCGCCGAGCGGGTGCTCCTCGAGGGAAACCGGGAGGTCGGGGTGTTCGCCGGCGGGGGTCAGACGGAGGCTGCCTTCCGGGACCTCGTCGTCCGGGGCACCGTCGAGGGAAACGACCCGTCCCTCGCGATCGATGGGGTCGGTGTCTTCGCTGCGGCGAACGCCCAGGTCACCCTGGAGCGCACGCTTCTCGAGCGAAACCTGGAGGGGATGGTGCTGAACGGAGAGAGCCTCCTCGTGACCGCATCGGACCTCGCCGTGAGGCGCAGCGGAGGTGACGTCCCGGACGGCAGGGCTGTCGGCCGCGGGATCGACGTGGAGGGCGGGGCTCGCCTCGTCGCGTCCTGCGTCCTGATCGACGACAACGACGACCTCGGCCTGTTCGTCGGCTCGGCCCCGGGAAGCCCGGCCACCGAGGCGGTGCTCACGGACCTCGTCGTCCGGGACACCGAGAGCGCGTCCGCCCGGCCGGGTGGCGAGGGCATCATCGTGCGGGAGAGCGCCCGGCTCGAGCTGGCCCGGGCGGTCGTCGAGCGGAACCGTCTCGTCGGCATCGGCACGCTCTTCGGCGGATCCCGGGCTTCGTTGTCCGACGTGGTCGTGCGTGGGACCTCCTGCTCGCCGTCCTGCACTGACCGCCCCCCGGGTGTCGGCCTGAGCACGAACGGCGGCGCGATCACCGCCGAGCGGTTGCTGGTCGAAGCCAACGAGACCTGCGGCCTCCAGATCGCCGGCGATGGGGGCATCGACCTCGAGGACGGGGCGGTCGTCGGCCACTTGATCGGGATTTGCTTGCAGGTCCCGAGCTACGATGTGGTGCGCCTCCGCAACGACGTCGCGTACGTCGACAACGACATCCTGATCGACACGGGATCTCGCCCCGTCCCGATGGCTCCGCCAGTCTTCCCGTAGGGTAAGCGTAGGTGCACCCGGCCGGAGGCATGGACTCTCGCGCCGGCGTGCGTACGCTCCCCCGCTGCCACCCAGGAGGAGGACCGAGATGGAGCTGACCGACGCCAAGGTGATCGTAACGGGCGCCGCACGCGGGATGGGCGCCTACTTCGCAGCTCGCCTCGCCGAGGCGGGGGCCGACGTGGCCGCCGGCGACGTCAGCGAGGAGGGGCTCTCCGAGCTGCCGTCGGCGGTCCACCGGCGACGGCTCGACGTGAGCGACCCGGCGGACTGCTCGGCCTTCGTCGACTGGGCCCACGAGGCGATGGGGGGCCTCAACGTCCTGGTCAACAACGCCGGGATCATCCGGGACGGGCTGCTCGTGAGGCAGAGCCGGGACACCGGCGAGATCACCACGATGTCCAACGACGACTGGCAGCAGGTGATCGACGTCAACCTCGGCGGCACGACCTTCATGACCCGGGAGGTGGTCGCCAAGATGGTCGCCACCGGTCAGCGGCCCGGGGTCGTGGTCAACATGTCGTCCGTGGCGAGGCACGGGAACCGCGGCCAGACGAACTACGTCGCCACCAAAGCGGCCGTGGCCGCCAACACCGTGACGTGGGCGCGGGAGTTCGCGCGATTCGGGATCCGGGTGGGCGCGATCGCGCCCGGCATGATCGAGACCCCGATGACCGTGGGGATGAACCAGAAGGCCCGCGACGCCCTGGTGGCCCGCGTGCCGGTCGGCCGGATCGGCGAGCCCGAGGACATCTGGCGCGCCGTCCGCTTCGTCCTGGAGTGCGACTACTTCAATGGGCGCTGCGTCGACGTCGACGGCGGGCTCGTGATGTGAGCGCGGACCGAGCGTCGACCCTCCTCGCGGTGCTGGTCGCCGCCCTGTGGCTCGCCGCGGCCGCGCTCGGCATGGCCGGCGCGTGGCTGGTCGGCCTCGTCGTGTCCGTCGGCCTGATGGTCGTCCTCGCCGCCTGGGGGACACGCCACCGCGGCACCTTCGACCGAAGCCTCCTCGCCTTCCCGATCGCCCCCTGGGCGCTGCTCTGGGTCGTTTCGTTCCTGGGCGCGGCGTGGATGGGGGAGCGCTACGCCGGCACCCGCCCCGACTTCACGGTCCTCGGCTTCCACCCCTCCTTCGCGTGGATCGTCTTCGGCTACTGGGTGGGAGGGGTCGTCGTGCTCACGCTCGGGTTCTACCTGCGACGCGACCGCTGGCTCTCGGCGGAGCGGTGGCGCCGCTTCACCGAGGACGTGGCCGCGCACTCCACCGACGGCGACGTCGAGGAGCCCCCGGGTGTCCACCCCGACTAGGTGGATGATCGTCGCCTTCTCGGTCGCGATGATCCTGGTCTCCTTCGCGATCGGACTCTGGGCCCGCCGGCGGGTCCGCAGCGCGGAGGACTTCTTCGGGGGGACAAAGGCGTTCGGGCCGCTGGCGGTCGCGCTCTCGTCCACCGCGGCGGTGGCGAGCGCCTTCGCGCTCGTCGGGGTGCCCGGCCTGGTCTACGCGACGGGCAACACGATCCTCCTCTGGATGCTCGGCTCGCCGGCGATGGCGCTGGGCGCCCTGATCCTGGGCAAGAAGCTGCGGGCGATGGCCGAGGTGGGATCCGTGGCGACCCTCGGCGACGTGGCGGACCTTCGTTTCGGCGGCCACCGCGGCGTCAAGGCCACGATGTCCCTCGTCCTGCTGCTCGGGTGCGTCGCCTACCTCGCGGCGCAGATCAAAGCCGGCGCCGAGCTCTTCGCCCACCTGCTCGGCCTGCCGCCGGCGGTCGCCGGCCTCGCGATCTTCGGCGTCCTGATCGCCTACACGGTCCTGAGCGGGGAGGTCGGAGGCATCCTCACCCAGGCCTTCCAGGGCCTCGTCATGGTGGTGGCGGGGCTGATCCTCACGGTGCGCTTCGTGCAGATCACGGGCGGCTTCGGGCCCGTGCTCGACGCCGTCGCCGAGGCCGGGACCGTCACGTCGGGCGGGCTCACCAAGACCTTCACCGCCGACGCCGTCGACGCCTGGGGCACCTTCCCGGGCTCCGTCGCCATGGCCTGGGTGCTGATCCCGGTCGTCGGCGTCATCTGCCAGCCTCAGGTCCTGACGCGCCTGTACGCGCTGGCGGACCCGCGGGACCTCCCCCGGGCCACCCTCTACGGAACGGCCGCCCACATGGTCGTGGCCGGAGAACCGTACGACGTGCGGCTGGGGCAGCGCCGGGAGAACCGTACGACGTGCGGCTGGGGCCGCGCCGTGCAGAAGCACCCGCAACGACTCGTCCTTCCGCTCCTCAGCCTCGCGATTCCCGGTCCACGGTTGTCACCCTTGAGTCCCCCCAACCGGTGACACCGAAGGAGCCGAGCCGAGCGCGTCGTCGGAGCGCCGGGCGTACGGCCCCTCGCCGTAGCCTGCGCCCGATGGCACGAGGGTTGTTTGCTCTCTCGCCCGATGGCTCCCCTGCGCCGAACCGTGCCGACCGGCCTCGTCGTCGTCGCCGCGGTCGCCGCGCTCTCGGGCTGCTTCGACTCCCATGGCCGCGGCGCCGGCCCCGACGGGGAGCCGCCTCTCCGTGACCTGAGCATCCCGTCGGCGGATGCCGGCCGGCCCGACCTCGGCGCAGACGAGGGCGTCGACCACGGACCGCCCCCGGTCGACGCCGGGTCGCCGCGCCTCGACGTTCCCCTCCCGTGCTGGAGCCGTCCCCTCGACTTCGCCTGCACTGGGCCGGGCAGCGGAGCGGTGGCGGTGGGCGAGAACGTCGAGATCCTCGTCGCCTTCGGTGGGCTCGGCGCCTGCTACTGCGGCGAGGGCCTGGGCTGCGCCGCCGCCGTCGACGAGTCGACCCGCACGTTGGCCCTGACCTCCACGATGTGCGCCGAGGCCGTCTGCACGCTCTGCCATCCCTTCGTCACGCGGCCATGCCGGCTGCCGCCCCTGACCGAGGGGCGGTACGCGGTCACGGTCAACGGCGAGTACGCCTTCGACCTCGAAGCGTCCGACGCGCCCGCGACGAGCGGTCCCGTCGAGCGGTGCCACACCCGGGCGCGGCCCGACCGGTTCGGCTGCACGCCGACCGCCGCGACGAGGCCTGCGCCGGTCCGCGAGGTGTGCCACCCGACGCGCATCGAAGGCCGGGCCCCGACCAACGTCCGCGCGACCGCCGACTGCCTCCTCTGCCCCGAGTCCCTCGGCCCCTGCACCGTGACCCGGACCGCCATGGCGATCGACGTCGAGGTTCTGGCCATGGACACCACGTGCCCCGGAGGTTGCTCCGCGGCGTGCGCGAGCCGCGAGATGGCCTGCGTCCTGCCCCCGCTCCCGCCCGGCACCTACACCCTCCGGGTCTCCGGTCTCCCCGGGGTGAGCACCCTGGAGGTGGACCCAGAGCAACCGGAGGCGGACGAGAGCGTGTGCCTGACGCGCTGAGCGGGCCCAGCCTTACGCCCGGCGGGCTGCCGGGCCTCCCGCCGTCGCCTTCCACCGGGCGCGGTCGGCGTGGGTGAGCCACCTGAGGGCGGTCGGTGCACTGCAGGGTACGGGCTCCGATCCATGCCGGCGGCCGGGCGTGGGGATCGCTCACGCGCGCGAGAGAGGGAGACGAGATGAGCCACGCGAGCCGCAGCACCCTCGCTCTCGTCGTCTCCATGCTCACCGGCTGCGCGCCCGACGCCGACCCGGACCGGGACGGGCCGACCGTCCACGCGCCGGTGGGCGAGGCCACCGCGTGGACGACCGCTGCGCGGGCCGGCTGGATCCGCGCCACGCAGGAGGCCGCCGGGCCTCGCTACGCCTGGAGAGCCAACGCGAGCGGCCCCGCCCTCGTCGCGCGGAGCGCCCGCGGCTCCTTCGCGCTCGACGGCCTCGGGCTCGTGCTCCGCGAGCCGGGCGGGGCGAACGGGGCGCTGCGCCTGACGACGGTCGGGGTGGGCCGTCCCGGCCACGTCCGCGCGCTCCCCCGGGTGGAGCCAACCCCGGAGGGCGCGGCCAACATGGCGGTCGCGAGGCGCGGGACCGTGGTCGAGCGCTGGGTGCATGGCCCCCTCGGGGTCGAGCACGTCCTGGATGTGCTGGAGCGGCCCGAGGGGTCGGGTCCGCTCGTGGTCCGCGTCGAGGCCGAGGGCCTCCGGCCGGTCGGCGACGGGGCCGACATCGCGTTCGTCGACGGCGGGGTGGTCCGCGCGCGCTACACGGACCTCTGGGTGACGGACGCCAGCGGTCACGCCCTCGAGGCGCGCATGACGGCAGCGCCCGACGCCGTTCGGCTCGAGGTCGAGGACGCCCGGGCGATCTACCCGCTGACGATCGACCCGCTCGCCGGCGCCGAGGAGGCGCTCCTCGAGGCGAGCGGCGGCGCGAACCGCGGCCGGCTTGGCGCGGCCGTCGCCATCGAGGAGAACGGCACGCGGGCACTGGTGGGTGCGCCGAACGACCGCTCTTCGGGCTCGCGGGTCGAGGGCTCGGCCCTCGTGTTCGCCGAGGTGGGTGGGGTGTGGACCGAGGAAGCCGTCCTGCGGGCGAGCGGACCCACCTCCGGGGGGTCCTTCGGCTGGGCGGTGAGCCTCGATCGGGATGGAGCCCGCGCCCTTGTCGGTACGCCCCTCGACCGCCCGGACGCCGGCACCCGGACAGGCACCGCGCGGGTCTTCCTGCGGACCGGGGCGACCTGGGCCCAGGAGGCGATCCTCGAGCCCGCCGGGGCGGAGGACTTCGACGGCGTCGGATTCGCCGTGGCCATCAGCCAGAACGGCGAGTGGGCCGTCGTCGGCGCCCCGTTCCACGATCCGCCACGGGGCATGGACGCCGGCGCGGCCTTCGTCTTCCAGCGCGCCGGGACCACCTGGACGGAGCAGGCGCGTCTGATCGGCTCGACCCACTCCGCCGGGGACTACGCGGGCGAGGACGTCGCGATCGACGCCGAGGGCACCCGGATCGTGGTGGGGGCCGCGAACGACGGGACGGCGGCCGGGGTCGACGCGGGGTCGGCCACGGTGTTCGTGCGTACGGGCGCCGCGTGGGCCGAGGAGGCGGTCCTCGAGCCGACCGCAGGCGCCGACGGCGACCAGTTCGGCTTCCGGCTCGCGATCGACGACGGAGGCGAGCGGATCGTGGTGGGCGCCCCGTCCGCCGAGGTCGCCGCGCCCGGGGGACCTGCCGGGGCGGTCCGCATCTACGCCCGCACCGGGACGATCTGGCAGGAGGAGGCACTCTTCGAAGGGGGCAGCCGAGACGATTTCTTCGGCGCCTCGATCGGGATCGACGCCGGGGCGAGCCGCGCGGTGGTCGGCGCGCCGGAGGCCGACAGCGCCGCCAGCCCCCAGGCCGGCATCGCGCGCCTGTTCGTCCGCGACGGCACCGCCTGGCGGGAGGAGGCGCCGCTGTTCGCCCGGGATGGGGAGGTCCGCGACTGGTTCGGGATGGCGGCGGACCTGAGCGGAGACGGAACGACCGCTCTGGTCGGCGTGCTGCGGGACCCTACAGGAGCCGGCGCGGACGCCGGGACGGCGCGTGTGTTCGGGCTCGCCGACCGCCTCGCGCGAGGCGAAGCGTGCGAGGACGATGCGGAGTGCGCCTCCGCGTACTGCGTGGACGGGGTCTGCTGCGACGTGGCCTGTGGCGGCGGAGAGACCGACGACTGCCAGGCCTGCGCCTTCGAGGCCGGCGCCGAGGCCGACGGCACCTGCAGCGCCCTGCGGATGGCCTTCGCCGCGACGGTGGTGTGCCGAGCCGCGGCGACGCCGTGCGACGCGGCCGAGCTGTGCGCGCCGGGCGACGTCGCCTGCCCGGCCGACGTGCTGGCGCCCAACGGGACGGTCTGCCGCCCGGCCACGGGGCTGTGCGACGCTCCCGAGATCTGCGATGGCCTTGGCCTCGAGTGCCCGCCGGACGCGGTGCGAGCGGCGGGCGTCGAGTGCCGTCCCGCGCTCGGGCCCTGCGACGCGGCCGAGGTCTGCGACGGCGTGTCCGCCGCCTGCCCGGCCAACGAGCTCGTCCCCGCGGGCGGCGCGACCTGTCGGCCGACGGCGGGCCTCTGCGATGCCCCCGAGCGGTGCGACGGAGCAAGCGCTCTCTGTCCAGAGGACCGCTTCATGGGCGCTGGAGTGCTGTGCCGACAGGAGCGGGACCTCTGCGACGCCGCCGAAGCATGCACCGGCCTGAGCCCGAGCTGCCCGGAGGACCTGGCCCAGCCCGCCGGCGTGGTCTGCAGCCCCGCGCGCTGCGTCGCCGGGCGCTCGATCCGGACCGCGATATGCGATGGCGAGAGCGTCCAGTGCACCGCGGAGAGCGGCGCGCCGTGCGCGCCCTATGTCTGCGGCGCCGAGGCCTGCCTCGACCGATGCGGGCGCGACGACGAATGCGTCGACGGGTTCCGATGCGAGGGCGGGACGTGCGTGGAGCGCGTCGGTCCGGCGGCGGACATGGGGCCGGGCGGCGGCGGGCGGAGCGGGTGCGGTTGCCGGGTGGGGAGCGCGGGCGGACCGCGATGGCCGCTTTTCGGTTGCCTGCTCGGCCTGGCGACGCTGCTCGCCCTTCGAAGAAGGGGAGCGCGGCCGACGGCTTCGAGGGCTGCTCCTCGCGTCGCTCGGGAGCCTCCCGATGCCGCTCGCCGGTCGGCGGAGGAGAGAGGACGGCCCTGACGGCGGGCGCCTCGGCCCGGGTCGGGGCGCGCGCGCGAGGTCGCGCGTCCCGCCAGGGCGGGCCGTACGCTCGGCGCCGCGGCGTCGCCGAGCCGCCGCGCTGCCTCATCGCGGTGACCGGGTGGCCGGTCCGGGGTCGCCGTCCGTGGGTCGGTTGAGCTCCTGGACGGTGCGCCGAAGCCACACGTGGTCGGGCGCGTGGTGGACCCGGGCATGCCAGAGCATGTGCACGCTGACCTGGGGCATCGGCAGCGGCGGCGGGTAGGCGTCCAGGTCGAGCAGCGGCGCCATGAGCTCCGCCACGCTCTCGGGCGCGGTGAGCAGCGCGTCGGACCGGGCGGCGACGAACGCCGCCGACAGGAACCCCCGGACCCGCATCCGGACGCGCCGCTCGTGCCCGCGCGCGGCGAGGGCGCTGTCGACGAAGGTCCCCCGCTCCCCTCGCGGGGTCACCACGACGTGCACAGCGCGCAGGTAGCGGTCGAGGTCGAGCCGGCCCTTCACGACCGGGTGGTCCCGCCGCGCGAGGACGACGAAGCCCTCCTCGATCAGCGTCAGGCGCTTCGCGCCCTGCGGAAGCGGCATGCCGGCGCCGATGGCGACGTCCAGGGCGCCCGACTCGAGGTCGGCGGCGAAGCCGCGCTCGACCGGGTGCGTGGAGACCGTGATGCCCGCCGCCTCCCGGCTGATCCGGGCGAAGGCGCGCGGGAGGGCGCGGGCGACCCCGACGTCGCTCGTGCCGACCCGGAACTCGCGCACCGCCGTCTGCGGATCGAAGGTCTCCTCGGCGACGGCGCCGGCCAGGGCGTCGAGGGCCGCCTCGAGCGGCGCCCGCATCGCCTCCGCGCGCGGAGTCGGCAACAGCCCGCGTCCGCTCGACACGAACAGCGGGTCGCCGAGCGAATCGCGAAGGCGCTTGAGCCGGTGGCTCATCGCCGGTTGGGTCAGCCCCAGGCGGCGCGCCGCGCCGGTCACGCTGCCCTCCTCGAGGAGCGCCCGCAGGGCGACGAGGAGGTTGAGGTCCAAGTCATTCAGGTCCCGCATGCCCGCTATCCATACCATCGAATCGTCGAATGCCTTGGGTCGGACCAGAGCTGTCGTCGAACCGAGGAGGACGAGATGCGAGAGCGATGGGCGTATGGGCTCGCGGCCGCGATGGCCGCCTGGTCGGTCGGCGTGGCCGGATCGGCCGCGGCCCAGGTGGACGGCGCCGTGGGCGTGGCCGGCACGGCCAGCAACCTCGAGGCGGGGGGCGAGATCGACGCGCGGATCCGATTCGACCGGGGGCTTCAGCTCGGCCTCACGGTCCGCGGTGCGAGGAGCTACGAGACCTACGTCGGCGGCTTCGCCGAGGGCGACGGCGCCACCGTGGAGGGGCTGGGCCACGCGCTCGTGCCGTGGTTCACGTCCGAGGCCCTCGAGGTGGGCCTGCGGATGGCGGTCGGGGTGCGCAGGACCTTCGTCGACACGGCCCAGGGTCCCTTCGACGCGAGCACGCGCCTGACGACCGACCTCGGCCCGCTCGTCGCCCTGAACCTCGACCCGCACCTCACCGTGCGGCTCGGATGGACGACCCTCGTCGAGCTCGAGCTCGACCCGACGACGGAGATCGCGCGGCTGGGCCAGCGGCTGACCCTGGGCGTGCTGGTGCCGATCGACGGCGGCGTATCGGTCGTGGCCGAGGTCGGTGCAGCCGGCACCTTCGGCTTCGATGGCGACAACGAGAAGGTCCTGTTCGACGGCGTGCTCGGCCTGCGCTGGGCGTTCGGGCCGGGCGCGGCGGACTGGAGGCTGTTCTGATGGGCTGCGCAGCTCGGACCGGAGTCACAGCTCGGATCGGAGGCGGAGCTCGGATCGGCGGAGCGCAGAGCGCGGGCTCCCCGGCGCGGCGGGGCGGCGTCGGCGCGCGCCTCGCGGTCGCGCTGGCCGTGACCCTGGCGGCAGCGTCGACGAGCATCCCCGGTGCCGCGGCCGCCCAGGACGTGGGTGGCTACGTCGCGACGGAGTGGCGGCTCCTCGGGATCGGCGAGCACGTGTCCCACGGGCCGTCCTTCGCGGCGGGGATCAGCCTGCTCGAGGACCACCTCCGCCTCGGCATCGCGGGCTTCGCCCGGCCGGGTCCGATCAACCCGCGAACCTGGACGATCGCGCCGTCGACCGGCGAGCCGTATCGGGGCCAGGACGAGCTGACGGTGCGCTCGGACGGCGCCTTCGTCGGCGTCGAGATCGCCGGGGACCTGGCGCCGCCGCGCGCGCCGTGGCTCCACGTCCGACCAAGCGCGACCCTGGGCTACGCGGCCTTCGGCTTCTACCTGACGGGGGACGACCGCGACACCCCCGACGGCCGGCGGGTCAGCGAGTGGGAGAACGAGCTCCAGGACGGCCGGGACGCGGGCTTCGGCTTCGGCCTCGACCTCGGCTTGCGGCTCGCCTTCGCGCTCCCGGATGCCCCGTGGATCCGCCCGACGATCGGCGGCGGCTACTTCCTGGTGGTCGGCTACGACGCCTACGTTCGCGGCAGCTACAACGGCCCTTGGGCCACGGCGGGGGTCGAGATCGCGTTCTGAGCCGGAGGCGGACCGAGGCCGCGACGAGGACCTCGCGCCGGCTTCGGACGGGCGTGCGGCCGGCGCCGGCCGCCTACGTGGTCGCCGAGCCGGGCCGGCGCGCCGATCTGTGCCGCCGCCTGACGCGGATGCCAGGGCACGGCGCGGAGCGAGGTGGAGGGCAGCACGCTGGCCGGGCCTGGCACGCCGCGTGCCCTACCCGGCCCCGTCATGTCCTTGGCTCGGCTTCCCTTCCTTGGCTTAGCTTTCGCGCTGCTCCTGGCCGCGTGCGGGTCGTCCCACGGGCGCCTCGACGCCGGCCCGGGCAGCGACGCGGACGTCCCGGACGGGGACGTGACCGACGACCTCGGCCTCGACGGCGGCCCCTCCGACATGGGCTCCCTCGGCGCCGCCTGCCGGGTGAATGGCGTGGACTACCCGTCGGGCAGCGCCGACGTCCCCGAGCCCTTCAGCACCTGCAACACCTGCACGTGCGAGAACGGCGAGCTGGTCGGGTGCACGGAGGGGATCTGCCCAGCCCTGTGCAACGCCGCCACCAACCCCGGCAGGGCGTGCGTCCAGTGCGGCCCGGCCGACGAGTGCCTGGTGGTGGAGCACACCTGCTTCCCGGTGTGCGGCGAGACGGCGGACTGCGCGGGACAGGATGGGTTGCCGTTCTGCGACCAGGACCAGCTGATCTGCATCCCGACCCCCTGCGGGTGAGGCACCGGCCCGGCGCGGCGATCGGCTCCGACGTGGCCGCGGAGGGGGCAGTGCACGCCCCCCGCCCCGGCTACCCCACGCCGACCGCCACCTGGCTCAGCACGCGCCACGGGCCCGCGCTCTTGATGGTCGTCAGCTCGGAGCGGTCGCGCGTCAACAGGGACCCCGCGTAGCTCAGCGCGTTCACGCTCATCCCCGCGAAGCGCTCGATCGTGCGCGGAACGGCCAGCATCCAGTCCCGCGTCATCAGCAGGTTGTAGGGAGCCCCGTCCCGGTCCCGGTCGATCGCGCTCAGGAGCGCGCGGTAGCGGCGGAAGCAGACGCTCGCCCGGCTGTCCCAGCTCGCCACGGCGTGGACGAAGGGGAGGCTGCCGCGCCCGACGACGCGATCGACCGGCGTCCGCTGAGGGCCGTCCCCGATCGGGAGGTGGACGATCTGCATGTGCTTGTGGCGCAGGCTCGCCCCCGCCATCGCGCCGGCGTTGTAATACAAGAGACCGTCGGTCTCTTCGAGGACGTGGTTCGCGGCCCCGATGTCCTCCTCGGTCAGGAGCGACTCCTGCTCCTCGAAGTCCTTGGTGACAATCAGTGCGTGGTTCTGGAGGACGGGCCGCTTTTTGAGGACCACGTGGTGGCGGTCGCCCACGTCCCTCACGTGGAGCTGGGGGTCGGGCGGGCTCAGCCGCTGCGTCGGCCGCGGCGCGCGATGGGTCGACGCCTTGCCGTTGCGCTTGGCCGTCGACGGACGGAGGACGCGGAGGTGGAACGGGACGCCGCCGTCCTCGTGCACCTCGACCTCGCTATCCAGGAGGTCGAGCGCGCCGACGCTCCTCGCGCGCTCGGCGGCCTCCTGGATCGCCTCGGTCAGGCCGCGGCCTTCGCTCACGGGCGTCCTCCACGCACCATCATGGTCCGCCCCGAGGATATCGTCGGCGACGCGCGCAGTGCATCACCAACCAATTACTCTCAGCCCGGGCGTTGGCCAGTGGGCAGCCTCGGGAGGGCTCGGAGGGCCGCCGACGCGGTCGACCGCCTCGTCGGCGGTCCGGACCGCGCGAGCGCGCATCCGAGCGCCCGCAGCCTGCGACTAGGGGGCGAGCCGGGGGGCGTCCGACCGCTCCTCGCTCGCGCCGTCGGCCTCGACGAGGCGGTTCGTGCCGGCGTCGCTCCGGAGCGCGATGGCCAAGGATTGGCTGAACGCTTCCTCCCGGACGTTGCCCGTGTGCCACCACTCGGCCTGGAGGCGGGCCGCGTCGATGTCGAGGAGCACGTAGCCCCGCTCGTCGATCTCGAGGTACTTGAGCTGCGGGTTCTGGTTGAGGACGAGGGTGAGGAGGGCCTCGGCGGGGAAGCCCTGCTCGCGCGCCTGGTCGCCGAGGGACGGGCTCGACACCGCGGGGGCCACGATCTCGACGGCGAGCGACCCGTCGCCGGTCTGCGGGTCGTAGGTGGGATCCTCCTCCTGAGGCAGCGGCTGGATCGCGAGGTCGGCGGCCAGGCTGGCGTGGATATCCCCCGTCAGCACGGCCACCCCCTCGATGCCGTCGGCCTCGATCGCCTCGAGGATTCGCTGCCGCGCGCCGCGGTACCCGCTCCAGCTGTCGTAGAACAGCGGGTCGATGTCGGAGCCGATCGCGAGGCGGGTGAACTTGGTCTGCTGGCCCACCAGCTTCCACTGCGCGGTGGCGTTCCGCAGGCGGGCCAGCAGCCACTCCTCCTGCTCGGCCCCGAGGAGCTGGCGCGTCGGCTCGTTCGGGTCCTCGGTCGGCAGCGGCTGGACGTCCCGGCCGATCAGGCGGGTCTCCAGCATCGACAGGTCCACCAGGTCGCCGAAGGTGAAGCCGCGGAAGATCT
Organism: Sandaracinaceae bacterium; assembly: GCA_050331215.1. Taxonomy (GTDB): domain Bacteria; phylum Myxococcota_A; class Polyangia; order Polyangiales; family Sandaracinaceae; genus JBHJHB01. The sequence goes on along the minus strand of JBHJHB010000111.1, from coordinate 795 downwards.
CGCGCCGGTCGGTCGACTGCGGCCGGATCGGCAGCCACTCGAAGTAGGCCTGGAGCGCCGCGTCCCGGCGCTCCCCGAAGCTCCCCTGGGTGTCCGGGTCGTGGTTCTCGGCGCCCCCGGTCCAGGCGTCGTTGGCGATCTCGTGGTCGTCCCAGACCACGATCCACGGGTGCTGGCGGTGCGCCTCCTGCAGATCGGGGTCGGACCGGTACTGGGCGAGGCGGCGCCGGTACTGGTCGAGCATCACCGTCTCGGCGTCGGGGTCGGGGGCCCGGCCGATCTCGGAGCCGTCGCCGAACACGTCCTCGGCGTACTCGTACGTGTAGTCGCCCAGGTGCAGGACGACGTCGAGGTCCGCCCGCTCGCCGATCGCGCGGTAGGCGTGGAAGTAGCCGCCCGGGTAGTTGGAGCAGCTGCAGAAGGCGAGCCGAAGACGGTCGGTGCTGCCCTCGGGCAGGGTCTTGGTCCGCCCGAGCGCCGACCGGGCGCTGCCCACGGTGAACCGGTAGTAGTAGGTGGTCCCCGCCGCGAGGCCGGTCACGTCCACCTTGACCGTGTAGTCCCGATCCGGGCCCGTGGTCACGGTGCCGCTCTGTAGGTTCGCGAGACCCGGGGTGGTCCCGATCTCCCACGTCACCTCGACCGGGTCGCCGCCGCCCTCGTCGGGCGCGACCCTCGTCCAGAGGATCACGGCGTCGGGGGGCGGGGGCCCGCAAGCCACGCCCAGGGGGGAGGCCGGGGGATGTGCCCCGCCGCAGCCGCAGCCCAGGGGGGCCGGGGGGGGGGGCGGGGGGC
>JBHJHB010000110.1:0-11578 GCA_050331215.1 Sandaracinaceae bacterium | reverse complement strand
GGGCGGTGGGGGCGAGCTCCCGCCCCAGCCGTGTCGGGTCGGTGGCGGCGCGAGGGCGGTCGTACTGTCCGCGTTCGCACGTCCGTCGGTCGCACGGTCGCTGGTCGCACTGTGGTTGGTCGCACTTGGGGAAGGCGGATGCAGCACGGGCTCTCGACGGCGCTCACGGCGATCGCGGCGTTCAGCGCAGGCTGTCAGGGAGCGGGGGACCGCCCCTCGGACTTCGGGCCGCCCGACGTCGGACCACGAACCGTGGTCCACGTCCCCCACCGTCCGGCGATCCCCTGGCACGCGCGCGGCGTCCCCGACCTCGCGGCGCCGGACATCCCCTGGCTCGAGGCCGGCGCTCCCCCGATTGAGTGGTCCTGCCACGACGGGTGGCACGAGGTCGTCGAGCACGGGATCCGTACGTGCCATCCCTTCCCGGGCGGCGGTGCGCGTCCGTGCGAAGCCGGCACCGCGCAGCTCCACGGCGAGGCGAGCTGCGCGCCCATCGTGCCCTGCCCGGACGGCGACTTCCCCGCGGTGGACGACCTGCCCGCAGGCACCCCGGTGTTCTACGTCCAGCGCGGGGCCCCGGCCGGAGGCGACGGGAGCGTCGACGCGCCCTTCCGGGGGCTGTTCGAGGCCCTGGACCGGGTGGAGCGGGAGGACGAAGCGTGGTTGGTCCTCGGTCGGGGGCCCTACTTCGTCGACCGGGAGTGGCCCGATGGGGTGTCGATCCGAGGTCGATGCCCGCTCGACACGTCCCTCCGCCTCGCGAGGGGGAGCCCCCTCCCTGCGGTCCTCCACGTCCCTCGCCATGACCAACCGATCCGCATCGAGGGGGTGCGGATCGGCCCGGCCGACGTGGGGGCGGTGGAGGTCCTCCTCCCGGGCGTCCCCGTCACGCTGGACGGTGTCGAGGTCCGCGACGTCGTGGCCGCGCCCGCGCTCCACGTCGTGCTGGACGGTCACGTCGTGGCGCGGCGGCTCGTCGTACGCGATCTGGCACCCGTCGCGACAGGATGGCCGAAGGGCATCCAGGTGGGCCGCCGCGGGCGGCTCGAGCTCTCCCACGCGGTCGTCGAGCGCAGCCGCGGGGTCGGGGTCGAGGTCCGGGAGGAGGGCGCCTTCGCGCAGCTCTCCGACCTCACGGTCCGCGACACGCGGCCTCGCGCCGACGGGACCGCGGGCTACGGGCTTCTCGTGACGTTCGGCGCCGAGGCCGACATCCGGCGCACCCTGGTCTCGGGCAGCTACGTCAGCGGGATCCGCGTGGAGCAGGAGGACACGAGGGCGACCCTCGACGAGGTGGTCGTCGAGGACACCCGGTCCTGGCAGACTCTCCAACGCTACGGCGAGGGGCTCTACGTGGCCGGGAGCCGCGCGGAGGTCCGGCGCACGGCGCTCCGCCGCAACCGGGGCGTGGCCGTGCGGATCGTGGGCACGGGAACGGAGGTGCTTGGCCGCGGCATCGCTGTCATGGCCTCCCTGCCCGAAGAGCGAGACTTCGGGCGAGCGACCGCGCTCGGCGTGTTCGCCGGGGCCACCGCCGACCTCGAGCGGATCGTCCTGGTCGGCAACCGAGCCGTCGGCCTCGACGTTGGCGGGGACGGGACGTCGGCGCGCGTCTCCGACCTGCTGGTCCGGGGCACCCGGGTCACGGACGATGACCGGGTCGAGATCGGGGCGCTCCGAGTGGAGGACGGCGCCGAGCTCGAGCTCCGCCGCGTGCTCCTCGACGAGAACGACGAGCTCGGGATGGTCGTGCTCGGGACCGACGTCGAGGCGACCGACCTGGTGATACAGAACACGCGCTCGGTGAGGCTGGAGGGGGCGAGCGGGCTGGGCGCCATCGTCGCGGACGCCGGCCGCCTCACCGTGGCCCGCGCCGCGGCCCAGTGGAACCGGAGCGCGGCCCTAGTCGCCACGGACGCCTCCACGCTCGTCGGCTCGGACCTCGTGATCCGCGACACGGGGCCCAACCGCGCAGGGACGCTCGGGATCGGCGTCGTGGCTGACGACGGCGCCCAGGTCGACCTCAGCCGCAGCGTCCTCCGCGGTCATCCGTTCGCCGGCCTGCTGGCCGAGGGCGAGGGCAGCCGGGCCACGCTGTCCGACGTGGCGATCCGCGACAACGGCGCGGCGGGGACCAGCGGGCTCGTGGGGCACGGCCTGCGCGTCCTGGCCAGGGCCAGCGCCACGGCGGACCGTCTGGTCGTCGCCGGTTGCCGGGGCTACGGGATCGAGGTGGCGGGCGCGTCGTCGTCCGCCTCGCTCCGCGACGTCGAGGTGAGCTCCACCGCCTCGGCGGCCGACGGTGAGGGGGGCGGCGGCGTGTCGGCGTTCAGCGGCGCCACCCTGACGCTCATCCGCGCCCAGCTCGTGAACAACCGGGAGACCGGGCTGCTGGTCTCCGGAACGGGGGGGGCCGACGGGACCGCCACCGCGACGGTCACCGACCTGACCGTGCTCGGCACGATGCGGCCGGACTGCCAGCCCGAGTGCGGCGGGCGGCCGGACGGCGTGAGCCTCGCCGTCTACGGATCGGCGGACGTGGACGTGACGAGCTTCGAGCTGGCCCGAGGCCTGTCCTGCGGCGTCCACCTGACGGAGCAAGCATCCCTCGACCTGGCGGACGGTGTGGTTCGCGGGCACCCCATCGGGATCTGCCTCCAGGCACCCGGCTACCCGCCCTCGCGCCTCGATCGAGGCGTGGACTACATCGACAACCGGCAGCTGCTGGACACTTCCCGGCGCCCGGCGCCCGACCCTGGCACCGTGCTGCCCGTGTTCCCCGCCGACCCCTTGGCGACCGAGGAGTGAAGGGGCGACCGCGCAGGAGAACGGCACGAGCGGCCCGGCGCCGTCGGTCGCCTTACCCGCCCGCCGGGGCCTCCCCGACCACCGCCTCGCTCACCGTCCGGTCGGGCCGCGCCGCCGCTCGCCGCAGGTAGACCTCGGCGAGGACGATGCCGAGCGGCGCGGAGAGCCAGATGCAGGTCTGGATCGCCGCGGCCTCGACGTCGCGAAGGAGCGGGTCGAGGACGAAGAGCATGACGCGGAACAGCCAGAAGGAGCCCCACATCGAGCCCGCGAAGCGGATCATCCAGACGCGGTGGGCGGCATGGTCGCCGCGGCGGATCGCGACGACGCCCATCACCGCGCAGACGTACACGCACGCGGACATGAAGTAGAAGCCCCACATCGAGAGGCTCCCGCCATACTCGCCGACGGGTCCATGCTCGGAGGCGAGCCAGACCGCGCACGCCACGCCCACGGTGAGCGTCGCGAAGGTCGCGCGACCGAGAAGCCGGTGCTGGGCGCGCCTGGCCCCGTGGCCGGGCCACAGCAGCTGGAGGTGGAGCAGCACGAACGTCAGCGAGTTGAACAGCACGTGCCCATGGAGGAGGTTCGTGCGCAGCGCGGGGCCGTTCAGGAAGCGGTCGTAGAACGCTACGCCCCACGCGGGATGCACCGCGAACATGTCGCCCCAGACGCTGCAGTCGTTCCCCGGGCAGGCCGCCATCGCGGCGGCGCTCTCGCCGGCGGAGAGGCCGAGGTTGTCCAGGACGTCGTAGATCCCGATGAAGAACGCGATCGAGGCGGGCGCTCCCTCGATGAAGTAGCGCACGTTGAGGACGAGCAAGAGCGCGATGCCGAACCCGAGGAACAGCGCGTAGGAGCGCCGCCTCAGCGCGTCGACCAGGAGCCCCGCCCAGACGGCCAGGGCGCCGTACACGGCCAGAACGCCGAGAGGTAGGTCCATGTCCTCGCTCCTCGCTCGTTGTCAGGCCCGCCGGTGCCCGGCGGCGAACGCGGCGACCCCCCCGGGGGCCCCGCGCTCCGGTCGACTCTAGGCGAGGACCTGGACCTCGACACCCCCGCCGCCGCGAGCTTCGGCCTCTGCCGGTCTCAGGGCGTCGTCTCGGGCGGCCCGAAGTCCTGCGGCTCGAGGTCCGGGTCGATTGTGAGCAGGACCTTGTCGATCTCGAGGCCGTCCTCGCGCATCCCGAGCATGATCACGTGCACGCCCGCGTCGGGGACCTCGATCCAGACGTTCGCGTCCCGAAGGCTGACCTCCTCGGTGGCGGGAACCCCGGTGTGGTTTCGGCCGCCTCGCCGGGTCTGGGTCCAGCGCCAACCGTTCCGGAACTGAAGGCGCATGCTGGACGGGTCGGTGAGCTCGTTTCGGGGCCAGGTGCCGTCGATGCCCACGTGGAGCCCGTTCGCGGCCGGCCCCTGACCTCGTGCCCGCACCCAGACGTAGTAGCGGCCAGGCGTCGCGAAGCGCACGCGGTAGCGCAGGGTCGGCGCACGGTCGGGGTCGTTCACGACGCCGATCTGGCCCCCCGTGCCGGGCTCGTGATCGGTCCGGCGGCGGTCGGGGAGAGCCTCGAGGTAGGTCCCGCCGCTGGCGTCGGCAGGGTCGATCGCGTCGGGATCACAGTCGCCGTACTCGTTGCAGTCGGGGGCGTTCCCCCCGCCGCAGGACACGTGGGTGCGGCACATGACGTCGGGGTCGGGCGCGCCGTCGGTGAACGCGTACCAGCGGGTCCACTCGTCGCGGATCTGCTCGTGGGCGTGCTCCGCCTCGAAGACGACCAGGCCGTCCACCTCGACGAAGTCCGTCGGCGGCAGGGGTCCCGCGTCCTCCGACGGGTCCGGCCGGCCCGCGTCGGCACCGACCGTGGGGCCGAGGTCGGGCAGGACGGAGCCGGCGTCCGGGGTCGAGGCCGGGGCTCCCGTGTCCCGGTCGACGACGGCGCGTCCGGCGTCTCGCTCGTCCTGAGGGCCCTGGATGGCCAGCGATCCGCTGCACCCGAGGGCGCCAGAGAGCACCAACGTGACGGCGTGGACAGGATGTCGGGCGTGGGTCCAGCGGGTCGCCAAGGTTCCTCCGTGGTCGCGCAGGGTGAAGCACGCTGCGTGCCGAGGGGCATCCCGAGGAGAGCGCACACACGGGATGGCTCCGCGGCGCACGACGCATCGCCGCACGAAGGGGTACGGAGCCGGGGCGCGGCGAGTGGAGCCTCCCGTGCTCCGCCGGCCGGTGCACGGGAGGCAGTGCGCCGCGATCCCCGGGCGGCCACGCCGCTTGCCCGGGAGCTGGCGGTCGGCAGGCCTCGGGCCGCGGGCTACTGCGCGCCGTACAGGCTCGCGATCCGGTACGCCCGGTACACGGTGTAGCCCGTCGGCGACTCCTCGGCGTCGTCCCGGACGGTCAGCCGCCACACGGCCGTCGCGTCGGCGTCGCCGGTGACCTCCGTGACCCGGGCCCACTTCTGCCGGGTGTTCTGCGGCACGCAGGCCATCGGATCATCGGCGCTCGGGCAGCCCTCGATCAGCCCGCCGTCGGTGACCAGCACGTTCCCGTTCGTGAGGCGCTGCACGCTGCCGACGAAGGGGGCGTGGTAGGGCTCGTCGCCTCGGTACTCCCAGAGCTCCGTCGCCGTCATCTGCGCCTCGTCCAGGCGGTAGGCCACGGCGCGCGTGAAGGGCGGGCCCTCGAGACCGACGCGAGCATTCCCGTTGTCGTAGACGAGGAGCACGCCGTCGTCGTCGAAGACCGGACTGTGCGTGTGGAAGGGAAACAGGCCGTTGTCGGTGAGCGCGAAGTCGCCTTCGTGGCCGAAGCGCCAGAGAAGGGAGCCATCGTCCGCCGCGACCTTCACCAGCCAGTCCTGATGACGTAGCGAGGCCACGTAGCTCCCGTCCGAGGGATCGACGACCACCGCGTTGCCGTGGGTCCAGTCCTTGGTCCCGTCCGAGACGTCGGCGTAGTGGCCGTTCCAGAACGTCGCGTCGAAGCCGGGCCGCGTGCGAAGGGGGTCCAGGACGTCGAACAGGGAGTGCTCGTGGAGCACGGTCGTCGCCCCGGGGTCCAGGAGCGCGACGGTGTCGCCCACCACGTCGTAGGTGGCGTCGTCCGGGTAGCCGCCCACGGTTCGGAGCTCGGTCCCCAGGACGAGGATCGACCCATCCGCGAGCAGGTGGTTCTCGTGGTGGAAGCTGTCCATCCCGAGGTCCCCCGCAGCCCTGGACCACACCCGATCACCGAGGGGCGTGAGCTCCGCCATGTTCCGGTTCTGGTAGGTGTAGACGATGTTGCCGTTCGGTCGCTGCTCCACGGGCCCCGGCACGTGGCCGAGGTCGACGTACCAGACGACATCGCCGTCGCGGTTCAGGGCGAGCAGGTAGCCGTACTCCCCGTCCACGGCCGGAGTCCAGCGGCGGATGCCGAAGAAGGTGTACCCCGGCTCGACCCGGTCGGGCTCCAGCACCTCGACGTCCAGCGGCGGCAGGTCATCCGGAAGCGCCCGCGTCGTGAAGGCCTCCTCCCGCCGAGCCTCGCCCCCGCCGGGCCCGGTGGCCCGGACGACCAGCGTGTAGGTTGTCTCCGCGCGAAGGCCGAGGATGGTGAGCTCGTGGGTCGTCGCCATCGCGGCGTCGGCGGGAACGGTCAGCACCTCCCCGTCGTCCGCGACGACCTCGACGACCGTGGTGGCGGGGAGATCGGTATCGAACGCCACGGTGTAGGCCAGCACGCTGCTCGGGCTCTCGGCGAGAAGGAAGCCGGAGAGGACGGGCCGGCCGTCGTCCGCGCAGCCAGCGAAGAGCACCCCCGACAGGAGGAGCAGAAGAAGCATGAGTCGACAATCCGTCATCGCTCCGACGATATACCCCCCGTCCAGAGGACGTCACCGGCGTTGTCGGCGGCGCGGCCCGGGCGGCCCGCCGTCCGCCCTGGGCGTTGCGGCCCCCCGCCGTGGCGTGCCACGTTGACGGCCGATGCTTGCTTCGGTCTTCCGACGGGCAGGGCGTGGGGACCCCTGGCCGTCACCCGTCGACCCTGACGTCCCGCGCCGCCTCTGGCCCGCACGAGGATGCGTGCCTCCGTGCAGCGCTGCGCGCGTGCTCGGGGCGACCGTGGCGTGGGCGCTGATCGCGCTCGGATGCGGGGCGGGCAGCGGTCCCGTCGATGACGCCGGACCGGTGGGCGAGCCGCCGACGGTGCGCAGCGCCGGCGCGGAGCTGACGGTCAATGGCGTCTCGGGCTTCGTCGACCTCGACGACGGAGACGTCCAGCGGATCTCGGTGGGGCCCGTCCCGTCCGTGTGGACCGTTCAGGTGAGGGACGCCGAGACCCCGAGCGACGCGCTCGAAGTCGCGATCGTCGGCGCGGACGGCGCCCCGCTCGATGACCAGACCGCCGCGTTCGAGCGGGGCAACTGGCTCGTCAGGGTCGCCCTGCCCGTGGGCGTCACGGCGAGCGCGCGGGTCACGGACGGCGACGGGAACGCCACGCGGAGCCTCTACTCGATCATCGTGCCGCCCCTGGACGAGGCGACCGCGGACGCGTGGGAGCTGCGCTCCTACGACGGCTCGCAGGCGATCGTGGGCCGGGAGACGAGCGAGCTCCGCGCCGACGGCACCTTCGACGGCCTCGCTCACGAGCTCGTGCTGCCCGACGAGACCGCCGAGCGGCGGACCGGGACCTGGGGCATCGAGGGGTCGACGCTCCGCGTCGAGGAGCGCACGCGCGACGGTGGGGACGAGGACCCGGAGACGGTGGAGCGGGTCGAGGTGACGGCGTTGTTCGTGAACGAGCTCTACCTCAGCCAGGCACCGTTCGTGCGCGTGGCGGGGGACGGCGCCGCGTTCGTGGGGAGGTACGAGCGAGCGGCCGAGGTCGGGGACGGAGCGCCGGGCGGCGAAGTCCAGCGCTTCACCGACGAGCTCGAGCTCGGCACGGGGGGCGCCTTCGTCCTCGAGCGGCAGAGCGACCCCCCGGGCTCGACGCCGCTCTACCGCGAGGCCGGAACCTACGAGGTGGAGCCCGCCGAGAACTACGAGACCTCCCTCGGCGACTTCCTGCTCCTGACCGTCCACGAGCGGAACGGCCAGACCCTGGCGCCGGCCGAGATGCGGATCTCCCTGCTCGTCCCGGTGGGCGACCTTCTTCTCCTCGACCCGTTGATCAGGACCGAATGACCCATGCAGCCGATCGGGCGTCCCGAGCTCTCCCGTAGACCGCGACCGCGTCGAGGGACGCGAGCCCTACCCCCGCGCCTCCTCGTCGCGAGCGCGCTCGTCGCCATCGGCTGCGGAGTGGCGGACGGGAGCGCGGAGGACATGGGTCTCGACGACGCCGGGCCGGGGAGCCTCGACCTCGACGAGGTCTACGTGACCCAGACCGTCCGCAGCACCCTCGCCTACACGGTCGAGTGGACCACGGACGCGCCCGCCGACACGGAGCTCGAGATCGTCTGCGAGAGCGGCATGCGGACGAGCTTCGTCGACCCGACCCTCGAGACCGCGCACGCGCTCTTCGTCATGGGCCTCGTCCCCCGGGATCGCTGCGACCTCGAGCTGCGCTCGGCGGACGCGGAGGGTCGACGGGGGAGCCGGTCCGAGTCGATCCAGGTCGACCAGGTCCCGCGCTCCTTCCCGGCCCGGAGCGGCATCTCGGTGCCGGCGTCGGAGCCCGACCGGATGCAGCCGGGGTGGACCCTGGTCAGCCTGATGAACCTCGGCTCGGCCGACCCGATCGTGATCGCGCTGGTCGACGAGGACGGACGCTACCGCTGGTACTACTCCCCGGGGGACTACGCCTTCAACACGGGCGTCAACGAGGTGAGCGTCCAGCCCGAGGGCATCCTGATCGGCGCCACCGGCGAGAACGACCTCCAGCTCGTCGGGTGGGACGGGGCGACGCTCTGGTCCGGATCGAGCGCCATCGCCCACCACGACATCCGCCGCTACCCGGACGCGGGGCACGTGACGACCCTGCACAACAAGGGCACCTGCTTCGGCAACGGGATCGCCGGCGGCGTGATCCGCGTGGACATGGACACGGGCGACGAGGTGTGGCGCTGGAACGTCTGCGACCACTTCACGGCGGAGAACCCGCCGCCGGCGACCGGCCACGACTGGGCCCACCTGAACACCTTCCAGCCGACCCAGGAGCCAGGCGACTTCCTTCTCTCCTATCGCAACATCGATAGCGTGACCCGCGTCTCCGAGGCGACGGGGGAGATCCGGTGGCGGCTCGGCCCGGAAGGGGACTTCGACATCGAGCCCGATGCCGTGTTCTACCGGCAGCACTCGGCCATCGAGCTGCCGAGCGGCAACATCCTGATGTTCGACAACGGGCACGAGGAGCTCCGGCCCACGAGCCGCGCCCTCGAGGTGCGCCTCGACATGGACGCGATGACCGCCGAGCTCGCCTGGGCGTACGAGGCGCCCGAGGGCTGGTTCCGAAGGATCTGGGGCGACGCGGACCGCCTGGCCAACGGGAACACGCTGATCGGATGGGGCAACGGGCCGCCTCCGGGAGAGCGCTGTCACGTGGAGGAGGTCACGCCGGAGGGCGAGCGCGTGTGGCTGCTCGAGCTCCCGCTGGGGTGGGCGACCTACCGCGCCGACCGGGTCGACGTGCCCGCTCTGGTCCGGCGCCTCGATTCCCTCCCGTAGGCGTCCCGGACGCGCGGCCGCGACGGTCCCCAGCACCCGCATCGGGCGGTAGGCTTCGGCCATGGGGATGCGACGCGTCGCCGGCCAACCGACCGTCGCGGCCGGCGCCCGCCGCGCCTGGCTGTGCCCCGTGACGCGTGGCTCGCTCCTGCTGCTCCTGCTCCTGCTCGCCGCGTGCGGACCGGCGACGGCCCCGGCGAGCCGCACCTTCCCGTCCGCCATTCCCTACGCGCCGCCCCGCGGCGCCCCGGACTGCCGACGGGGGCAGGGTGTCCGGGGCGTCATGATGGACGAGGAGAGCAGCGACACCCTCCCCGCCGGCCGCGTCGACGTCTTCCGCTACGACGACCACCGGCGCGTTCGCCACGTGCAGACGGACTTCGACGGGCACTTCGCCGTGGAGCTGCCCACGGGCCGCTACATCCTCCGCGGGGTGTACTCCGACCACTACGAGTCGAAGCTGGCCGAGGTCCGGGTGCGACCCCGCGAGTGCCGGGCGCTCCAGCTCCTGATGCCGAAGGTCCCACCCCCTCGCACCTGGACCCCCGACTCCCCGTACTGCTGCGTCGAGCGCCTCGAGCGCTGAAGCGGGCTCGCTCGAGGCTGTCGAGCCTCAGCAGGCTGCACGCCAGTATCTACCTGCCCGCCTCGCGTGCCATACACCGCTCGTTGCGCACGTCCACCGTCCACTCAACGACATAGCCGACGCCACCGAAGATCTCATCAACCATGTGCCAAGACACCCAGGCAGGGAGCTTCGAAGGGTGAAGACCAATCGCACGGCCACTCGTCAGCCCAGAATCGATGCGGAGTACGTGGTCGGGATGTTCGAATGTGCACGATGAAGTCCGACATGCCTGAACACTGTCTCTGGCGGGCTGGTGCGTCGATTAGGATGCGGATCCTGTCTCTGAGCCTAGGCGTCGCGCTGTACGCCGGCCATCCCACCTCAACATCGAGATCAAAGACCTCGGGCCACGAACTGGCGTGCTCAACAATCTGACGCCGGGACCGAGGCGAACAGCGGTCTTTTTGCCTTCTCGAGGCCCAGACCACCTCGTGATCAAGATTCCGCAGGGAACGGCAGCGTATGCGACGGTCGGGTCTCTGTAGTGCTCGGGAGCTTGGCGAACGTAGAGAAGGCACACACGCTACCTTGATCTCACAATCGTCCTACCCTGGACGTCTCGATGTTGAAGGCTCGAATGATCCGCGACTCTCGCTACGGCATCGGGTGGTGAGCCTAGGCCTTCGGATCCATCCGATTCGGCGGGAGGTGCGCTCGCTCCCGGTAGCATCGGAGCGCTACAGGACGCCAAGCTCCAGAGCGAAGAACACGTCAGCAGCACCGCGAAGGCGGGACGGAGGAGGCCCCGGCGCAAGAGCAAACGAAGCAACCGCCCGCCTATAGCCTTACTGTGAGCCACGCCACCACGCTCCGCCTGAGCCTCCCGAGTGCCCCGCGCTCGGAAACTGCACGAGAATCGACTGCGCCCGTGAGTCGCATGCTCCGCGCAGCCTCTCTTGTTCGCGTGCGGCTCAATACGGAGTGGCAGCCACGCGTCCTGGGGATCTGGCACGAGGTCGTCAAGGGATGATACCTCTCCCTGGTCGCTCGCCTCGTCGACCAAGTAGGTCTCCCGTGCGCCCTTCGGGTAGCACGGTGGTCGACGGTCGCGACGATTTTGTTCGCCGCGTCCCACACGAGCTCCTGGTCGGTCGTGATGACGCGCGGCCATCGGCCGAACGGGTCATCCTGTCGACGGTTGGGGCACGCCTCGCTCCGTGCGACCGTCGCTCCATGCCGGGCGACGTCACCACCCCCCACGACGCCCTCTTCAAGCGCGTCTTCACGGACATCGAGCAGGGAGGAGCCCTGCTGCGGCAGCTCCTTCCCCCCGACCTCGTCGCTGCGGTCGACTGGCCCTCGCTTTGCCCGGTCCCCACGAGCCTGGTTCCGCCGGAGCTGCGCGAGCTCGAGAGCGTCTTCAGCTACCTTGTCATCATCAGCCGGGAGGGCGAGGGCCTCATCGAGCAGGTCGCTCAGGTCCTCCATCCCGGCGCCAAGAGGGACGCCATGGACCTGGTGCAGCAGCTGCAGGCGAAGTGGAAGGCCGAG
>JBHJHB010000109.1:0-6128 GCA_050331215.1 Sandaracinaceae bacterium | reverse complement strand
CGGCGAGTCCGTCTTCGCTCTGGCTTTCGACTCTTACGTTGGGTGGGCCTCCTGGCGGCGGGTGCGGACTTGTACGTTGGTCAGTCCTCGGGGGTGACTCGTACGTTGGTGAATCGTACGTTGGTGGTGGCGGTGGGGCGGTTGCGGTCCTCCGGGGGTGGCGGTCTTCCGGGGGCCTCAGGGCCTCCGGCGGGGGATCCTGCTGCGCTTGGTTCCTCCCGGGCGGTCACATCGCGATCCTGCAGGACGGAGGGCTCGACCCGTGTCTCATGCGGCTCGCGGGTCACCTCGCGGCACTCGGTCAGGCTGGTAGTCTCCCGTCCGTGGCGGACGTGGTCGGGCTGGTGGCAGCGGGGGTCGGGCTGGCCGGATCCCTGGGCGCGACGGCGCTCGGCCACTGGCTGTCGCGTCGCGATCCGGACGGCTCGGGACGCAGGGGGTCGCTCAAGTCCCGCCGCCGAACCATCGCCCACAAGATCGACGCGATCGCGGAGTCCCTCGCGGCCGTGACCGCGCGCACCGACGCCGACCTCGCGGCCCGATTCAAGACATGGATGGCCGCCGCGGACGGCGGCTCGGAGGGCGTCGGGTCGTCCAGCGAGGTCGCCTCGCGCGACGCCGCCCCGCTCGTCCTGCCGCTCGCGTCGGCGCCCTCGGCGCCGCTCCGGCTCCTCGGCGAGCTGTGGCGGAGCGCCCACGCCGACGTGACCGAGACCCTGGACGGCGGCGCTGCGGTCCCGCCGGAGACCCTGCAGCGCCTGACGCGCCTGGACGACGCCCTCGAGCAGAGCGATCTGCCCGCGCTGCTCCGCGCGATCAAGGACGATGAGGGCATCCACGACCGACAGGTGCGCGTGGGAAAGGCGGCGCCGTCCGCCAAGACGGCGGCCTCCGCATCGTCGTCCGGGGCCGAGGCGCGGGACGAAGGCAGCGCGTCGGTGGTCTCGGACGCCGAGCCGCAGCCTCGCGCGGAGCGGCGGGAACCCGCCACGGGAGCGGCCAAGTGACGGCCGGCTCACGCTCACCGTGGCGTTCAGCGCTCGGCGACGCCCAGCCCGAAGGTCCCGCGCCTCGGTCCGCGCGGTCGCCGCGGCGGCGTCGGTGGACACCCGGGCCTGCGGTCATCACGCTGCGCCGCGACCGGACGAGGACCCGTCCGCGCCACCGGACTCTGGACTAGCGTGGAAAAGTACTCGAGAGCGCTAGGTATCTTCCTGATGGCGGCCGGCGCCCTCGGCTTCGTCACGTTCCTGGCTCTGCTGCTGCGTTACGCGCTCGGTTAACCGATGAAGCGCTGGACCTCGGGCTTGCTGAGCATCACCAGGGCGGCGATCTCGAGGACGACGCTGAAGACGTTGCTGCACATGACGCCCGCGACCAGCCCGAGGATGGCGGCGACCTTGGCGTTGGAGCTCCGGTTGCCCTGCATAGCCTGAATGCCGACCACCACCTCGAACACCGCCACGCCAAGGGCGGCCATCCAGATGGGGCTGATGCAGGCGAAGAGCAGGGTGAGAAGCAGCGCGAGCACGATCGTGCCGGCCACCATGAAGTTGAGGATCCCGCTGATCATCATCAAGACGCCGGCCGTCTTGTAGGCGTCCGGCGGCGTCAGCGGGTCGACGCCGTAGCCGTAGCCGGGCGCGGAGGGGACGATCGGCGCCGAGCCGTACCCAGGGGCGCCTCCGAACGGCCCGCCCTGGCCGTAGGTCGCCGAGGGTGAGCCGACTCCACGCTGCGGCTGCGACCCCGGCGGGGAGCCGAAGCCCTGTCCGTCGCCGAACCCTCCACCGGGCGGCTGCCCGAACCCGCCCCCGCCCTCACCGTCGTGCTGCGCCATCGCTCCGCTCCCCTCCGACCGCGTGCGTTGCCGCGCCCACGGTACACCAGAAGCGGTACGGACCCTGCGCCGGTCGCTCGACCTCCCCGACTGATGTCACGGTCCGAGGGAGGTCCAGCGCCATGCGGACGCGGGGCGAGCGAAGCCGGAGCGCCCGCGACGGTTTTCGGCGACTGGACCTCGGGCTCGCGGGGTGGGGCGCTCCCGGTGGCGAGCCTCTCCGCCACGGCCGCGCCAGGTGAGCCGGGCCGCCGCGCCCTACGCCCGCTCTCCGTCGAGAAGGGCGCGCTTGCGTTCGATGCCCCACCGGTAGCCACGCAAGGACCCATCGCTTCCGACCACCCGATGGCACGGGATGGCCAGCGACACGGGGTTGGTCGCGCACGCGCGTGCGACCGCCCGCGATGAGGTGGGTCGGCCGAGGCGCTCGGCGAGCTCGCGGTAGGTGACGGTCTCGCCGGGCGCGAGCTCCCGAAGCGCGGCCCACACCTGGCACTGGAAGGCGGTGCCGCGCACGTCGAGGGGGAGGTCGAGGCCGGTCTCGGGCGCCTCGACGTACGCGAGCACCGCGGCGAGCCACGCGCCGAGCGCGCCGTCGTCGGGCTCGAGTGCCGCGGCCGGGAGGTCGCGTCGGACCTCGGCCTCGAGGGCGCCCGCGTCATCGCCCAGCCCGAGCCAGCACACGCCGCGATGCGTGGCGGCTACCAGCACGACGCCCAGGCGGCTCCGGGCGCTGCCGACGCGCAGGGTCTCCCCGGCGCCGCCGCGGCGGTAGCGGGCGGGCGACATGCCGAGCCCCGCCGCGGCGTCCGCGTAGAAGCGCCCCGTCGACGTGTAACCGGCGTCGTGGGCGGCGGCGCTCACGGAGGGAGCGCTCGAGAGGGTCCGGCGAAGGCGGCGCTGGCGAGCGGCCCGTTCGTACGCCTTCGGGGTCATCCCGGTCACTGCCCGGAACACCCGGTGGAAGTGCGAGGGGCTCAGCCCGGCACGCGCGGCGAGATCGCCGAGCCGGTGGGGCCCCTCCACCCGCTCGAGGTGGCGACAGATCCGCGCGATCGACCGGGCGCGACGCTCCCGGGCGGGCGGCAGGTCCGGGCGACATCGCCGGCAGGGGCGGTAGCCGGCCCCCGCCGCCTCCTCGGGGGTGGCGAAGAACGTCACGTGGAGCCGCCGGGGGGTCCGGGCTCCGCAGGACGGGTAGCAGAACACGCCCGTCGTCCGGACGGCGAACACGAAGGCGCCGTCGGCGCGAGGATCCTTGGCTTGAACAGCCGCCCAACGTGCGGCCTCGTCAGCCGCCCAACGTGCGGCGGCGTCCAAGGCCTCGGGGCCGGCGAGCGCCTCCGTTCGGGACGGGGGATCGGGCTGGACGCCACCGACGCGGGGCTGCCGGTCCCGGGATGCGCCGGGGGCTGGGCGGCGGGGCTCGGGGTGGTGGTCACGGTTCGGCATGGGCGGTCGGGGCCACGGGGGCGTGGCCGGGGGAGTGGAGCGAGGCAAGGCGGTCCTCCCGAGGTGAGGGGCGAGCCAGGTCCCGAGGATGCGCTCGGTGACGGCCCAGGTCTCGAGAGGCTGGCGTCGATCGGCGACCGTCGCCCTCCGGGTCTTGCGGTCGAACTGGCGCTCGGCACGTCCGGCGAGGAGGTCCCGTCGAGCCCCGCCGCTCAGGCCCGGGCGCTCGGTCGGGCCGAGGCACGCTCGTGCCACGCCTGGAGCCATGGCCGCCCCTGGACGAGCGGCACCCCGACCCGCTCCGCGAAGTCCACCGTCGTCAGCAGCCAGATGTCCGGCATCGCGAATCGCGCCCCGACGACGAAGGCCGTCGGCTCGGCCAGGCGCGGCGCGAGGTGGTCGAGCAGGCGGTCGAGGACCACCTGGCCTCGCTTCGCGAGCGCCGGGATCTGCTCGACGCCGCTCGCGAAGCCGGCCAGCGCCCGGCCCTCGAAGCGAGGGCTGCGGTTCCGGAGCGCGTCGGCGACCGGAAGGTAGAGCTCCATCTCGATGCGCCGGTTCCACATCTCGATCAGCCCCTGCTCTTTGGGCCCGTTGCCGAGGAGCGGCGGGTCGGGCCACGTCGCCTCCAGGTAGCGGCAGATCGCCATCGACTCGCCGATGCAGGTGCCGTCGTCGAGCTCCAGGACGGGGACCGTCGACGCGGGGTAGCGGCGCCGGTGCGCGTCGCCGTGTTGCTCGCGCGCGCCGAGGTCGACGACCTGCCGGGGCACGTCCCGCCCCTTCTCGGCGAGGAAGATACGGACCCGGCGCGGGCTCGGCGCGGTCGGATGGTCGTAGAGCAGCATCCGGGGACCATAGCGTCCGCAAGGCCCGCTACCTTCGTCGCGAGGCCTTCACCCGTCGCGACGACCCCTCCTGGCATACTCGCTCCTGCCCGGGCCAAGCGGGCTCGAGGCGTCCCGCAGAGGAGGAGAAGGCATGGCCAACGTGTTGCAGAAGGGCGCGAAGGGGGACGAGGTCAAGGGGCTGCAGGAGCAGCTGACCAGCCTCGGGTTCACCATCGAAGCCGATGGCATCTTCGGCCCGAACACCGAGCGCGCGGTGATGGAGCTCCAGGAGGCCTTCGGCTACTCGGTCGACGGAAAGGTCGGCGACGGCACCCGGGGCCTGATGGAGGCCCAGACGGGCCACGGCTGGAAGATCACGGAGGCCGGCGCGCTGAAGACCGCGCTCCAGGCGCAGGGCAAGACGACCGAGCGCGGGAGCCTGGCCGGCGCCGACCTGCGCCGGAACCTCAAGAAGGGCATGGACGGCTCGGACGTGGCCTACCTCCAGCGGCGGCTGACCGCCCTCGGGTTCGTCACCGCCTTCACGGGCGAGTTCGACGACGCCACGGAGGCAGCGGTCAGGGGGCTGCAGGAGGCCTGGGGCTACAACGTCGACGGCATCGTCGGGCCCGCGACCCACACGCTGATCAACGCCCAGATCGGGCATGGCTGGATGAACGGCCAGCCGACCTCGACCTAGAGCTCCTCGCTGGAGGTCCAGGGCGTCGCATAGCTGCGCGCCGGGTCGGCGCGCCTCGCTGGCTGCGGTGCGCCGACTCGGATACACCTCTACTCACTGTGGGGGCGCGAACCGACCGACGGTTCCAATCGGCGGACACGATCGCCGCGCTCCCTCGTCCCGAGGGATTCGCGGACGACTGGCTCGGCCAGGTCCTCGACGGGCGCTACGAGATCCAGCAGTTCCTCGCCGAGGGCGGCACCGGGTTGGTGTTCCGGGGGGTGCATCAGACCCTCGGGCGGCCGGTCGCGATCAAGGTGCTCCGCAAGGAGTATTCCCAGCTCGCGGAGGCGCTCGAGCGCTTCCGGCGGGAGGCGCGTGCCGCCACTGCGGTCGGCAATCCGCACATCGTCACCATCTACGACTTCGGGCGCCTCGAGGGGCGGCAGGCGTACGTCGTCATGGAGCTCCTCGACGGCGTGGAGCTGGCCGCGATCCTCGAGCGCCAGCCCCAGGTGCCGTGGACGCGGGCGGTCGACATCGTGCTCCAGCTCACCGAGGGGATGGCGGCGGCCCACGCCGCAGGGATCATCCACCGGGACCTCAAACCCGAGAACGTCGTCCTCGTCCGGGACCCGGAGACCGGGGCCCCGAGCTCCTTCGTGAAGATCCTCGACTTCGGGGTGGCGAAGTTCCAGGGCGCTCAGGTCCGGCTCACCGGCGCCGGCCGCATGGTCGGCACCCCCGAGTACATGGCGCCCGAGCAGTGCACGGGGGGCGCGGTGGACGTGCGCACGGACATCTACGCGCTCGGGGTGATGCTCTACGAGATGCTGATGGGCCGGCTGCCCTTCGCGGGCGGCACCCTCGAGGAGTGCGTCCGCCAGCACCTCCAGGACCCTCCGCCCGCCTTCCGGAAGGTGGGACCGGATATCGAGGTGCCGAGCGGCCTCGAGAAGGTCGTCCGCCGATGCCTGGCCAAGGCCCAGGACGACCGCTTCGGCTCGATGGGAGAGCTCGCCGCCGCCCTCGCGCCGTTCCTGGAACGGGACACGACCGCGATCCCGCTCTCGAGCCGGCGGCCGACGGTCAAGGCGGCGCGGATGTCGCGTCGATGGGCACTGGGTGCCCGCGCCGCGGGGGTGCTGGGGGGGCTCGTCGCGGGTTGGGCGCGCGTGGGCGAGGCGCTGGTCGACCGGGCCCTCACGTAGGCAGCCGACCCCGACGAGACCGACGATGAGCCGGTCGGCGACGCGGAAGAGATGGCCGGGCGCGCCGCGGCCGGGCTGGCCGACGGCGCAGGTCGACCGCCTGGGGAGCCGGCCCG
>JBHJHB010000108.1:0-17624 GCA_050331215.1 Sandaracinaceae bacterium | reverse complement strand
CCCTCGCGGCGGCCGCGCCGGCGCGCGCCCAGGACGGCCGGGCGGCGCTCGCCCGCTACGGCTGCGCCAACTGCCACCAGCTGCCGGGCCGACCGACGCTCGGCCGGGGCAGCTGCGGCGGCTGCCACCGGGAGGTCCTCGGCCGGCGCCGGAGCGGGCTCGGGCGCGCGCCGCACGTGGAGCACTACGTCCACGCCCCGGACCTGCGGAACATCGCGCGACGGCTGCGGCCGGCCTACCTGGTGCGCTTCCTCCAGGACCCCCACGACGTGCGGCCCCGGCTCGAGGAGACGATGCCGCGCCTGCCGGTGACCCCCGAGGACGCGAGGGCGATCGTGGCGTTCCTGCGCGCGAGCGCCGGCCCGGTGGACGTGCCGCGGGCCCCGGCCCCCCTCGAGGCCAACGTCACGCCGGGGCGCGCGGCCTTCCGTCGGGCCGGCTGCCCCGGCTGCCACGACCTCGGAAACCTGGACTTCGGCGTCCACCTCCCGCCGGCCGCCTTCCGCGGCCTCCGGCAGCAGGCCTACGAGGCCCCGAACCTCAGGTTCGTGCGGGACCGCCTCGAGCCGGACGTTGCCCTCGCGTGGATCCGGGACCCGCGCACGATCGACCCGAACACCCAGATGCCCCACCCGTCGCTGACGCGACAGGACGCGGTGGCGATCCGGGACTTCCTGTTCCTCACGGACCTCGGGGACCCGGTGCGCCCCCCGCCCGCGCCGCGCTTCGGCGCGATCCGGGCCCTGCCGCGCGAGGTGCGGTTCGCCGAGGTCCGGCGGATCTTCAACCGCTCGTGCATCCACTGCCATGCGCACACGACCGGCTCGGCGTCGGCGAGCGCGCTCGGCTTCGAGGCGACCGCCCTCGACCTGTCGACGGCGGCGGGGGTGCGCCGCGGCACCGTGCTGCCGGACGGGAGCACCCGCTCGGTGCTCGCGCCGGACGCGTCCGGGGTGCCGCCGCTGGTCGGCCGGCTGCTCCGGCGGCACGAGGAGGCGGCGCGGGACCTCCGACTGCCGCGGGAGGACACCCTCGAGCCCGTCGTTCGTCCGGCCCCGTCGGCGAACGTGGGGATGCCCCTCGGCCTGCCGCCGGTGCCGATGCGCGACCTGCGCGTGCTCGTGACCTGGATCCAGCAGGGAGCGCGATAGAGCTCGCGTTCGGGGTGAGAGCCCACGACGACAGCGCCGACCACCACCGCCATCTCACGCGTGCGCGGAGGGATCGGCAGAGGGTCAGGGGATGCAGAGATCCACGCCGAGCAGGTCTTGCACGGGCTCGCCTCGTTCGTTCGGGCGCCCGCGCTGCTGTACGCCCATCCAGACGTGTGAGCCCCCGGGCTCGAGCGCCAGGGAGATGATCTCCTGGGTGCGGTCCCAGGGCGGCGGCGCGGGACCCGCGGCGCGGTGGGGGTCATGGAACCGGTCGAGGAGGGTTTCGACCCGGGGTGGCCTCTCCGGAAGCGGCGAAAGATCGACCACGAGGACCCGATAGTGGCGGGTCGGATTCCACCTCCGGTTCGTCCATTCGGTCACCGCGACCGCGATGCGCTCTGCGTCCGGGTCCGCGTCGACGTGAAGGTGATGGTAGGGGCCGGAGGCCTCCTCGACGTCGAGGACCGGGAGGTCGACGACCGTGTGGCGCTGCCACCCTTCGTCGGTGCGCAGAATCACGTGGAGGGAGCGGTCTCTCCCTGTGGTAAGCGGTGAGCCGACGGTGACCGGGCCGAGGGCCGTCGGGACCGTGCGCTCCTCGAAGAACGCCTGGGTCCAGTCGTCATACAAGTTGGGGAGACCGGTCCGCTCCACGGTGCTCTCCATCGCCCCCGAGGATTCGATGCGCACCATGTACAGGGCCAGCTCGCCGTCCGTTCCCTCGTGGAAGCACGAGGCCACGAACGCTTCCTCGGTGCCCTCGAGGTCGAGCCACGGCTGGAGGTGACACGGCGGAAGGTCCACCGTTCGCGCCTGCACCCGCCAGGCCTCCCCGTCAGCCGTCAAGGACCAGTGCACGAGGTGGACGACCCTGGCCTCTCGGCCGTGCTCATAGGGGTTGACGAAGTGGGCAGCGTAGGCCGAAGGGCCGAGGCGTCGAACGCGCCAGATCACGACGGACAGATCGGCGAGGTGGCTCGGAAGCGGCAGCTCCAGTACCTGGAGGGGGCGGCGTTCGTGCCAGTCGAACGCCTGAAGGATCACCGCCCGATCCTCCAGGGAGGGCGCGCCCGTGTACACCGTCCCGTGGCTCGCGAAGAACCACAGCGACGTGCTGGGGTTGGGGACGGGGACGTGGACCGCCTCCCCCTCGCGCGGAAACAGGGACGCCATCGGCGGACCGCCGAGGTCGGCGCTATCGCCGAACAGGACTCGGAGGTCGCCGCCCCGATAGTCGGCTGCTACCGCACTATTGAGCGCGAAGAAGCTCGGCCCTTCGTAAACGAAGGCATGCATCCCCGGCCGGCACGGGCTGTCGACGGTCGCCGAGTCGGGATCCAGGCCGCCATCCCCGCCCCCGCGCTGGAGGTCGGTCCGGGCGCCGCAACCCATGCTAGCGACCGCGAGGAGCAGGGCGGCGCCTGGAGCCCCGACACCGACGCTTCGTCGGCGAGGCCTCGGGCGGCGCCCCGCGTGCCGTCGGGCCCCAGAGGTATCATTCCCTACTCCCCAGCGAGACGACAACGACCCTAGCGTACGCGCCGATCCCCGCCCTGCAAGCCCAATCGACCGGAGCAGGAAACGAGAGCTGCGTGCGTCCCTACTGGACCCGTACGGCGTCGTTCGCCCCCGGGGCCGGCTGCCCGGGCCGGCCCGGCGCCCGCGCGCGGGGGTGTGCTCTACTGCCCGGTATGCGCCCGGTGCTGCTGCTCGACCTGGACAAGACCCTGGTGGACCTCGAGGACCACACCGACTGGTGCGCGGCGGTGGCCGCGGTGCGGGACCACCTCGGGTCCCTGCCGAAGCCTCCCCCGATGCCGGAGACCGGGTGGGGCCGCTGCGCGCTCGAGGCCATGGAGATCCTGGTCGCGCTGTCCGGACGGCCGGAGTGGCGCGAGGCGTCGGACCTCATCGAGGCGCACGAGGTCCACGGGGCCGAGGAGGCGCGGGCGATGCCGGGCCTCGAGCGGTTCCTCGAGGCGACGGCGGGTCGCCCTCGGGCGATCGTCACCCTGTGCGGGCCGCGGTCGACGCGGCGGGTTGCCGAGCGGTTCGGGATCGACGTGGACGCGGTGATCCCACGCACCCCGGAACACCGGATCAAGCCGGCCCCGGACCAGGTGCTCGCCGCGCTCGAGGCGCTCGGGGCGGCGCCGGAGGACGCGGTGATGGTCGGCGACAGCTCCTGGGACGAAGGCGCCGCCCGGGCCGCGGGGGTGGCGTTCGTGGCGTTGACGAACGGCCGGGACGAGCACCGGGAGCAGTTCGGCGACGGCTGCCCCGTCGCGACGGACCTGGACGCGGCGATCCCGTTGCTGTGACGCGGCGCCTACGCGCGGGGGATGTCGTCGCCCTGCTGGACGTCGATCCCGTCCGAGCCGAAGTGGACGCTGAAGGTCGGCAGGCCGCCGGCGAGGGCCTTCAGCGTGGCCATGGCCTGGGCGCCGCCGAGCTCCGGGATCGCCTGGGCGAGGGAGTCGCCGTGGGACTTTCCGATCGGGAGCAGGTGGTCGACCCGGGACGAGAGGAAGCGGGCGGTCTGCTCGCGAAGATAGGTCACGACCTGGGGGTGGTTGACGAACATCTGCACCCCCCCGATCGACGGCGCGAGCATCGGGACCTCGCTGAAGGGCCAGAGCTCGCCCTCCATCGTGACGTTCACGACCGCACCCTCGGCGTGATCCCCGCCGAGGACCACCCACTCGAGGTCCGCGGCGCCGCTCCAGAGCCCGCGGTAGAACGACCGGAACACCTCCTCGATGAGGCCGGGGCGCACGCCGTACGTGTCGGCGTTCAAGAGCGCCAGCTTCAGATGCCCACAACCGACGTTGGCGGGCTGCATCAAGTGCTCGAGGAGAGCTTCCCGAACCCCTTCCGGAGGCCGCCGAAGGAAGGCCTCCCAGTGGTCGATGGTGCTGAGGCTCGCGACGGCGCCCTCCAGGCGGGAGTCCCCGTGGAGGACCCGCGCGAGATGGTTGAGGGCGTGGTTGTCGGTGTGGAGGTAGATGCCGCCGAAGGTGTCGGCGAAGGCGCGCGTCAGGTCCGGGACGTGGGCGAGGTCCACCCGGCTGCCGCCGACCTGCTCCGCGGCGGCGAGGCCGAGGACCAGCTCCCCGGCGTCGCCGCCGGGGGTCCCGATGATCGCGCGGTCCTCGCGGCCGTCCACGCACGACGTCTGGCTGGCGAGCAGGAAAGCGGCGAGCTTGACGCGCCGGACCTTCGAGACGTCCCCGACGTGCTCGAGGATCCGGGCGACGCTGAGGCGCCGCTCGCCCTTCGGCGCCGCGAGGGGGCGCCCGTCGGACCCATTGCCCGGAGCGGGGGCGACCAGGATGTTGTGCCGGATCGCCGGGTCCCGTGAGGACGCGAAGCCCTCCTGACGCCACCCGTGCATTCCGCCGTTCATCGCGGCGACGGTGGTCATGCCGAGGGCCGCGAGGTAGCGCGCCGCCGTCGTCGACCGTGCCCCGTCCGAGCACACGAGGACCACCGGCGTGTAGCCTGGCAGCAGCTTCTTGATCTCGCCGACCCGGTCGATCGGCATCCGCCAGGTGCCCGGGATGTGGCCGGCGGCGTCGGTGAGCTCGTCATCGTCTCGGACGTCGACGATCCACACGCGCGGACCGGCCTCCGCGACGAAGGAGGGGGGGAGAACGGGCGTCCCGTCGGTGGTGTAACGAACGTGCGTCTCCCAGTTCTCGCGGAGGAGCACGTCGGGGATGGACAGGTCGGAGAGCGGCATCGGAGCGAGCCTAGGCGATCCTGGCCGGGCGCCAAAAGGGACCGCGCGGCCCGCCCCGAGTGGCGCACCCGACCGGTCGGGCCGGCCCGCGTCAGGCGCGCTGCTCGGGCGCCGCCTCTTCGTCGCCGACGGAGCGGTGGCGGAGGAAGGCGGTCGCCATCAGGTACGCCGACACCGGGAGGACGGCCGAGGTCGCGAAGAGCACGAGGCCGATCGGCGTCGTCGTGACGGCCATGCGCCACGCCCAGAACCCGATCATCGCGAGGGCGGCCCAGAATTCCCATTCACCCGCGGCCCGACGGAGGGAGAGCGACGTGAAGATACTCTTTTGATTGTCCATGACGCCGGCTTGGATTCACGAATCACGGCTGTCGAACCTCGTCGACCTGGATGCAGCGGATCGCGGAGAGCCGTGCGAGCGATCTCACGAGCATCTCGACGGAAACCGCGTCTGTGCCACGGCCGGGGTGCAAGGCATGGACGACTGACCCTACAACCGGAACCGAAGCCGGGCGTTTGCCCGCCACTCGGCCCGTCGTGGCACTCGGCCCGTCGTGGCAGCGGGGCTAGGCCTGGCCGGACGCGCCCTGGCGCCCGAAGCGGCGACGCCCGTAGCGCGTGCGGCACGCGCTACGGGCGCCTGATCCGGCAGGCAGGCCGATCGTTCCGTCGCGGCTCATCCGCCTCGACGCCCGCTCGGCCACCCGGACCCGTGTGGCTCGGTCAGTCGAGGTCGAGGTCCAGCGTCACCCGCAGGTCGACACCCGCGCTCGGGTTGAAGCCGAGCAGCGTCTGGATGCCCTCGCCGCCGGCCGACCGGTAGGGCCCGGTGCCGCCGGTGATCGACCGGGCGGTCGGGACGCCGACGTCCGCCAGCTCGTAGCCGTCGCTCACGACGTTGGCGCGGCCCGAGGCCTTGCCCGGCGCGTAACCCGGCTCGTCATAGAGGTCGAACACCTGCGTCGTGATCACCACGGGGCCGCTCTCGGTGAAATGGCCCTCGCCGACGAAGAAGCCTCGGCAGGTCCACTCCCCCAGCACCTCGTCGGGCGCGGTCGGGCTGCCGTCCTCGGCGACGCCTGGGCCGTCCTCGAGGAAGCCGTGCGGGTAGAGGTAGCCCTGGGTCACGAAGTCGTTGCCGTACAGCGGGAAGCCGTTCTCGTCGACCGGGGCCTGGTCGAACGCGAAGCGGCTGCCGTCCTCGGCCACGTCGAGCTGGATCGCGTCCTCGCTCGGGGGCTCCGGAAGCTGGCCGTCGTCGGCGCAGGCCACGAGGGCCAGGGGGATCAGGCCCGCGAGGGCCAGGCGGAAGAAGCTCGTCATGGTCATGTCCTCCTTGGTCGCGGCGTCGTCATGGCCGCGGCCGGGAGGCGTGACCTCCGAAGGAACGGCCGTTCTCGCGGCTCGTTCCGTCCGAGGGAACGGTGCGTCGGGGCGAGGCCTCCTCGCCGGAGGTCGAGTCAGCGCACCCTCACCTCGACGCCGGGCACCCCCAGGTGCTCGGCCAGCGCCTCGGCGTCCGCCGCGAGGGCTCGCTCGTCACGCTTCCTCCACCCGCTCAGCGGCTCGACGCTCACGGTCAGCCGCTTCTTCGTCTTCTTGTGCGTCCAGACCGCTACCGCTCGCCCGCCGGCGAGCACCACCGCGCTGACGTGGGCGAGGCGCCGCCACACCTTCGAGCGCTCGCTCTCTTGCGGCACCGTCCACGTCTTGTCGTGGTGGCTCATGAGCAGGGTGTCGTAGGCCGCCAGCAGGCGCGGCGGGGGCGGCGCGTCGTCCCCGCTGAGGTCGTCCGCGTCCTGCGCCAGCACGAAGAGCTCGTCCCGACCCTCGCAGCGCACCGCGCGGACCTCGTCCCCGAGGCCCTGGATCCAGCTCTTCGCGTCGCCGATCTTGGTCCCGAAGTAGTGAGCGACGTCCCGGGCTGTCGCCGGACCGTTCACCGCGAGGTACCGGCGGGTGAGCTCCCGCGTGGCCTCCTCCGGCTCGATCTCCCGGAGCTCGAGATCGGGCAGCCAGTGGCTCCTCAGCGCGTAGCCCTGCTCGCGCCCCACCTTCGGGCCGAGGCACACCTCGCCGAGGTGGCTCAGGCGCCACGGCAGGCGCCCGGCGGCGTAGCGGCGCGCCTGCTCCGCGGGCACCCGCTCCGCCATGTCCGCCACCATCTCGTCGGTCGCGACGTCGAACAGGTCCGCCCGCGTCGCGACCCCGCCCGCCGCCGCCATCCGGCGACGGGTCTCGGCCAGCGCCTCGTCGGGCGGAGACGCCCCCCGCCGTCCACTGATCGGCCAGCACGGGTCCGCCGCCGCCACGAGCGGCCAGTCCGCCGCCGCGTACAGGTGCAGCGTATCCCGTTGTGCCCAGATGCGGATCAGATCCCGCGCCTCCAGGATCCGGCGCGACAGCGCCTCCGCCGTCGGCGGGTCCGCGCACCGCATCGCGAGGGACCACAGCGCCGGGCCCTCGACCTGGGCCTGGATGCCGACCACCGCGCGGGCCGCGTCCACGGGGCTCGCGGCCCCCCCTCCCGCCAGGTGCCCGCGCCGCGCCCGGAAGGCGAGGGCCTGTGCCTCGGTCACCTCGAGCGGCCTCCCCCCCACGCGTCACCTCCTCCGGCGCCTCCCGAGGGGGCCCGGCCTTCCGTCGGCCTCAGCGGCTACGCAGCGATCGCTCGAGCGCCTCGCGGACCCGCGCCCCGCCGTGGAGCTCGGACGGGTCGACGCGGAACGGTCGACCGCGCATCACGGGGGCGGCCCGGCCCCGCCGCCCGACCTCCGGCGCCCCGGCGATCTCACGGATCGCCGCGATGGTGCTCTCGAGCCCCGGAACGCTGGCGTTCTCGAGCGCCTCGGCGAGGCCGACCCCCGGGACGTGCTCCCCGGCGTGCAGCCGCGGCGCCACCCGCAGCTCGCCGAACATCTCGTCGCAGCACTTGCGGATGAGATGCTCTCCGAAGTTGGTCACCTCGGTGTCCTCGTTCACGAAGAGCGCCCGGCCGGTCTTGCCCACGCTCTCGGCGATCGCGTCCCAGTCGTAGGGATGGAGGCTCCGCAGGTCGATCACCTCGGCCCCGATCCCTTCCTCCTCCCGGAGCGCGTCCGCCGCGCGCTGGGCGACCTTCGCCATGCGCCCGTACGTCACGAGCGTGACGTCGCGGCCTTCCCTCAGGGTCTTGGCGGCGGCGAAGGGCACCTTCTCGAGGGCCGTGTCCGGCCAGTCCGGCTCCCAGCCCTCCCGGGCGTCGCCCACCGGCGCGTCGATCCGCCGGCCGAGCTCCCGCTGGTCCTCCGGCTCGCCGGGGATCAGCTCGTCCGGCCCTTCGGCCCGCATGCGCATCAGCGCCTTCGGGAGCAGCACCATGACGGGGTTGGGGTCGTCGATCGCGCTGAGCATCAGCCCGTAGGCGTCCCGCGGGTTGGACGGCATGACGATCTTCCAGCCCGCCATCCGCGTCGCCTGCGCGTCGAAGGAGTGGGAGTGGTAGAGGCTGCCGTGAATCCCGGCCCCGACCGGGGTCATCATCACCATCGGGACGTTCCAGTCGCCGCCCGACGCCCAGTAGGTGTTCCCGGCGATCTTCAACAGATCGATCGTGTTGAAGGCGTAGTCGCAGAACTGGATCTCGCAGACGGGCTTCTGGCCGGCCATCGCCAGGCCGATCGCCGCTCCGATGATCCCTCGCTCGTCGAGGGGCGAGTTCCAGGCCGTCCTCAGGCCCTGGGTCGCGGTGAAGACGCCGCCGAGGGGCGGCCCCACGTCCTCGCCGAAGATGTCCGTGACCCCCAGCTGGCTCTCGCCGACGTGGAGCGCCATGCGGATCGCCTGGGCCACCGACGCCATGTCAGCGATCCTCCGCGGCGGGGCCGGGGGCCGCGAGGTCCTCGGCCACGACGTTCCGGTCCGCGAACACGTGCTCCCAGATCTGCTCGCCCGTCGGCCGGGGCTCGGTGAGGACCTGCTTGTGCGCCTCCTGCATCCTGGCCTCGTGCTCCGCGAAGAGCGCCTTCGACTCCTCCCGGCTGCGCCAGCCCCTCGCCGCGAGGCGCTCCTCGATCACGTCGAGGCAGTCGACCTCATCGGGGACCCGGTTCGACCCGGAGGACGACGAGTGCCCGTAGAGCCGGGAGAGGTGGCACTCCAGGATCGCCGGCCGGCGCTCCGAGCGGACGTAGTCGAGGGCCTCCCGCAGCGTGAGGTAGCTGTCCTCCGCGTCGTTTCCATCGCACGTGAACGCGCGGATGCCGAAGGCGATCCCGCGGTCCACGATCCGCTTCTCGCCGTGCTGCGTGTGCGCAGGCGTGCTGATGCCGTAGGCGTTGTTCGCCACGACGATCAGCATCGGCAGCTCCGCCCCGGGCCGGCTCGCCCAGATGAGGCAGCTCGCGAACTCGCCCTCCGCCGAGCCGGCATCGCCCCCCTGGACGACGGTGAGCCCCGTGCAGCCCGACCTGCGCTGGGCGAGGCCGGTCCCGATCGCGATCGCATACTGCACCTCGATGGGGCTGGTCACCGGGATCACGTTCCACTCCCGCTTGGAGAAGTGCCCGACGAAGTTCCGGCCCCTGGAGTAGGGATCGGTCGTGCGGTTGGCCATCTGCCGCAGCGCGTCGATCGACGGCGCCCCCATCGCCAGGAGCGTCGCGCTCGAGCGGTAGTGGAGGTGGAGGAAGTCGTGGTCGAGGCCCCGCCCCTTCTTGACCAGGAGCCCGAGGGACGCGTTGAAGGCCTCCTCCCCCGGCCCCCCGATCCAGAAATAGCCCTCGCCCTGCCGCTGCATCCGGATCAGGCGCTCCTCGAGCCCCCGGCCCTCGACCATCAGCTCGTGCAGCCGGAGCAGCTCGGCCCTCGGCAAGCGGCGCGCCGCGACACCGGCGGCGGGATCGTGGGTGCTCATCTCGGTCATGGATGCCCTCATCGGCGGAGCGGGCGGCGGTCGAGCCCCCGTCACGGCCGAGGGCGACGCTCGAAACCCCGTCGCACCCGCCTGCGTAGCACAGGTCGAGCGCGCGGGCGGTGAGGGCTCCCCACCCGCGACGGCGGGGGTGCGACGATCCGCCCCCTGGCCTGGCGGCCGGCCCGCTGCCACGCTCCGGAGGTGACCTGGTACGCCTATCGCTCCCGGCTCACGTCGACCTGCTACAACTATCACTTCGTCCTCCCGGTTCGTTCCTTCCGGCGTCTTTCCGGCCTCGCGCTTCACTGGAGATGACCATGACCCGCGCCTTCCGCTCGCTGCCGCTGCTGGCCAGCGGCCTCCTTCTGTCGACCGCTCTCGGTGCCTGCGGCGCCACCAGCACCGACGTGGCGATCGGCTTCGAGGGCCTCATCGGCGGCGAGGCTGCCGCCTGCGGCGTCGCCTACGACGGGATCGGGGCCACGGGCAGCACCCTCACCCTGGCCGACTACCGCCTCTACGTGAGCGACGTCCGGCTGCTCACGGACGACGGCACCGAGGCCCCGGTCGCCCTGACCCAGGATGGCGAGTGGCAGCTCGAGGACATCGCGCTCCTCGACTTCGAGGACGGCGGCGCGGGCTGCCCGACGGGCACCCCCGACACGCGCACGGTGGTCGAGGGCACCGTCGCCGAGTCCGGCCCCTTCACGGGCATCCGCTTCGTGCTCGGCGTCCCCTTCGACCGCAACCACGACGACGTCTCGGTCGCCCCCACGCCGATGAACCTCACCGCGATGTTCTGGAACTGGCAGGGCGGCTACAAGTTCCTCCGCGTCGACGGCACGACCACCGGGCTGCCGGACGGCTTCCGGGTCCACCTCGGCAGCACCGGCTGCGACGGCGACCCCGTGATGGGTGGGACCACCAGCTGCGCCAACCCGAACCGGCCCGAGGTCACGCTGAGCGGGTTCGACCCGACCGAGCAGCGCATCCGGGTGGACATCGCCGGAGTGCTCGCCACGACCGACATCGACCAGGACGGGGGGGGCCAGCCGGGCTGCATGAGCGGGCCCCAGGACCCGGAGTGTCCGGCGGTCTTCGAGCGCCTCGGCCTGCCCTTCGGCGGCAACCCGGCCGGCACCCAGCAGCTGTTCTCCGGCCCCTGAGCCCCCTGACGGCACCCCCCGAGCACCCTCGGCGCTTGGCCCTATGCTTGGCGTGATGAGACGCGTCGGCCCCGCCCCCGGCGTCGCGCTCGCGGCGCTCCTCGTCCTGCCCGGCTGCGCCGGCGCGGGCGGCGAGGGCGACTACGCCTGGGACCTCCCGTCGAACTTCCCGACCCCCCAGGTGCCCGAGGACAACCCGATGAGCGTCGCCAAGGTGGAGCTCGGCCGGCGCCTCTTCTACGACCCGCGGCTCAGCCTGAACGAGACGCAGTCCTGCGGGAGCTGCCACCTTCAGGAGCTCGCGTTCACGGACGGGCGGCCGCAGGGCATCGGCTCGACCGGGGAGGTGCACCCGCGCAGCTCGATGAGCCTGGCAAACGTCGCCTACGTGCCGCGACTGACCTGGGCCAACCCGCTGATCGACACCCTGGAGGAGCAGGCGCTCGGTCCCCTGTTCGGGGAGGACCCCGTCGAGCTCGGGATGGCGGGGCAGGAGGAGGAGCTGTTCCGTCGCCTGCGGGAGGACCCGGACTACCCGATGTGGTTCGAGGAGGCCTTCCCCCGGGACCCGGACCCAATCGGCCTCCAGAACCTGCTCCGGGCCCTCGCCGCGTTCCAGCGCACGCTGATCAGCGCGGACAGCCCCTTCGACCGGTTCGCCCGGGGCGACGCCACGGCGATGAGCGAGAGCGCCCAGCGCGGGGCCGACCTCTTCTTCAGCGAGCGCCTGGAGTGCTTCCACTGCCACGGCGGCTTCAACTTCTCCGACGCCCTGCGCCACGACGGCACCATCCAGGACCAGGTCGCGTTCCACAACAACGGCCTCTACAACGTCGATGGCCGGGGCGGCTATCCGCCGCCCAACACCGGGGTCTTCGCGATCAGCACCGACCTCCGGGACATGGGCCGCTTCCGGGCCCCGACGCTGCGGAACATCGAGGTCACCGCGCCCTACTTCCACGACGGCTCCGCGGCGACCCTCGACGACGTGATCGATCACTACGCGGCCGGGGGGCGGACCATCGAGGAGGGCCCCAACGCCGGGGTCGGCGCCGAGAGCCCGCTCAAGAGCATCTTCGTCAACGGCTTCGAGCTCACGCCGGAGGAGCGAGAGGACCTCCTCGCGTTCCTGCGGAGCCTGACCGACGAGACGTTCCTGACCGATCCGCGCTTTCGCGACCCCTTCCTGGAGTAGCCGCCCGGCCCCCTAGTCCTAGGGGAAGGACATCCCCACTCGCAGGCCGGTCCCGATCACGCGCCAGCCGAGCGGCGGCTGATCGCCGGGCGGGGGGCCGTCGGGGTCCGGAGGCGCGATGCGACCGCCGAGGACCATCCCCCGGAGCACGAGGTCGACGAACGCGGACACCCTCGAGCCGAGCTCCAGCCGTGCCCGGACCCACGCGCCGACCGAGGCGACACCGCCCACCTCGACCTGCGACGAGCCCCCGTTCGGCTGCCCCCGCGCGACGCTCGCGCCGCCGCTCGCCAGGGCCAGCACCGCGACGGACAGCGCCGTCCCCTCGACGGGGACCTCGACCCCGAGCGCGACGCCGACGTCCGCGAGCCAGACCTCGGCGCGGCCCGAGGGGGTGGTCCGCCAGGCGAAGGACGGCCCCAGGTCGACCCCGAGCCGCCACGCGCCGCTGGCGTGGGGCCCGATCAGCACCCCGACGCGGCCCCCGACGAACCAGCTCCCGTCGCGCGGGAACGCCGGGGCCTCCGGCGCGAGCCAGGCCTGGACGGCGGTCCGGGGCGCCGCGACCGGTGCGTCGGCGGGCGGGCTCGGGCTCCCCTCGCGCTGAGGCCGCCCGACCGCTGCGCTGGCCGCCGCGGCGCCGCTCCCGCCGTCCGCCCCCGCGGCCGGCTCCGGCGCCTGCACTTCCCCCTCCACCTCCGCCTCCACGAAGCGGAGCCGCTCCGCGATCGCGAGGGCCATCGCCCGCGCCCTCAGCTCGCGGTGCACCTCCGAGACGTCGAGGTCGTAGCGCGCCGGCTGCGACGAGCCCCCGGTCCACACCCGGAGCGTGATCCGGGTCCCCTCCTCGCAGCTCGGGACCTCGACGCGCGCCGCGATCGCGGCGTCGTCGGCGCCCGACGGCGTGGCCGTGACCCGCGCTTCGCCGAGCCGGGCCAGCGCCAGCTCGAGGCGGAGCATCGCGCGGAACGCGTCGTCGCCGAAGGGCGAGCCGGCGCAGTCGGGGACGACGACGCGCACGTGGGGGCTGCCCTGCGCCTCGACCCGACGCCCTGCCAGCCCCACCAGGAGGGCGACCAGGACGACGACGAGGACGCGGCAGGCGCTCGGAGGCCGGGAGGCCAGCCCCCGCCTCAGCGGGCGGCCTCGCCCGGCGTCTCCCCGGAGCTCAGGCGGCCCGCGACCCAGCGGCGAACCACGTCGCGCCGCCGACCGTTCGGGAACGTCGTCTCGTAGCGGACCGCCGCTGCCCTCGCCTCGGCGGCGCGCCCCGCCCGCGCGAACGCCTCGACGCGAAGCACGTGGACCTCCTCCGCCACGGCCCCGGGGACCCCGAGGTCGAGAGCGGTCGTGAAGGCCTCGGCCGCTCGGCCCGGGTTGCCGCGCTCGCGCAGCTCGATGCGGCCCAGGGTGACGGCCGCCAGGGCCGCCGAGGACTGGCGCGGGTACCGGTCCATCACCTCCTCGAGGGCGTCGACCGCGTCCTGGACGCGGCCCTCGCGCCGCGCCTGGTCCGCTCGGGCCCGGAGCTGCGGCGCGCTCGGGGCGCGCCGCGCCGCGCCGCGGCCTCCGGAGCCTGCCGACCGGCGCGACGCCGATCGGGGCGCCGCCGGGGCGATCCCGTCGGGGGACGGCGCCGCCACCTCGGCGGGCGAGGCGGCCACGTCGAGGGGCGGGGCGGTCACGTCGGGGGGCGTCATCGCCGTCGGGCCCACGGGCACATCGGCCCCTCGGCTCGGCGGCAGCGCCTCCAGCGTGAGGCTCTCGCCGGCGCTCACGCGGCGGGCGCCGTCCGCGAGCAGGTCCGATCGCACGACGACCGCGCCGCGCTCCACGTCGACCGTCACCCGCGGGCCGGCGCGGGTCACGGCGAACACCGTCCCCACCACCTCGACGGTCACCGGTCCCGCGTCGACCTGCCATCGTCGGCTCCCGCCCGGGGTGACCTCGAAGCGGGCCGCCCCCGAGGACAGCACGAGGGCGAGCCGAGAGGGCGAGTTCTCGAGCACCTCGAGGTCCGCGCCGGTGCGCAGCTCGACCGTCGAGCCATCGCTGAGGACCGTACGGGCGGCCTCGACGCTCTGCCAGGGCGCGCCGTCGGGACCGCGCAGGGGACCCGCCACGGGCTCGGCAGCCGGCCGCGCGTAGAGCGCGAGCGCGACGACCGCCGCCGCCGCCAGGAGCCCCCCCGCGAGGACGCTGCGCATCGGTCGTCCGCTCCCCGGGTGGGAGCCCCGCGCGCGCGTTCGCTCGCGGCGCTGGGCGATCGCGACCCAGTTCCGATGCAGCCGCTCCTCGGTGGCGGAGTCCGGCAGGATGTCGTGCAAGGGTGTCGGCGTGCTCATGTCGTCCACCCCCTCCCCGTACGGTGGACCTCGATCGCGCTGGCGGCGGCCGCCAGGCGCCGCTTGACGGTCGCGGTGGAGGCGTCGACGAGCTCCGCGGTCTCGCGGAGGGACCATCCCTCGACGCGATGGAGCGTCCAGACCACCCGCTGCTCCGTCGGCAGCCGGGCGAGCACGCGATCGAGCTCGGCGAGCTCGGCGCGCAGGTCGGGCCGGCTTCCCTCGGAGGCCAGGAGCGTGAAGGTGGCGTCGTCGGTGCCCCCGTCGAGGGCCAGCATCCGGAGGATCTTGCGGCGCCGCAGGCGGTGGAGGATGAGGTTGACCGCGATCCGGCAGACCCATCCGCGGAAGGCACCCGGCTCGCGCAGGGTGTCGAGGCGCTCGAAGGCCGTGACGAAGGCGTCCTGGACGACGTCGTCGGCGTCGGCATGGCGCCCGAGCAGGTGGACGGCGCTGTTCAGCACTTTCGGGGCATGGCGGCGGTAGAGCGCCTCCTCGGCCCACCGATCGCCGGACCGGGCCCGGACCACGAGCTCCGCGTCATCCGTCTCCTCCCGGTCCACCGAGGCCCCTCGGTCCGGGCCCCCGACCAGGCGTAGCAGCGGCGTGTGCGCGGGAGCGGTCACATCGAGAGGATGCACCAAGCCCCCGACTTGGCTCACCTTGGGGCGTGGCTTCGAAGATGAGCCAGTCCCCCCTGCCAGCACATCTCCTGAGCATGACGGCTCGGCCGGGCAGGCTCCCGTGGGTGGTGCTCCTCGGCCCGATGCTCGTCACGGGGTGCACGGTGACGTTCGACGTTTGGGACATCGATGGCGGCATGCGCGACGAGGGAGGCCCGGCCTGCGGCCCGTCCTGCGACGCGGGCCGGGACGCCGCCCTCGACGCCAGCGCGGACCTCGGCACCCGGAGCTGCGGCGACACCCTCGGCGACTTCTGCCTCGCGGACTTCGACTGCCAGGACCCCTGCTTCTGCAACGGTCGGGAGGTGTGCGCGGGGGGCATCTGCGCGCCCGGGCGTCCGCCCTGCGACGACCTGGTGGCCTGCACGGTCGACCTCTGCGACGAGGAGGGCTGGAGCTGCCGCAACACGCCGGACGATCGCCGCTGCGACGACGACGACCCCTGCACGGAGCTCGAGGCGTGCGACCCCGTCGCCGGCTGCCTCAAGGGGTTCCGGCGCGACTGCAGCGACGACAGCGTCTGCACCATCGACGGCTGCACGGAGGACGGGGCCTGCGTCAACGTGCCGCGGGATCTCGACGGCGACGGCTTCGTGGCGTTCGCCTGCGGCGGCCTGGACTGCGACGACGACCCGGTCGCCGGGGGCGCGGTGTTCCCGGGGGCGCGCGAGCGCTGCGACGACGGCATCGACAACAACTGCGATGGGCTGACGGACCTCGTGGACGCGGAGGCGTGCCCCGCCACCAACGACCGCTGCGGCTCGGCGCGGGACCTCCCCCGGAGCGGCACCTACTTCTTCAGCTCCTTCGGGCTGACGGACCGCTACGAGCTGGACTGCGAAGGGCCGGGGTCGGAGCTCGACGCCGTGTTCCGCTTCGACGCGGCGACCGACCGGCGGGTCCGGGCGCGGCTCAACGCGGTCGGGGCCAGCCTGGAGGTGCGGCCCCTGACGAGCTGCCCCTTCGACAGCGCCCCGGCGCTGATCTGCGACCGCCACGAGGTGGACGAGCCGGAGGCGATGGTCGAGCTCGGCACCGTGCCCCCCGGCAACTACGCGATCGTCGCGAGCCTTCCGGAGCGCGGCTTCTACGAGCTGATCGTCGAGCTGCTCAGCCCGACGCCGCCGCCCACCACGGACATCTGCACGGCGAGCACGCCGGTCATCCGCAGCAGCGCCGCCCTGAGCGGGGGCTTCGTGACGCTCGCGGACGACTACCCGGCGCCGTCATGCGGGCGGCATCCCGGGCCGGCGGTGGATGCGGTCTACGCGCTGAGCCTCGCCAGCGCCCAGGACCTCACGGTGACGGCGAGCGGCGTGGGGCCCGCCGGCGACCCACGGGACGTGCGCTACGCGCTCGTGGACGACTGCACCGTCCCCGCGACGAGCCCCCGCGACTGCGCGGCGTCCCTGGGCGGGGTCGGTGAGGAGCTGCGGCGCTGGGGGCTCCGCGCCGGCGACTACTGGCTCGTCCTCGAGCCCGACGACAGCCAGCCGGTCTCGGGCTACGAGCTTGAGGTCGATCTCACGCCGCCCGCCGGGCCGGTGCTCGGCAATCGGTGCGCCGACGCCGTGGACATCACCAGCGGGAGCGCGAGCCTTCCCGTGGCCCGGCTGCGCAACACCGGCGGCCTCGGGTGCGGGGGAAGCTCCGCGGCCTACGTCGACGGGTTCTTCACGTTCCACCTCGGGGCGACCCGGCGCGTGAGCATCGAGACCACCGGGCCCTTCCACCTCCTGAGCCTGGCGCGGGACTGCGACGACCCCGGCACGGAGATCGCGTGCCGGGCCAGCACGACGACGGGCGGCGGCACGATCGTCCAGCGCCTCCCCCCCGGGACCTACGACGTGGGCGTGGCGATCCCGAGCACCCTCGGGACGATCAGCGCCAGCGTTCAGATCGGCCCGTGACCTGACTTCGAACACGGCGTCCGATGGACGCCAACCGACGACGACAGCATGGCCTTGACCTGCCGGATGGATGGAGAGCAACGTGACTGAAACCTGGAAGCGCCTGACCTATCGAACAGGATTGATCGGGGCCCTCGTCGCCCTGGGCGCCTGCGGAACCAGCTCCGGGGCCGACATGGGCGGCGGCGGTGACCCGGACATCGGCACCAGCGTGGACCTCGGCGTGGACGAGGGCACCGCTCCGGACGAGGGCACGGCCGGGGAGGAGTGCGTCGAAGGCAGCACCGTGGGGGACTTCTGCCAGTTCAACGCGGACTGCAACGACAACTGCTTCTGCAACGGGACCGAGGTGTGCAACGGCGGCATCTGCGCGCTGGGGACGGCCCAGTGCGACGACGGCATCCCCTGCACGGTCGACGACTGCGACGAGGAGGCGGCCCGGTGCACGAACCTGGCCGACGACTCGCTCTGCGATGACGGCAACAGCTGCACCGGGTTCGAGTCGTGCGACGCGTTCATCGGCTGCCTGCCGGGC